>JAYRWH010000069.1:0-9194 GCA_041918155.1 Ilumatobacteraceae bacterium | reverse complement strand
TTCGTACGCGGCCTCGGCCGGTTCAGCGTCACCCCCTACGTGGCGACGGAGGAGAAGTCGAACCGCCGCTTCCCTCTGCTGCTCACCACGGGGCGGACACTCAGCCAGTACAACGTGGGCGCGCAGACGCGCCGCACCGAGAACGTGCGCTGGCACGGTGAGGATGTGCTCGAGATCCACCTCGCCGACGCCGAGGAGCGTGGAATCTGCACCGGCGACGAAGTGACGCTGGCCAGCCGTATCGGCACGACCACTCTGCACGCGCTGGTCAGCGACCGCATGGCCCAAGGCGTCGTGTACACCACGTTCCACCACCCGGTCAGCGGCGCCAACGTGGTGACCACGGAGAACAGCGACTGGGCCACGAACTGCCCCGAGTACAAGGTGACGGCCGTGCAGGTGTCGCCCGGGCACAGCGTCGCCTCCGTGGAGATGGATCACCCCGAGCACCGCCTCGGCGCGCTCGTGCGCATGGCCAACCAGATTGCCCGGCAGATGGTGGCCGACCCCACCGCTGATGCTGTGGCGGCCACGGCCACCCACCTCGGAAAGTTCTGGGAGGCCGACATGCGCGCCGACCTGGCGAACGCGATCGCGGGCGGCACCGTCACCGTCGACGACGTCGTCGTGGCCGCCGTCGAGCGGCTCGCCGTCAGTGCCTAATGGTGCTCAGCCGAGGCCGTGCCGGTCGGCCACCGCCGACACTGCGCACAAGGCGGCGGGCATCGCCACCGCGACCGAGTCGTCGAGCAGCATCAGGCGTTCGAGGTAGGGCTGGCTGAGCTTGACGCGGCAGCGTCACGCTGATCGACGGACCAGCCCGACGGGCCGGGCCGCGACGCGACGTCGGCGAGCGTGATCTCCTCGTACGTTCCGTCCCGACCTCGACGGCGCACGTGACCATCCCAGCACGTCCGGGTGTGCCCTACGCTGACCCGGTGCGCGTTTCCGCGAAGGCCGACTATGCGATCCGCGCGGTCGTCGAGTTGGCCGCCTGCGGAGCGGCGTCCACGCAGCCGATGAAGGGCGACGCGATCTCGGCCGCCCAGCAGATCCCGATGAAGTTCTGCGAGAACATCCTCTCCGAGCTGCGCGCAGCGGGTGTGGTGGCGTCGCGACGTGGTGCCGAGGGCGGCTACTGGCTGGCGATGGATCCGGCCACCGTGCATCTCGCGGACATCGTGCGCATCGTCGAGGGCCCGCTGGCCGCCGTGCGGGGAGTACGGCCCGACGAGGCCGACTTCGAGGGGAGTGCGGCACCGCTACGCGAGGTGTGGGTGGCGGCGCGGGCCGCGCTGCGCAGGGTGCTCGACGTGGTGACCGTGGCCGACGTGGTGGCCGGAACCCTTCCCGCCGGGGTGGCCGCGCTGCTGAGCGACGAGGCCGCCTGGCGCCCGATGCCCGTGCTTGGGGAGTAATTCCCACCAAATCAGTTGCATTGGTCGGTCTGGGCCGATAAATATGATCATCTATGTCAACAATTGGTGCTTCCCCCCGCCGCCGACTCGCTTTGCTTGCCCTCGCCGCCGCGATGGTGATGGGCGCGTGCAGCGACGACAGCTCGTCCTCGCCCATCACGAACGCCTCCGCTGACAGCGACGCCTCCACCGGCGGCACGTTGGAGGGCACCGTCCGCCTCGGGTTCTTCCCCAACGTCACCCACGCGCCGGCGCTCGTGGGTGTTGCCGAGGGCACGTTCAGCGCCGCCCTCGGTGACGGCGTCGACTTCCAGACCTTCACGTTCGACTCCGGCACCACCGCCGCCGAAGCGCTGCTCGCCGGCTCGCTCGACCTCACCTTCATCGGGCCCAACCCGGCGATCAACGCCTATGCCCAGTCGGGCGGCGAGGCCGTGCGCATCGTCGCCGGCAGCACCTCGGGTGGGGCGTTCCTCGTGGTGAAGCCCGAGATCACCTCGGTCGAGCAACTCGTGGGCACGAAGATCGCCACCCCGTCGCTCGGCAACACCCAGGATGTCGCCCTGCGCGCCTGGCTGAAGGAGAACGGCATCGAGACCACCGCCGACGGTGGCGGCGACGTGACGATCCTGCCGCAGAAGAACGCCACCACGCTGGAGTCCTTCATCGCCGGCGACATCGACGGGGCATGGGTGCCCGAGCCGTGGGCCACCCGCCTCATCGAAGAGGGCGGCGGCACGGTGTTGGTCGATGAGCGTGATCTGTGGGCCGCCACCGGTGGCGAGTACGTCACCACCCACCTCATCGTGCGCACCGAGTTCCTCAACGACCACCCCGACCTCGTGCAGGCGGTGATCGAGGGTCTCGCCGACGCGATTGACCTCATCGCCGCCGAACCGGACAAGGCCCAGGCCGACGTGATCGCCCAGATCACCGACATCACCGGCAGCGAGCCCAAGGCCGACACCGTCGCCGCGTCGTTCGCCAACCTGACCTTCACGCTCGACCCCATCGCCGCCTCGCTGCAAAAGTCGGCCGACGATGCCGTGAGCGTGGGTCTGCTGGAGCCGGTCGAGCTGAACGGCATCTACGACCTGGCCCTGCTCAACGAAGTGCTCGTCGCTCGCGGCCTGGCGGAGGTGGAAGGACTGTGACCTTGACCGAGAACCGCCCCATCGAGGTATCCACCACCACGTCGGCGGCCGTCACGTTGCGCACCGTCACCAAGCGCTACGGGCACGGCCAGTCGTCGGTGCTCGCACTCGATGGGGTGAGTCTCTCGGTCGAGCGTGGCGAGTTCTTGTGCATCGTCGGGGCTTCCGGCTGCGGCAAGAGCACTCTGTTGTCGCTGGTGTCCGGGCTCGACCCGGCCACCAGCGGCGACGTGGTGGTGAACGGTCGCACGGCCTTCATGTTCCAAGAGGCCGCGCTGCTGCCATGGCGCACTGCTGCGCAGAACGTGGAACTGGCGCTGAAGCTGCGCGGGGTGCCGCGTGCAGAACGGCGCGTGCGAGCGCGCGAACTGCTCGCCCTGGTGCACCTGGCCGACTTCGCCGACAAGATGCCCCACGAGCTGTCGGGCGGTATGCGCCAACGTGTCGCACTCGCCCGCGCGCTCGCGCAGGATGCCGACATCCTGCTGATGGACGAGCCCTTCGGCGCGCTCGACGCGATCACCCGCGACGTGCTGCACGACGAGATCGAGCGGGTCGCGGTCGAGCGGGGCCTCACCGTGCTGTTCGTGACCCACAACGTGCGCGAGGCCAGCCGCCTCGGGGACCGGATCGTGCTGCTCTCCAGCCGCCCCGGCCGGGTGGCAGTGGAGTTCCCCGTAAACGCGCCGCGGCCGCGGCGGATCGAGTCACCGGAGATCTCGGCGCTCGCCGGCGAGGTCACCGTGAAGCTGCGCGAGGAGGTGCGCCGCCATGCCCACTGATGCCGTCGCCGCGGAGGTGATCGACGAAGAGCTCGCCGGCCTCGACCACCTGGAAGTACAGGAGAGCCGGCCCTTGCCGTGGTGGCGACGTGCGTGGAACGCGCTGTGGCCGAAGGTGGCCGCGGTCGGTCTGGTGGTGCTGATCTGGCAGATCGCAGTGTGGCGCGAGTGGAAGAAGGACTACCTGCTGCCGCCTCCGGCCAAGGTGTGGGATCGCCTCGTCGACGACCTCGGCACCTCGAAATTGTGGGATGCGGTGGGCACCACGATGCAGAGGGCGATCATCGGGTTCCTCCTGGCCCTCGTGGTCGGTGGCCTGATCGGATTGGCAGTGACGGCATCGCGCCATGTGCGCTCGGCCGTCGCCTCGTTGCTGACCGGCCTGCAGACGATGCCCTCGATCGCGTGGTTCCCCTTGGCCATCCTGCTGTTGGGCCTCACCGAGGACGCGATCATGTTCGTGGTGGTGCTCGGCGCCGCGCCCGCCATCGCCAACGGCTTCATTGCCGGCGTCGACAGCTCGCCCCCGCTCTTGCGCCGTGCCGGTCGAGCGATGGGCGCCGGCCGGCTCGCGCTGTACCGCGACTTCCTCGTTCCAGCGGCGATGCCGTCGCTCGTGAGCGGGCTGAAGCTGGGGTGGGCGTTCGCCTGGCGCAGCCTGATGGCCGGTGAACTGCTGGTGGTGATCCCCGGCACACAGAGCTTGGGCACGCGTTTGGAGTTCGCCCGCGAGTTCCATGACTCGCGTGGTGTGCTGGCCTCGATGATCGTCATCGCGATCATCGGTGTGCTGATGGACTCGCTCGTCTTCAGCAGGATCGAGCGGCGCGTCCTGCGCCGTCGCGGACTCGGTGTGCAAGCCCGCTGAGCCGTCGTCGCGCTATCTACTTGCCGCGCTTCTGGACGTTGGCCCACTCGTCCTTGAGGCCCACGGTGCGGTGGAACAGGCCGGGGGTGGCACTGTCGTGGGCGAAGTAGCCGAGGCGCTCGAACTGCACGACCTGGCCGGGCGCGACCTCGCCGAGCGCAGCCTCGGCCTTGCCGTGCACGATCTCGCGTGACGTGCGGTTGAGGTCGTCGAACGGGTCGCCGGTGCGCTCACCCGGGACGTCAGCAGTGAACAGGCGCTCGTACAGCTCGGCGGTGACGTCGACGGCGTGTGCGGTGGACACCCAGTGGATCGTGGCCTTCACCTTGCGCCCGTCGGGGGCGTTGCCGCCGCGCGTCTCGGGGTCGTAGGTGGCCTGCACCTCGGCGACGGAACCGTCGGGGTTGAGGGTGTAGCCCGTGCACTTCACGAAGAACGCGCCGCGCAGGCGCACTTCCGCGCCAGGGGTGAGGCGGAAGTACTTCGGCGGGGCCTCGGCCTTGAAGTCGTCGTCCTCGATCCACAGCTCGCCGGTGAACTCCACGTCGCGGCTGCCGTCGGCGGGGTTCTCCGGGTTGTTCTGCAGTGTCACCCATTCGCTGTGGCCAGCGGGCCAGTTGGTGATCACGAGCTTGATCGGGCGCAGCACCGCCATCCGTCGCAACGCGATGCGGTTGAGTTCGTTGCGCACGAACCACTCGAGCATCTCGATCTGGTGGCGGCTGTTCGTCTTGGCCACGCCGATGAAGTCGCAGAAGTTGCGGATCGCGGCCGGTGGGTAGCCGCGGCGACGCAGGGCGCAGAGGGTGGGCAGGCGCGGGTCGTCCCACCCGTCGACGATGCCGTCGTTGATGAGCTGCAGCAGCTTGCGCTTGGAGGTGACGGTGTAGGTGAGCTCCAGGCGGGCGAACTCGGTCTGGCGCGGCTGGTCGCCGGTCAGCGGGCTGTGTTCGAGGTACCAGTCGTAGAGCGCGCGATGGCTGTCGAACTCCAGCGTGCACAGCGAATGGGTGACGCCCTCGATCGCGTCGCTCTGGCCGTGCGCCCAGTCGTAGGTGGGGTAGATGCACCAGTCGTCGCCCGTGCGGTGGTGGTGCTCGTGGCGGATGCGGTACATGATCGGGTCGCGCAGCTGCATGTTGTCGTGCTGCATGTCGGCCTTGGCGCGCAGCACGTGCGAGCCGTCGGCGAACTCGCCGGCGCGCATGCGGCGGAAGAGATCGAGGCTCTCCGCCATCGGGCGGTTGCGGTGCGGGCTCTCGATGCCGGGCTTGCCGTAGCCGCCGCGCTGGGCGCTGATCGTGTCGCCGTCCTGATCGTCGACGTAGGCGAAACCGGTGGTGATGAGGTGCTCGGCCCACTGGTACAGCGTCTGGAAGTAGTCGCTGGCGTACACCACCTCCGCGGGCTCGAAGCCCAGCCAGCGCACGTCGTCGACGATCGCATCGACGTACTCGGTTTCTTCCGTGATCGGGTTCGTGTCGTCGAAGCGCAGCTTGCAGATGCCGCCGAACTCCTGCGCGATCGAGAAGTCGATCGTGATCGCCTTCGCGTGCCCGATGTGCAGGTAGCCGTTCGGCTCGGGTGGGAAACGGGTCTGCACCCGGCCGCCGAAGGTGCCGGCCTCGTTGTCGGCGCGCACGAGGTCGCGCACGAAGTTCCCCGCGCTGGGTTCATTGGGGGCCGGGGTGTCGGGGGAGTTGGGGGAGTCGCTCATCATCGGTCTCTCTCGGCGTACGACTACCAGACGGTACCGGATGGTGACGCCGCTGGACCTGCTGTTTCGCCGGGGCTTGGCCGACAGCAGCGCAGTAGCGTGGCCGCTATGTCCGACTCCGCTCAGCCCACCGCCGAGGAGGCCGCGGCGATGCGCGGCTTCCTGCAGCGCTGCGAGGTGCGCCTCTCCACGATGCACCGCGTCGCCACGGCCCTTCTGTCCGGCGCGGGCATTCTCGTGCTGTTGCCCGCCGTCGAGCGCGATGCCGTGCTGGAAGTGTTGCGGTCGTTGCTCGTGGGCCCGATCTCGTGGTCGCGCGGCCTGCTCGCCACCGCGGTCACCCTCTCGATCGTGCTCGCACTGGCCGTGTTGTGGCTGGTGATCGTCGAACTCACCCGCTTCTACTTCCATTCCAACCATGTGGTCTACGCCGGCCAGGAGGTGTTCACCCCGCGCTTCACGCTCACCGGGCTGCGCCTGCCGGCCGGCGAACTCGAGCCGACCAGTGACGCGGCGTATACCGCGGTGCACGAATCGCCGCAGACAGCCCGCCTGCTGGTGCCGGCGAACGATCGTTCCCGCCGCCAGGTCGACCGCCAGTTGCGTGGGTACGGTGGCCTGGCCGCGAGCGTCGAGGCCGCCGAAGGGGAGCAGGCCGCGGATGTGGCACGCGCCGCAGCGCTGTTCGAACTGGCCGCCGCCCGCCGCCGCCCGCTGGTGGAGGAGGTCAACAAGGTGGAGTACGGCATCGTGCGCCACATGCTGCGCCTGCAGGTGATCGTGCTGCGCTACGTGAAGGCCCTGCTCGTGGTGGTGCTCACCGCCGTCGCTGCGTTCGCGTGTGCGGCCGCGGTGAACAGTCAGGCGCGGATCACCGCCGCGGACGAGCGGTGGATCGCCGGTGCGATGCTGCTGTGGGCGCCGGCGGTGATGATGATGGCCTCGGCCCCGGTGCGTTGGCTCGACACCTTGCTGCGCAGCGAGGGGGCCACTCGCCACGCGGCGAGCCGTGATCCCGAGCTCACCCAGCTCGAGGACATCACCGCACGCGTCGCCGTCCTCACGTGGCTGCTGGCCGGCGTGGCGATGGTGCTGCTCCTGGTACACCACCCGGTGTCACACCAGGGTGCGGTGGCAACGGTCGTGGTGATGGTCGGCTCGGTGGCGGGCTTCGTGTTCGCCTTCGGCAGCCGCTGGGCCATCCGCCACCATCGAGACGACTGAACCGCGCGACTGAGTCGCGAGACCGAATTCCGCGCACGGATCAGCGTCGCCGACGCTATTGTCGACCTAACCAATCGGAATTAGTGCACAATCCGACCCGGAGGTCGAACGTGGGCGCCACACCCGTCATCCCCGTCGAGCGCGACCTCGACGCCGAGCAACAGCGTGACATCGCCCGCTTCGAGCGCGCCATCGCCCAGTACCTCGCCGGTGAGATCGGCGACGACGTGTTCCGCGTGATGCGGCTCAACAACGGCATCTACGGCCAGCGCCAGGGCGGCACCAACCAGATGATCCGGATCAAGCTGCCGGCGGGCTCGATCACGCCCGAGCAACTCGACGTGATGGCCCAGCTCGGCGAGGAGTTCTCCCGTGGCTGGGGACACATCACCACTCGCCAGAACGTGCAGTTCCACTATGTCGAGCTCACCAAGGTGCCCGACGTGATGCGCCGCATCGGCGCCGTCGGCCTCACCAGTCGTGAGGCGTGCGGCGACACGGTGCGCAACGTGATGGCCTGCCACCTCGCCGGCGCCTGCCCCCACGAGCACCTCGATGTCACCCCGTGGGCCGAGGCCGCGTTCGAGCACTTCGTGCGCAACCCGCTCGGGCAGCGTTTGCCGCGCAAGTTCAAGATCAACTTCAGCGGCTGCAGCACCGACTGCGGCCAGGCGATGTTCAACGACGCCGGCGTCATCGCGGTGACCCGCACTCGCGACGACGGCACGGTGGAGACGGGCTTTCGCGTATACGTCGCCGGCGGCCTCGGGGCCACGCCGCACCCGGCCCTCGCGCTCGAGGAGTTCACCGCGAAGGAGGATCTGCTGCCGACCGTGGAGGCGATCCTGCGCCTGTTCGAGCAGACCGGCAACCGCGACAACAAGCTGCGCGCCCGGCTCAAGTGGGTGGTCGATCAGCTCGGCATCGACGAGGTTCGCCGGCGCGTGCTGAAGATCCGCCAGACCCTGCCGGCGTCGTCCACTTGGCCCGGTGGCATCCCGCCGATCGTCCAGGCCGCGGGGGACGCGCCTGCGGGCCGTGCGGCCGAGGGCGAGGTCACATCTGTCGGGCAAGGCGTCAGTGTCGCACTGACGCCGCGCGACCCGTACCAGCGGTGGGTGGCCACCTCGGTGATCCGTGGCGCGGCGAACGGCGCCGTGTCGGCCGTGGCCTACGCCGCGCTCGGCGACGTCACCTCTGCCCAGTTCCGTGCGCTCGCCTCGATCCAGCGCGAGCTACGCGCGGACGTGCGCCTTTCGAACCGCCAGAACGTCGTGTTCCGCGGGCTCAGCGAGGGCCAGCTGCCGGTGCTGTACGCCCGCCTGGAGGCGATCGGCATGGCCCGCCCCGGTGCCGAGCTGGCACGCGACGTCGTCGCCTGCCCCGGCTCGGACACCTGCAACATCGCGGTCACCCAGTCGCGCGGTCTCGCCGCAGCGATCGGTGAAGAGCTGGAGGCCGAGGGGCTCGCCGAGGTCGGTGGGGTGCGGATCAACATCTCCGGCTGCACCAACTCGTGTGGCCAGCACCACATCGCCGACATCGGGTTCTTCGGTGCCGAGCGCCGCGCGCACGGCCAGTCCGCACCCGGCTACCAGATGCTGCTCGGCGGCTTTGTCGGCGAGGAGCAGATCCACTTCGGCGACAAGGCGTTACGCCTGCCCGCGAAGAACGCGCCTTTGGCCGCAGCTGCCGTGATTCGTCGCTTCAACGATGAGCGCACCGCGGGTGAGTCGTTCCGCTCGTGGATGGATCGTGTTGGGGGTGCGTCGGCGATCGCCAAGGAGTTGCTGTATCTCGACGTGTTCCCCAAGCCGGAGGACGCGCCCGAGTTCTATGTCGACTACGGCGAGCAGGGCCCATTCGTGGCCGCCGTCGGCGAATCGGAGTGCGCGGTCTGAGCCGCGCGCTGTTCGATGCCGCCGTCGCCGCGATCGACGCGGCGAACGGCGATGACCCCAACCCGGTGCTCGTGCGCGGGGCGGGTCAGCCCCACGCGCGTGCCCAAAGACGCATCGCCGCCCCGGGGGG
>JAYRWH010000068.1:0-92444 GCA_041918155.1 Ilumatobacteraceae bacterium | reverse complement strand
TCGCACAACAGGCGGGCGCCGGTCGCCGCGGCCACGCGACCGGCCGCGAGCAGACCCTCCTCGCCAAGGCCGTCGCCGGCCAGCAGGATCGCGGTGCGCTTGCCGCTGCGCAAGGCGGCCGCCACGCGGGCCACCGCGTCGGCGCTCACGGGGGCCGGGGTGGCGAACGGAAGCGCCGGGGCCGGGCCCTCGGCCGCGTTCCACGCCGCGTCCGCGGGGAGGATCAGGGTCGCCACCTGGCGCGGGTACTGCATCGCCGCCTGGACGGCGCGGGCGGTGTCGGCCGCGGCCGAGCGGGCCGCGGTGGACGTGTGCACCCAATCGGACACGGGCCGGGCGATGCCCTCGACATCGGAGGTGAGGGGCGCGTCGTACTGCAGATGGTACGTCGCGTGGTCGCCGACGATGTTGACCACCGGCGTGCCCGCGCGGCGGGCGTTGTGCAGGTTGGCGAGGCCGTTGCCGAGGCCGGGGCCGAGGTGCAGGAGCGTTGCCGCCGGCCTGCCCGCCATGCGGCCGTAGCCGTCGGCCATGCCAGTGACCACGCCCTCGAACAGGCCGAGCACGGCGCGCATGCGCTGCCCGTCAGCGCCAGCACCGTCGAGGGCGGCGACGAAGTGCATCTCCGACGTCCCCGGGTTGGCGAAGCACACTTCCACACCACTGTCGAGCAATGTCTGGACAACACTCTGAGCACCGTTCACGGGGCGAGCCTACGCGCCACGGAGCAGGCGAGGCTCAGACGGCGTCGGTGGCGCGTACGGCATCGAGCAACGTTGCCCGTGCCCGCGCCACTCGAGAGCGCACCGTGCCGATCGGGCAGCCGATGGTGACCGCCGCCTCTTCGTACGACAGGCCGACGAGCTGGGTGAGCTCGAACGCCTCGCGCTGCTCGGGCAGCAGGCCGGTGAGCAGTTGGTGCGCGGACTCCGGGTGCGGCGGCAGGTCGGTGGCCGTGGTGCGGGTGAGACGGTCGACCAGACGCCGCTGGCGGGTACGGCGGCGCACATGGTCGGCGCACACATGCCGGGCGATGGACAGCAGCCACGAACGGGCCGGAGCGTCACCCCGGTACGAATCGAGCGAACGCAGGGCGCGGAGGTAGGTCTCCTGCACGAGGTCTTCTTCCTCGCCGGGCGACCCGAGCACACTGCACAGGCGCCACACGAGGGGCTGGGTCTGGCGCACGAACTCACGCACGGCGTGATCGTCACCTTCCCGCGCCGCGTCGAGCAGCGCCCGCAGCGGATCCGCCCCGAACACGACTCCAGTCTGCCAAGCCGTACCCGCTGAATCCAAGTACCCGGAACCAAGTATCGGGAACCGAACGAGCCCGTCGGGCGACCTGTTCTCTGTATGGACTGCGCGCAGTGGCAAGAGGCCGTGTCGGCCAGGGCAGACGGGGAAGACCCTGCGATCGACGAGCGACTACTCGACGCCCACCTCGCCCGCTGCGTGGCTTGCAGCACATTCGCCGCCGCCGTCGATGGCAGCCGGCGGCGGTTGAGCCTTCACGTCGCCGCGCCGATGCCTGACCTCTCCCGCCGTGTCGCCAAGGCCAACGCCCTGCTCGACCGCGCCGGCAAGTGGAGCATCGTGCGCGCCCTGCTCGTGGTGGTGGCTGCCGAGATCGCGATGACCGCGGTCCCCGCCCTCCTGCTCGGCAAGGGCGAGGCCAACGCCCACGATGCGCGCCACCTCGGCGCGTTCAGCGTCGCCTACGCAGTCGCGCTCCTCGTGGTCGCCGTGCGTCCTGCCCGCGCCCGTACCGTCCTCCCTGTGGCGGCGATGCTCGCCGGCGCGCTGATGGTGACCGCCATCTCCGATATCGCCAGCGGCACCATCCCCCTCGTGAACGAGACATCGCACCTGCCCGAGCTGATCAGCGTCGTGCTGGTGTGGATGTTGTCGATGCCGGCGCGCCACGACCCTGCTCACGCCAGCGGCAGCGGCCGTACATTCCTGCGCCTCGCCAGCCGACCCGCCGATGAGCGCCGCCGCCGCGAAGCCGGCTGACCGACCGCCGCAGCGGGTCAGTCGGCGGCGAAGCGCGTCACCGTCGTGAACGAGCAGAGGTAGAAGTCGCGGCCGAACCCGGGGGCCGGGAACAGCACCGACTGCACCGGGCTGCCCGTGTCGGCACGGGCGAACTCCTGCCCGGTCTCGATGTCGATGACCACCACCTGCTCGACGCGTCGCTCCAGGTCGTAATCGCACAGCACCAGCTCGCCGGAATCAAAGCGCAGCGGGTGGGCGGCGTGGTTCAGCTCGCGCGTCCACAGACGCGACGTGACCCCGCGGGGGTCGATGCGGTAGCCGGTGACCACGCCGTTACCGCTGTCGTAGGCGACGGCGACACGGCGTACGGGATCGATCACGGGCGGGTTGGCGACGACACCACCGGGCAGGCCACAGATCTCCGACATCGTCACCTCACCGGTGGCGAGGTGCACGTGCACCAGGTGCGACGGGGCGGCGCTGAGGCCCAGCCCGCGCAAGGTGCCGGTGAAGCGCTCGGTGCCCGCGCCATTGTCGTGGAACCACGCCGCGCCGCTCTCCAACACCGGATCCCAGCCGTACGTCTGACCCGGCATCGTGCGGTAGAGCGCCCGGTAGCCCGAATCGAGCGTGAGTGCGCCATGGCCCCACTGCACCCGCCACAGGCTGGAGTCGCCGACGACATAGATGTCGCCGCCGTCGGCGCTGAGGCGGGCGATCGACGGCTCGGGCACGAGGCGGCGAGCGACGACCTGCAAGCTCTCGGGTTCGAGCACCACGACCTCGGTGCCCTCATAGCCGTCGGGCTCGTCCTGGCCCGGGCGCAGGCCACCGAAATCCTTTGCCGCGAGATGTCCGTCGGGCAGGATCACGAAGCTGTTGTACGGGCGCGCGCGCGGCAGGCGGGTGGTTGCGATCACGTCGAGATCGGCGCTCAGCCGGTGTGCGTGCTGGCCGAACACCACATAGATGCTGCCGTTGGCGTGGCAGGCCAGGCCACCCGGCCAGGTGGGGCCACCCTCCAGCGACGGCGAGCGACGCAGAGTGCGCAGCGTGACCGGATCGATCTGTTCCACCCAGCTGACGGCGTCGTCGCCGCCGGTGTGACAGAGCAGATAGACCTCACCCGGGTCGCGCAGCACGACCATCGTGGCCACACCTGCATTGCTACCCGCGCGGTGGGTGACCGAAAGCTCGCCGCCACCGAGAGCGCGCAGGCCGAGGCCCCCGCCGTCCGCGGGAACCTGCCGACGTTGCGGACCGCCGTCCTCACCTGGCCATTTGCTCGGCCAGTACCCGCGCGGAGTGCTCAAACCGGGGCCTCCACCCCGAGCAGTGGCTGCCGCATCGGCGGCTGGTGATCCCACAGGTCGGCCACCAGATCGGTGCGCAACGTGGCGTACGCCGGATCGTCCCAGCGGTTCACCCGCTGCAGGGGGTCGTCGGTGAGGTCGTACAACTCACCCTCGCTGCCGTCGTGCGACGTGCCGGGCTGGTAGGTCGTGCAGACGAATCTGTCGCGGGTGATCGTGCGCAGGTGAACGCCGATCCCGAACAGGTCGCTGTCCCACTCCGTCAACACGCGCTCGAAGCCACGCGCGAACGCATCGGAGTCGTCGACCGGCAAAGGTTTGCCTTCCATCCACTGAGGTACCGCCACGCCGGCGATAGTACAGAAAGTCGGTGCCAGATCCACATGTCCGACCGGCCTGGTCACCGTCGCCGGGGCGTCCCCGGCAGCGCGCGACGAGGGCGCGGGGCGCCAGATGAGCGGCAAGCGCATCAGCGCATCCACGTGGTACGGACCCTTGAAGAGCAGCCCGAAATCGCCCTGGAACTCGCCGTGGTCGGTGGTGAACACGATGTCGACATCATCGTCCCAGCCCCTCGCGCGGATGCTGGCCAGCACTCGGCCGATGGCCTCGTCAATCAGCTCGCACTCGACCGCGTTCAGCGCGTTCACTTCTCGAACCTGATCGGCGGTGAGGGTCGCGGGCACCCACGACAACGGGGCTTCGTAGTTGCTGACCAGCCGCCCGTCGTACCAGGCCCGCCAGTGGCGCGGTTTGCCGTCGAGCACTCGCTCGCGCTCGGAGGCATCCTCGATGTAGCCCGCGGGCAGGGGCACGTCTCGCCAGTCGATGCGTCCGACCTCGCTCTTGGGCGGATCCCACGGGTGGTGGGGATCAGGGAAGCTCATCCAGCAGAACCAGTCGTCCTCGGCCGCGAGCGAGTCGAGCCAGGCGATCGTGCGGTCGGCCACCCAATCGGTGTGGTACCACTCGCGCGGGATGTTGTTGACCCACGCCTGCGGTGCGCCGGTGTCGCCGCCCCCGAGTGCGTTGACCTCCAGGCTGCTGTCGAGCACCGGGTAGAACATGCCTACGGCTTCCGGGTGGTTGCTGAGCAGCCAGCGCGCGTAGTGCAGCGGGCCGATGGCCCCATGGGTGGCCGACTCGAAGTGCTCGAAGCCGCGGTGGGGGCCGAACGTGCCGTTCATCGCGAACGAGTTCTCCGCGAAGCGGGCGAAGGGATCGAGGAACGGTTCGAAGTGGGGCTTGCCGATGATCGCCGTGCGATAGCCGGCATCGTGCAGCACCTCGGCCACCGAAGGGGCGTCCTCGGGGAGCGGCACGCCGTTCATCCACACGCCGTGCGTGCTGACGTGCTGGCCGGTGAGCATCGTGCTGCGCGACGGCATGCACACCACGCTCTGGGGGTGCAGACGCTCGTAGCGCACGCCCTGCGCGGCCAGTCCGTCGACCACGGGTGTGCGCGCGATCGTGCCGCCGTTGCAGCCGAGCGTGTCGTAGCGCTGCTGGTCGGTGGTGATGAACAGGATCTTGCGGCCCATCAGGTGACCCTTTCCGAAGGTGCTTCCATTTGGCGCTTCAGCTCACGCAAGGCACCGGCCGTACCGCCGCCGATCACGAGCGCCATCGCCCGCGGGTCGGCCTCGGTGGAGTACACGACGAGGCAAGTCCCGTCGTGTAGGTCGATGACGTCGATCGTGCCCCGGTGGTGCTTGAACATCGGCACCTTCAGCTGGTACTGGAACCGGCGCTGGGTGTCGTCGCAGATCAGGATCTCCTCGGGCATGGGAATGCCCGCGCCGGTGACGATCGTGCGCAGGTTGCCCTCCACCGTGCAGCTCACGATCCCGGGGAACCATTTGTGCAGCTGTGAGGCGTCGCCCGCGAGCTCCCACACCGCTGCGGCGGGGCGGTGAATGCGGATCTCGTGGCGGATGGTGCCGTACATCAGGCACCAGCCTGGCGCGTCAGCTTGATGAACGCCAGGATCACCTCCGCCAGTTCGGGGCCGAGATCCTCCTGAAGGAAGTGCCCGCCTCCGGTCATGGTGACGTGCGGCTGGCCCTGGGCGCCGGGAATGCGGCGCATGAACGGGCCCTCGCCACCCTTGGTGACGGGATCGAGGTCGCTGAACGCGCACAGCCACGGCTTGGTGAACTGCTCGAGCACCACCCAGGCGGCCCGGTTCTCCGGCACCTCCGCATCGGTCTCCACGGTGGGCACGAGCGACGGGAAGATCCGGGCACCAGCCTTGTAGCTGTCGTCGGGGAATGGGGCGTCGTAGGCGGCCACCACCTCGGGGGCCAGATCGGTGGCGCTGCCGCCGTTGACGATCGTGCCGATCGGGAACACCGGCGACTCGCGCGAGAAGCGCTGCCACTTGACGAAGGCCTCACTCATCGCGCCGTGGCCCTCGGGCAGCGCCGTGTTGCCGACCACGACGCGCTCGAAGCGCTCGGGCCCGGCGGCCACCAGCCGCAGGCCCACCAGGCCACCCCAGTCCTGCCCGAAGAACGTCGCGTTGCGCAGGTCGAGCCGGTCGAACAGCAACTCGCTCATCCACGCGACATGACGGGCGTACGTGTAGTCGGTCTGCTCGGCCGGCTTGTCGCTGCGGCCGAAGCCCACCAGGTCGGGAGCGATCACACGATGGCCGGCCGCGGCGAGGATCGGGATCATGTGCCGGTACAGGTAGCACCACGACGGCTCACCGTGCATCAGCAGGATCGGGGCCGCGTCGGCGGGCCCCTCGTCGAGGTAGTGCACACGCAGGGTGCCGCCGGCGGGATCTCCGGGCACGGCCGTGATCTCCGCGTAGTTCGGCGTGAACGCGAAGCCGGACAGGTCGGTGAAGCGGTCGTCGGGGGTGCGCAGGATCTGCATGAGTGCTCCTTGGCTTCTTGTGCGATAGATCGCGGGGCTCAGAGGTCGATCGCGGTGAGGTCGTCGCCGAGTACGACCGGGCCGGAGAAGTGCGGTGCGGCGAGCGCGCGCCACTCGTCCTCCTGGCCCGGCTGCAACGAGGGCACATAGTGGGTGAGCACGAGCGTGCCGACGCCGGCGCGGGCGGCCGTCTCGGCGGCCTGCTGCACGGTCGAGTGATAGTCGAGGATGTCCTGAAAGCGGGCGCTCGGCACCATCCGCACGAGGTCGTCGCGCAGCACCGTCTGCACGTAAGCGTCGGCGCCGCGGCACAGCTCGTCGAGGCCCGAACACGGCACGCCGTCGCCGCCGAGCACCACCGACGTGCCGCCCACGTCGAGGCGGAAGGCCACGGTGGGCTCGACCGGGCGGTGATCGGTGGCAGCCACCGCCACGTCGGCCGAGCCAAGGGTGAACCGATCGCCGGGGCCGACCTCGCGGGCGGTGACGACGGGGCCTTCGTTGAGGTCGTCGTGGTGGGCGATGCGGTAGCGGATGTCGGGCGCCAGGGCGGCGAGCGTCGCAGCCACCACTTCGGCCGTGCCGGGCGGGCCGAAGACCGTGAGCGGGTTGGGCCCCGAGCTCATCACCCAGCGGGTGGTGATGACATCGCTGAGGTCGGTGATGTGGTCGCTGTGCAGGTGGGTGATGAGTATTCCGTGCAGCATCGGGGGCAGCACACCTGCGGCGACGAGGCGCATCAACACACCCCGGCCACAGTCGGCGAGGACGCACAGGCCGTCAGCGGTGACGAGCGTGGACGGGCCGGCACGGCGAGCGTCGGGAATCGGGCTGCCGGTACCGAGCAGGGTGACACGCATTCAGGCCTCCATCAGGCGGGTGAGCGATTCGGTGAGCGCGGCCTCGATCCGAGCCCGGGTGAGGGCCTGGTCGTCGCGCATCAGCTGCACCGACTCGAACGAGGCGAGCACGTCGGCGACGGCCAGCGCGCCCGCGGCGCGCGCCGCCGGCATGGCCGCCAGCTCGGGCGCGAAGAGGCGTTCCACCTGGCGCCGCCACAGGGCGCGGGCCTGGGTGAGCTGTTCGGCCACCAGCGGCTGGGCGTGGGCGCGGGCGCGGGCCACCTTGCCGGCCGCGGCGATCGCGTCGTAGGTGCGCAGCCGCGACCGCACGAGGCGACTGACGCGCTCGGCCAGCGGGGCCTCGGTGGAGAGATCGATCTCGGCGAGCGGCCGGACGCGCTCGTACTGGCGCGCGATCGCGGCCCGCACGAGGTCGTCGATGTCGTCGAAGTAGCGGAACAGCGAGCGCGGCGACAGGCCCGCACGTTCGGCGATCTCGTCCGAAGACGGGTCGAAGCGACCCTCGCTGTAGAGCTCGAGCATCGCGTCGACGACGGCGAGGCGGTTGCGGTCGCGACGGGCATGGCGCCCGTCTGAGCGCACCTCGGGACCGCCAGTAGTGGCGGCGGTGTCCGAACTCATTGCGACCGCCCCTGCGACGGCAGCTCGATCGAAATCACCGTGCCGCGGTTGATGCTCACCCAATCACGCCCCTCGACGTAGGGGCGGAACGCCTCCCCGATGCGGATGTTTGCCTCCAGCGTCTTGGGCCGTTGCAGTTCGTAGAGCGTGGGGAACTCGATCCAGGCCGTGACGGCATGCCACAGACGCACCGCCGCGTCGCCCTCGGGCACATCGAGCAGCACCGGGCCGTACAGCGCATGGTCGCCGGGGAACACCATCGTCGGTACACCGAAGCCGCCGAGCGCGAGCACCCGCTCGTGCTCGGCCTTGATCTCGTCGTGGGTCGTGGCGTCGGCGATGGCAGCATCGACCACGGCCGGATCGACACCGATGTCCGCGAGCAGTTCACGGGCGACGGCGGGATCGTGCGGCTTGCGCCCCTCGACGTGCAAGGCGTGGCCAGCCCGCGAATACCACAGCTCGAGCAGCCCCATGTCGGTGCGCCGCAGCAGCGCACCGATGCGCATCATCGACCAGCCGTAGCTCCATTCGCGCTCCCACGGGTGCTTCTTGCCCTCCCCGCGGTTGACCTCTTCCAGGCTGAAGAAACGCCACGTGACAGCGAGGCCCAGCTGATCGCGTACATTGCGCAGCCAGAGCGAAGTGCGGTACGCCCACGGGCACATGATGTCGAAGTGGAAGTCGACGCGTTCCTGGGGCAGCATGGCGGCAACCTAACAGTTGACAGTCACTCTGACAAGTCTTAGGGTGCGGCCGTGTTGGGAGAACAGACATGTTGAGTGAACCGGGCTTCCAGGGCCGCATCGGCCGTACCCACCTCGATTCGCAGCCGTGGTGGCCCGCTCCCCCGGCCGGCCTCGGTGGCCCGAACGTGCTGATGATCGTGCTCGACGACACCGGCTTCTCGCATTTCAACTGTTACGGCAGCACGCTCACCACCCCGCACATCGACGCGCTCGCGGCCGGCGGGTTGCGCTACACGAGCTTCCACACCACCGCCCTGTGCTCCCCCACGCGGGCGTGCCTGCTGTCGGGGCGCAACCACCACGCGGTGGGCATGCGCGGCGTCAGCAACTGGAACAGCGGTTACCCGCACATGCGCGGCGGCATCACGCCGCGGGCGGCCACGATCGCCGAACTGTTGCGCGGCCACGGCTATGCCACCTACGCAGCGGGCAAGTGGCACCTCGCGCCGATGGAGGAGACGTCGGCGGCCGGACCGCACCACAACTGGCCCCTGCAGAAGGGGTTCGACAAGTTCTACGGGTTCCTGCAAGGCGAGACCGATCAGTTCCACCCCGAGCTCACTCGCGACAACCATCACATTTCTCGGCACCTCTCCCGGCCGGACACCGCCGAGTACCACTTCAGCGAGGACATCGTCGATCAGTCGATGGGGTGGGTACGCGACCTCGTGTCGGTGCGCCCCGACCGGCCGTTCTTCCTGTACCTCGCGTTCGGCGCGATGCATTCGCCGCACCAGGCCCCGCAGGACTACCTCGAACGCTGGAAGGGCAGGTTCGACGAGGGCTACGACGTGTGGCGCGACCGTTGGTTCCAGCGCCAGATCGCCGAGGGCATCATCCCCGCCGGCACGGTGCAGGCGCCGCGCAACCCGGGGGTGCCCCCGTGGAACGATCTCACGCCCAACCAGCAGAAGTTCGCCTGCCGTCTGCAGGAGGCGTACGCGGCGATGCTCGAGCACACCGACGAGCAGATCGGCCGGCTCACGGCGTTCCTCGACTCGCTCGACCTGCTCGACGACACGCTCGTGATGGTGCTCTCCGACAACGGGGCCAGCCGCGAGGGCGGCCCATTCGGGGTGATGGACGAGTTCAGTTTCTTCAACGGCATGTTCGAGGACATCGACCAGATCGTCGAGCAACGCCTCGACGACATCGGCGGGCCACACTCGCACAGCAACTACCCGTGGGGTTGGGCGCAGGCCGGCAACAGCCCGCTGCGCTGGTACAAGCAGAACACATACGGCGGCGGCGTGCGCGACCCGCTCGTGGTGCACTGGCCTGCGGGCATCGGCGCCAAGGGCGAGATGCGCCATCAGTTCTGCCACGCGGTCGATCTCGCGGCCACGGTGCTCGACATCACCGGCGCGCCGGCGCCAGAGGTGGTGGCAGGGGTGGAGCAGATCCCGATGCACGGCCGCTCCCTGGCGCCCACGTTCTCCGACGCGACCGCGCCGCCGCAACGGCGAGTGCAGTACTTCGAGCAGATGGGCCACCGCGGCATCTGGGCGCTCGACAACGACGGGACGGCATGGAAGGCCACCACGTACCACACGGCCGGCAACGCGTACGACGACGACGAGTGGGAGCTGTTCTGCCTCGACGACGACTTCAGCGAGTGCCGCAACCTCGCCGACGAGCAACCCGAGAAGCTGCGCGAGATGATCGACCTGTGGTGGAGCCAGGCCGGCGAGATGGGCGTGCTGCCCCTCGACGACCGCTCGATCGAGCTGTTCGGGGGCTCACCGCGGCCGGGCACTCCCCATGCCCGGACCACCTACGAGTACCTCGCCCCGATCTCACACATCCCCTCCGACGTGTGTCCTCCGCTCGGCGGGCGCAACTGGACGCTGACGATCGACGTCACCGTCGGCGATGGTGTGCAGGGCGTGCTCTACAGCAGGGGCACGCACAGTGTCGGCCACTCGTTCTACGTGAAGGGCGGGGAGCTGCGCTTCCACTACAACGCGCTGGGCACCTCGTACCGGGTGAGCGGGCCGGTGACGCTCACCGCCGGCGACCACCTGCTGGAGGCCCGCTTCACCCGCGACGGCAAGGCGGGCACGCTCACGATCGCGGCCGACGGCGTGGACATCGCCAGCGGACCGATCCCCAAGCTGGTACGCATGCTCGGTTCCACCGGCCTCGACATCGGCCGCGACGCGATGTCGCCGAAGACCGACGACTACGACGCTCCGTTTGCGTTCACCGGCACGATCCGCCGCGCCCGGTTCGAGATCCACTCGCGGCGCGACGCCGCCGACATCGAGGCCCACGCCAAGATGGAACTCGCCCGGGAATGACCGAAGAGATGAAGGAGTGACATGAGCAACGCGGCAGTCCTCGATTCGCTGCAACGCCGGATGAAGGCGATGCACTCGCTGTACCACCAGGCCGTGACGACGATGACCATCGACCACGTCAACCACTTCGAGCGCGAGGGAGTGGTGCCGATCGCGTTCTGCCTGTTCCACATCACGAACATGTGGGACGCGTCGTTCATGTTGATGACCGGCACTCCCCCGATCTGGAACGCCGAATGGCAGGAACGGGTGCAGATGGTGATCGACGATCACGGCAAGCACCGCACCGTGGGCGAGATGATCCACCAGCGCATCGGCGACTACGAGGCGTTCCAGGAGTACCTCAAGGCAGTGATGGCCCGCACCGAGGCCTGGCTCGAGCAGCTCGACCCGGCCGCGCTCGACCGGGTGGTGATCCCTCACCCGTTGCCACCCCAGATCGCCAGCACCTACAGCGCCCGCGTGGCCGGGCCACAGGGCATCACCCTGCTCGACGCGACGGAGTGCTGGATTTACCAGCACGGCTTGCGCCACATGGGCGAGATCGAACTGGCCCGCGGCCTGGTCGGCCTCGGCGGCATGACGTCGTGATCATCGTCACCGGGAGCGCCCACGTCGGGGCCGACGCGATCGACGAGGCACTGCGGATCAGCGTCGAGCATGTACAGCGTTCACGGCAGGAGCCGGGCTGCCTGGTGCACTCGGTACACCGCGACGTCGAGGATCCGAACCACCTCGTGTTCCTGGAGCACTGGGCCGACAGCCACGCCCTGCTCGCCCACTTCGCCGTACCCGAGTCGCGGGCGTTCGCCCGTGCACTCACCACGCTGGCCGACACGGCACCCGAGATCGAGATCCACGAAGCGGTGCCGCTGCAACTCTGAAGCCGGCCGCCGGTTCAGGTGGCGAGGCGCTGGCCGGCGACGACGGCCTGCAGTTCGTCCGCGATCCACGGCTTGAGCGCATCGATGCCTTCGGTGCCCAGGTGGATCCCGTCGAACAAGAGGTCCAGGTGGTCGTTGAGCCACGATCCGAGGTCGATCAGGCTGTCCTTGTCACGCACGGCTTCGGCCCGCAGGAGTCCGTTGAGCACGTCGATCGTCGGGCGCGAGATGTCCTGCGGGCCCCACGGATCGATGTACCCGCCGGTCGCGAGCACGAGGTGGGCCTGCGGGGCATAGGTGTGCACCCGCTCGGTCGTCGCCCGTAGGCGGGCGGCGGCCCACTCCTCGCAGCGCCCGCTGCCGTCACCCAGGTGACACCATTGATCGTCGCCGGCAGGGTCGGCCTCGTAAGCCAGCACATAGCCACCGACCAGCAGGACCATCGTCGGTTTGAAGGTCAGGAGCGCCTCGGGGAGGTACTCGTTCCACCACTGGTCACAGCCGGGGAGTTCACCGATGTCGCGTGGCTTCACCTGCTCGGCGGTCTCGGTCGCCATCACCCTGGCATCGCCGCCGACGGGGCAATTCACCATCCACATCGCTTCGACCGACCAGCCGTCCTGCTCGAGCCCCTCTACGGCACCTGCAGTCACCCAGGCGGTGGAGTCGCCGATCACCAGCACACGGGCGGGCGGGGTCGGCGGCTGCGGGTTGGTGAACGCCACTCCCCCGTCCTGGCCGGCGATCGTGGACGGCGGGAGGGTGAAGGTCACGTCGCCGTCCAGCAACGGCGTGCGGTTGTCGGTCGGGAGCGCGAGGACCGATGAGGTTTTCGCGGTCAGCTGGATGTTGAGCGCGGTGAGCACGAAGACGGCGGTGCCGATCAGCGCCGCGAAGCGCAGCGGCCCGACCACCACCTTGCCAACCCGAATCGGCTCCTCGACGAACGCGAACAGGAGTCCTGCGAGCACGACCGTCGCCGCCACGGCCACCAGCATCCACGGCACCGCCAAATGCCTCGTATGCAGCCGGAAGGCCAACATGTCGATCAGCGGCAGGTGGATGAGGTAGATCCCATAGCTCCGGCGCCCCAGCCACGCCGGGATCCGCAGCGAGAAGAACCTCGCCGGCAGCGATCCGGGATAGCGCCATAGGAGCGCGATGACGGCGCCGGTGGGCGGGGTGCCGAGCAGCACACCGAGCCGCACGCCCCACACCTCATTCGCCGCCGCGATCACCCACAGCGGCGCCACGAACAGCATCAAGCCGATGGTCAGCCACGATGCCTGCCGGTCGGTGCGCTTGGCGGGTAGGACATGGCACAGGGCGGCGACGAAGCAGCCGAACGCGGCTTCGCCCATCCGCGTGAAGGTCGACAGGTAGATGTGTGAGGCGTCATTGCCGGTGCACAGCAGTGCCCACGACACAAGCGTGATCGCGCCCATCACCCAGGCGACGCGGACTGCGGGGCGCGTACGCCGCCGGAGCAGGACGACGGCCAGCGCCACCACCAGTGGGAAGACGATGTAAATCTGCTCCTCAAGGGAGAGCGACCAGAAATGCAGGGTGAGCGAGGGCACATTGGTCTCCCAATACCCACCGCCCTTCATCTGCTCCCAGTTCGCCGTCCACGTGAGAGCGGAGAACACGTCGCGACGCACGGCACTCATCAGCGGCCAGCCGAGCAGCCGGGCGAAGGCGACGATGAGCGTCAGCACGAGCAGTGCAGCAGGCATCAACCGGCGCAGCCGGCGCGCATAGAAACCCTTCACCGATAGGCGCCCGGACTTGTCGATCTCCTTCAGCGCGAGCGTCGTGATGAGGAAACCCGAGAGGGTGAAGAACATCGCGATCGAGAGCCAGCAACCATTGCCCGAGCCGTACAGACCGAGGTGGAGCATCACCGGCGCCGCGAGCGCCATCCCTCTGATGCCGTCGAGTGACAGGGATCGGTTCGACGCTGCCACGGCGGACAAGTGTAGAGCAATGGCATCGTCGCTGTTCAGCGACCGATGACCAGCTTGCGGGCGTAGGCCAGCGCGTGGTGCAGGGAGTCGGTGAATGCCCGGCCGGTCCATGCGATGTCGAACGCGGTTCCGTGATCGACCGAGGTGCGCACGATCGGTAGCCCGAGGGTGACGTTCACACCGGTGTCGAACGCGAGCAGCTTCATCGGCCCATGGCCCTGGTCGTGGTACATGCACACGATCGCGTCGAACCGGCCACGGTGAACGGCTTGGTAGAAGACGGTATCGGCCGGGTGCGGCCCGCTGCACTCGATGCCCTCCGCCGCTGCCGCCTTGATCGCGGGCGTGATGTACTCGGCCTCCTCCGTGCCGAACATGCCGTGTTCGCCGGCGTGCGGGTTGAGGCCACACACGGCGATCCGCGGGCCGGGGTTGAAGCGGCGCAGCGTGTCGACAGTGAGGTGGATGACGTCGAGCACACGATCGGTGCGCACCTTCGTGATCGCCTCCGCGAGCGAGCAGTGGGTGCTCACGTGGGTGACGGCGAGGTGGCCGTTCGTGAGCATCATCGTCACCTTCTCCACGCCGCACAGCTCAGCGATGAACTCGGTGTGCCCGATGAACTCGGCGTACGTCAGCTGGGTGGCCGCCTTGTTCACCGGCATGGTGACCAGGCCCGACACCCTCCCCGCGAGCGCGTCGCGGGTGGCGCATTCGACATAGGCGCGGGCCGCGGAACCCGACGCGGCGTCGAGCCGCCCCGGCTCGTGATCGGCGGCGGTGAGGAGGCCGAGGTCGACGATCGGCAGCCGATCCCAGTCGACGTTCAGACCCAGCAGGCGCGCCCCGTGGTGCAGGATCGCGGCGTCACCGTAGACGACGACATCCTCGCCGAGACCGCCCTCGCAGAAAGCACGCAGCACGATCTCGGGGCCGACGCCGGATGCATCGCCCATCGTGATCGCCAAGGGTGCTGCCATGTCACCCAGTCTTGCCCGCGAACAGACGGGCCAGTGCATCAACACCACCGAAGCCGCCGGCCTTGGTGATCACCAGCGGGCCGCCACCGTCGGGGTCACGGCTCCAGGGCATACCCGGCGCGATCATCCCACCGACGCGCCGCGGACCGTCGCCGAGCACCGCCGCGGCGGTGTCACCACCGATGATCACGAGTGTGGCCGGTGGCGCGGCCACGATGCGCCGACGGGCTTCGGCAGCGAGCGCTACCGCCGCTGCCGAATCGAGATCGCCCGCGGCCGGGGGCACCGCCAGCACCTCCACCTCGGGGTGCGTCATCCGCAACTGGCCGAGTTGGCGATGCGACACCGGGTTCGCGCTGCCGCACACAACCAGCGCCGGCAGCCCGATCTGCGGACGAGTCGGTGCGGGCGGGCGCCCGCCGAGTACGCCCCAGCACACGGCTGCCAGCGGGCCAGCAGGGCCGGCCACGAGGACCCTGCTCGCATCGAAGCCGGCGATCGTGGCCGCCAACTCCTCCATCGCCTCGGTGTCGGGCACGTCGCACACGGCGACAGAACCCGACGTGTTCCACCACGCGCGCAGCCCGGCCGCGTGCGGAATCAGAGTGGCCTCGAGCAATTGGTCGCGCACCACCCCGGCAGGTTCGTCGAACACGCGCAGGACGCCCTGCACACAGGTACGCCCCATGTCCGGCCACCCCGGCAGCACGATCAACCGCCTTCCAGTGGCGAGCCGCCGGGCGCGCACTTCCGAGGCCCAGTTGCCGCGCAGCGTCGAGTCGATCTTGTGCCCCGCCCAACCACGCGAGGGCAGCGCCGCCGCGATCGCAGCGGCGTCGGCCGGGTTCAGCGCGCGAGTGCCGAGATCGATGACGCCACCGCCCTCAGCCGGCTCCCCGACCGTGACCAGAACACCATCCACGCCGGCCAGCAGGGCCGCCACCTCGTACGCGCCGGTGCGATCGTCGGCTGCTATCAGCCAGCCATCAACCATCGGCGGTTCAGTTCACCTTGCGCTCGCGGCCCTCCCAGTAGGGCGCGCGCAGGTCTTTCTTCAGCACCTTCATCGCGCCCGACAGCGGCAGGGGCTCGGCGCGGAACTCGACGCTCTTGGGCAGCTTGTAGCCGGCGATCGCGTCGCGGGCATGGTCGATGATCTCCTCGGCCGTGACCGTGGCACCGTCGCGGAGCACAACGATGGCGTGCACCGCCTCGCCCCACTTCTCGCTGGGTATGCCGATGACCGCGACCTGCAGCACCGCCGGGTGGCTGGCGATCGCGTTCTCCACTTCGGTGGAGTAGACGTTCTCGCCGCCGGTGACGATCATGTCCTTCACCCGGTCGACGAGGTACAGATACCCGTCGGTGTCGAGGTAGCCGGCGTCGCCGGTGTGGTACCAACCGCCGCGAAAGGCATCGGCCGTAGCGTCCGGCTTGTTCCAGTACTCGATCATGTAGTTGCCCGAGCGGGCGCACACTTCGCCGGGCTCGCCGGGTGGCAGCAGGTTGCCTTCTTCATCCTGGATGGAGAGCACGACGCCGGGCATCGGCATGCCCGCGCAGCGCAGGTATTTACCGCCGGCGCGATGCTCCTCGGGGCCGAGCAGGCACAGCACGCTGGAACTCTCGGTCATGCCATAGCCCTGCCACACCCGCGTGTCGGGGTAGATCGGGAGCACCTTCTCCAGCAGGGCCTGGGGCATCGGCGAGGCCCCGTACACCAGGTCGTCGAACTGCAGGCCGTCGGGCGTGAACTCCGGGTGGGCGAGCACCATGCCGATCATCGTCGGCACCATCACCGTGAGCGTGGGCTTGTACTGGCGCACTGCACCCATCACGGCCTTCGGGTCGAACAGGGGGACGATGACGCTGTGCGCGCCCTTGGCCGGCCCACCGAGCACGCTGAACATGGACGCGGCGTGGAACATCGGCGTCTGCATGAGATTCACCGAGTCGCGACCGAACTGCAGCGTCATCATCACGTGGTAGGCGTTCAGGATCTCGGCCCGCTGATCGAGCAGCACGCCCTTTGGAAGGCCGGTGGTGCCGCCGGTGTACATGAGCACGACCGGGTCGGTCTCCTCACCCTCGTCAGGGATCACCGGATCGTGGGCGGCCAGCAGCTCGTCGTATTTCAGGTCGTGGGGCACGTCGCCGTTACCGACGAGCACAACCTTCTCCAGCCCGGCTTCGGCCCGCACCGAGTCGATGAGACCGGCGAACCATGCATCGACGAAGCACACCTTGGTGCCCGAGTCCTTCAGCACATAGGCCAGTTCTTTCGGGGCAAAGCGCAAGTTGAGCGGGTTGATCACGCCGCCGCCGAGGAACGCCGCGTGGTACATCTGCAGGTACTCGGGCGAGTTGAGCGTCATCACCGCAAAGCGATCGCCGCGGCCTACGCCAAGCCCCTGCAACCCGCCGATCAGCCGACCCACGGAGTCGAGGTGCTCCGCGAACGTCTGCGTCACGCCGGTCGCTGCGTTCGTGCTGCAGGGCCGATCAGCATTGCGCTCGACGGCCGGCAGCAACAGACGGTGATAGATGAGTTCCTTCATACCGGCCAGCCTAGGGCGTGTCGCCGGTCACATCGGACCGGGCGTGCCCACGATGGCTCAACGGGGCGGGCGCGTATCGGCCGGCCACTGGGCGACGGCCCGCATGTCTTCCTCGTAGCCCTCGCCCATCGCCTTCGACATCGTCCAGCCGCCCATCGCGCTGATCTTGTAGTGGTCGCCGCGCGTGGTCTGGAAGCGCAGCTCGTACTCCGAGTTCTCGGCGAACCATTCGCGAAACCCGCCGGGCTGCTGCTTCTTGGTGAGTGCCTGCAGAACCGGCTATTCCTGCTGATCCTTCTGGTTCTGCTGATCCTTCATCGACGCCAGACCGGCCAGCGACGGCATGCCCCCGGTGATCACCGACGCCCGGGTGTGGGCGAAGTGGTGCATGTCGAACGCGGCCTCGATCGCCGAGGTGAACCCTTGCACGTCGACGGTGTGGTTGACGGCCCGCTTCGCCATCCGTAGGGCGAAACCGTCGCGCTGGGCGATCGTGCGGGCCAACTCCATCGTGGCCGACATCAGCTCGTCGAGGGGCACGACCCGGTTCACCATCCCGAGCTGGGCCGCCTCCTGCGCGCCGATCGAGGTGCCAGCGAACAACATCTCCTTGGCCTTGCGCGGCCCGAGCTCCCAAGGGTGGGCGTGATACTCGACACCGGAGATGCCCATGAACAGCACCGGGTCGGAGAACTGCGCGTTGTCGGCAGCGACGATCAGGTCGCACGGCCAGCAGAGCATCAGGCCGGCGGCGATGCACTTGCCCTGCACGGCCGCGATCGACGGCTTGGGCACATTGCGCCAGCGCTTGGCGTAATGGAAGTAATGGCGGGTCTCCCAGTCGTACAGCGCATCGGGCAGGGGGATCGTCCTGTCGACGGTGGACCCCTGCCCGGTCATGTCGTGGCCGGCGGAGAAGTGCTTGCCCGCCGAGCAGAGCACGATCACCTTCACCGCGTTGTCGGCCTCGGCCAGCGACCACGCGCTGTCGAGCTCCATCAGCACCTTCTGGGTTTGGGCATTGGCCGCCTCGGGGCGGTTCAGGGTGATGACTGCGACGTGCTCGTCGACCTCGTAGAGGACATGATCCATGCCGCTGATCTTGGCACGAGCGCGAGGGTTACGGGGGTGCTTCAATGGCACCCGATGAGCCACTCCCCCACACCCCTTCCCTCTCGCGCCCGTGTGGTGGTGATCGGGGGCGGGATCATCGGCACCTCCATCGCCTACCACCTCGGCCACCTCGGCTTCATCGACACCGTGCTCGTCGAGCGCGACCAACTCACGTCGGGCACCACCTGGCACGCCGCGGGGTTGATGATCACGTTCGGCTCCACCTCGTCCACCAGCACCGAGCTGCGCATGTACACGCGGGATCTCTACTCCCGCCTGGAGGCTGAGACCGGCCAGGCCACCGGCTTCAAGCCGGTGGGGTTCGTAGAGCTCGCCGCCGACGAGGGTCGGCTGGAGGAGTACCGCCGCGTCTCCACGTTCAACCGCTACAAGGGCATCGACGTGCACGAGGTGTCGCCGCGTGAGGTGGCCGAGCTGTTCCCTCTCGCCCGCACCGATGACCTACTCGCGGGCTTCTACGTGCCCGGCGACGGGCGGGTGAACCCGGTCGACGCAACGATGTCGCTGGCGAAGGGCGCCCGCCAGACGGGCGTCACCATCGCCCAGGGCGTGAGTGTGATCGACGTGCTGGTGAGCGATGGCCGGGTGCGCGGGGTCGTCACCGACCACGGCACGATCGAGTGCGAACACGTGGTCAACGCCGCCGGCATGTGGGCCCGCCAACTCGGGGCGAAGGCCGGCGTGTCGATCCCGCTCCAGGCGGCCGAGCACTATTACCTCATCACCGAGCAGATGGAGGGCCTCGACCCGTCGTGGCCGGTGATCGAGGACCCGAAGAACTTCGGCTACTTCCGCGAGGAGGTCGGCGGGCTGATGGTGGGCCTGTTCGAGACCGAGTGCGCGCCGTGGAACGTGGGTGCGATCCCCCACGATGCGTCGTTCACCTCGATCCAGCCCGACTGGGATCGCATGGGCCCCTACGTCGAGGCGGCGATGAGCCGCGTGCCGAAGTCGCTCGACACGGGCATCCGTACGTTCTTCTGCGGGCCGGAGAGCTTCACCCCCGACCTCAACCCGATCGTCGGCCCGGCGCCCGAGGTGCAGAACTACTGGGTGGCAGCGGGCCTCAACTCGATCGGCATCCTCACCGGAGGCGGGCTCGGCCGGCTGGTCGCGCACTGGATCGCCGACGGCGACCCGGGGGCGGATGTCACCGCCATACATCCCGACCGCCTCCACCCGTACCAGGCCAACCCCGAGTACCGGCGCACCCGCACGGTCGAGTCGCTGGGCATGGTGTACGAGTGCCACTACCCGAACAAGGAGCTGCACACCGCCCGCGATGCAAAGCACTCGCCGCTCCACCAGCGCCTCGCCGAACAGGGCGCATACTTCCGCGAGGTGAGCGGTTGGGAGAGCCCCGAGTGGTACGCAGGCGCGGGTAACGTCCCGGAGCCCGGCCCACTCACCTGGGCTCGGCCGTCGTGGTGGCAGCAGTGGGAGGCCGAGCACCGCGCCTGCCGCGACAGCGTGATCGTGATGGACATGAGCTTCATGTCCAAGTTCCGCGTGCAGGGCCGCGACGCCGGGCGGACGCTCGACCTGATCTCAGCCAACTCGGTCGACGGCGAGCCCGGTCGCATCACTTACACCCAGTGGCTCAACGAACGCGGCCTGCTCGAGGCCGACCTCACGGTCACCAAGCTCGACGACGGCGAGTTCCTCGTCGTGGCCACCGACACCGCCCACCGCCATGTGCTCACTCACATGCGTCGCGCGTTCGCCGATCACAATGCCCATGCCTTCGCCACCGACGTGACCGGCGCGTACGCGCAGATCAATGTGCAGGGTCCGCGTTCGCGCGAGCTCATGCAATCGCTCACCACCTCCGACCTCTCCGACGCAGCCTTTCCATTCCGCACCGCCCGCGAGATCGACCTCGGCTTGGCCCGCGTGCTGTGCGTGCGCATCACCTATCTCGGCGAGCTCGGCTACGAGCTGTACGTACCCGCCGAGCAGGCGGTGCACGCGTACGACCGGATCGTCGCCGCGGGCGACGCGTTCGGGTTGCAGCACGCCGGCCTCAAGGCTTTGGCGAGCCTGAGGATGGAGAAGGGGTACCGCGACTACGGCCACGACATCGACAACGCGGACGATCCGTTGTCGGTCGGCCTCGGTTTCGCGATCGCGTGGGACAAGCCGGGTGGATTCGCCGGTCGCGACGCCCTGTTGGAGTTGCGCGCCGCGGGGCCGCCCAGCCGACGGATGGTGCAGGTGCACGTGCTCGACCCCCAGCCGCTCTTGCACCACGCCGAGGTGGTTCGACGCAACGGCGCGACCGCGGGGTATGTGCGCGCCGGCTCGTACGGGCACACGCTCGGCGGCGCAGTGGGGCTGGCAATGGTGTCGGCCGAGGGCAGCCCGATCACCCCGGCGTGGGTGAACTCGGGCCAGTGGACGGTGGAGATCGCAGGGCAGCAGTACCCGGCGCGGGCCTCGCTGAGGCCGCTGCACGACCCCGAGAACGCGCGCATCAAGGGTTGAGCCCGGATGGGAGTGGGTATGAAGAGGTTGTCCCCGGAAGGAGGCAGCCATGATCGATCCGATCACAGTGCTCGACAGGGAAGCCGACGCCATCGTCACCGAAGCCGCAGCGGCGCTCGCACGCTCGCAGCAGCGGCACTATGACGAGGCCGGCCCAGACGCTGTCCGCGAGCGGCTGCGCGTGCTGCTCGACCTCGTCAGCAAGAGCATCGCCACGCACGACCTGGTACCGGTGGTCGACTATTCGACGCGAGTGGCCCACGAACGCTTCGACGCCGGCTTCGACATCCGCGAAGTGCTGACCGCCTTCAACGTGCTCGAGGAGACCGTCTGGGGCAAGGTCGTCGACGCGCTGCCGTCGGCGGAAATCGCTCATGCGATCGGCCTTGTCGGCACGGTGTTCGGCGCAGGGCGCGACGCGCTGTCATGCACCTATGTGTCGCTCGCCTCGCAGCACCACGTGCCGTCGCTCGACCTGAGCGCGCTGTTCCGCGGCGGCACCTGACCCTGCCGCTCAGCGTTTGCGCACGACCTGGCTGCCGATGCTGTAGCCGGCACCGAAGCTGCAGATCACCCCGACGTCGCCGCTGACGAGGTCGTCGCGATGCAGGTGAAAGGCGATGATCGACCCGGCCGACGACGTGTTCGCGTAGCGATCGAGGATCACCGGCGCCTCGTCGGCGTCGGGCACCCGCCCGAGCACCCCCTTGGCGATCAGCTGGTTCATCTTCAGGTTCGCCTGATGCAGCCAGAAGCGGCGCACCGCGCCGGGGTCGAGCGTGAGCGCATCCATCTGTTCGCGGATGTGCGCCACCACCATCGGGCACACCTCCTTGAACACCTGCTGACCGCGCTGGCGGAACACCAGGTCCATCGGGTCACGCTCGCCGTCCTCGCTGGGGTTGAGGAAGCCGAAGTCGTTGCGGATCGAATTGGAGAACCTGGTGACGAGCTGGCTGCGCACTACCTCCCATTGGTCGGGCGCCACCGCGTCGTCGGCGCGCTCGAGCACGACCGCTGTGCAGGCGTCGCCGAAGATGAAGTGGTGGTCGCGCATGGCGAAGTTGTTGTGCCCCGACGTGATCTCCGGGCTCACCACGAGCACACAGTCGGCGGAGCCGCTGAGCAGCGCGTCGATGCCCGACTGGATCCCGAACGTCGCCGATGAGCACGCCACGTTCATGTCGAACGCCCACCCACTGGCACCGATCGTGTGTTGCACCTCGATGGCCACCGCCGGGTAGGCGCGTTGCAGGTTCGAGCAGCCGACGATCACCGCATCCACCTCGTCGGGCCGGCGGCCGGCCTGGGCGAGTGCTTCGGCGATCGCTGGCAGCGCCATCTCCGCCTGGATGCCGATCTCGTCCTCCCCGCGCAATGGCAGGCGTGGGCGCAACCGCTCGGGGTCGAGCACACCGTCCTTGTCCATCACGAAGCGACTCTCGATGCCGGAGGCCTTGACGATGAACTCGGCGTCGGGCACCTGCCGTACCGCCTCCTCACCGACCTGGATCGCGGCGCGGTTGGCCGCGTTCCACGCCTCTGTGGCGGTGGTCAACGATGCCACGAGTTCGGCATTGCTGACGGAATGCGGCGGGGTGAACAACCCGGTTCCGCTGATCACCACGGGGGACGGCACGGTGGGTGAGGCTACCGACCACCGACGACGACGGGGTACTGTCGCGTTCGTCATGAGCGAGGCCGCACGGCGAGCAACCTCGGGCCGCGTGAACAAGGCCGCCACGCGATGGAGTTCTTCACCGCGGTGAAGACCACCTACATAGCGCCGTAGCGGTCGGGCCGCCGGTCACAGTCAATCCCCTGGTAGCGGCCCTAGCCTTGGATTACCCCTTACGGAAGAGGCACCGTGCACGACGACACCGAACAGGACACCGCGACGGGCTTCGCCGCGCTCGGGCTGCGCCCCGAAATCCTGAAGGCGCTCGATGACCTGGGCTACGAAGAGCCCACGCCGATCCAGCGCGAAACGATCCCCCACCTCATGGACGGCCGCGACCTGCTCGGCCAGGCCGCCACCGGCACCGGCAAGACCGCCGCGTTCGCGATCCCCGCGCTGCAGCTCGTCGGCACCACCGATGCCTCCAAGCCGGTGGCGCTCGTGCTCGTGCCCACCCGCGAGCTGGCGATGCAGGTGAGCGAGGCGTTCTTCCGCTACGGCAAGGATCTCCGCGCGAAGTGCGTGCCGGTGTACGGCGGCCAGCCGATCTTCCGTCAGCTGCAGGCCCTCGACCGCGGTGTGCACATCGTGGTCGGCACCCCTGGCCGTGTGATCGACCACATCGGTCGCGGCTCGCTGAACCTCGACGGCATCAAGATGGTGGTGCTCGACGAGGCCGATGAGATGCTCGACATGGGTTTCGCCGACGATATCGAGAGCATCCTCGAGGGCATCCCCCACGCCCACCAGACCGTGCTGTTCTCGGCCACGATGCCGCCGCGCATCAACTCGATCGCGAAGCGCTACCAGACCGACCCGGTGAAGATCAATGTCGTCCGCGGGGACACAATTGCCAGCGCCGGGAAGGTGCGCCAGTGCGCGTATGTCGTGCAGCGCAACCATAAGCCGGCCGCACTCGGCCGCATCCTCGACATCGAGTCGCCGGGGGGCGCGCTCGTGTTTTGCCGCACCCGCACCGAGGTCGATCAGCTCACCGAGACGATGAACGCCCGCGGCTACCGCGCCGAAGCGCTGCACGGCGGCATGGATCAGGCCCAGCGCGATCGCGTCATGTCGCGTCTGCGCGACGGCACGGCCGAGCTGCTGGTGGCCACCGACGTCGCCGCCCGCGGCCTCGATGTCGACACGCTCACCCACGTCGTGAACTACGACGTGCCCTCCGCGCCGGAGAGCTACGTGCACCGCATCGGCCGCGTCGGCCGAGCCGGGCGCGAAGGGGTCGCGATCACGCTCGCCGAGCCTCGAGAGCAGCGCCTGCTTTCCAACATCGAGCGGCTCACCAAGCAGGCGATCACCATCGAGAAGGTGCCCTCGATCGCGGATCTGCGAGCGGCCCAGCTGGCCCAGACCGTCGCCTCGGTGCGCGAGTCGCTGGCGGCCGACGACCTCGACGCCTACTACCCGGTGTTGAATGCGTTGCAGGGTGACGCCAACGACAAGCAGATCGCGCTCGCCGCCATCCGTCTGTTCCACGAGCTCGCCGGCAACATCGTCGACGAGACCGAGATCCCCGACATCAGCCACCGCATGGAGCGCCGCACCGATGGCGAACGCCCCGACCGTGGCGCAAAGGGCGACAAGCGCTTCGAGTCCGCCGGCCGCGACCCGCGGGCCAAGGGCGGCGCCACTGGGTTCGTCTACGTGTCGCTCGGCCGTGGCGCGGGCATCCGGCCCGGCGATCTCGTCGGTGCTATCGCGAACGAGACCGATCTCGTCGGCCGCGAGATCGGGCCGATCAAGATCACCGAGAAGTTCTCCGTCGTCGGCGTGCCCGACAAGGCCGTCGACAAGGTGATCACGGCCCTGAAGAACACGACGATCAAGGGCAAGAAGCCCGCCGTCCGCCGCTACACCGACTGAACGGGTAGCGACGGACGGCGGCGGCCCGGGAGGAGGGCCGGATCAGGCGGCGAACCACTCGTCGTAGAGGGCTGCCAACGCCGGGTCGTAGGGGGCACTGATCCCACAGGTCAGCACCTGCCCATCGAGCACCGCGACGAGGTAGTCGCCGCCGACCGTGAACTCGATGCCGTCGAGCGCGGGCACCGGTATGTCGCTCCCGACGGCGAGCACCACCTGATCGGCGTCACCGCCGCGATACCACTTGGTGACGTCGAGGGTGACGGTGCCGTCGCCGACCTCAACGACCGTGCCGCGGAGGCCGACCACCGTCGGGTCAGGCTGGAACTCGTCCACCCGCATGCACATGGCCATCGGGTCGCCGGCCACGAGACTGTAGCTGACGCTGGTCGCCGCGGACTGGTTGTCGCCACCACGGGTGGCGAGCGCGCCGACGGTGATCGCGCCGGTAACGACGACACCCGCGAGTGCGAGGTAGATCCCGCGAGCGGGGGCCCGGCGCAGCGGTCTCAGGTCGCGAGGTTGGTCGGGGATGAGGGGTGTGTTCATGATCTGCTCCAGGAGTGCTGCGGCGCGAAGGCCGTGGGCGGGGTGCACGGACCCGGTCGGGCTCGGGTCGATGCGGCGGAGCCGTTCGTTCAGCTCGTCGTCGTTCATCTCACCTCCTTCGCGTGTCCGCCTGGTGCATGTCCGGCCGCACCGGATTCCTTTCGCATGACCGAGTCCGCCAAGCGCTGGCGGGCACGGTGCAGGCGGATCGAGGCCGCGTTCGCTGTCGTTCCGAGCACGACGGCGACCTCGCGAGCCGCGAGCGCCTCCCACGCCCACAGGCGGAGGATCTCGCGGTCGTCATCGCCGAGTTCCGCGAGTGCGGCGGCGAGCCGCGGATCGAGGGCCGCCTCGTCGGTGGGCGCGTCCGGACGCTCGCGGTGCAGGCGATCGACCAGTCGCGATCGGCGCCCGTCACTGCGGCGATGGTTGGCCAGACACCTACGGGCGACCCCGAAGCACCACGGCAGCCCCACCCCCTCGGGCACCTCGTCGAGCCGCCGCCAGGCGATGGTGAGCGCTTCGGCGACGACATCGTCGACAGCGTCGGGCGCGGCGCGGCGTTGCACATACCGCTGCAGCGGTTCGTAGACCTCGCGGAACAGCGCCTCGTAGCGGGCGCGCCGGACCGGGTCCGGGTCGACGGGCCGACGGCTCATGCACCACACATGTCCGGCACGGCCGCGATCCTTTCAGGGATCTCCACGTGACGAAATACCCCCGGGCTTCCCGGAATCGCCACGTGACGAAACGTGGGCGGCTGCTACAACTGGACCAGTGACGACCTTGACCGCCGAACGCACCGAATTCCGGTGGGATCGGCTCACCTACGCGTCGGCGCTCTCGTACTGCCTGCTCGTCGCCGGCCTCAGCGTGGGCATCGTCCTGCCCGAGTTGCGCGAGCAGTTCCACATCAACGGTGTGCTGGCCGCGCTGCACGGCAGCACATTCGGCCTCGGCCTGCTGGTGATGGGCCTGCGCGGGGTGCGGATCATCGACCGCGTCGGCCGCCGCCGCGCGTTCGCGATCGCTACCACTGCCATGATCGCCGGCGTCACCCTGCTGTGCGTCGGCCCCACTTGGCAGGTCACCCTGTTCGGCACGGCCGTGTCGGGCATGGGCGGTGCCCTGCTCAACATGCTGATGCCGGGCGTGATCAGCGATCACCATGGCGAACACCGGGCGATCGCCTTCGCCGCGGTGAATGGGGTGCCGGCCGTCGGCGGCGTCGCCTTCAGCATCGTCATCGGCGGCGCGCTCGGCGCGGGGTGGTCGTGGCGCGGCCCGTTTCTCGCGCTCACCGGGGCGTTCGCTCTCGCCTTCTTCGCGGTCGCCCGCGGTGTGCACCTGCCCGAGGGCAGCCGCGAGGGCGCGTTCACGCTGGCGCACCTCACCCGCCGCGAGGTGTACGTGCCGTTCCTGTTCATGATCAACGCCACGCTCACCGAGTTCCCAGTGGGCGTGTGGGGGGTCACCTACCTGCGCGAGGTGGGTGGAGCGTCGGCGGGCATGGCGCCCGTCCTCGCCACCGGGTTCGGCGTGGCGATGTTCCTCAGCCGCATCCTGTTGTCGCGCATGCTCAGCATCGTGCGCGGCTGGGCGATCTCGCTCGGCTTCGTGATCGCCGCGCTGGGTGCCACCGCGATGTGCGTGCTCCCCGGTGTGCCGATGAAGGTCGCGGGCATCGCCATGGTGGGTTTCGGCGGCGGCGTGCTGTACCCGCTGTCGGTCGACCGCTTCTACGAGCAGGCCGGCCATGTCATGGACTCCGTCTCGCTCGGCGCCTACACCGCGTTCGCCAGCGGCGTCGCGGTCACGCTCGGGCCGCTCGCGCTCGGGGTGCTCGCCGACAGTGTCGGGCTGCGAACGGCCGTGCTGATCGTGCCCGCGCTCGGCCTTCTCGGTGCGTACACACAGCGACCACGCAGCCGATATTGACAGTATCAATACTCTGCTAGGTTGACATCAGAACCAACGACAAGGGAGTGCACATGAAGCTCGGAGCATTTTTCTTCGGCGGCGTCGAGATGCCGGATGCGGGTGCCGGTGCGCCCCACCCCCTCGACCGGCGCTACGACAACGCCACCTGTTGGGACGCGACGTTGAAGTACATCGATGCCGCGAGCACTGCTGATCGCCTCGGCTTCGACAGCTTCTGGACCACTGAGCACCATTTCCAGTACGAGGGCTACGAGGTCATCCCCAATGGCCTGTCCATCGCGATGTGGATCGCCGCCCAGACCAAGAACCTGAAGATCGGGTGCATGACCAACGTGGTCACCCAGTGGAACCCGCTGCGCCTGGCCGAGGACTTCGCGACGATGCACAACCTGTCGGGCGGCCGCGGCATCCTCGGCGTCGGCCGTGGCACCGTGCCCCGGGAGATCCTGCACCTCAACGACAAGCACGTCTCCATCGGGTCGCACGACAACCCGGACAAGGCCGCCGACGACGTCCTCAACCGAGAGGTGTTCGAGGAATCGATGGAGATCATCCGCACCTCGCTCACGCAGGAGCGCTTCCGCTTCAAGGGCAAGCACTTCGAACTGCCCGTGCCCGGCATCCCCGACCGCGGCACCGACGTCAAGGATCTCACCCTGGTGCCCCGCCCGATCTACCCGTTCGACATCTGGCAGGCGGCCACAACCCCGCCCACCGTCGACTACTGCCCCAAGGTGGGTCACGGCGCGGTGTTCTGGAACCAGCACCCCACGTTCATCAAGCAGATGTGGGATCGCTACGGCGAGGTCTACGAGCAGAGCCACGGCGTCACTCTCCAGCCGAGCGAGAAGCGCATGCTCGTCGTGAGCGTGCGTGTCGAGGACACCCACGAGGAGGCCGTGCGCACCGCCACGCCCGGTCACGACGAGTTCTGGAAGTTCCTCGGGCCGTACGGCTGGAGCCGTGGCTACATGGGCGCCGACGGCAAGCCGGTGCCCCCGGGCCTGATCCCCACCCTCGACCAATCGATGGAGCAGAAGACGATCCTCGTCGGTTCGCCCGAAGAAGTCGCCGAGGGCGTGCAGTACTTCAAAGACCTGCTCGGCGTGGAGTACCTCACCATCTACCCCCACCTCGTCGGCGATACCTACGCCAAGGCGAAGGAGCAGATGGAGCGCTTCGCTACGGAAGTGTTGCCCCTCGTCAAGTGACCGCCACCTCATCGGTCGGTGCCACCATTCGCGAGCGACGCCTTGCAGCAGGGCTCACCCTGGTGGAACTCGCCGAGCGTTCGGGGTTGTCGCAGCCGTTCCTGTCCCAGGTGGAGAACGGTCGCGCCCACCCGTCGATGGAGTCGCTGTACCGCATCGCGTCCGCGCTCGCCACCACGCCGCAAGCGTTGTTCGGTGGCGGGCAGGCCGCGGCACAACCATCCGTCGCACGCGCCAACGACCCGACAGTGCCCCAGATCGACACCGACGGCGAATCGCTGCGTCGTCTCCTGCTCCCAGGGGATGCCCCGTTCCACGTGGTGGAGCTGGCCGGCCTGTCGGTGGAGTTCCGCGATCCGTGGCAACACGAAGGGCTCGAAGCGATCTATGTGCTCGCCGGACCGGTCGAGGTCGACCTCGGCGGGGAGATCACCCTCCTCGGCACGGGCGACTTCCTCTCCTACCCCGCGCACCTACCCCATCGGTACCGCTCCGCGCTCGGGCCGGTGGCACGCGTGCTGCTCATCGAGGCGCAGGCGGTCAGCGGTGGCCAGGGCACGCACTCCGCGGAGCCCTGACGAGCCCGTCAGGCCAGGCCGGCCTCGAATTCGGCAAGGCGGGTGAGGAACCGCGCCGGATGCACGAGGTGGGGGTAGTGGCCGGACTCGGGCCACACCTCGATCGCCGCGGTCGGCATCAGCCGGTACATCCAGTCAACGTATTCGGGGCCTGGGTCGATGCCGTGCAAGGAGAGGTACGGCACTGTGACACCCTTCACCAGCTCGGCCACGACGGCGTCGAGTTCCTCGCTGGTGGAATCGAACACCGCCGCCCACGTGCCCATCACCACGTGCCGCACCGCATGCCGGTGGGTGGCCAAACGCATCTGCTCGTCAGCGGACAACGGCCCGCTCATGACCTGGAACATCAGGTCGAGCGCCTTCTGGAACTCATGGTCGTCGCCGCGCAGCATCGGCTCGATCGCAGCCAACTGCTCCTTGAATCCGGACAGGCGCAATGGTTGGTCGATGTTCACCACTCCCCGGCAGGAAGCACCGACGGCGAACGCCGTGGCGACGATGCCACCGAGCGAGTGGCCCACGACGAGCGCGTCGGTGACGCCGAGCGATTCGGCGGTCTCGATCACATCCGCCGCGTAACTCGCCGGGTCGTAGCCGTCGTCGTCATCGCTCTCACCGTGACCGCGCAGGTCGACCGCCAGCACCTGGTGTTCCCGAGCCAGTTCGTGCAGCAGTGGATGCCATGTGTGGCGGCTCTCGGTGATCCCGTGGATCAGTACCAGCGACGGCGATGAGGCAACACCGATCAGTTCGTGCGCGAGGAGCATGAGCACACGCTACGCCGAGGACCACAGCGCGTCGGGAACCAAGCCGCACAAGCGGCGGCGGCTACGATCGCGACGAACCCCCGACGAGGAGAACAACAGCAATGAACAAGCGTCTCACCACCCTGGTGATCGGCACCTTCGCGGCGACCGCCCTGCTCGGTGCATGCGGCGATGACAAGAAGTCATCGAGCACCGCCGACTACTGCGCCCGCATCACCAAGTTCAAGACCGATGCCGACACCTACAACATGGATTTCACCTCCGCCACCCCCGAAGAACTCGAGACCGGGTTCAACGCGATGCTCAACGCATTGAAGGATCTGCAGAACGGCGCACCGGCGTCGATCGCCGCCGACGTCAAGACCGAGGTCGCGGCCACCGAGGCGATGGTGGCGATCTTCGCGTCGTACGGCTGGGACGGAACCGCCACGATGAGCGACGCCGACAACCAGAAGCTGCAGGGCCTCATGACCGACCCGGAGCTCGAGGCGGCGAACACCCGCCTCGACGACTACTACGCGAACACCTGCGAGAGCACGACAACGACCGGCGCCTGACTGCGGTGAGGCTACGATTGTCGTAATCAATCGCTACGACAATCGGAGCCAACGGTGTCTCACCTCTCCGACGCCGCACGGCGTCACCTGTGGATGCACTTCACCCGCCTCGGCGCGCTCGCAACGGCCGACGTGCCGATCATCACCCGCGGCGAGGGCTGCTATGTCTGGGACGAGCACGGCAACCGCTATCTCGACGGCCTGTCCGGCCTGTTCACCGTGCAGGTCGGGCACGGCCGTCGGGAGTTGGCCGAGGCCGCCCGCGAGCAGGCCGAGCGGCTGGCCTACTTCCCCGTGTGGTCGTTCGCCCACGAGCCGGCGATCACGCTCGCCGAACGGCTCGCCCGCGCCGCTCCGGGCGACCTCAACCGGGTGTTCTTCACCCCCACCGGCGGCGACGCGGTCGAGACCTCGATCAAGTTCGCCCGCCAGTACTGGAAGCTGATGGGCCACCCGAGCAAGACGAAGGTGATCTCGCGCTACCTCGCCTACCACGGCACCTCGCTCGGCGCGCTCAGCCTCACCGGCGTGCCGGCAATCAAGACCCCGTTCGAGCCACTGATGCCCGGGGCGATCAAGGTGCAGACGCCGTACCGCTACCGCTGCCACGACTGCAACCGCCTCGATGCCTGCACCCTGCGCTGCGCGGACGATCTCGCCTTGCGCATCGAGATGGAGGGTCCCGACAGCGTCGCCGCCGTCTTCATGGAACCGGTGCAGAACACCGGCGGCGCGTTCACCCCGCCCGACGGCTATTGGGCGCGGGTGCGCGAGATCTGTGACGAGTACGACGTACTGCTCGTCAGCGACGAGGTGATCGCCGCGTTCGGTCGTTTCGGGCACATGTTCGGCAGCGAGCGCTACGGGTACCAACCCGATCTCATCACCTTCGCCAAGGGCGTTACCTCCGGCTACTCACCCCTGGGCGGGGTGGTCATCAGCGACCGCCTCGCCGAGCCGTTCCTGCACGACACCACGGTGTTCCTGCAGGGCCAAACCTTCGGCGCGCATCCTGTGTCGTGCGCTGTCGCCAATGCGAACCTCGACCTGCTCGAGCGCGAGGATCTGTGCGGCAACGTGTTGCGCAACGAAGGCCGCTTCAAGCAACTCATCGAGAGCCTGCTCGACATCCCGCTGGTGGGCGACGTGCGCGGCGACGGCTACTTCCTCGCCATCGAACTCGTACCCGACAAGGCCACCCGCGGTGTGTTCACCGCCGAGCAGGCCGAGTGGCTGCTGCGCGACTTCCTCTCGCCCCGACTGTATGCAGCCGGCCTCATCTGTCGCGCGGACGACCGCGGCGAGCCGGTGATCACGCTCTCGCCGCCGCTCATCGCCGGCGAGGAGGAGTTCGTGTTCATCGAATCGGTGCTGCGGCGCACGCTCACCGAGGCCAGTGGCGAGTTCGCGGCGAGGGCCTGATGAACGGCGATCATCACACTGCCCGGGCGGCCTCGCTCGATGACACCGACCGGGCGATCATCGAACTGCTGCAGGCCGATGGGCGCATGCCGTACACGAAGGTCGCGGCCGAGGTGGGGCTCACCGAGGGGGCGATCCGCCAGCGCGTGCAACGCCTCACCGATGCGGGCGTGATGCAGATCGTCGCGGTCACCGATCCACTCTCGCTCGGCGTGCGGCGAGTAGCGATGATCGGCGCCCGGCTCAGCGGCGACGCCGAGGCCACTGCCGAGGCGCTGGCGGCGTTGCCGGAGGTGGAATACCTTGTCGCCACGACCGGTCGCTTCGACCTCATGTTCGAGGTGGTCGCGGACGACGACACGCATTTGTTGCGCCTGATGTCGCAGTTGCGCGGCCGCGCTGACATCGTCGAAGCCGAGGCATTCGTGTGCCTCCGCCTGTTCAAGCAGACCTTCTCCTGGGGAGCACGATGAACCGCACCACCACACCGCTCGCGATCCTGCCCGATGTCGCCAAGGCCCTCGCCCACCACCTGCCGGTGGTGGCCCTCGAGAGCACGATCATCAGCCACGGCCTGCCCTTCCCGCAGAATGTCGAGCTGGCCACCGAGGTGGAACAGATCGTGCGTGACAACGGCGCGACGCCCGCCACCGTGGCGGTCATCGACGGGTCGTGTTGCGTGGGGATCACAACCGAGCAGTTGCACCGTCTGGCAACCGAGCAGGGCATCATCAAGGCCACCACCCGCGACCTGCCGTGGCTGATGGCAACTCGCCGCACGGGCGCCACCACGGTGGCCTCGACGATGCACCTTGCCGCCATCGCCGGCATCCGCTTGTTCGCCACGGGCGGCATCGGCGGCGTGCATCGCGGCGCGGCCCAGTCGTTGGACATCTCCGCCGACCTGACGGAGCTGGCGATGACCCCCGTGGCCGTGGTGTCGGCCGGCGTGAAGAGCATCCTCGATATCGGCCTCACCCTTGAGCGACTGGAGACGCTCGGTGTGCCCACGGTGGTGAACGGCAGCGACGAGTTCCCCAGCTTCTACAGCAGGGGCAGCGGTTTGCCCGCCCCGCGCCGTCTCGACGGTCCTGACGAGCTGGCCCGCATGTTGCACGCGGCGTGGCACGAGCTGGGCATGACGGTGGGCATCAGCATCGCCAACCCGATCCCGGTGGAGCACGAGATCCCCGCGGCGGAGATCAGCGCGTTCATCGACGAGGCGCTCGCCGAACTCGACGCGCGAGGTATCACCGGCCAGGGCGTCACCCCGTTCCTGCTGAAGCGGGTGGTCGAGCGCAGCGGTGGCCGCAGCCTCGTCGCCAACCTCGCCCTCGTGCGGAACAACGCCGCTACAGCAGCACAGATCGCCTGGGCGTACGCGAAGCTGAGGGGATGACGCGCCGCCGCCTCCCGATCCTGCTCGCCACGGTGCTGCTGCCGACTGCGGCGTGCTCCGACAACGGCAGCGACGGCCAGAGCGTCGCTTCGGCAACCACGAACGGCGCAACCACGAACGGCGCAACCACCACCGACGCCACCCCGAGCACCACCGCGGCCATCGCCCGCCCGGCCACCATCGACGAGCTGCTCGCCATCGGGCGGCCGATCGTGCTCGCCCACACCGGCGGCGAGGACGCCTATCCCGGCAGCACCCTGTTCGCGTTCGGGGAGAGCGTGAAGGCCGGGGCGGACATGCTCGACCTCAATGTGCAGCTCACCGCCGACGGTGTGCTCGTCGTGCAACACGACGACACCGTCGACCGCACCACCGAGGGCACCGGTGCGGTTGGTGATCTCGCGTTCGCCGAGGTGAACGCACTCGACGCGGCGTACTGGTTCACGACCGAGTGCGGCGATTGCCACGACAACCCGAACGCGGACTTCCTCTACCGCGGAATGCGCACCGGCGCCCGGCCGGCACCAGAGAGATACGCGGCCGACGACTTCTCGATCCCGTCGTTCGAACAACTCGTGCAGCGCTTCCCCGACCTGCCGCTGAACATCGAGATCAAGGGCGAGGGCGCCCCGGCCAGGGCTGCGGCTGACGAACTGGCTCGCCTGCTCACCACGCTCGGCCGTACCGATGCTTCGGTGGTCACCTCCTTCGAGGACGACATCGTCACCTACTTCCACTCCCTGCTCCCGGATGTGGAGCTCTCCCCCGGACTCGATGCCACGACAGCGTGGGTGCTCGGCCGCACCCCCCTGCCCGGCGGCATGCGCATTCTGCAGCTGCCGCCCGATTACGACGGCATCGACGTCATCACCGCCCAGCTCGTCGCCGACTCCACGGCTGCGGGCTACCCGATCTGGGTGTGGCCGAACAAGCGGTCGCTGGAGACCCTCGAGTCGTACCGGGCGTTCCTCGCCTTGGGGGTCGTCGGGCTCAACATCAACTTCCCCGTCCATGGCGTACAGGCCGTCCAGGAGTTCGCGGCAGCACCGTTCACCTCCGAGTCCGCGGGCGGCGCGTAGGGATGTACGTGCGCCACCCGCTGGGCGGCTGACAGCGCCCGAGCCGGTCAGACGGCCGCTTCGGCCAACTTCACCAGGGTCTGTTCCATTCCGGCGGTGTTGTGCACGGCACGGTCGGGGATGCCGAGCGCGAGGCCGGTGAGCTTGGCGATCACCGGGTTGCGGTGATCGTCCCAGTACTCGGTGACCCTCGTGCCGCCGTCGGCGGCCTCGAGGCGATAGCCCCAGCGGGCGACGGCGAAGCCCTTCACGGACACGTCGAACGCGAAGTCGACACCGGGCTCGGCGGTGACAACCGTCGCGACGGTGCTCCAGCGCTTGGCACCTTTGCGGTTCTTCCCTTTGAACTTGGCGCCGAGCGCGGGTCCGGTCGCGCCCTTGATCCAGGCGCCCCCCGTGTTCTCCGGCGACCACTCCCCCATGCGCGGCAAGTCGCTGACCAGCTCGTACACCCGCTGCGGCGTGGCCGCGACCACCCGTGACACCTCGGCATGTTTCATGGCCGACAGTTGAGCAGGTTTTCGTGGGGCGCGAATCAGCGGAACAGGTCGCGCGCCTGGTCGCGCAGCACCGGGGTGATCGTGGCGGCCTCGTCGGGCGTCCACGCCAGGCCGCGCACGACGGCGACCGGCACCCGCGAGAGGTTGCCCTTCACGAGCTCTGCAGCGCCCGCGATCTCGTCGGCGGTGCACAGCGCCTGCACCTGGAATTCGTGGCCGTGTGGATCGACCTGGCCGATGTAGCTGTGGATCGGTTGCATGCCGGCGATGCCGATGGCGATGTCGGTCTGCCCTTCGCGCCACGCACGGCCGAATGTGTCGCTGACGATCACCGCCGCGTCGATGCCGGCGGCAAGGAACGCGGAGCGGATCGCACGGGCCGACGCGTCGGGGTCGATCGGCAACAACACGACGCGGCCGTGCGCCCCCGACGACGACTGATCGATGCCGCTGTTGGCGCACACGAACCCGTGGTGCGTCTCGGTGATGAGCACCGGACCGAGCTGGCGCACGATGCGTTTCGCCTCGCGCAGCACCACTTCGATCACCGCCGGATCTTTGTCCCAGCGGGCCGACCACTCGCGGGCGAACTGCGAGGGTTCGATGTCGGCCAGATCGAGCGTGCGCCCCTCGGCCTTCGACACGATCTTCGACGTCACCACCACGACGTCGCCGTTCGCCAGCGGGGTACCCGAGGCGACAGCCGCGTCGATGATCGTCTCGCCGAGATCGAGGCCCGCCTCGATCTCGGGCAGCCCCACCACGCCGAACATCGTCAGTGCACCGTTCACGACCGGCGACGGTAGCAGCACGTCCTCCTAGAGTGACGGGCATGGCTTCCGAGATCTTCGACCCCGCTGCATGGCGGGAGGTGCCCGGCTTCGACTTCGACGACATCACCTATCACCGCTCGGTGGAGCACGGCACCGTACGCATCGCGTTCAACCGGCCCGAGGTGCGCAACGCGTTCCGCCCGCGCACCGTCGACCAGCTCTACCAGGCGCTCGACCACGCGCGCATGAGCGCCGACGTGGGGTGCGTGCTGCTCACCGGCAACGGCCCATCGGCCAAGGACGGCGGGTGGGCGTTCTGCAGCGGCGGCGACCAGCGCATCCGCGGCAAGGACGGCTACAAGTACGCGGAGGGGACGACGGCTGACACGATCGAGCCCGGCCGCACCGGTCGCCTGCACATCCTCGAGGTGCAGCGCCTCATCCGCTTCATGCCCAAGGTCGTGATCTGCCTGGTGAACGGCTGGGCGGCCGGTGGCGGGCACAGCCTGCACGTCGTGTGCGACCTCACGCTCGCGAGCCGCGAGCACGCCCGCTTCAAGCAGACCGACGCCGATGTCGCCAGCTTCGACGGCGGCTTCGGCAGCGCCTACCTCGCCCGCCAAGTGGGCCAGAAGTTCGCCCGGGAGATCTTCTTCCTCGGCCGCGAGTACTCGGCCGAGCAGATGTGGCACATGGGCGCCGTCAACGAAGTGGTGGCGCACGCGGATCTGGAGAAGGTAGGGCTCGAATGGGGCCGGCTCATCAACGGCAAGAGCCCGACCGCGCAGCGCATGCTGAAGTTCTCGTTCAACCTCATCGACGACGGCCTCATCGGCCAGCAGATCTTCGCCGGCGAGGCCACCCGCCTCGCCTACGGCACCGACGAGGCCCAGGAGGGCCGCGATTCGTTCCTGGAGAAGCGGGCGCCCAACTGGGATGCCTTCCCCTGGCAATTCTGAGAACCGTCGTGGTGCGCACGTGATCGAAATCGACGACCCCGACGACGAGCGCGTCGCCGCCTTCCGCCTCAACGAACGCGGTCTGACCAATCGCGCCCAGCGTCGCGACGACGGTGGCGACGGTCTGTTCATGGCCGAGGGCGATCTCGTGGTGGAGCGCGCGCTGGTCGCCGGCTGTATCCCGGTGATGGCGCTCGTCGATGCACTGCGGCCGCCGCCAGTGGCCGAGCGGCTGGCGGCGTTCTGCCCGGTGTACGCCGGTGGCGACCGCATCCGCGCGGCGATCACCAAGCTCGGCATGCCCTACACGGTCGTAGCCCTGTTCGAGCGGCCCCCGCGCCAATCGGTAGCCGACCTCGCGGCCCACGCGCGCCGGCTCGTGATCGCCGAGGCGATCGACAACCCGGTCAACATCGGCAGCATCGTGCGCAACGCACTCGCCCTCGGGTGGGACGGCCTCGTCGTGGACACCACGAGCACCGATCCGCTCGCCCGCCGCTCCCTACGGGTCTCGATGGGTCACGCGCTGCGCCTGCCCCACGCCCGAACAGATGACGTGGCCGCACTCGTGCGCACGCTCGTCGCGGACGGTGTGGCCGTGTGTGCGCTCACGCCGGCTGCTGACGCACTCACGCTCGACGACGTGCCCCGCGCCGAGCGGATGGCGCTCCTCGTGGGTTCCGAACGCGCTGGGCTGACACCCGCGGCGATGGCCGCCGCGTCATACCGCGTCTGCATTCCCATGCACGAAGGGGTCGACTCGTTGAACGCCGCCGCGGCGACCGCCGTGGCATGTTGGCAGCTGCGCCCCTGATCGCGCCGCCGACTCAGCTCTGGCGCATCTGCTGGATACCATCGTTGCGCATGGCATCAGCGGCGGGCACGAAGTAGCCGATGAGCACGTCGCGGATGTCACCGGGTTCGGTGAGTTCTTCCAGCGCGGCGGCCATGCACACGAGCCAACGATCGCGTTCGTCGGGCCCGATGGGGAACGGCATGTGCCGAGCCCGCAGCATCGGGTGACCGCGCTCCTCGTTGTAGGTCATCGGCCCGCCCCAGTACTGGGAGAGGAACAGCACCAGGCGCCGCTGGGCACCGGCCATGTCGTCCTCGGGGTACATCGGGCGCAGCACCGGATCGGCCTTCACACCGACGTAGAACAGGTCGACCAAGCGCTCGAAGAACGGCGTACCGCCTACTGCTTCGTAGAGGGTCACGCCGCGTTCCTCGGAATTGGCTTGATCCGACACGTGGCTCAGCCTAGGGGGCGAGCCGGACCACGGAAAAACCTTCACGACCGGCGCCAAGGCACCGGTCGCGCACCTGTTCATCGGCACACGGCCCGCGGCCGATGAGGGACCATCGGCTCAGACGTCGAGGAATCGGGACGCGGCGGTGGCGGAACCGACGGCACCGACGAACGCGCCGAGCAGCACCATGAAGAAGCACACCCACACAGGGAAACCGTCGGTGACGACGAACCCCTTCAGCCCAGTGTCTGCCGGGAAGCCTTTGACACCACTCGTCCAGTTGTCGTTGACGAACAACAACGCGAGGCTGCCCAACGTGGCGCCGGCGATGCCCTGCAACAGGCCTTCGAGCATGAACGGCAGGCGAATGAACCAGTTCGTCGCGCCGACGAGTTTCATCACTTCGATTTCACGGCGGCGGGCGAACATCGCCGTTCGGATCGTGTTCCAGATGAGGAGCGCGGACGCGAACAGCAGCACCACGGACAGCACAAGGGTGCGCACACCGAAGAAGCTCTTCAGCTGGCTGAGCTGTTGCACCTGCGCATCGGGCGTGACCACGGAGTACACGTTCGGCAAGCCGCTGAACTGATCGGTCATGTCGTGCAGCAGCGCGCTGTTGTCCTTGTCGACCGGCTTCACCTTGAAGAACGATGGGATCTTCGGGATGAGCAGATCGAGTCCCCGCTGGTCGGCGGCGAACAAGGTGCGTGCGACCTCGGCCGAGCAGGCCTCGTTGCAGTAGACGACCGACTCGACCACCGACGTCTCCTCGGCGAGCGCCTTGTGGATGATCTCCACCGATTCTGCAGGTGTGCCGTGGTTGACGTAGACGATCATCTCCACGCCGCCGCTCCAGAGCTTCAGCTGGTTGTCGAACGCGCGCTGGATGAGCAGGGTGCCACCGAACAGGAACAGCGACACGGTGGACGTGATCACGGCCGCGGCGGTGAGCGTGAGGTTGCGGGCGAGGCTCGCCCACATCTCGCGGAACATGTAGCGCAAGCGGGAGATCATTCGTACACACCCCGTGCCTGGTCGCGGACGATGACGCCGCGGTCGAGTTGGATCACTCGCTTGCGCATCATGTTGACGATGCGCTGGTCGTGGGTGCACATCACGACCGTGGTGCCGGTCTTGTTGATGCGGTCGAGCAGGCGCATGATGCCTTCGCCCGTCGCAGGGTCGAGGTTGCCGGTGGGCTCGTCGGCGAGGAGGATCATCGGTCGGTTGACGAACGCGCGGGCGATGGACACGCGCTGCTGCTCACCACCGGAGAGCTGGTGAGGGAAGCGTTCCTGCTTGCCACCGAGGCCGACGAGTTCGAGCACCGCGGGCACCTGCTGGCGGATCATGTGCCGGGGGCGACCGATCACCTCGAGCGCGAACGCCACGTTCTCGAACACCGTCTTGTTACTCAGCAGCTTGTAGTCCTGGAAGATGTTGCCGATGTTGCGTCGCAGGTGTGGCACCTTGCTGTCGGGCATGTCGTTGATGTTGCGCCCGGCCACCCACACCGCGCCGCGCTCGGGCTTCTCCTGGCGGTTCATCAGGCGCAGCAGGGTGCTCTTGCCCGAACCGGAGGGACCCACGAGGAAGACGAACTCGCCCTTGGCAATGTCGAAGTTCGCGTCCTTCAACGCCGTGACTTCCTTGCTGTAGGACTTGGTGACGTTCTCGAGTCGGATCATGGATGAATCTCCGCGGGATTGGTGGACTCGAGGCCCACCCGCAAGTTCCGTAACGTTACTGCAATCATTCGGCCTCGCGGCGGCGCCAGCGGAGGTAACCCTCCATGAAGTCGTCGAGGTCGCCGTCGAGGACACCGTCGATCTGGCTCGTCTCCACTTCGGTGCGGAGGTCTTTCACCATCTGGTAGGGCTGCACGACGTACGAGCGGATCTGGCTGCCCCAACCCACTTGGGCCTGGCGTCCGGCGATACGCGCGAGCTCGGCCTCGTGCTCTTCCTCGATCTTGGCGGCCACCATCGCCTTGAGGCGGTTGAGCGCCTTCTCGCGGTTCTGGAGCTGGCTGCGCTCTTCCTGGCTGTTGGCCACCATGCCCGTGGGTTTGTGAATGAGGCGCACTGCCGACGATGTCTTGTTGATGTGCTGACCGCCGGCGCCACTCGCGCGGTACACCTGCATCTCGATGTCCGATTCGTTGATCTCGATGTCGGGCGCATCCATCACCGGCCACACCTGCACCGCGGCGAAGCTGGTCTGGCGCCGGCCCTGGTTGTCGAACGGGCTGATGCGAACGAGGCGGTGGGTGCCACGCTCGCTCGTCATCATCCCGTACGCGTAGCGACCGGTGATCGTGAACTCGGCCGACATGATGCCGGCCTCGGTGGCCGGGCTGATCTCGTCGACCTCGAGCTGATAACCACGGCGCTCGGCCCAACGCGTGTACATGCGCAGCAGGATCTCGGCCCAGTCCTGGGCGTCGACACCGCCGTCCTTGGCGTTGATCTGCACGATGCAGTCGGCCTCGTCGTGCTCGCCGGTGAACAGGCTGCGCATGTCGAGCAGTCGCAACTGCTCGCCGATCGCCTTCACGGCCGCTTCGATCTCGGGTTCCTGGCTCTCGTCGTCGACCTCGCGGGCCATCTCGTGGAGCAGCTCGACGTCCTCGAGCGCCCCGCGCAGTGTGTCGAAGGTGTCGATGTCGCCCTTCACGTTCGCGTACTCAGCGTTGACCTTCTTGGCCAGCTCCTGGTTGTCCCACAGGTCCGGGCGCGACACCTCCATCTCCAGCTCGGACAGACGCGAACGCCCGTAGGAGATCTTGAGGTAGCCCTCGGCCTCACCGAGGCGGCGTCGTAGGTCTTTCAGGTCGTCGGAGAAGTCGCGCATCGGCCGGGCCCCTCAGAGGGTTGCGCCGTGGCACATCTTGAACTTCTTGCCGCTCCCGCACGGGCACGGAGCGTTGCGCGGGGTCTTGGACCATTCGTCCTTGATGACGGTCTGCTGCTTGGCCACGGGTGGGGTGGGTGCCGCCGCCGGACCGCCTTCGCCACCAGCGCGGGCCGCGGCGGCGATACCGTCCGAGGACACGTTGTCGCTGGAGGTCTGCTGCACGTTCTGCACGGTCTGCTGCGGGGCGTCGTTACGGATGACCTGCACGTGCATGACGTACTTGACGAAGTCCTGCGCGATGCCCTTCATCATCTGGCCGAACATCTCAAAGCCCTCGCGCTGCCACTCGGTGAGCGGATCCTTCTGGCCCATCGCGCGGAGGTTGATGCCCTCCTGCAGGTAGTCCATCTCCTCGAGGTGCTCGCGCCAGCGCTGGTCGATGATACGCAGCATCACCTGACGCTCGACATTGCGCATGACCTCCGCGCCGAGCTCTTCCTCGCGCCGCTCGTAGTACTTCTTCGCATCGTCCATCACGAGGTCGTAGATGTCGTCGGCGTCGTCGAACTGCGCCAGCGCGGCCTCGGTGATGTCGTTCGCCCAGAACGTGCCGAGCTCCTTGACCAGGCCGTCGAGATCCCATTCGTCGGCGGCCTCGCTGACACAGTGGGTGTCGATGAGGGTGTCGACCGCGTCGGAGAGGTATTCCGTGGCCGCGGCCTTGAGATCGAGCCCTTCGAGGATCTGGTCGCGCCGGGCGTAGATCACCTTGCGCTGCTCGTTCATCACCTCGTCGTACTTCAGCACGTTCTTGCGGATCTCCGCGTTGCGCTGCTCGACAGTGGTCTGCGCCCGCTCGATGGCCTTCGTCACCATCTTGGCCTCGATCGCCTCGTCGTCGGGTAGGGCACGGCCCATCACCCAGCTCAGCGCACCGGTGGCAAACAGGCGCATCAGCTCGTCGTCGAGGCTGAGATAGAAGCGGCTTTCGCCGGGGTCACCCTGACGGCCGCTACGGCCACGGAGCTGGTTGTCGATGCGGCGGCTGTCGTGGCGCTCGGTGCCGAGCACATACAGGCCGCCGAGCGCACGCACCTTGTCGCCCTCGGCGCGGCACGACACCTTCAACCCGTCGAGCACTTCCTGGTAGCGGGCCTGTGCGGCCTTGCGCGACGCCTGGAACTCTTCGGGCATCTGGTCGATCGGCATCGGCAGGTCGAAGTCGTCGGTGAGCAACGACGGATCGTGCCCTTCCTTCAGCACCTGGTGATGGGCGAGACCCTCGGGGTTGCCGCCAAGGAGGATGTCGACGCCACGGCCGGCCATGTTGGTGGCGACGGTGATTGCGTTGAGGCGGCCGGCCTGGGCGACGATCTGGGCCTCACGCGTGTGCTGCTTGGCGTTGAGCACTTCGTGGGGGATACCCAGCTTGGTGAGCTCCCGGGAGAGGTACTCGCTCTTCTCCACGCTGATCGTGCCGACCAGCACGGGCTGGCCCTTGTCGTACTTCTCGGAGAGGTCGTCGACGACGGCCTTGAACTTGGACTCTTCTGTCTTGTAGATGAGGTCGGGCTGGTCGATGCGCACCACGGTCTTGTTCGTGGGGATCGGCACCACCTGCAACTGGTAGGTGTTGGCCAGCTCCGCCGCCTCGGTCTGGGCGGTACCGGTCATGCCCGACAACTTGTCGTACATGCGGAAGTAGTTCTGCAAGGTGATCGTGGCGAGCGTCTGGTTCTCTTCCTTGATCTTGACACCCTCTTTGGCCTCGACGGCCTGGTGGATGCCCTCGCTCCAGCGGCGGCCCTCCAGCACGCGACCGGTGAACTCGTCAACGATCTTCACCTCGCCATTGGCGATGATGTAGTCCTTGTCGCGCTTGTAGAGCTCCTTGGCCTTGAGCGCCACCGACATCTGGTGCACGAGGTTCTGCTGCACCTCGTCGTACAGGTTCTCGATGCCGAGCGCCTGCTCGACCTTCTCGATACCGGCCTCGAGCGGGACGACGACGCGCTTGTCTTCTTCCACCTCGTAGTCGACATCGCGCCTCAGGCCGCGCACGATGCTGGCGAAGCGGTAGTAGAGCTTGGCGGCGTCGGCCACGCGACCACTGATGATGAGCGGGGTGCGGGCCTCGTCGATGAGGATGCTGTCGACTTCGTCGACGATCGCGTAGTTGTGGCCGCGCTGCACCTTGTCGAGCAGGGTGCCGGCCATGTTGTCGCGCAGGTAATCGAAGCCGAACTCGTTGTTCGTGCCGTAGGTGATGTCGGCCGCATAGTTGTGCCGCTTGTCGGCTGGACGATCCTTGAAGCCGGGGATGATGAGACCGACTTCGAGGCCCATCCAGTTGTGGATGCGGCCCATCCACTCGGCGTGGAAGCGGGCCAGGTAGTCGTTGACCGTGACGAGGTGCACGCCTTTGCCCGTGAGGCCGTTGAGGTAGGCGGGCAGGGTGGAGACGAGGGTCTTGCCCTCACCCGTCTTCATTTCCGCGACCCACCCGAAGTGCAGCGCCGCGCCGCCCATCAGCTGCACGTCGAAGTGGCGCTGGCCGATGACTCGGCTGGCGGCCTCGCGCATGACGGCGAATGATTCGCAGAGCAGGTCATCGACCGGCTCACCGCGCTCGAGACGGTTGCGGAATTCCGCGGTCTTGGCGCGTAGGGCGTCGTCGGAGAGCGCCTTGATCTCGGGTTCGAGGACGTTGATGTCGGGAACCAGGCCCTCGAGGGCCTTGAGTTTCTTGCCTTCACCAGCGCGGAGGATGCGATCGAGGATGCCCATGCAGGGATCAAGCCTACCGGCGGGGCCGTACGGACCCTTGGCACGCTGGTGGTGGAGGCGATCGCCGCTGCCAGACTGAGGGCCATGCCCGAGCGCCTCATCGACACCGTGATCTTCGATTTCGGTGGTGTGCTCGCCCGCAACGGGCGGATCGCCGACATCGGTAACCGCTTCCCCGCCGAGCAGCGCGCTGCGGCAATGCGGTTGCTGATGGGCGAGTACGGCGACGACAACGACCACCCGTGGCACCGGCTGGAGCGGGGCGAGATCAGCCTCGACGAACACCGCCGGCTGACCATGGAGGCCTTCGCGGCCGAGGGCATCGAGGCCGAACTGCCCCGACCGGGCACCGGGGTAGTCATCGAGTTCGTGCCCAACGCGCCGGTGGTGGAACTGGTCGAGGAGTTGCGCGCGGTCGGCTTCAAACTGGGCGTGCTCACCAACAATGTGCGCGAGTTCCGCCCGAACTGGTGGCCGATACTGCCCTTCGAGGAGTGGTTCGACGACATCATCGACAGCCACGAGGTGGGCCTGCGCAAGCCCAACCCGGCGATCTATCAGCTGGCGTTGGCCAGGCTGGGCGCCGAAGCCGGCCGCACCGCCTTCCTCGACGATGCCCCCACCAACGTGGCCGGGGCCGAGCGGGTGGGCATGCGCGGCGTGCTGGTGGACGCCGACCCCACCGAGGCGGTCGCCGCGGTGCGCCGCCTGGCCGGCCTCACCGACTGACGGGCACGCGCCGGCGTGGCCGCCGCGGCCACGCACACGACCTCTCCGATGCCGGCGCCCTCGAGCGCAGCACGGGCAGCGCCGAGCGTGGCCCCGGTGGTGACGACATCGTCGACCAGCAACACCTTCAGCCGCTGCCCCACCGGGCGGGCGCGGAACTCGGGCGCTTGCAGGCGCTCGGCCCGGGTGTGGCCCGTTTGCGCCGCACCATGGCTGCGGAACAGCAGCCGGCGACAGGGCAGCCCCAGCTCGTGGGCGACGGCCCGGGCGAGCAGCTCGGCCTGATCGTAGCCACGGCGGCGGGACCGGGCGCCGCTGGTGGGCGCCCAGGTGACGACATCGAACCCGCCGAGGCGCAGGCGCCGCACCATGACATGGGCCAGGTAGCGCGCCACCCGGCGGCGGTTGCGGTACTTGAGGCCGTGCACCACCTGGCGGGCGACCCCTTCGAAGGCCAGCGGGGCGAGCACGCCCCCATCGCCCACCTGGACGGCGGCACTGGCCAGGGCGAAACGGCAACGGCGGCAGATGACGGCACCGGGCTGGTTGCAGCCGGCGCAGGAAGCGTTGAGCATCATGCCGCAATAAGTACCAGGGGGGTGCGACAGAGATCCCGCTACCCTCGCCGAGATGTTCCTCCCGCTGCCCGCCGACCGCCTGGTAGAGCGGGTGGTCCGGTGCATGGCAGGCCTCGCCCTGTTCGGGCTGGGGATCAGCATGTTCATCACCTCCGAGCTCGGTGTGGCCCCGTGGGACGTGTTCCACCAGGGGTTCGGGCGCAAGGTAGGCATCTCCACCGGCATCGTGATCGAGATGACGGGCGTCGTGATCCTGCTCCTGTGGATCCCACTGAAGGAACGGATGGGTCTGGGCACCCTGCTCAACGCGATCGAGATCGGCCTCGTCGTGTACCTCATCGATGACCACCTGCCCCACAGCGACGTGCTCCTGCTGCGCGGCCTCTACCTGCTCGGAGGCCTGCTGTCGATCGCCATCGGCTCGGGGCTGTACATCGGCGCCGGCCTCGGCTCGGGGCCCCGCGACGGGTTGATGCTCGGTCTCTCCAAGCGGGGCATCAGTGTGGGCGTGGCGCGCACCGGCATCGAGGTGTCAGTACTCATCATCGGTGTCCTGATGGGTGGCACGATCGGTGTGGGCACCGTGGCGTTCACGTTCGGCATCGGCCCACTCGTGCAGTTCTTCCTCCCCCGCCTGCGCCTCAGGGGCGATCAGACCGTCCTCGCCAGCGCCCACTGACGGGTCGCCTGAGCGCGCGAGGCGTGGCCGATCTCAGATCGAGAAGTCGAGGCCGCTCCACACACCCTCGGCGCTGCGGTGCGGTGCCGACGCGGAGGGTGCGCCGCTGATGGCAGTCTCGAGTTCGTCAACGCGCTCGAGCAGACTCGACAGACTGGCACCGACCAGGTCGGGCAACACGGCCTCGTCGAGGTCGGGCTCGGGCACGTCGTGCTGCACACGGCTGCGCGACACGATCTGGCCGGGCACGCCGACCACCACCGACTTGGGGGGCACGGCGCGCACGACGACACTGTTCGCGCCGATGCGGCTGTCCGCGCCGATGACGATGGCGCCGAGCACCTTCGCGCCGGCACCGATGATCACGCGATCGCCGATCGAAGGGTGGCGCTTCTTGCCGCGGTCGAGGGTGGTGCCGCCGAGCGTGACGCCGTGGTAGATGGTGACGTCGGCACCGACTTCGGCGGTCTCGCCGATCACCACGCCCATGCCGTGGTCGATGAACAGACCCGGCCCGATCGTGGCCCCGGGGTGGATCTCGATCCCGGTGATGCCACGCGCGATCTGAGAGATGGCACGGCCCAAGAAGCGCTGGTCATGTGCCCACAACCAGTGGGCCACGCGGTAGGCCCAGATCGCGTGGACCCCCGGGTACAGCAACGCCACCTCGACTGCGTTACGCGCCGCAGGGTCGCGGTCGCGGGCTGCGTAGAGATCGCGTCGCCAGTTGCTCATGTCGATCCGATTCGACCTGATCCGATCAATCGGCCAGGTCGGCGTACAAGGCGGTGGACAGGTAGCGCTCACCGAAGGAGGGGATGATCACCACGATGCGCTTGCCGGCGTTCTCTGGGCGGCTCGCCACCTGCAGGGCCGACCACACGGCGGCACCTGAGGAGATGCCCACGAGGATGCCCTCCTCACGGCCCATGCGCCGGGCGGTGGCCATCGCGTCGTCGTTGGTGACGGTGACGATCTCGTCGGCGACCGACATGTCCATGTTCTTGGGGATGAAGCCCGCGCCGATGCCCTGGATCGGGTGCGGGCCCTTCGCGCCACCGGACATCACCGGCGACGCCGCGGGCTCGACCGCGATCACTTTGAAGTTCGAGTTGAGCTCCTTCAACCGCCGGCCGGCGCCACTGATCGTGCCGCCGGTGCCGACGCCGCCGATAAGGAAGTCGACGCGGCCGTCGGTGTCGCGCCAGATCTCCTCCGCGGTGGTGGCGCGGTGGATGGCCGGGTTGGCCGGGTTCTCGAACTGCTGAGGCATGAAGTACTTCGGATCACTGTTGGCCAGTTCGGCGGCCTTCGCGATCGCGCCGCCCATGCCCTCGGGGCCGGGGGTCAGGATCAGCTCCGCGCCGTACGCGCGCAGCAGCATGCGGCGCTCCTTGGACATCGTCTCGGGCATGGTGAGCACGATCTTGATGCCACGGGCGGCGCACACCATCGCCAACGCGATACCCGTGTTCCCACTCGTGGGCTCGACCACGACCGTGTCCGGGCCGATCAGGCCGTCCTTGGCCGCCTGGTCGAGCATCGCCACACCGATGCGATCCTTCACGCTGTGCGCCGGACTGTAGAACTCCAGCTTGGCCAGCACCTCGGCGCCCGCACCCTTGGTCACCCGGTTGAGGCGCACCAGCGGGGTGTTGCCCACCAGTTCGGTGACGTCGTTCGCGATCTTGACCATGGGTGTGCTCCTCGAAATCCGGGCGGCGATTTGCCGACCACTTTAGTCGGGATTCGTGAGAACCAACACCGCTCCCCCGCCGAGCATTCCCGGGTCAGTACCTGTAGTGGTCGGGCTTGAACGGGCCGCTCGGGTCGATGCCCAGGTACTCGGCCTGCTCGTCGGTGAGCTTGGTGAGCTTCACACCGAGGGCATCGAGGTGCAGCGCGGCCACCTTCTCATCGAGGCGCTTGGGCAGCACATACACGCCGAGCGGGTACTTCTCGGTGTTGTCGAACAGCTCCATCTGTGCGATCACCTGGTTGCTGAACGAGCAGCTCATCACGAAGCTCGGGTGGCCGGTGGCGCAACCGAGGTTCACGAGGCGACCCTCGGCGAGCACGATCACCGCATGGCCGTCCGTGTTCTTCGTGGGCGGGAAGCTCCACAGGTCGGTGCCCGGCTTCAACTCGTCGTGGGTCGCGCCGCTGCGGGCCAGGCCGGCCATATCGATCTCGCTGTCGAAGTGGCCGATGTTGCACACGATCGCGTTGTGCTTCATCTGCGCCATGTGCTCGACGGTGATGATGTGGTCGTTGCCCGTGGCCGACACGAAGATGTCGGCGATGCCGACGACGTCCTCCATTGTGGTGACCTGGTAGCCCTCCATCGCCGCCTGCAGGGCGTTGATCGGGTCGACCTCGGTGACGATGACGCGCGAGCCTTGGCCCTTGAGCGCCTGGGCACAGCCCTTGCCGACGTCGCCGTAACCGCAGACCACGGCGATCTTGCCGGCGAGCATCACGTCGGTGGCGCGGCAGATGGCGTCGACGAGCGAGTGCCGGCAGCCGTACAGGTTGTCGAACTTGCTCTTGGTGACCGAGTCGTTGACGTTGATCGCGGGGAACAGCAGCTCGCCCTTCTCGGCCATCTTGTAGAGGCGCATCACGCCGGTTGTGGTCTCCTCGGTGACGCCCTTGATGCCGGCGGCCATGCGCGTCCACTTCGTGGGGTCGGTCTTCAGGCTGCGCTGCAGCAGGCCGAGTACGATCGCGAACTCGGCGTTGGAGGCCCCCGTCGGATCCGGTACTTCACCGGCCTTCTCGAACTCCACGCCCTTGTGCACGAGCAGGGTGGCGTCGCCGCCGTCGTCGAGAATCATGTTCGGGCCCTGCGCACCGTTGGCACCATCGGGCCACGACATCATCTGCTCGGTGCACCACCAGTACTCCTCGAGCGTCTCACCCTTCCAGGCGAACACCGGCACACCCTTGGGCTCTTCCGGCGTGCCCTCGGGGCCGACGGCGACGGCCGCCGCGGCGTGATCCTGGGTGGAGAAGATGTTGCAGCTCGCCCAGCGCACTTCGGCACCGAGCTCGACAAGGGTCTCGATGAGCACCGCGGTCTGGATGGTCATGTGCAGCGAACCCGAGATGCGGGCCCCCTTGAGCGGCTTCAGCGGGCCGAACTCCTTGCGCAGGGCGCGCAGGCCCGGCATCTCGTGTTCGGCGAGGTGGATCTCCTTGCGCCCGAACGGGGCAAGAGAGAGATCGGCGACGCGATAGTCGCGGCGCGCAGCAATGGACGTCATGGTGGTTCCTCCGGGGGAAGCAACTGTGGTGGGAACCGGGCCGGTGCCAGCTGGCAGCTCTCTGATCAGCCCGAACGGGCATTCAGCTTAGAGGCACAGCGGCGCGAAACCGGGTCAGTCAGCGAGCACGACGGCACTGACGTCGAGCAGGTAGTGGGCGTACCCCACCTTGTTGAACACCGTCACCACTTTGTTCGCGCTGTACTTCACGAGCGCGAGGTTCGGCACGGGGACCGTTTCGATGCTGTTGAGGTTCGACACCACCGGCGGGGCGCTGGGAGTCGTCTGCTTCGGGTAGGTGACGAGATAGCCGGCCACCGGAACCGTTGGGTACTGGCGCGCCAGCGATGCGTTGGTCAGGTTGCCGATGAGCGCCGACTGGTTGCCCACCCACGTGCCCCCGATGTTCACCGAGCCGGCGAAGTCGGCGAAGCTCCAATCCTCGGCCTGGCCGGGGCCGAGCGGCACCGCGCCGAATGGCACCTCACGGGTGTCGAACACGCGGAACGGCGACGACAACGGGATGACGCGACCCACACGGGTCTCGTCCGGCTTGCGCTGCAGGTAGCCGACGACATCGACCGCCACCCGAGTTGTGCCCAGGCCGTTGTAGAGCCAGATCGAACCGTCGGGGCCGATCGGCACGATCACGGTGTTCGCTTTGACATTGCCCTTCAGCACGTTCACGTTGGAAGTGGTGGGTACGCCCGCGGGCGCCTCGGGCAACACCGACACGAATGTGTCCGAGGTGGGCGACACGGCCGTGACGTTGAGCATCACCCCGATGATGTCGGAGTCGGGGGGCACGACGTCGATCTGTCCACCGTTGATCACGTCTGCGCCGCGGATCGGCAGCTGGAGCGAGGCGCCGGGGCCGAGGGCGGCGGGGCCGCTCTGCCAGTCGAGGATGCGGCCGGGGTCGGTGGCAATGAGGCGGGCGCCGCGCTCGGCGCCTGCCGTGAGCGTGTCATAGCTGCTGGTGGAGAACCAGCCGAACACGTCGACCACGACGTGGGCCGAGCCCGCCGATGCGCCACTCATGGCGATGGTGAGCCAGCCGTTGGCGTCGGGACGCACGATGGCCAGGTTGGCCACCGTCATTCCGACGCTGAAATTGAGCACCGACGAGGTGGATGGTGCCCCGACCGGGTACGCGGACAAGAAGCCGGCGCGGTTCGGCGAGACGATGGTGATGCTGGCCACCACTCCGAGCACGTCACTCGTCGCGACTCCAGCGGGCAACCACCCGTGCACATAGCCGGTGGTGCCGAGGCCGAGCACGTCGATGTTGAAAGCGGCGGCGCCACCGCCGCCGATCACCTTGGCGCCCAGCGGGGCGACATCGTTGATGCCGTCGACCTGAGCGGGCGCGATATGACGAGAGTCGAAGATGCGCGTGGGCGTGACGTCGTGATACTCGCCGCCGCCGCACAGGGTGCACGGGTCGGCCGCGGCCACGGGCGCGGCCGGAGCAGCGGGCAGCAGCGTCCCCACGGCCACCGCCAGGGCGGCAACCGAGGTGGACACGCGCACGAACGATGACCAACGCAGCATGGCCAGAACGGTAGCAGCAGGGAGTGGCTGTGTGGCCTCAGGTGGTGAACGTAGGGGTCAGTTCGCCCGCCGCAATCCGGGCGTCGAGCGCGGCTGCCTCGGCTTGCGCGACTGCCACCGCCTCATCGGGCAGCATCACCGGAATGCCCTCGCGCACCTCGTAGCGGCGGTGCAGGCGTGGGTTGTAGAGCCCCTGCTCGTCGCCCAGGTAGTAGAGCGGCCCCTTGTCGACGGGGCAGGCCAGCACGGCCAACAGGCGAGGATCGAGCGACATGGGTGCTCCTTGTTCGGTTTCCTGGGTTCGTGTTCCGGCTAGGCGCTGGTGATCAGCGCGAGCAGCTCGTGAACACGCTGGTCGCACTCGTCGCGGGTGGGGGCCTCGAGGTTGAGGCGCAGCAACGGCTCGGTGTTCGAGGGGCGCAGGTTGAACCACCACGGGCCGCAATCGACGGTGAGGCCGTCGAGGCGGTCCTGTTCGAACTGAGTGAATTTGCCGGCGACGTGCTCGATCACCGCCTGGGTGTCGTGCACCTCGGTGTTGATCTCACCGCTCGACGAATACCGCTCGAATGGCTTGCGCACGACCGACAGGTCAGTGTTCGCGCGGCTGACCTCGTTGAGCACGAGCATGCTGGCGATGAGGCCGCTGTCGGCGCGGAAGTTCTTCAGGAAGTAGTAGTGCGCCGAGTGCTCGCCACCGAAGACGGCACCGGTGGCCACCATCTCCTGCTTGATGAACGAGTGGCCCACCTTGGTGCGTACGGGGATGCCACCATGCTCACGGATCACTTCGGGCACGGCGCGCGAGCAGATCAGGTTGTAGAGGATTGTCGCGCCCGGGTTGGTGCGCAGCACGCCCGCGGCGAGCAACGCCGTGGTGGTGCTGCCGCTGAGGCCGCGACCGGTCTCGTCGACCACGAACACGCGGTCGGCGTCGCCATCGAAGGCGAGGCCGATGTCGAAGCCGCCGGACTGCACACGCGCCTGCAGGTCGCGCTGATTCGCCGGCTGGATCGGGTCGGCCGGGTGGTTCGGGAACGTGCCGTCGAGTTCGCCGTACATCACCTCAAGGGTGATCTGCGGCAGGCGCTCGAAAACGGCAGGCACGACAAGGCCACCCATGCCGTTGGCCGTGTCGGCCACGACCTTCAGCGGGCGCAGCGCGGTCGGGTCGATGAACGACACGACGTGGTCGGCGAAAGCAGACAGCAGGTTGCGCGACGTGGACGATCCGGGGCGAGCGGCAGACGCGGGGCCACGACCGGCGAGAACATCGGCAGCGATGTGCTTGACATCCTCGAGGCCGCTGTCGACCCCAACGGGACGGGCGCCGCTGAGGCAGAACTTCACCCCGTTGTACTGGGCCGGGTTGTGCGAGGCGGTGAACATCGCTCCGGGCGCATCGAGCGTGCCGGCAGCGAAGTACATCAGATCGGTGCTGGCGAGGCCGAGGTCGACGATGTCGACACCCTGCTCCATCACGCCGCGGGCGAAGGCCTCGACGAGTTCGGTACCGGACGGGCGCATGTCGCGGGCGACCAGGACGCGGCTCGCACCGCAGAAGCGGGCGAACGCGACGCCGAGGGCGTGAGCGACATCTGGGTTGACTTGATCGGGGACCGTGCCGCGAACGTCGTACGCCTTGACGATCGCATCGAGCACCCGTGGATCGGTGGTGGACATGCGGGTCTACACGCTACCGGGCGGCAGGAACGACCCTTCATCCGTGCGTCCATCGACGGGGTCTTCCGTCGGGGCGTCCTCCCCCGGGGCGGGGGCCGCATCGGCGGGTGGGGGTTCGTTGTCCGGTGGGAGCTCGGGTAGCAACACGTGGCCCTCCGCCGGCGTCCAGTCGATCGAGTCCTCGTCGAACAGGTCGGTGGTCGTCAACAGGAACGGGTGGCTGTTGGCGTGGACCACATCGCCTCGGTAGCGCCAGAAGACCAGCAGCACGATGCCGATGAGGGTCAGCAGGTAGAAGAAGCGGTCGGTGAGCGACGCCTCGTAGTGCATGTACACGTGGGTGGAGGTGGGGATCACCACCATGAAGTTCGGGGCGACGCGGTACGGACCCTTGGCCCCGTCGACCTGCCAGTTCGGGAAGTAGCTGATCTTCACTAATACCGGCACGCCGATCTCGGAGACATCGAAGCTGAGGTCCTGGTCGCCGAGGTGGTAGTTCGACACGGTGATGTCGGGCAGCTCGACGACCTTGATGTCCTGTACGGGCGTCACGATGTCGACCCGCCGACCTGGGCTCTTGGGGCCGGCGCCGACCTGGCGCGTGGTGTCGACCTGCACATCGATTCGCTGCCACTCGGGCGGGCCAGAGTCGGCAGGCATCGCGGCCCACTCGTCGGTGTTCTGGAACCAGGAGGTACCGACCTCGAGGTGGCGCTCGCGCTGGTCGCCGCCGCGGGCGTTCGCCACCACCGGCTGCACCTTCAGTGGGACGACCACCTCGCTGTCCTGGACGCGGTAGATCTTCCAAGGGCCGCTGGTGGCGACCAGCTTCAGGTCGTCGCGAGTGTCGGCCTGATCCTTGGCCGCCTGGGTGAACACCATCACGTACTTGAGGCCCAGCTTCTGGGCCATCGGCACACCCAGGCTCGCGTCGTTGTCGGTGTAGCGCAGCTCGCGCACCGGGTTGGAGCTGTGTGCGCTGAGCGCCGCCGACGTGAGGAAGTGGTAGGGCGTGGTGCCCGAGGCCTCGAAGAACAGGCCTTCCGAGCTGGCGATGCAACCGTCGGTCCAGTGCGGCAGCAACATCAGGGCCATGGTGGTCCCGTACTTGCCCGTGGCGCTGTTGTTCTCCCACAGCGCCTGGCCGCAGCCGAGCGTGGGGTCGGCGCTACGGCCGAGATCGGCCATCGTGTTCACGAGCGAGCGGTACTCGCCGTATGCGGAGCGGCCGCGGCCGTTGTAGCCGAGGAAGTTGTAACGGGTCCAGCCATCGGCCTGAGCGTCGGCGGCGCCGGGGGTCAGCGAGATCGGGTCCCAGTCGCCGATGCCCCACGAGTAGACGGACTGGCCGTTCTTCTCCTTGTACGCCGCGCCGGGCAGTTCGCGGTATAGCAGCAGTTCGCCGACCATCACGATCGAACCCACGAGCGCGGAGACCACCACGCCGATGATCGCGATCTGGCGCACCGTGGGCTCGCGCATCTGCCAGCCCTTGACGATGAAGTGGGCCGTGTCGGCGATCCCCACCATCGCCAGCAGCAGGCGCATGAGGTACAGGAACGGCAGGATGCGCGGGTTCCACAACAGGCCGATCACGGGCAGGCTGTCGCGGGCGAGGAACGTGGCCGCCATCAGTGCGAAGCAGGTGATGCCCAGCCATGCGCCGTTCAGGCTGCGCTTGACGACGCTGCTCACGAAACCGACCAGCGCGAACCCAGTGACCAGGATGTCGAGGAATGCCGGCCAGGGGAAGAACATGTCCCAGAAGCTGTCCTTCGACCCATCGGGCCGGAAGCCGTACTTCATGTCGGTCATGTAGGCGTGGTTGGCGAGGAACGGGAAGATCCAGAACGCGGAGAGCAGGATCGCCGTCAGCCCCATCGTGAAGCCGTAGATGAGGCGCGTCCTGTCCATCCACACGAGCCACATCAACAGGGCGGCGAGCACGACGAAGATGGCGACGATGCCGTGGCTGAGGAGAGCGAGCGCAAGCACGATCGCCGTCCAGTTGCGGTACTTGCCGTTCTCCAGGCCGCGGGCGAACAGGCCGAGGCCGAGCACCGCGAACGACAGCGCGATGGAGAACGAGAACTCGCCGGCCATCGTGCTCTTCACGTTGCCGCCGTAGATGCTGAAGCTCTCGTCGAACAGGAACAGCAGGCCGGCCAGCGCCATCAGTTCGGGGATCGGGAAACGGAAGCGACACAGGCGCCCGAAGGCCCAGCAGCAGAACGGCAGGGTTACCAGGCCGAGACAGGCGACGATCTTGAACGCCACGCCGTACGGGAAGACCACGTTGAGCGCCACGATCATCAGCGCCGGGATGACCATGTAGAAGCGGTACATCGGAAAGCCGTTGTACCAATAGTTGCTCCAGCCGGTGATCTGCCCGTGGGGCAGGAGGTGGTCGCGCAGGTACGCCGGCGCCATCACGTGGGCGCCCATGTCGCCGCCGGTCGGGGTGCTGTTCGTGAACACGAGGTTGACGTGCACCACCTGCAGCACGGCGAACGTGCTGCCGCCGACGAGCGCAAGCGCCGTGAGGTACTGGATGACGCGCTCGGCCGGCCAGGGTGTGTTGATCCAGTTGGAGGGACGGCGCACGATTCGCCGCCAGACGCGCTCGACGAGCGTCGGCTCGGAGTACTGGGGGGTGGAGTCGTCCGGGTGTTCGTCTGCGGGGTCGTCGGGCTCGACGGTGTCGTCGGGCTCGACGTAGTCGGTGTCGTCGCTCATGCCGCCGGGAATCTTTCCATGTGATGGGCCGGTACAGGTGTCACCTGGATCACGCTCACACGGTTCACCTGGCGACGAGCACGAGGCCCGTCGCGTTGAAGGCCATATGGGTGAGGACGGCCATCCCGAGGCGGCCGGTGCGCACGGTGGCCATGCCGAGGACGAGGCCGATGAGCAGCAGGCCCGGCAGTTGCACGGGTTGGAAGTGAATCGTTGCGAACCAGACGCCGACGACCAGTACGCCGGTGACGCGGCCAGTGCATCGGACGAACGCCCCTTGCAGCAGGCCGCGGTACATCAGCTCTTCGACGAGCGGCGCACCGACGGCGGCGACGATCACGATCGCCACGACGCCGACGCCGTGTGCGCCGCTCCACAGGTCGCGGGCCGGCTTCTCCAGGTGGGCGCGGCCGAACGTGTCGGGCCAGGCATGGCCGAGCGGCCAGTAGAGCAGGGGCAACAGCCCTAACTGCGTGGTCACGCCGATGGGGATGCCCACCAGGTCGAGCGGCTGGAAGCGGTACGAGTAGTCGCGCACGAGGCTGCCGGTGCCGTGGCGTGAGCCGACGTACCAGGCCGCGCCTACCATCGGCGTCCACAGCGCGAGCTGGGCGGCCAGCACCCACCCGGCAGGGGTGTCGGCGATCTTGGTGTGGCCGCTGGACTGGACCACGATCGAGGAGAGGATCGTTCCGAGCAGCCAACTCGCCGCCCACGCGATGATGGCATCGCGGATGGGGATCGGCGCCGCGTTGCCCGGCGTTTGGGTGGGGGCGGCGCTGGGTGCGGGCACGGCGGTCGAGCCTACTGGCACCCGCCGCGCGCCGGGTTGGTCAGCGCGACCAGTCCGCGTGGTCGTTCAGCCGGCCATGCGGCTGTTCGCGGCACCGGCCGAGATCAGCTGGCGGCTGGTGCGCCGGTCTTCGAGGCGCCACCCGTTGGGCACCGAGAGTCGGGCGGTGTGTCGCTGGCACAGGTCGTATGCGTGGGGCTCACGCTCCTCGTAGAGGTCGTCGAGCCACACGATCGAGCGTGCGTACTGGTAGGAGAGAGTGACCGTTGCCAGCTCGGCACACCCCGTACGTGAACACTGCCTGCTCATGGCGTGGAACAATAAAACGCTTCGCGCGGAAAGTGGTGGATACTGACGAACCCTCGCGCGACGCGTGGCGCGCCCCCGGTGCTTCTTGCGAGCTTCGGCGTTGAGGCGGGCTCCCGACCCCCCTCAGCGCCGACATTCAGCACGGCGGGCCGTCGGTGATGAGGTCGACGAACAGGCCGATGCCGCCGATCGCCTCACGGCGGGCGGTTTCGGCGGCAGGGCCCGAGAGGCCGGCGCCGCCGTACATCGAGCCGCTGCGCGGCTGGTCGGCGCGGTGCTCCCTCGAATACGCGACGCCGGCGGCCAACTCGGCGGCCCAGGTGTCCACGAGGCCCGCCTGGGTCTGCGGACCGGTCACGCAGAAGTGGAGCGCGGCGGGATGTTGCAGACCGTTGAAGCGCCAACCGTTGGCCTTCATCGCGTCGTTCACGTGGTACACGTCGAAGGCGTCGGAGCGGAACGCGAAGCAGAACGTCGGGTCGCCCATGATCGTCAGCTCCGGGTGCGAGCGCACGTGCTCCTGCATCGAGAGCGCCGTGTCGAAGATCGCCTGCGCCTTGGCAACGTAGCCGGGTGTGCCGAGGCGGCGCATGCCCGCCCACGTGCCCGCGATCACGCCGCCGGAGCGACTGCCGAGCAATGCGGCCGAGGCGTAGATGCCCCCGTTCCAATCGGGCTCGACGAAGTAATGGTGACGGCGATAACTCGCGTCGCGCCACAACAGCACCGACACGCCCTTGGGGCCATACCCGTACTTGTGTGTGTCGGCGGAGATCGAGGTGACGCCCGGCAGGCGGAAGTCGAACACCGGGATGTTCGCGTAGCCGAGGCGCTGGCCCCACGGCAGGATCCACCCGCCGAGGCACCCGTCGACGTGCAGCCCAACGCCGGTCTCCACAGCGATCGCGGAGAGCGCTCCGATCGGGTCGATCGTGCCGTACGCGTAGTTGCCCGCCGAGCCGACGATCACCGCGGTGCGCGGCGTGATCGCGGCGCGCACGTCGGCCGGGTCGACCAGCGTGCTCACCGGGTCGGTGGGCACCACCACCAGCTCGAGGCCGAACAGGTGGGCGCCCTTCAGGAAGGCGGGGTGGGCGGTGTCCGGCAGGATCATCTGCGGGTGCTCGATGCCGCGCGAGTGGGCCCAGTTGCGGTACCCGAGCACCGCGTTGAGGATGCTCTCCGTGCCGCCGGCTCCGATCACGCCGCACACCTTCTGGTTCGGGTCGAGCTCGTTCACCGCGCCGCCATGCAGCAGATCGGCGGTCATGGTGATGATCTCGTACTCCATGTGGCTCATGCTCGGGCACAGGTCGCGTTGCAGCGTGTTGACGTGCAGGAAGCGGGCGTACGCCGCGGCCTCCACCGCGTACTGCTCGTGGTCGCCGCAGTAGGTGGTGCCCGAGCACTTGCCGCTCTCCCACCGCTGATCCTCCTTCGTTGCCAGGTCGGCGAGCAGCGAGAGGATGTCGGCGTCGGCCATCGGCTCGGCGGGCAGACCCGTGAGCACGCCGAAGCGGTCGGTGTAGGGGAAGATCGAGTTGGCCATCATCAGTCCCTTTGGTCAGTCACGTTCGAGGCGGAGTTGGCACGGCGCGGGTCGTTGATACCGCGCAGGATCGGGCGGTTCTTCTTGAACACCTGCCGCAGGCGCTCGGCCCGGTCGCGGTACAGCGCCTGGTTCGCGGTGTTCGGCTCGAACACGTCACTGACGCGCGGGATGCGCAGTACGTCGTCGGCGCCGATCACGCCCAACCGTTCGAGCGCGAGCAGTCCCGTGCCGAGGCTGTTCGCGTGGCGCGGGTCGGCCAGCCGGTGGACGGGCAGCTCCAGCACGTCGGCCATGATCTGCGACCACAACGCCGAGTTGGCTCCCCCGCCGTAGAACACGACATGGCTCGACGTGCGCTTCACGAACTTCTCCACCGCATCGTGCAGCCAGCAGAAGTTGAGCGCCACCCCTTCGAGCACGGCGCGGGCCATGTCGTGGCGGTCGGTGTCGAGGCCGATGTTGAGGAATCCGCCGCGCATGCGCCCGTCCGCCTTCGGTGCGATCGAGCCGCGCAGCCACGGCAGGTACATCACGCCTCTCGCGCCGGCGGGTGACACGGTGGCCGCGGCGTTGAACGCCTCGTACGCGTCCACCGCCGACTCGTATGTGCAGAACGGGTCGTCGCCGTAGACGATCGTGCGCAGGAAGTGGTCGACGCCCACGCCGGCGACGCCGTTCTCCGCCGACACCAGGTGGACGCCGCCGATCGGGCTGGGAACGGTGAAGATCGAGGTGCGCGGGTCGGTCTTGCGTTTGGCCAGGTGGGTGACGATCACACCGGTGGTGCCGAGCGAGATGCCGACGTGTGTGCCCTGGTGCGCGCCGGCCGCGATCGCCCCCGCCTGGGTGTCGTTGCACCCGCTCAGCACGGCCGTGCCCTCGGCGAAGCCGATCTCGGCGGCAACCGACGGCAGCACCGGGCCGAGCTGCTCGCCCACCGCCACCAGCGGGGGCAGCTTGGCGGGGTCGATCAGCGACAGCTCCACCAGCTTGGGGTGGTAGGCGGTCGCCCCGAGGGTGCGGTTGTCGACCGCCAGCGACATGAACGCGGTGCACTGGTTGGCCGTGGCCCGGCCGCACAGGCGCATGGCGAGGTAGTCCATCGGCTCGAGGAACGCGGCAGTGCGCTCGTACACGTCGGGCCGGGCGAAGCGCAGCCAGCGCATGTGCGTCTGCGACAGGCCACCGTCGATCGGGGGCACGCCATGGGTGCGCAGCACGCGCAGCAAGTCGAGCGGCCCGTCAGCGCCTTTGGGGAACCCGGGCAGGCGCCGGACCCGCTTGGGGCCGCCGCGCTGGTCCATCCAGATCATCATCGGGTGCAGGTGCCGACCAGTTGCGTCGACGGGCACTATCGAGGAGTACTGGCTGGAGACGATCACCGCCACGACATCACGCGGGCGCACATCACCGGCCGCTGCTTCGGCGAGCGCCTCGCGGCAACTCGTGACCGTCGCCCGCCAGATCTCGTCGGGGTCCTGCTCGGCCGCGCCGGCCCCAGGGAACGACGTCGCCACCTTGTGCTGCCCGGCCCCCACGACCCGGCCGTCACTGCTGACCACCGCCGCCTTCGGACCACTGGTACCCAGGTCGATCGTGAGGATGTGACGGCCGCCCATGCGAGCTGCAACATAGTTCTCCGGCGACGCACGGTCCGCTGCGTGACCGACTCGCTGACGAGTGAGGGTCGCTGAACGCCCCTAGCATTGGCGCATGAGCAATCTGCCGCCGCCGCCGCCTCCGCCGCCCCAAGGGCGCGGGCCCCAGCACGGGCCGCAGCCGCCCGCTGGGGGCAAGGGGCGCCAGGCCTGGCCGCGTTGGGCCGTACCCGTCATCCTCGCTGTCCTCGTCGGCCTCGTGTTGTTCAACCAGGTGTGGCCCACCGACAACGGCGACAAGCTGAGCTACACCGAGTTCAGCGCCAAGGTGGAGGCCGATGAGGTCGCCAAGTTCACCGTCACCAACGGCTCGAACAGCATCTCCGGCGAGCTGAAGGACGGAACGAAGTTCAACACCACCGTCCGCGACAACTTCCCGCTCGAGAGTGAGAAGGAACTGTTCGCGGAACATGGCGTCGAGGTGTCGTACAAGGAGCCCGACAGCAACTGGTTGCTGAGCTGGGCCAGCCTGCTGCTGCCGTTCGCGCTGATCATCGGCTTCCTCGTGTGGATGAACAAGCGGGCCCAGGGGCAGATGGGCAATGTCATGTCCATCGGCCGCAGCCGGGCCAAGGCCTACCAGGCCGACAAGCCGTCCACCACGTTCGCCGACATCGCCGGCTACGACGGGGTGAAGCAGGAGATCACCGAAGTGGTCGACTTCCTGCGGATGCCCGAGCGCTTCCGCGAGATCGGCGCCCGCGTGCCCAAGGGCATCCTGCTCGTGGGCCCTCCCGGCACGGGCAAGACCCTCTTCGCTCGGGCCGTCGCCGGTGAGGCCGGCGTCGGCTTCCTCAGCGTCACGGGCAGCGACTTCATGGAGATGTTCGTGGGCGTCGGCGCCAGCCGCGTGCGCGACTTGTTCGCCCAGGCGCGCAAGCTCGGTCGGGCGATCATCTTCGTCGACGAGATCGACTCGATCGGCCGCAAGCGCGGCGCCGGGCTCGGCGGCGGGCACGACGAGCGCGAGCAGACGCTCAACCAGATGCTGTCGGAGATGGACGGCTTCGAGACCACCGAGGGCATCGTCGTCCTCGCGGCCACGAACCGCCCCGACATCCTCGACGCAGCACTGCTGCGCCCCGGCCGCTTCGACCGCCAGATCGTGGTGCCCCTGCCCGAGGCCAGCGAGCGCGAGGCGATCCTGCGGGTGCACAGCCGCGACAAGCGGATGGGCCCCGACGTCGACCTCGAGACGATGGCCAAGGCCACCCCGGGCATGAGCGGCGCCGATCTGGCCAACGTGGTCAACGAGGCCGCCCTGTTCGCCGTGCGCCGCGGCAGCAAGCAGGTCGAGCGCATCGACTTCGAAAGCGCCCGCGACCGCGTCGTCATGGGTGCCCGCCGCGAAAGCCTCGTGCTGAGCACCGAGGAGAAGCGGGCTACGGCCGTGCATGAGAGCGGCCACGCGATCCTCACGGTCGTGCTGCCCAACGCCGACCCGCTCCACAAGGTGACGATCCTCCCCCGCGGCATGGCCCTCGGTGTCACCTGGAGCCTGCCCGAAGAGCGCCACACCTATTCCAAGGAATTCTTCGAGGATGTCATCTGCCGGGCGATGGGCGGCCGCGTCGCCGAGATGATCGTGTTCGGTCACCTCAACTCGGGTGCGGCCAACGACCTCGAGCAGGCCACCAGCATCGCTCGCCGCATGGTGCGCGAGTGGGGCATGAGCGATGCGATCGGCCCAATGGCCTGGAGCGGCCACCAGCAGGTGTTCCTCGGCGAGGATCTGATGACCCAAGGCCGCGAGTACAGCGACGACACGGCCAAGACCATCGACGAAGAGATCGCCCGCATCCTCCACGACCAGGAACGCCGTGCCCGTGCCCTGCTGGAGAAGCACCGCAACGCGCTCGACAGCGTCTCCGAGGCGCTGCTCGAGCGCGAGACGATGGACGGGGCCGAGGTGGCCAACATGGTGCACGAGTCGCTCGGCGACCGCCAGGTCGACGCCCCCGCCGGCGTCGAGTAGTCCGAGGCTTCCTACCGCCCGAGTTCGGGTTCCGGGCTGGCCCCCGGTTCGCGCGCCTCGGCCACTGCGGCCCACAGATCCGTGGCCGTCACCGGCCCGGCAAACCCCGAGTGCACCACGCCGTGGGCATCGGCCACGGCCACGATCGGCACGGCCTGGATGTCGTACTTGGCATGCAGGTGCCGCGCCGCGGAGTACTCGACCTCGACCACTGCGACCTGCGAGGAGGCGAGCACCTGCGCCTTGCGCTTGACGTCGGCGCACGTGGTACACGTCGCCGAGGTGAACACGGCCACCACCCAGGGCATGCCCGGCGCGAAATCGGCGCGGTCCAGCTGGGTGGGGACGTCGTAGTGCGGCTGGGTGGGGGCCTCGATCGCCTGGCGACGGCGCAGCACGAGGCCCACGCTCCCGGCCACGACCACGACGGCCAGCGCGACGATCACCTGCACCATGACCCGAACCTTCCGGTCAGCCCGGCATCGCCAGCGAGGCCGAGCGACCCTCGAGGTCGGTGCCACGCGGCAGCAGGCGCTGGACGATGATCGGCTGGTCAGCCACTACCACCAGTGGGCGAGCGAGCGAGCCGGAATCCTGCGGGATCGACAGGGCGACGATCGAACCGGCTGGCACCTTCACCGATTCCAGCCCGGGCACCGGTACTTCGCCACCCGGGCCGAGCGCGCTCACCGACACGATGGCGTCGTTGTAGGAGAGGTTCATCACCAGGATTGCCTCCTCGGTGGCCACCTCCGGCCCGACGGCCATGCTCCAGCGGTAGTAGCCGGGGTTGATGAAGGCCTGCTCTACGCCGAGCACCACGGTCGTGACCGTGCGCGTCGCCTCCTTCTTGGTGACCGCCATCTCCACCACCATCGGCACGCCCTCCATCGAGGTGAAGCTCACCCCGTGGCGGCCGACGGGCAGCGATGGCATGTCAGTGAGGCTGAACGACACCACCCGCCCCGCGGGAACGTCGATGATGTCGGCGGCGTTGGCGAACGTCGGGTCTTGCACGCCGAAAAACACCGGCTGCACCTGAGTGTCCTGGTCGGTGGGGTTGTAGATGCTGAACCGCTCGAAGTTCGCCGCATCCTTCCACCCACCGGCGAACCACCACTCGGGCGAGGCCGCCGGGGCGCCGAGGCTCATCGAAAAGCCGCGTCGCTCCTCGGCATAATCCTGGGCACGGGCAGCGATCACCCGGCCGCGCGACGCCACCACGGACACCGCGTAGATCGCCTCGTCCTTCAGCAACGTCTCCTGGTTGACGATCAGCACCGAGTGCGCCAACACCGGCACCCCCTGCAAGACGTTTGGTGAGTGGGTGCCGTCCTTGTTGGCGAACGTGAAGTTGAGGATCGCGTCATCGGGGAACGGGTTGGTGACGACGATGTCTTCCTTGCTGTCGCCCATCGTGTAGTTGTCGGCGAAGTACCACGTGCTCGACGTGCTGTTCGCGCACGGGCTCACTGCGTCACCGTCGGTGTGCTGGGCCGTCTGCTCGACGAACCCGCCACCACCACCAAGCTCGACCATCGCCGACACATACGTGCCCTTTGGCTGCAGCGACTTCAGGTCGGCCACGTAGGTGCCGCGGGCGGGAACCTCGAACTCCTGCTCCTTGAGCGCAACGCCTGACTCGTCGGTGTACACCTCGATGTGCCCGGTGAGCGGGGTGTCGAGTGGGTTGGCAACGGTGACCGTGCCGCCCTGCCCCTTCCCGCTGGTCGGCACGCCACCGCAGAACCAGGTGGAGTTGGCGAAACCTTGGTGCGGCACATACGGCATCGACGGCGCCGCCGGCACGGCGAATACCGGGTCGGTGTGGGGTTGGGCCGTGACCCTCAGCGCGGCAATGAACAGGCAGAGGGGTGCGACGACGGCGAGGAGGATCGCAATCGTGCGCCGATCGATGTGGAACCGGAGACGGTCGCTCACGATTCGTCACCCCACTCGCCGGCCCAGTTGTCGGCCGGCGCGGCCGGCGCGGCCGGCGCCGCGGCAGATCCGCCGGATGGCGCAGACAGCCAGGGCTCGGCGAACGGATCGGCGGGCACCTGCGTGGCAGGCACATCGCGGCCGCTCGACTGGCCCAGCGACGCCTCGATCGGCAGTGGCTCACGGAGATCGGCGATCGTGGTGGCATCGTCGAGGATGCTCACCCGACGACTGCGGCGCCACTGGCTGGGGCGCAACTTACTCGCCGCCAATGCCAGCCACAGCCACACGACGGCCTGCGCTGCCACCAGCAGCGAGCGCGTCACCGGCGTGACATAGGAGACCTTCGCTTCGCCGCCGGCGGGAACGTCGAAGGCGAGCGTCGAACCGAATGCCCGCCGCGATTGCACCTCGGTTCCATCGACGGTGAGGTGCCAGCCGGCATCGAACGGCACAGAAAGGTGGAGGGTGCCGGCGATGACCACACCGGTGAAGTCACCACGGTCGGGCGCGCCGATGGCGAACGGGGTGGAGCCGCGCAGGTCGGCCTGCGCGAGGGCATCGCCGCCGGCCTTCTCGCTCGCCTCCGCTCCCACCGGGGTGAGCACCGAACGGGTGGGCGTATACGCGGTGTTCTCGAACACTCGGTAGTTCGGCGGGTTGGTGAGCCGCGACCCGAGGTCGAGCTGATCGTCGAGCACCTCCATCAGGCCGTCGGGGATCGGCAGGGGATCCGAAATCGTGCCGTTGGCGCCATCGGCGATGGGAACCACCACGTAGCGGATCCCGTACGGGGCGAGCAGGCGCCCGCCGCGCAACGTGGCTCCGCTCGACATCAGCCGCAGGGCATCGGCGACCTCGGCCTCGATGCGGGTGGGCTTGCCCGCCCAGCGCCCCTCGATCGTCATCGGGCCGTCGTCGGTGATCGCGTAGCCGATACCCGGCTGGTAGGTGTACGCGGCAACCGGGATCGCGGCCGGATCACCGATCCACAGCACGCGGTAGTCGCCCTCGGGCGGGTTCGCCGACATCTCCGTCATCGCCGCGACGAGGGTGCGTCGGGGCATGCCCCATTGGCCGTCGGCAACGGCGATCGCACCCGGAACGAGGCCCACTGCGACGGCGGCTCCGGTGAGGATGCCCAACGGTTGACGCCAGCCGAAGTGGCCGCCGAGCACGTCGTCCTGGAATGCCGCGGCGAGCGTGGCGGCGGCGATGGCCATGCCGATGGCAACTGGCACGAGCAGCACCCCCGGCTCGGGCATGCGGAAGGGGAGGTCGGCGCGGTCGTCGAGCACCGCCAGGGCGCCGAAGCCGAACACCAGCACGGCCGCCCGGATCGCCCACGTGAAGCGCCACGCACGGGCCACGAGCGGGGCGACGAGGACGGGGAGGAACAGCAGTACCGACACGATGCCCGGGCCGGACTGGTCGTCGAGGAAGCGCAGGAGGGTGTGCACCCCGAGCGAACGGGAGGTGGCCACGGGCACGCCGACGATCGCTGTCCAGCCGTCGCCACCGAGCAGCGACAGTGACCACGGCAGGTTGATCAAGAAGCCCACCAACGTGGCACCGAGTGCACTCGCCACCAGTGTGAGCGCGGCCCGCGGCGAACCGCCGACCACCAGTGTGGCCACCGCGACCAGCACGGCCATCCCCACGAGCAGGAGCGCGAACGCCGGTGCGAACGCGATCGACACCGCGGCGAACAACGTCAGCTGGGCACACCGGCGCACCAGGCGCGAGCGGTCGATGTCGACATAGTGCTCGACCTCGGTGTCGGTGCGGCTGCCCGACGACTCGATGCCGGCGATCTTGCGCATCAGGTGCAGGCCCCACGGCCCAGCGGCGTAGCACGCGAGCGCCGTCCAATGACCGCCACCGAGCAGCTGGGTAGGAAGGGGCACCGCGGCGTAGACCACCAGCGCCGCGATCCGAGCACGCGCCGTGGGATACAGCGAGGCCAGCCGCCAGATACCCAAGTACCCGGCGAACAACATGCCAACGACGGCGATCGTGTGCAGGAGCGCCATGTGGAACAGGGTGACGGCCCCCGCCGCGCCGACGAGGCCGATGCCGGTGGGCACCGCGGCCGTACTGCCGAGCCCGTGTCCGGACCAGCCAGACAGGTAGTCACCGATCATCCCGGCCGGGCTGGACGGGAAGGCGAGGAACTCGCCGAACCGGGGCACCCCACCGGTGATGAGATTGCGGCTGCCGATCAGGCCGAGCGCGATCAAGGAAACCCACGCGAGGGCCGGAGCGGAACCGGCCGTCTGCCGCCAGCGGCGTTCGGTGGTGGAATCGGGGTCGGTCTGGCGCACCTCGCGCGAACGGAGGTAGCTGGTGAGCCGTGCGCTGCCGCGCAGCTGCAGGCCGGCCACCTCGGCATCGGGCACCCGGCGCAGCTTGGCCACCCCGCGGCGACGAGCGGCGTACGCGGGCGTGCGCGGCAGCATCGCCAACAGCGCCGCCACGGCAGCACCCGCCCGGCGGAAGTGGCCGGTGAACACCCCGATGAGCGCCTCGGCGATCGTGAGGAGCACGAGCTGCACCGACACCAGCGGGAGGCGGCGAGCGCCGGTGAGCGTGGCCACCATCCGCATGCGGTTGCGTGCTTCCAGCGATGAGTGGCGCAGGTCGGGGCGGCGCTCGCGCAGGCTGGCTACGTGACGGCCGCGTGCGGCCGGAACGACGAGGACTCGGGCGCCACCCAGGTGGGCGCGCCAGCACAGGTCGACGTCGTCTCCGTAGTACGGGATGGATGCGTCGAACCCGCCGAGCGTGCGGAACAGGTCGGCGCGCACGAGCAGACAAGCCGACCCAACGGCGAACACGTCGCGCACGGCGTCGTGCTGTTCCTGATCGACTTCGCCGGGCTCGATGATCGGGTCGACCTCGCCGAAGCGGTCGACCTCGTAGCCCACGTGCTGGAGGATCTCGGGTCGGTTCCAGTCCACGAGCTTGGGCCCGACGACACCGGCATTCGAGCGGTACAGCTCTTCCACGAGCGCACTGATCGCGCCCGGCTCGAGGGCGACATCGTCGTGGAGGAAGCAGAAGAACCCGTTGTCGCCCTCGACGAGGCGCAGCACCTCGTTGGCCGCGGCGCCGAAGCCGGGGTTGGCGGCCACACCGCGCACGAACGAGTTCGGCACCGACTCGCGGATGCGGGCAGGCAGGTCGCCGTGCTGACCGGCAACGAGGAAAAGGCAACGCAGGCTGGAGTAGTCCTGGTCGGCGAGCGAAGTCAGCACGTCGTCGAACCACGGACCTGGCTCGTGCACCACCATCACGGCCACAACGGGCGGGGCAAGGGTTCCGGCGGGTTCCACGATCAGTCGATGCTAGCGGGGGGTGGCCGCGGCGACCGGTCACCGGGCGCACGTCACCACCACGGCTCCCCTTCGCCGGGGTGCTTGCAGGAGTTAGCAGTGCTCGCTATGGTGCATCCGATGAGCAGCCCACCGATCCCCCGCCTGCCGGCAGCGGCGTTCGACCTCTCCCGCCTCGACGACCGCATCGCCACGGCCGCACGCGACGCTGCCTACGTCACGATCGGCTTCGGCGTGCTCGCCTTCCAGCGGGCCCAGGTGCGCCGCCGGGAAGTCGAGAAGGCCGTCGCCGGCCTGGTGCGCACGGTCGCTGGTCAGGCGAAGTAGCCGCTCACGTCGGCCAGCACGTGCACGGGCGCGCTGGCGGTCAGACACCATCTGCCCGCCGCGTCGTCGAGGCCGACTACCGACGTCGCTGAGTTCCGGGGCGTGGCGTAACGCACCATCGACAGGGAAGGCACCGATGGCAGGCACGGGTGCACCGTGATCCACCCACTCGCCGTGGGGGTGACCGCGGTGACCTCGGCGACGAAGGCCTTCGCCACGGTCGCGTCGGGCAGCCCGTTGACACCGGCGATCGTCAGTGCTCGGTCGACACCGTTATAGAACGCTCCCGTGAGCCCAGTCCCATTGCGCGTATCGAGTACGCGAACGGGGGCAACCGCGTAGAACTCGGTGGTGGCGCCGGCGCCGTACCAACCGCTGAGATCGACCACGATGTGCATCGAAGTACTCACGTACACGCACACCTCACCGTCGACGCTCAGCGCCACCTCGGCGTGGTTGGTGACCCCCGAGGCGTCCATCACGTTGATCGAACTCACCAGCGGCAGTTGGGCAGCGCATGGGTAGACCGTCGCGAATCCTCCCCCGGTGGAAGACACGGCGTGGATGGTGAGCGCGGCGGCCATGGCGCCAGCCGGTGCCCGGCCATCGGTGACGACCGGAATGCGCACGGTGGTGCCCGGCGCCAACAGTGGCCCGAGGCGCGAGTCGTAGAGCGGCACGGGGTTGACCGGCTCGAACTTCTCCCCGGAATCGGGCGCGTACCAGCCAAAGAGGTCGACCACCATGTCGGTTGTGGCGTGGGAGTACACGCAGAACGTTCCGTCGGCGCCGAGCGGGACGATGGTGGAGCCGGCCACGACCCGGCCGACCAGCGCCTGCACGGCGGAAACCGTGGGTCGCTCAACTCCACACGGGTAGGCGGTAACGAACCCGTCGGTGGCCGGGAACACAGCGGTGAGGTTCACCACCACCGCGGTGGCCGACAGCGGCAGGCCCGGATCCACCACCAGCGTGCACCCGCCGGCGAGTTTCTCCTTGGCCGTGCCCGTGCCGAAACGCGTGTCGATGAGGCGCACTGGATCGGTGGCCGTATAGCGAGCAGCCGCGGCGGGCGGCGAGGCCGGGCCGACGGGCGGCGCGTTGCGGCCTGAACATGTGGTGGGCGCGACCGAGCCGCGCACCGTGAACCAGTTCGACTTCAGCCCGAGTTTGCTCTTGAACAGGTCACCGGTGACGGTCGTGCTGCCGGCCGTGCCCTCCACTTTCAGGGTCAGCACCCGGCCGCCCCAGTCGCCGAGGCCGTTGCGGGTGAGCACCGTCAGCGACGTGAACGTACCGATCGAGGGGTATGCCGCCGAGATCTGGGCGCCGGTGAGTGTGACCGACCAGTTGTGGTACGGGTTGAGCGCAGTCGCGTCGCCGTCGTCGACGACGGCCGGGAACGGATTGCCCGCGGCCGTATACCCACCGGACGAAGCGGCGAACATCGCATAGGCGACAGCACCGTTGGCGTCGCCGACGCGTCGGACCACCCCGGCAGTCGCGAGCACAGCCGCGTCGGTCGCCGGGTACTCGACCGTGGTGAACGCCTTGTTGTCCTTGTTGGGGCCGATCGAGGTGCGGCCGGCCGCGCCCGAGTACACCTGGCAAGCCGTGGTATCGCAGGTCTTGGAGACGTTGGGGTAGCGGTTCTCGGCCTGGGCGTAGCTGCGTGCGGCGATCGCCTGCGCCTGCAGCGCCTGGGCGCCCCTGCCGCCACCGGCCGATGCCCAACCGGCCGACATCTCCTTGGCGATCACCGAGCGCAAGTACTGCTCCATCGGCACATGGTTCACCGTCCGGGCACCGGCGGCGGTGGCCACGATCGCCCCCCGGTACGAGCGCACCGATCCGTCGGGGTAGCACACGCCGGCGAGGTCGGAGTAATTGGTGGTGACACTGGAATCGACCTGGGTGCGGATCGCCACGTACCCGGCGACGGTGCCCGCGAGCGTCCACCCCGCCGAGCCGGTGCTGCACGTCTCGGCATCGGCGCGTACATACACGTCGTAGGCGGAGCCGTTCCACTTCGCCCACACGGACTTCCACGGGCCGCCGGCGATGCTGTCGACGACCAGGCCACCCGTGGCGCTGACCACCGTCGTGTGCCGGTTGTCGAGAGAGAGCAGACGCACGGTCGCGATGGTGTCGAGCGGGATCGTGCCCGCCACGGTGTTGCCGTAGTAGTGGTCGACGATCTGGGCCGACGTCCAGCCGTAGTCGACGGCGTACCCGTACGCGCCCCACTGGCTCATCCCGAAGCCGTGGCCGATTCCGTGGCCGTCGAGCACCACCGAGGTTGCGGCAGTCACGGGCCCGGCAGGGAGGGCGACCTGGGCGGTACCGACGAGCGCCAATACGGCGAGAGCGACGGTGAATCGGCGCACCAAGTGGTATCGGCTCGCGTGGCTCACGGCGTGAGTCGGGTTGTGCTGTTGCAGCCGCATTTGCCTAGTCTCGCGGATAACCTCGTCGTCTTGGTGGCAACCTCCGACGAGCAGTCTTCCTCCCGGGCACCGCTCCCCGAGGGAACCATCCCGGTAGGCCTCGGGCTGTTGGTGTCCGGACTCGCGAGCTTTGCCTTCCTGCGCGTCGGCAAGAACGCCCTCGGTGGCGACGAACCGTTCAGCCCGGTGCTCGCGCTGTGGTTCGCGACGTTCGCACTCGCCCCCGGCTTCTTCCTCCCCCTCGAGCAGGAACTCGGCCGCGCGCTCTCCCACCGCCGTGCCATCGGCCAGGGAACGCGCCCGGTCGTGCGCAAGGTGGTGATGCTCGGCCTCGGGCTGGCCGCCGTGGTCACGCTGGTGATCCTCGCCGCCAGCCCGCTCCTCACCCACTCCTACTTCGACGGCGACTGGGTGATGCTCGGCGCCCTCGTCGTGGCGTTCGCCAGCTACGCGCCGGTGCACCTCGCCCGCGGCATCGCCAGCGGCAGCGGCCGGTTCAGGGCCTATGCAGTCGTCATGGGCGCCGACGGCGTCGTGCGCGTCGTGCTCTGCATCGTGCTCGCCGGCATCGGCATCAAGACCGCCGGCCCGTACGGATTGGCGGTCGCGCTCGCTCCCCTCGTCGGGTTCTTCATGGTGTTCTCGAGAGGTGCGCTGCGCACTGAAGACGGCCCGCCGGCGTCCTGGCGGGAAGTCACCCCCAACCTCGGCTGGCTGCTGCTCGGCTCGGTCTTCGCCGCCGGTCTGGTGAACGCCGGCCCGGTGGCGGCCAACCTGCTGAAGCTCGACGTCCAGAAGGAAGCCGTCACCCGCTTCGGCTACGGAGTGCTGCTCTCGCGCATCCCGTTGTTCCTGTTCCAGGCGGTGCAAGCGGCGCTGCTGCCGCGACTGTCGCGCTTGGCCGCCCGTGGCCAGCTCGACGAGTTCAAGGCGGGCTTCCGCAAGCTCATCTATCTCGTTCTCGTGGTGGGTGCGTGCGGCACGCTCGGCGCGTACGCGCTCGGCCCATTCATCATCCGCAAGATGTACGACGCCGAGCTGAGCAGCCGCACCCTGGCCATGCTGGCGCTCAGCAGCGCCCTCTACATGCTGGCGCTGGCCCTCGCCCAAGCCGTGATTGCCCTGCGCGGTCACGCGCTCGTGGGCGTCGGCTGGGGCATGGGCATGACCACGTTCGTGATCGTCACCTGGCTGAGCAGCCACGACCTGTTCCACCGCATCGAGATCGGCCTGGTGGCCTCGTCGGCGGCGGCTCTCGTCACGTTCGCCATCGCCCTGCGGTTCAAGCTCAAGGCCGGCGTGGAGCCCACACATGCGTCGATGATGGACGCCATCCACGACATGCCCTTCGAGAGCTGAAGCCGGGTCAGTTCTTCAGCTTGGCGGCCTCGAGCTGGAGATCGTGCTCGACCATCATCTTCACCAGCGTGGAGAAGTCCACCTCGGGCTTCCAGCCGAGCTTGGTGCGCGCCTTGGTCGGGTCGCCGATGAGCAGATCGACCTCAGCCGGGCGGAAGAACTTCTGGTCCTGGCGGACGTACTGCTGCCAGTCAGTGATGCCGACCTCGGCGAAGGCCAGTTCGACGAGCTCCTGGCCACTGTGGGTCTCGCCGGTGGCGACCACGTAGTCATCCGGGGCGTCCTGCTGCAGCATGAGCCACATCGCCTTCACATAGTCACCGGCGTAGCCCCAGTCGCGCTTGAAGTCGAGGTTGCCGAGCACCAGCTCTTCCTGCAGGCCGAGCTTGATGCGAGCGACCGCGTTGGTGACCTTGCGGGTGACGAACTCCATCCCGCGGCGCGGACCCTCGTGGTTGAACAGAATGCCGCTGCAGGCGTACATGTCGTAGCTCTCGCGGTAGTTCACCACGATGTCGTGGCCGAACACCTTCGCGCAGCCGTAGGGCGAGCGCGGGTGGAACGGGGTGCGCTCGGTCTGGGGTGTCTCGCGCACCTTGCCGAACATCTCGCTACTGCTCGCCTGGTACATGCGGATCTTGTTGTTCTGCGCGCCGCCCACCATGCGCACCGCTTCGAGCATGCGCAGCACGCCGAGGCCCGTGATGTTGGCAGTGAGTTCGGCCTGGTTGAAGCTGAGCGCCACGAAGGAGATCGCGCCGAGGTTGTAGACCTCGTCCGGCTGGGCGTACTCGAGCGCCTTCACCAGCGATGGCAGGTCGGCGAGGTCGCCCGGCACCGGCTCGACGAAGGGGAATTCGTCGCGCATCTTCTCCATGCGCGGGTTGTTCTGGCCCTTGACCATGCCGAAAACCTCATAGCCCTTGCCGTGCAAGAACTCCGCGAGGTGGTGGCCGTCCTGGCCGGTGATGCCGGTGATGAATGCACGGGGCATGTGAGCTGGTCTCCGCTTGATCGAGGTCGGTTGAGTCTACGGCCCCCCACCGGCCGGGACACCCAAGTAGCCTCTCCTGCGTCATGGAAGCCGTGCGCGTGGGGTTCGACACCGGGCCGCTGTATGGGCCGCGCACCGGGATCGGCCACGCCGTCGCGTCGCTGCGCGCCGCATTGCAGACGCGCGCCGACGTCGATCTCGTCGACTACCTCGTCTCGTTTCGGGCGGATCCGGGGCCCGGCGCCCGGCGCCTGCCCATTCCGGCGGCCCTCGCCCTGCGCTGTTGGGCCCACTGCGACCACCCGCGGGCCGACCGCTGGCTGAGCGGCATGCAGGTGCTGCACGGCACGAACTACGTCGTCCCACCGTCGCGGCTGCCGCGACTGGTGTCGGTGTACGACTGCTGGTTTCTGCGTAACCCGGGCCAGGCCAACCGAGCCGTGGCGCGCGCCGCAGCGGTATTGCGCCGGGCGATCGCCCGCGGCGCCGTCGTGCACACCAGCTCGCACGCCTCCGCCGAGGCGGTGCGCGAACTGTTCCCCGGCGCCGTCGTGCACACCGTGCACCTCGGTGCGCTGCCCCTGCCGGCGCCGCCCGAGGTGGCGCCGGTGTCCGATCTCGTGGGCAGGCCGTACCTGCTCGCCATCGGCACGCTCGAGCGGCGCAAGAACATACCGGTGCTCGTGCAGGCGTTCGGCCATCTCGCCCACGACCACCCCGAGCTACAGCTCGTGCTCGCCGGCGACGACGGCGACGACCGGGCAGCGATCGATGCCGCCGTCGACGCGCTCGGTCCGGGCGTGGCACCCCGCGTACTGTTCACCGGCCGGGTGCACGATTCGACGCGCTCGTGGCTGCTACACCACGCCGCCGCGCTCGCCTACCCGTCACTCGACGAGGGCTTCGGCTTCCCCTTGCTCGATGCGATGCAGGCCCGGGTACCGGTGGTGGCCGGTCGGGCCGGTTCGATCCCTGAGGTCGCCGGCGACGCGGCCCTGCTCTGCGCGCCCGACGACGTGTCCGGGCTGACCGCCAACCTGGCCACGGCGCTGACCGACGACATCGAGCGGGCCCGGCTGGTGGCCGCGGGCGAGGCCCGCTGGCGCCGGTTCACCTGGGAGCAGTGCGCGACGGAGATGGCTGGGCTCTACCGCACGCTGGCCGGAACGGGAGCGTCCCGATGACCATCACCGTGCTCTGCGGGGGCGTCGGTGCGGCCCGCTTCCTCAGTGGCCTGGCCGGAGTGCACCCGCCCACCGACACCGTCGGCATCGTCAACACCGGCGACGACACCGTGCTGCACGGACTGGCGATCTCGCCCGACATCGACACGATCACCTACACGCTCGCCTGGGCGATCGACGGCGACCGCGGCTGGGGCCTGCACGAGGAGACCTGGCGCACGATGGAGGCCCTCGCCCGCTATGTGCCCGTGCGGCCGGCCGGGTCGGCCGCGGCGCCCACTTGGTTCAACCTCGGTGACCGCGACCTGGCCACGCATCTCTACCGCACCGCCCGCCTCGCCGAGGGCGCCACCCTCACTCAGGTGACCTCCGAGATCAGCCGTGCGTGGGGCGTGCACCAGCGACTGCTGCCGATGAGCGACGAGCGGGTCACCACAATGGTGACCGTGCACGACCACGGCGCGGTCACAGGGGTCGAGGTGCCGTTCCAGGAGTACTTCGTGCAACGGCGCCACTCCGTGCCGGTGTCCGCCGTGCGCTTCGCGGGGGTCGAAGCCGCACGCCCGGGCGCCGGCGTCCTCGCCGCGATCGGCGAGGCCGATGTGGTGGTCGTGGCACCATCGAATCCGCTGGTGTCGATCGCGCCGATCCGCGCCCTCCCCGGCGTGGACGCGGCGCTCGCGACGCGGCGCGACACGGTGGTGGCCATCTCGCCGATCGTCGGTGGCGCGGCGCTCAAGGGCCCCGCCGACCGGATGCTGGTGGAGTTGGGGTTGGAGCCGTCAGTCGTGGGTGTCGCCCGCCTCTACGCCGAGATCGCGGCCACCCTGGTGATCGACCCGGTCGATGCCCACCTCGCCGCCGCGGTCGAGGCCGCGGGGATGCGGGCCGTCGTCGCCGAGAGCGTCATGAGTACCCCGGCCAAGGCCCACGCCCTGGCCAGCGTCGCCATCTCGTCGGTCATCCTGCCCTGAGCGTGCGCCGACGGCGTCAGCGGCGCATGGTGCGCAGGCCCACGGACAACTCGGTCCATGGCGCCCACGCCAAGTGGATGCGGGCGCGGGTGGGCGACAGGGCGAAGCGACTGACATCATCCTGCCGACGGGGGGAGGGTGCCGGGTTGGCCCCATCGGGGCCGGCCATCAGCAGCCACAGGTCGCGAATCGACGTTGGCACGCCGGTGCCGACGTTCACGACCAGGCCGCCACCCTTCGTAGCCGCGCGCACCAGCGCGTCGACCGCGTCATCGATGAAAAGGAAGTCGCGGCTCTGGCGGCCATCGCCGGTCATCATCGGCGTCACGCGGTCGCCGAGCGCGTGTGCGAAGGCGCCGGCGACACCGCCGTTGGCCCGCTGCCGCGGGCCGTACAGGTTGGCCAGGGCGAGCGCGGTGAACTCCACGGAGTGCTCTTCCCGGTAGGCCAGCAACAACTCGGCGACCGCACGCGTCAGCACGCCGCGCACTCCGACCGGCGACCAGGCCTGATTCTCCTTGATCGGCTGATCCTTCGGTGCCACATCGCCGTACAACGACACCGCCGACAAGGCCACTACGACCTTCACCCCACCGAGTGTTCGTGCGGCTTCGAGCACGCCGAACAGCGAACGCATCGACCCGGCGCCGGTCGATTCCGCCAGCTCGCCCGGCGGCAGCACGCCGAGGTGGTAGATCACCTCGGGAGCGCGCAACTGCGCGAGCGACTGGAACTCCGCTGCACCGGCGTCGAGGGTGTGGATCTTCAGGTCGCCGCCCATCGCCCGGGCATCGGCGAGGTTGCCGAGCGCGCCGGTGGACAGGTCGTCGACGACATCGACCGAGTTGCCCTCGGCGACGAGCCGCTCGGTGAGGTGTGATCCGACGAAGCCGGCCCCACCCACCACGAGCACGTTCACGTGCGGTCAGGGTCGGGGCGGCGCTCGCCGCTGACGTGCTCACCAGGCGCGGCCGCACCGTCGGCCCCTAGCACGCTCTGCTGCACGACGGCACCTGCACCGACCCGGCCCATGACCACCGAGTCTGTCACCACGGCGCCGGCCTCGACGACGGCACCGGGCAGCAAGACGGATCGCACGATGCTCGCGCCTGCGCCGACGACGACGCCGAGGCCGATGATCGCGTGGTCAACCACGACGTCCGCGGCAACCACCGCGTCTGCGTGCACGGGACTACACGTGTCGTGGCGGCGAATGCCGGAGAGCAGATCGAGGTTGGCCTGCAGGTAGAACTCGGGGCGGCCCGTGTCGACCCAGTAATCGTCGGTGGCCATGGCGAACAAGCCGCCGTCGGCCACCACAGCCGGGAACGTCACCCGCTCGATCGACACCTTGTGGCCCACCGGGATGCGCTCCAACACGGAGGGTTCGAGCACATAGGTGCCGGCGTTGATGAGGTTCGTCGGCGCGGTGCCCGGGGCCGGCTTCTCGACGAAACGCTCGACCCGGCTGTCTGCGTCGAGCGCGACGACGCCGAACGCGGAGGGGTCGGGCACGCCGATCACGTGAATCGTCGCCTCGGCATCCCGGCGCCGATGGAAGTGGACCAGGTCGGAGACGTCGAGGTCGGTGAGCACGTCGCCGTTCACGACCACGAACGTGTCGTCGATACCGGCGGCATCGGCCGCGAAGCGGATCGCACCAGCGGTGTCGAGCGGCTCGGGCTCGACCGCGTAACGCATCGTCACGCCGGCGCAGTGGCCGTCGGGAAAGGCGGCCACGAACGGCTCGGGCTTGAACCCGAGCGCAAGCGTCACTTCCCGCACACCGCTACGGCCGAGGTTGGCGACGAGCCGCTCGATGATCGGCACATGGCCGACCGGCAGCATCGGTTTGGGGATGGTGTTGGTGAGTGGACGCAGGCGGGTGCCGAACCCGCCGACGAGCACGACCGCCCGCATCAGCCGGTGGTGGCAGGAGCGGTGGACGCCGTGGACGGTGCCGTGGTGCCCGGTGCGCTGGTGCCCGGCGTGCTGCTACTCGGCGTGGTACTGCCCGTGTTGTCGGTGGAGGGAACCGAGGTGGTGTTCGGACCCGAACCGCACAGGTCGCCGGCGCCGATCGCACCGAAGTTCTCCAGATCACAAGCCGACGCCGGCCGCGGGATCTCGTAGTCCTTGTCGGACGGTACGACGGCGATCACGAAGACCATGCCGTTGTTCTTCAGCCGGATGTTGCGGAAGTCGGTGACCATGTCCTGGAACTCACCGGACGTGTAGTCGCTCCAGACGCGGACCTTGAGCACCGCATCCTCGCCGTCACACGCCGTGCCCTTGAAGACATTGTCGTCGACGTTCCACGAGCTGGGGTTGCCGGTGCCCACCTGATCCTGCGGGACCGACAGCTTCGTGTCGCCGAGCTTCACCTGGTACACGTCGAGGAACACGCCGAGCTTGGCCCTGCGGCCCGTCGCCCCACCGGTCTGCGGGTGGTAATGGATGATGCCGTCAGAGCTGGAGGCCACGTCGCCTGCGCTCAGCGAATCGGGGTTGCCCGTGGAGGCATCCTTGGTCAACTCGGCGGGAGTTCCGGTGAGCGTGAACTCCTCGTCGCAGACGCGGAAGGCATACGAGGCGACCCACTCCTCGCCGGCCTGAGGATGGCCGGTCTCCTCGCCCGGCACGGAAGCCTTGGCGTACACCACCAAACCGATCATGAGGAGGCACACGATCGTGATCACGGCAGGGAAGGTGGTGCCGCCGGAGAAGCGGACCTTCTTGCCTTTGCCACGCGATGCGAGCTTGGCGACTTTTCTAGCGGACGACGACGTTGCCACGAGGGAGCGAGGCTATCGCCTAGAACGGCCAAAAGCGGTGCGCGCTCTGCAGCCGTCCGGCGAGTCAGGCGGGCAGCGAGCGCACGAGGCGTTCGTAGGCACGCGCGACGGCGGCCGGCGAGGCCGCCCCGAGCACCCACTCGCGACCTGCGGCACCCATCGCGGCGGCCGCCGGCAGGTCGGCGAGCATGTTCCGCAGGCCGTCTCTGAAGGCCGCCGGATCGTCAGGCGCGACCGCGACACCCCCGCCACTGGCCCCCAGCATGCGCGGCACCTCGGTGCCGGGGTCGATGGCGGCCAGCACGGGACGGCCGGCGGCGAGGATCGAGTAGGTCTTGGACGGAACGCTCACCCGGCCGAGGCCCTTCTTCAGCGGCACGAGGTGGACGTCGCCGGTGGCGAGCACCTCGGGCACTCGTTCCTTGGGCTGATAGCCGCTGAAGCGCACATTGGGCACGCCGGCGGCGCGTTCTTCCAGGGTCCCGCGGGCAGCGCCGTCGCCGTTGATGAGGAACGTCGCCCCGGGGAAGTCCGCAGCCGCGGCGACCACCATCTCCAGCGACTGTGAGAAGCCGACATTGCCGGCGTAGAGCACCACCGGCTCGGCACCGATGCCGAGCTCCCGCCGCAACCCCGTCATCCGGTCGGCGGGCTGGATGAACTCCGTGTCGACGAAGTTCGGGATCACATGCACCTTGGCGCGGTGCGACGGCTTCACCTTGGCGACCACGTTCTCCTGCAGGTCGTCGCTCAGCACGGTGACGGCCGCAGCGCGGTGATAGCTCACCCGCTCGAGCCAGCGGGCGGCGGCGATGACGCGCTGGTTGGTGATCGCCCCCGTCTCCACCGCGGCGTCGGGGAACACGTCCTGGATGTTGAACACGAGCGGCCCACGGCGCACCAGGTGGGTGCCCCATCCGGTGAGGCCCATCGTCAGCGGCGGTGACATGGCGATGACGGCATCCACCCGCCCGCCGCGCAGCGAGCTCAGCCCGCAGAGCACGCTGAAGCCGGCGAAGCCCGCGGCCCGGCGCAGCAGGTTGCGTTTGTCCGTGCCGGGGAACGGGTTGACGCGGGTGATCGAGCCCCACTCGGTGCGCTCGCGACGCACCCACTTGCCCTCCCAGCCGGTCTCGATCTGGTGCTCTCGGTACCAGGGCAGCGCCGTGATCACGTGCAGCTCGTGGCCGAGCGCGGCCAGTTCGCTGACGATGCGCGTGATCACCTCTCCCGTCGGCGCGGTGTCGGGGGCGAAGTGGGGGCACAGCACCGCCAGCTTCAGGGGGCGTTCGCCGGTCGTGGTCATGACAGGTTCAAGGCTCGCGCATAGACGGCCGCCAGCGCAGATCCGCTGGCGCGGCTGGTGAAGTCCTGTGCCCGCACACGGCCCGCGGCCACGAGTTCGCTGCGTCGCCGACGCGCCTCGTCGAGCGCGCCGGCCCACGCCTCGGGCTGCAGCGGGCGCACGAGACCCGCTGGCCCGACGATCTGGGGCATGCAGGTCGCGTCGCTGCAGATCACCGGGGTACCGAGCGTCATCGCCTCGATGACCGGGGCGCCGAAGCCCTCGTACTGGCTGGGGAACACCATCGCTTCGGCCATCGCCAGCAGGCCGTTGCGATCGGCCGCCGGCACGCGCCCGAGGCGGCGCACGCGCTGGTCGGTGCATGCGGCCACCGTCGGCTCGGCGGCGCCCTGCCCACCGGTGAGCACGAGCCGCAGATCCGGGTCGGTCCAGTGGTCGCGCATCATCCGCAGCAAGAAGTCGTGTTGCTTGTGCGGGTGGGTGACGGCGGGGTACACGATGATCGGCCCGTCACCGAGCGCGTACGTGTCTCTCAACTCGGCGGCGTCGGTGACGTCGCTCGCGAGCGAAGGCTCGATGCCATGGGGCACCACCATCACCCGCTCCTCTTGCACTCCATAGGCCTGCACCACCGAGTGGGCGACGTACTCGCTCGGCACCGCCACCACCGTCGCCCTCCGCGCCGACGGCGGGATCACCGCGCCGAGGTAGACCCGCTTCAGCCGCGAGAAGTACTGGGGATAGGTGCGGAACTGGAGGTCGTGGATGGTGAGCACATACGGTCGGTGTGCTCGCGGCGGGGCGGTGCCACCGCCGTGGTGCATGAGCGCGGCGCCACGGCTGTGGCGGCGCAGCCAGGTCGTCTCGCCGAGGATCCGCCGGACGCGGCTCTGGCTCTCGAACTCGGGCTCGATGAGCGGCATGATCGCGGCGAGGTCGGGGTGGGCCTGGCCGAGACCGCGCGCGCCCACCACGGTGGGGTGCCATTCGTCGCTCGCCTCGGCCAGCCCGAGCAGTTGGCGCACGAGGTACTCCTCGGACCCACCGACTTGACCGGGCACGCACCACATCATGTTGACGAGCACGTCGCGACCACTGGCCGTCACAGCAACTCCTTGTACGCCGCCACCGTCAGCTCGGCAGTGGTGGCCCAACTGCTGCGGTGGGCGCGCAAGAGGCCCCTCGGCGACAGCTGGCTGCGGCGCCGGCGGGCGTCGTCGATGCCACGGGCGATGTCGGCCGGGTCGAGCGGGTCGACGAGCACGGCTGCGCCGCCGGCGACCTCTTCGGTCGCGCTCCCCTTGCTGGTGACCACCGGGGTGCCCTGGGCCATCGCCTCCAGCACCGGCAGGCCGTAGCCCTCCTGGGTGCTCGCATAACAGAACACCGACGCTCCCGCATACAGCGGGGAGAGATCCTCGCCCGGCACGAAGCCGAGGAACCTGACCCCGGGGTGCGGCTCGATGCCGGTATCGCCCCAGCCGGCCGCGCCGGCCACCACGAGCAGGGGTGCGTCGGGCAGGTGCTCGAGCGCGGCAACGAGGCCCTTGAGGTTCTTGCGCGGCTCGACGGTGCCGACGAACAGCAGGTACTCCTCGGGCAGCTCATAGGTGGCGCGCACCCGGGCGACCTCGGTGGCGTCAGCCCGTTCGGTCTCCACGCCAAGGGGCACGAGGCGCAGCTTGTCACCGTCGATGCCGGCCTGCAGGCAATCGTCCATGGTGGCTTGGCTGCAGCACAGCACCAGGTCGGCGCGCTCCTTGATGTGGTGCACGCTGCGCTTGAAGACGCGAACACCGTGCTTGGTGAAGAACCGCGGGGTGTGCACGAAGGCCAGGTCGTGGAGCGTCACCACCAGCGGGGCATCCGTCGGGCACGGGATCAGCGTGGTGGCGTGGGCGATGTCGATGCGACCAGTCGCCCACTCCACCTTCGGCCACTGGAGGCGCAACCAGGTCTCGTACATCCAGCCGCCGGATATGGGCAGGTGGGCGACCGGAACGGGCGGAACCCATGGGTCGGCAGGTGGGTGGCGGTGCGCGCCGGCTACCCCGATGAGGTCGACCTCGTCATGCGCGGCAAGCGCTTCGGCGATGCGCAGGGCCGCCACCCCAGTGCCGCCCGGCACCCGGTGCCAGCACTGTTCGAACGTGTAGGCGACGCGCACGCACCCAATCATGGCGTGACCGGCCGTAACATCATCGCCATGTCCGGGTTTTGGAGTGGTCGCAAGGTCGTCGTCACCGGTGGGGCCGGGTTCCTCGGTCGGGTCGTCGTGGACAAGCTGCGGACCCTCGGGGCCGAGGTCGCAGTGCCGCGCAGCAAGGACCACGACCTCACCGTGCCGGGCGTTGCCGAGCGTCTGTTGGCCGATACCTCTCCCTCGCACATCGTCCACCTCGCCGCCCGCGTCGGTGGCATCGGGTACAACCAGGCCGAGCCGGCGCCGCTGTACCTTTCCAACCTGCTGATGGGCACCCACATCATCGAGGCCGCTCGCATGGCGCCCACGGTAGAGAAGACCGTGCTACTCGGCACCGTGTGCTCCTACCCGAAGTTCACCCCGGTGCCGTTCCGCGAGGAGAGCCTGTGGGACGGTTACCCGGAGGAGACGAACGCGCCGTACGGCATCGCCAAGAAGGCCCACCTCATCCATGCCCAGGTGAACGCGGCCCAGTACGGCCAGAAGTTCGCATACCTGATCCCCACGAACCTGTACGGCCCCGGCGACAAGTTCCACCCCACGGTCAGCCATGTCATCCCGGCCCGCATCAAGCGTTGTGTCGAGGCCAAGGAGCAGGGCGAGACCAAGCTCGAGGTCTGGGGCACCGGTACGGCGAGCCGTGAGTACCTGTATGTGGAGGATGCGGCCGAGGCGATCGTGCTCGCCGCCGAGCTGTACGAGGGCAGCGAGCCGGTGAACCTGGGCACCAACCGCGAGGTCACCATTCGCGAGACGGTCGAGCTGATCGCGACGATGGTGGGCTACGAGGGCGATCTCGTGTGGGATCCCACCAAGCCCGACGGCCAGCCCCGCCGTCGTGTCGACCCCAGCCGCGCCGAGCACGTGCTGGGCTGGAAGGCACAGATGCCCTTCGAGGAGGGCCTGCAGCGCACGATCGACTGGTACCTCGCCAACCGCGCCGAGGCTGAACGCGAGCCGTAACGGCGGTCGATATTCGGGCGGGCGGCGATGCCCCGTGCGCCACACTTGCTCCCATGACGCACCCGATCTGGCCCCTCTTCGACCTGCGCGTCGTCACGCCGAGGCTGGAGTTGCGTTCGCTCGACGAGGGGTTGGGCACCGAGCTGGCCCTGCTCGCGACGAAGGGCATCCACGACCCCGAGTTCATGCCGTTCTCGATCGAGTGGACCGACACCCCGTCGCCCGAGCTCGAGCGCAACGCGCTGCAGTACTACTGGAAGATCCGCGCCGATCTGTCGCCGGCCGACTGGGTGATCGCGTTCGCCGTGATCGTCGATGGCGAGGTGGTGGGCACCACCTCGCTCGGTGCCCACGACTTCCCCACCCTGCGCCAGTTCGAGACGGGGTCGTGGCTCGGGCGCGAGCACCAGGGCCAGGGCATCGGCACGGAGATGCGGTTGGCCACGTTGCAGCTGGGCTTCGAGGGGTTCGGCGCGCAGTGGGCCACCACCGGCGCGTTCGAGGACAACGCGGCATCGCTCGCCGTCACCGGCAAGCTCGGCTACACCGTCGCCGGCCGGCGCAGGGTGGTCAGCCGCGGCGCGTCGAGAAACCTCGTCGGCTACGAGATGCCGCGCGCGCACTTCCTCGCTCGGTTGCGACGCGACGACATCGCCCTGCACGGTGTCGAGCCGTGCCTCCCGCTGCTGGGCCTCTCCGACTGACTCGTCTCCGAGGGTTTTCCGACTGCCCGGCTTCCTTCGAGTGTTTCCTACCAGGATCCGGGTAGGAAACACTCGGACGTCAGCCCGTGAATTGGGCGAAGGTGATGTGGGTCGTGCCGCCGGCATCGACGATGGCCACGCCGACGGCGAGGTTGTTGCCGAGCGGCGAGCCGTCACCGGGCGCGCGCGCCAGCACCACGATGCTGAGGGCGTCGAGCGTCGCCGGCAGCGAGGGCGGGGTGGTGTACATCTCCGAGGGCACCGGCACCGCCGAACCATCCGGCGAGATCTGCAGCACGATCGTCTGGATGGTGCCCGCCGGATCTGGGGTGACCTCGGCGAACGTGCCGTTCTCCGCCTGCAGGAGCAAGGCTCGCTGGACGACGTTGAGGTTCGCGTCGAGCGTCAGCAGGACATAGCCCTCGAGGCCTTGGTCGACCGACGCGCCCGGCGGCACATAGCGCACCGGCACCGACAGGATCGGCGTCTGGCCGTCCGGGCTCGGCACTGGGCTGTACACACCGAGCAGGCCGGAACCGCCACCGTCGGTGGAGATGCCGAGCTGCAGCAGCGGGACCGCGCCACCGACCACACCGTTCGGCGCGTCGAGCACGGTGCCTGAGGTGCGCCCGAGCATCAGGCACAGGTCAGGGAAGCCGTCCTGGGCGGGCACGAACGCGCAGTAGAAGACCGTGACGCTCGAGACATTGGCGACCGCCGCAGGATCGACCGCCGCGCCGATGCTCAACACGCCGTCCTGGAACACGGCCTGGGCCGGCTTCGTGAACGACGAATCGGTGGCGCCCATCGAATCGGCACCGCCGCCGTAGGCGGCGTCGAGCACACCCGACCACAGTGACGAGGTGGAGACATCGTTGAAGTCGGAGCGGAAGTGCTCGATGCTGAGCGGCGCATACACGGACATGCCACTGGCGCCGGTGTGGCCCGCGCCCTCGATGTGGTGGAGCACCACGGCGTGGAGCGCGCTGGACACCTGCGCCGCGGCCGCGGCCAGTGAAGAACCACCTCCTGCCAACTGATCGGCGATCTGGCCGAGGTCGCGCATGTCGTAGTTCTGGGCAGGATTGGGGTCGTAGGCGAACGCCGACGAGTGGTCGACCGCGCGGAAGAACTCGACCGCGGCCGACGGGTCGGCCTCCAGGCCCAGTTGCAGACCGGCGACCGCGTCGTCGAGCGGTTGCATCTTCGACAGGTCGAACAACGACATCGTGACCGAGGCCGCTGTCTGCGGGAACTCCTCGTCGGCCTGCTGCTGGAACGCGTCGATGAGCACGGTGCCGAACGACACCACGTCGCCCGAGGTCGCCTCGTCGAGCACTCGGTAGTTGAGGCTGTGCCCGGGCACGACCTCCTCGGAGGCGATCATGTAGTCGGCGACCGGGCGCATCGCGTCCGCGATCTCGAGTTCGCCCATCAGGCAGGCATCCCAGATGACGTAATCGAGCTTGCCGATGCCGGTGTTGTCGATGATCTGCTGGAGGCCGCTCTGTACCTCGTCGATGGTCATCATCGCCTCGTCGCCGCTGCTCTCGTCGACGGCGAAGCCGTGCCAAGCCCCGCCGTGGTCCCACAGGGACACCGCGTAGTGGTCGGCCGGGAACCTCTGGAACGCAACCGTGCCGACCTGAGCGAGCGTCGCCGGGTTCGAGGTCGCCGCATCGCCGGTGCCGAGCACCTCGATGCCATCTTTGGTGACATGCAGTAGCCGCGCGCCGGAGAACGAGCCGACACCGTCGACCGGATCGCCGGAATACGGAGCTTCGTCGTTCACCGAACGATCGAGCAGGACGACGATGTTGACATTGTCGCCGACGCCCTCCTGCATCTCCTTGAGGTCGAGCAGAGCTGGGTATTCCAGGTTGTTGTCGCCGTCGAGGTAGACGAGCACCGTCCAGCTGCCGTCGCCCAGGCCGTTCACCGTGGTGCTCTGGGTACCGCCGGTGTCGGCGGTGGTGACAGGGGGGCTGCCGAAGGGGTCGGCTCCGCCGTCGCTGCACGACATCAGCAGCATCGTGGGAATCAGCAGTGAAGCGATACGGCGCCTGCGCATGGGCTGACCGTACACGAGTCACTTGCCACGGGATGGGCGCCGCCGCGAGGCTGCGGGAGCACCTCTGCAAGAAAGGAACCGCCGTTGGATTTCGGGATCCCCGAGGAGTACGACGCGATCCGCGCGGAAGTGCGCCGGATGTGCGATCGGTTCGGCAACGAGTACTGGCGCGGGCTGGAGCCTGATCGCTACCCGCAGGAGTTCGTCGCCGAGCTGACCCGTGGCGGCTACCTCGGCGCGCTGATCCCCGAGGAGTACGGCGGTGGCGGCCTGCCGTTGGCCGGGGCCTGCGTGATCCTGGAGGAGATCGCCGCTTCGGGCGGCAACCCGTCGGCCTGCCATGCCCAGATGTACATCATGGGCACCCTGCTGCGCCACGGCACGCCCGAGCAGAAGGCCACCTACCTGCCGGCGATCGCCAACGGCGACCTACGCCTGCAGGCCTTCGGTGTCACCGAACCCGGTGCCGGCAGCGAGACCGCCCGCATCCGCACCCGCGCCGAACGCACCGCGGACGGTTGGCTCATCAACGGCCAGAAGATCTGGACTTCGCGGGCGCTCCACAGCGACCTGATGATCCTGCTTGCGCGCACTACTCCGTACGACGACGTGGCGAAGAAGAGCGATGGCATGTCGGTGTTCCTCGTCGACCTGCGCGTGGCCAAGGGCACCACGATCCGCCCGATCCCGACGATGATGAACCACAACACCACGGAGGTGTTCTTCGACGACGTGCTCATCCCCCACGACGCACTCGTCGGCACAGAGGGCATGGGCTTCCGCCACATCCTCGACGGGATGAACGCCGAGCGGATCCTGATCGCCAGCGAGTGCATCGGCGACGGCCGCTTCTTCCTCGACCGCGCCGTCGACTACGCGAACACCCGCGAGGTGTTCGGCCGGCCCATCGGCGCGAACCAGGGGGTGCAGTTCCCCCTCGCCCGGGCATACGCACAACTCGCCGGTGCCGACCTGATGCGCAAGCGGGCCGCAGCCCTGTTCGACGCAGGCACGCCGTGCGGCACGGAGGCCAACCTGTCGAAGCTGATGGCCAGCGAGGCGTCGTGGGCCGCGGCCAACGCGTGCGTCGACACCCACGGCGGGTTCGGCTTCGCGGTCGAGTACGACATCGAGCGCAAGTTCCGCGAGACCCGCCTGTACCAAGTGGCGCCGATCAACACGAACCTCGTACTCGCCTACGTCGGCCAGAACGTGCTCGGCCTCCCCCGCAGTTACTGACCCTCCGAGGATGTCAGCCGAGCAGCGCCGCGACGGTCTCGCGCAGCGGCTCGCGGAAGTCGCGAGTGGCGGGATAGCCAGCGGCGCGCAGCACCGAGTTGTCGAGCACGCTGTTGGCCGGGCGCGGCGCCGGCCTGGGAGGCTGCAGCTCCGCAGTGGAGATCGGTTGCACCATGGCCGGATCCTTGCCCATCGCCGCCACGACGTCGCGGGCGAACTCGCACCAGGTCACGGCGCCCTGGTTCGTGGCGTGCACGACGCCGCTGACGCGATCGATCGCGATGCGCCGCAGTACGAGCGCGAGATCCTGGGTGAACGTGGGATGACCCGTCTGGTCCGCCACGAACTGCAGCGCGGGCCGCTCCGCGGCAAGACGCATGATCGTCTTCACCATGTTGACGCCGTTGGCGCCGCACACCCATGAGGTGCGCACGACAGCGGCCTGGGGGCCGAGCGCGAGCGCCTCGCGCTCACCTGCGAGCTTCGACGCGCCGTACACGCTCTGCGGATGCGTTGCGTCCCACTCGTGATAAGGCCGCTCGAGGGTGCCGTCGAAGACATAGTCGGTACTGACCTGCACGAGGAAGGCACCGCTCCGGGCGCACGCCTCGGCCAGCCAGCGCACGGCGGCGCCGTTGGCCGCGAATGCCCGGGCCGGATCGGCTTCGCACGCATCGACCGCGGTCCAGGCCGCGCAATTCGCCACCGCATCGGGCCGCAACGTAGTGACCGCGGCGAGCACCGCCGACCGGTCGCACACGTCGAGGCCGGCGCGGTCGACGGCGATCACCTCGTCGCCGGCACCGCGGCACGCGGCCACCAGATCGGTGCCGAGCTGGCCGGCCGCGCCGGTCACGAGCAGCCGCATCAGAGGCCGGCCTTGGCCTTCAACGGCTCCCACCACCAGCGGTTGTCGCGGTACCACTGCACCGTCTCGGCGATCGACACATCGAACGTGCGCTGCATCTTCCAGCCGAGCGCGGTGATCTTGTCGATGTTCACCGAGTAGCGCCGATCGTGACCGAGGCGGTCGGCGACGGGCTTGATGAAGCTCTCGTCGCGGCCGCACAGTTCGAGCAGCGTGTAGGTGAGCTCGCGGTTGGTGATCTCGTGGTGGGCGCCGATGTTGTAGACCTCGCCGACGACCCCCTGCTCGAGCACGAGGTGGGCGGCGCGGTTGTGATCCTCCACATGGATCCAGTCGCGCACATTGCCACCGTCGCCGTACAGCGGCACCTGCCTGCCGTCGAGGAGGTTCGTGGTGAACAGCGGGATCACCTTCTCGGGGAACTGGTATGGCCCGAAGTTGTTGCTGCAGCGGGTGACCACCACGGGCAGGCCGTGGGTGGTGACGTAACTCAGCGCGATGAGGTCGCTACCGGCCTTGGAGGCGCTGTACGGCGAGCGCGGCGTCAGCTTGTCGGATTCGCTGAACGAGCCGACGTCGATGCTGCCGTACACCTCGTCGGTGCTGATGTGCAGGAACCGGCCGACGCCCACCTGGCGGGCCACGTCGCACATCACGTTGGTGCCCAGACAGTTCGTGCGCACGAACGCGTAAGGGTCGGCGATGCTGTTGTCGACATGGCTCTCGGCCGCGAAGTGCACCACCGCGTCGTGGCCGTCCATCGCCGCCACGACGGCGTCGCGGTCGCAGATGTCGGCATGGACGAACGTGCAGCGCGGATCCGTGAGCACGTCGCGGATGCTCTCCAGGTTGCCCGCGTAGGTGAGCGCATCGAAGATCGTCACCTCGTTGTCGCTGTTGGCGAGCACCCAGCGGGCGTAGTTCGAGCCGATGAACCCGGCCGCGCCGGTGACGAAGAGCTTCATGGCAGGTTCCTCAGGTCCTCATGGGCCAGTAGGGGCGGCGACCCGCGGGAAGGTCGGCGCGCAGCGGATTGGCCTGATCGCGAGCGGAGATGATCGGTTCGGCGACACCCCAGTCGGCACCGATCGCCGGGTCGTCGTAGCGCACGCCCAGCTCGTCGGCGGGGTTGTAGTACCCGTCGACGAGGTAGGTCATCACTACATCGGTGAGCGCTGCGAAACCGTGGGCGACACCGGGCGGGATGTACACGCCGAGGTGGTTCTCCCCGGAGATGTCGAACCATTCGGTACCACCGTCGGTGGGGCCTCCCTCGCGCAGATCGTGCACGACCACGCGGATCGTTCCCGCCGGGCAGTACCAGTAGTCGGCCTGATGCAGGTGGTAGTGCAAGCCGACCAGCGCCCCTTCCTGCTTGTTCGAGCGGTTGCTCTGCAGCATCTCGCGGGCGTTGGGAAACCACTCGCGCCGGTAGGTCTCGATGAACAGGCCGCGCTGGTCGCCATGGACAGACGGCTCCACCACGTACACCCCCGCGATGCGGTCGCTCTCACGTACGTGCGCCATGGGGTCAACAGTATGGCGGGCGGAGGTCAGGAGTTGGGCTCTGGGGCCGGGCCGGTGCCGCGGAAGAAGTTCAGCACCGTGTCGGCGCCGTCGCCGAGGAACAGCACGGCCGCGCCACCGACGGTCTTGGGGATCACCGGCAGGGCATACGTCGTCAGCCCCGAAGCGACCGCCGTACGCAGCGAGCTGGCGGCATCGATCGGGTCGAGGTCGCCGTCGATGGAGATCGCCGCACCCATCGCGCCGACGAGATCACCGGTGCTGAACGGGTCCGACTTCACCTGCTGGATCGCGGCCTGCAGGCTGCGGTTGACGAAGTCCCGCTGACGCTGCGAGCGGCCGAGATCGCTCGTGGGGTCTTCCTTCCACTCACCGTCCTTGAACTCCTCGTAGTGCCGGCTGCGGGCATACGCGAGCGCCATCGTGCCGTCGAGGAGATAGCAGCCCGGCTGCGGGATGTCGAGCCCGGTGTTGATGTCACGGGTGGGCAGCCCGAAGCAGATCTGCACGCCGTCGAGCGCATCGACGAGCGCCTTGAAGCCGACGAAGTCGATCTCCACGTAGTGGTGTACCGGCAGCTGCAGCGCGTCCTTCACCGTCTGAACGAGGGCGGCCGCCCCGTCGTTGAACGCCCCGTTGATGCGGCCAGTGTGTCCTCCGGGCACGTCGACATAGAGGTCACGAGGGATCGAGAGCAATGCAGCGGTGCCGTCGTGCTGGTCGATGCGCAGCACCATGATCGTGTCGCTGCGGCTGCCGCTGACCTCGCTGTTACCGGTGTTCGGGTCGCCGCCGGCACGGCTGTCGCTGCCAACGAGCAGATAGTTCTCGAAGTCCGGGTTGGGGTCGCTCAGCACGTCGGCGACGCCATCGACGCGTGGCACCGCATCCGCGGCGCGGCGCGCCGCGACGAAGACCCCGACCACGCACGATGCCGCTGTCAGCGTGGCGATCAACACCAGTGTCGGCCACCGACGCCGTCGCGGGCGGGGGCTGGTGTCCAGAGCGAGCACGGACCAGCACGGTACCGCCCGCGACGGCCCCCAGTACCGTCACCCGGCGGGGCGGACGTGTACGACGTCGCCCACGGCGAACCGGTGAGTGGCACCGGCTTCGTCGGTCACGACGAGGCGGCCATCGGGCTCGACGTCAGTGGCCGTGCCCACGACCGCCCCCTCGGGCAACTCCACCCGCACCCGCAGTCCGAGCGTGGCCAGCCGTTCACGGTACAGGGCGGTGATGTCGACGGGCAGCTCGTCGTACATGCGCAGCAGCTCGGCGAGCAGTGCGAGCGGCCGCACGCCGTCACCGAGGCGCGCCCCCTCCGGCGGCGCCCAGCCGCAGTTGATGCCGATGCCGATCACGACGGCGGAGTCCGCGCCGAGGCGCGCTTGGGCGAGCACACCGGCCAGCTTGGCCCCGTCCACGAGGAGGTCGTTGGGCCACTTCAGCTCGGGGTGCACGCCCGACACGCGCTCGCAGGCCAGGACGGCGGCGAGGGCGACCCGTTGGGTGAGCACGTGCGGGTGCTCGGGAACCGGACGGAACAGCAGCGAGACGAGCAGGTTCGCGCCGGGCGGCGCATCCCACCTGCGGTCGAGCCGGCCGCGCCCGGCGGTCTGGTGCCGGGCCGCCAACACGGTGCGATTGGGGGCTCCGCCGTCCGCCGCGGCGAGCAGATCCGCATTCGTGCTGCCGGTCTCGTCGACGACGCGCACCTCCCATCCGCGGGGCCAATCCGGCAGCCAGGTGGCAATGGGGGTGTTCATTCCGCAAAGATTGGCACTAATGCTGAAAAAGATCCTGATCGCCAACCGTGGCGAGATCGCCGTCCGAGTCATCCGCGCTGCGCGCGAGCTCGGTATCAAGACCGTCGCGGTCTACAGCGAACTCGACCGCAATGCCCTCCACGTCCGCCTCGCCGATGAGGCGTACGCGCTCGGCGGCCAGACCGCGGCCGAGAGCTACCTCAACACCGAGGCCATCCTCGACGCGATCGACAAGAGCGGCGCCGACGGCGTTCACCCCGGCTACGGCTTCTTCTCCGAGAACGCCGACTTCGCTCGCGCCATCACGGCCAAGGGCGTCGCGTTCATCGGCCCGCCCCCGGCGGCGATCGACGAGATGGGCGACAAGGTCAGTTCGCGCAAGGCCGCGCTGCGCGGCGGTTGCCCGATCGTGCCCGGCACGACCGAGTTCGTGACCGACGTGCAGGAAATCCTCGACTTCGGCGCCGAGCACGGCTACCCACTCGCGATCAAGGCCGCCTTCGGTGGCGGCGGGCGCGGCATGAAGGTCGTGCGCAGCGCGGAAGAGGTGCAGGAGGCGATGGACAGCGCGAAGCGTGAGTCCAAGGCGTTCTTCGGCCGCGACGAGATCTACATCGAGCGCTACCTCACGTGGCCGCGCCACGTGGAGGTGCAGGTCGTTGGCGACCAGCACGGCGATGTCGTGTGGGTCAGCACCCGCGACTGCTCGGCGCAACGCCGCCACCAGAAGCTCATCGAGGAGGCTCCCGCCGCCGGCATGCTGCCCGGTATCGAGGATGCGATGGGCGAGGCCGCGATCAAGGCCGCCAAGGCAGTGGGCTACTTCAACGCCGGCACCGTCGAGTTCATCTACCAGGACGGCGAGTTCTTCTTCCTGGAGATGAACACCCGTCTGCAAGTCGAGCACCCGGTCACCGAGGTGATCACCGGTATCGACCTCGTCGAGTGGCAGATCCGCGTCGCCAGCGGCGAGAAGCTCCCGATGACGCAGGACGAGGTCGCCGCCCACCGCCGCGGCGCGGGCATCGAGGTGCGTATCAACGCCGAGAACCCGGCGGGCGGCAAGTTCCTGCCCTCCCCCGGCACGATCACCAAGCTCGTCGCTCCCGACGGCTTCGGCATCCGCTTCGACGCCGGCTACGAGACGGGCGACACCGTCAGCCAGTACTACGACAACCTCGTCGGCAAGCTGATCGTGTGGGGCAAGGATCGCCCCACCGCCATCGCCCGCACGATCCGTGCGCTCGAGGAGATGGTCGTCGAGGGCGTGGCCACCACGATCCCCGCCGATCTGGCCATCCTGCGCCACCCGGACTTCCAGGCGATGGAGCACTCCACCAAGTGGGTGGAGGAGCGCCTCGACCTCTCCGGCATCGAGACCGTCAAGCCCGCGCCTGCGGCCGAGAGCGACGAAGAGCCGCTCGTCGAGCGCACGACCATGGTCGAGGTCAACGGCAAGCGCTTCGACGTGAAGATGTGGGTGCCCGATTCACCGATGATTGTGGCCGGCGCGGCGAAGTCGCCGAAGAAGGCCCGCGTCGCCCATGGTCACGGCAGCGGCTCCGGGAGCAGCGGCAGCGGCAATGTCGAGGTGCCGATGCAGGGCACGATCGTCAAAGTGCTCGTCGAGGTCGGCCAGGACGTCGCCGAGGGTCAGGCCGTCGTCGTCCTCGAGGCGATGAAGATGGAGAACCAGATCACCTGCGAGAAGGCCGGCAAGGTCAAGGAGATCAAGGTGAAGGCCGGCGACACCGTCGGCGCCGGCGACGTCGTCGTCGTCATCGAGTAACGCTGGTCCTGCGAACTTCGTTGCGCTACTCGGCGGCTTCGGCCAACGCTTCGGCGAGGGCGGGGTGCACGAGCAGGCTCTCCATGATGTCGGTGACCTTCAAGTTGGCCGTGACGGCCAACGCGATCACGCTGATCAACTCGGCGGCGTGGCGGCCGACGATGGAGCCGCCGAGGACCACGCCCGTGTAGGGGTCGCTGACGATCTTCACGAAGCCGCGCCAGTCGTTGTTGATGAGTGCCTTGGGGGTGCTGCTGAAGGGCACCTTGGTGACGCGGATCTTGCGGCCGACGGCGAACGCGTCGGCCTCGGCCAAACCGACATCGGCGATCTCGGGCTCGGTGAAGATCGCGCTCGCGGCCTTGTCGTAATCGAGGTGGCGGTGGACCGTCTTCTCCAAGCCCATCACGTGCTCGGCCACCTTGCGGCCCTGCATGGACGCCACGGAGGCCAGCGGCAGCTTGCCGCTGAGGTCGCCGGCGGCATAGATGTGGGCGACGTTGCTGCGGCAGTGGTGATCGATGGTGACGTAGCCGCCCGAGTCGACCGCCACGCCGGCAGCCTCCAGGCCAAGCCCGTCAGAGTTGGCGACGGAGCCGATCGCCAGCACCGCGTGCGAGGAGCGCACGACGCGGCCGTCGTCGCAACGCACCACGACCTCCTCGGCACCGCCGGCGGTGGTCTCGCGTTCGATGCTGACCGCGCGAGCCCCCTTCAGCAGATGCACGCCGCGCTTGAGGAAGTCGTCCTCGAGCACCGCGGCCACCTCGGGATCCTTGTTGGGCAGCACCTGCTGGCGGCTCACGACGAGGGTCACCTTCGCGCCGAAGGAGGCGAACATGTGCACGAACTCCACACCGGTCACGCCCGAACCGACGACGGTGATGCTCTCGGGGAACGTCTTGGGCGGGTAGCAGTCGCGGGTGGTGAGGATGCGCTCGCCGTCGGGGTGGCACCAGGCAGGGATGCGCGGGCGGCTGCCGGTGGCGAGCAGGATCGCATCGGCGACGACCACTCGCTTGGGCCCGTCGACCGGCGTGATCTCCACCTCAGTGGGCGACATCAGGCGGGCCGTGCCGTCGATCACGTTGACGCCCTGGCTGTTCAGCAAGGTCGTGGTGTTGCGCTGCAGGCGCGTCTTGATGCTCTCCACGCGCTCGGTGAGCGCGTGGATGTCGACTTCGGCCTCGGTCTGTTCCAGGCCCATCCCCTCCATCCGCCGGTAGCGGGTGATCGCGTTGCCGGTGGCGATCATCGTCTTCGACGGGATGCAGTCCCACAGGTTCGCCGCGCCACCGATGACGTCGCGCTCGATGACCGTGACCTCGGCGCCGAGGCGGGCCGCATGGGTCGCGGCAGTGTGGCCGGCGGGACCACCACCGATGATCACGAATCGGGTCGTCACGGGTTGGAGGCTATCTGTCGTTGTGTCACCCACGGGGCGACCCCTGCTGCGTCAACGGGGTCAGTCGCCGGGCGCCCAGCCATCGTCGGCAAACAGGGTGTCCCGTGCGGCAGGTGGCACAGGGTCAACCCGTTCGGTACCCGGCGAAGGCAGGTTGGGGCAGTACCTCACCGCGGTCATCACCTGATCGCGGGGCTGCCCCACCCACTCGAAGTGCATCCCGTCGGGGGTGAGGAAGTTGCCGCCCCAGGCGAACCCGTGCTTGCGGAAGATGCGCACGATGCGGCAGTCCATCTTCGGCACACACCCTTGGCAATTGCTCACCGTGCTGACGTCGAGCGCCTGCCCCCACGAGTGCCGGGACACGATGCCGCCGCTGACCCCCACACGCGACAGTCGCGCCTGGCCGATCGAGCAGCCGCCGTATTGGTTGGCGTTGGCGATGTCGAGTCCGGTGGACTGTGACGCGCTGTTCGTGGAGGAGTTGACGAGCTCCGGATGGGTCGCCGCCACCTCGGCGAGCGCGGCCTCGAGGTCGGCGCGGAGCACATAGTTGCAGCGGGCATTGATGCCGGTGGAGTACAACTCGCGGGTCGCGGGCAGGTATGCCGCCTTCCACGCCACGCCCACCGCGGTCCACCCCGACTCGCTGAGCCCCGCGTAGAACAGGTCGAATTCGCCGAGCAGCACCTTGGTTTCCACGAGGCCGAGCGTGTCGTCGGGACCGGCAGCGTCCCAGGACCGGCTGACGCGAACATCAGGGTTCGACGCCAGGCCCCGCGCTGCGAGTTGGGCGTCGAGCGCG
>JAYRWH010000067.1:0-79749 GCA_041918155.1 Ilumatobacteraceae bacterium | reverse complement strand
CGCTGCCGTCGGTACCCTCCACGGCCGTGTCCGATGAACTCGCCGAGCGGTTGCGCGCGGCCACCGAACTGCTCGAGGCCGTCGTCGCCGACCGTTCGTTGCTCGCCGCCCTGCCGCTGGACGAGCGCACGCGGTTGCTGAACGCCGCCGGCGACGTCTACTCGCCCGACGTGGAGGAGCGGCGCCGCCAGATCAAGGCCGAGCGCCGCCAGGCCAAGCAGGACAGGGTCCTTCGCGACCAGGGCACGCTCAACGAGACCGGGATCCGCAGCCTGCGCGCGAGGCCCGTGTTCATGACGCCGAATGTGTTCGCCCCGCGGGAGATCGGGCCGGACGAGATCGACGCCGCCGGTGCTGACGACGGCGGCATGGAAGAACGCGAATCGATCCAGCCGTTGCACTGCTACATCTGCAAGCGCAAGTACACCCGCATCCATCCGTTCTACGACCAGATGTGCAGCGAGTGCGGCGAGTGCAACTTCGACAAGCGCAGCGAGACGGCCGATCTCAGCGGGCGGGTGGCCCTGCTCACCGGCGGCCGGGTGAAGATCGGCTACCAGGCGGGTATCAAGCTGCTGCGTGCCGGTGCCCACCTCATCGTCACGACGCGCTTCCCGCGCGACTCGGCGCTGCGGTACGCGCAGGAAGCCGACTTCGGCGAGTGGGGGCATCGCCTGGAGATCTTCGGTCTCGACCTGCGCCACACCCCGAGCGTCGAGGCGTTCTGTCATCACCTGCTCACCACCCGCGCGCGGCTCGACTTCATCGTCAACAACGCCTGCCAGACGGTGCGCCGCCCGCCCGCGTTCTACGAGCACATGATGGAAGCCGAGTCCGGCCCGCTGGCCGTGCTGCCGACCGAGGCCGCGTCGCTGCTCGGCGCCTACGAGGGCCTGCGCGGCTACGACATGCTGAGCTCCGGTCGTGGCGACGACCTCGAGGCGTCGCCCGTGCTGCCGATGGGCGTCACCCGCGCGGCGGAGTTGTCGCAGGCCGCGCTGTTGCCCGACGACCATCACGGGCGCGGCGACCTGTTCCCCGAAGGCCGCCTCGATCAAGACCTGCAGCAGGTCGACCTGCGCGAGCGCAACTCGTGGCGGCTGACGTTGGCCGAGGTGTCGTCGGTGGAGCTACTGGAGACGCAACTCGTGAACGCGGTTGCCCCGTTCGTGCTCAACGCACGGCTGAAGCCGCTGATGCTGCGCACGCCCGAACGCGACAAGCACATCGTCAACGTGTCGGCGGTGGAGGGCCAGTTCTACCGACGATTCAAGACCACCCGCCACCCGCACACGAACATGGCCAAGGCCGCGCTCAACATGATGACCCGCACGTCGGCCGCCGATTACCACGCCGACGGTATCCACATGAACAGCGTCGACACCGGCTGGGTGAGCGACGAGGATCCGGTGCATATCGCCCAGCGAAAAACCGCGCAGCATCACTTCCATCCACCACTCGACATCGTCGACGGTGCGGCGCGCATCGTCGACCCGATCATCTCCGGCGCCAACACCGGTGTTCACGTGTGGGGCCAGTTCCTGAAGGACTACCGAGTCACCGACTGGTGACGCGTGCTGCCATGCCGATCGTTCTCGCACTGTTCTCCGCCTTCGTCTACGGCACCGGCGACTGGTTCGGCGGGCGGGCCAGTCGCGTGCAAGCCAGTCTCGTGGTGGCCGTGTTGGGTCAGGCTGTGAGCCTCGTGCTCGTGGGCGCGGTGGTGGTGATCGCGGGCACACCCGCACCCGGCTCGGCGACGTGGTGGTGGGCGGCAGCGGCCGGTGTGGTGGGATCGCTGGGAATCGTTGGGCTGTACCACGGGCTCGCTCATGGGGACGCGTCGGTGGTCGCCCCGGTGAGCGCGGTCGTCGGCGCGGTGGTTCCGGCTGTGGTGGGCATCGTCCAGGGCGAGCGTCCCGGCCCGATCGCCATCGCCGGCATCGTGGTGGCCGTGGCCGCGGTGGCGCTCATCAGCGGGGCGCTCGGCACTCACCAGCACAACACCCCACCGCGGATCATGCTGCTCGCGGTGGGGGTCGGGGCCTGCTTCGGCACCTTGTTCGTTCTGCTCGACCGCACGGACAGCGATTCGGGCATGTGGCCGCTCGTCATCGCCCGCTTCGCATCGGTGCCATTCCTGTTGCTCGTGATGGTCGCGGCTCGTTCGCGCCCGGTGCGCCACCGCGTCTCACTGCTCATCGCCGTGACGGCGGGGGCCTTCGACATGGGTGCGAACGTGCTCTACCTCGTCGCGGTGCGCGGCGGAATGATGTCAATCGTCGCCGTCGTTGCGTCGCTCTACCCGGCGTCCACAGTCGTGTTGGGCGTCGCCGTCGACGATGAGAAGGTCGGCCGCTGGCAGGTGGTCGGCCTCGCCGCCGCGGCAGCGGCCCTCGTGCTCGTCAGCCTCTCCCGCTCCTGACCTGTCACGTTTGAAGGCTTCGGCGCCGGATCTGCGCCGAAGCCTACAAACGGAGCGGTCGACGACGAGCTGGCTGTCGCGGGCGGCGGCGGCGAAGATGCCCTTGCTCATCAGGCTCGGCTCGGCCTTGCGGCGGGTGAGGTAGATCGCGGCGCGGCCGGCGTGGATCGTCGGGTCGTCGGGTGCGGCCCAACCGGCGAGGTCGGCCATGTGGCAGGCCAGGCGCAGGTCGCCCTCGCTCGCGGCGTGCTCGGCACGGCGCAGCAGCACGTCGGCGCCGCCCGCCAGCTGGGCGATGGCGGTGGCCAGGTGGGCGTCGGGGGAGGGCTTGAGCCGCGAGGCCGCGCCGTCCCACCAGCCGCCGAACAAGCGCCACACGTTGTGCACGACGAACTCGGGCTCGTCGTACAGCGGCCGCAGGTACGGCTTGGCGAGGGTGTCGGCGGGCACCTTGACGGTGTGGATGATCGTGTCGAGCGTCTCGCCGGCGTTCATCATCGCCACCACCTCGGCGACGATCGCCTCGAGCGCACCGGCCACCTCGGTGAGCACGCGGGTGATGCGGGCCGAGCCCTCGATCGGCAGGCCGTGCGCGGGCAGCAGCAACTCGGCACCCATCCCGGCCATCTGCCGCAGCGCGGCGGCCCACTCCAGCGGGTAGCGCTGCACCTTCTGCGGGTTGCCCGCGTTGGGGAAGTTCCAGATGAGGAAGTCGCCGGTGATGAGCGCCTTGCGTTCGGGTAGCCAGCCCCACAGGTGGTCGTCGGTCTCGCCGCGGGCGTGGCGGAACTCCATCGCCTCGCCGCCGACGGTGGTGGTGTGCAGCTCCTCGAACGTCTCCTGCGGGCGCAGGGTGGCAGCGGGCAGGAAGCGCCGCGCGCCGGGCTTCACCGTCACCTCGATGCCCGTGCCCGCATCGCCGACGGTGAGATTGAGATCACCCGCAACGCCCCCGAACTGGCGGGCATTGATGATCAGGTTCCAGTTGTTCGTGTAGTCGTAGCGGTCCAGACGTTTGGTCACGTTCTCGTGACCGATGACGATGGGCTTGTCGTCGCGAAAGAACGTGCTGCCACCCACGTGGTCAGCGTGGCCATGGGTGTAGACGAGGTGGCTGACCCGGTCGGGTCGCCAGCCGCGCAAGGCGTTACGAACGGCCTCGCCCGTGGCCACGCCGGAGGCATCGAAGCACACCAGACCGTCATCGGTGTCGAGCGCGACACAGTGGCTGAAGCTCTCCACGAGGGCCACGCCGTCGGCCACCTCGCTGAGCTCGTTGGTGACCCGGTTGACCGGCTGGTCCGTGAGTCCGGAGTCGATGATCTTGGTGGAGAGCGCGAGCAGGTCGGCCATGCGGCCGACGGTAGTTCAGCCCATCACCTGGTCAGCCCACCGGAGGATCAGCGCGGCAGGCCGAGGACGCGCTCGCCGAGGATGTTGCGCATGATGTTCGACATGCCGCCCATGATCGTGTAGCCGGGCGAGTAGCACAGGCCCTTGGAGATGTCGCCCCACACGATCGCGTCGGGCCCGAGCGTGCGCCACACGAAGTCGGCCACCTTCTGCTCGTGTTCGGTGCAGAAGCACTTGGTGGCGGCGCTGAAGCCGGCGGGCGCCTGCTTGAGCACTTCGCGCACCACGAGGATACGGCCGATGCGGTACATCGATTCGAGCGACGCGATCTCTTGGCGCACGATCGGGTTCGAGGTGTCGGCGCACTCGCGGGCCATCAGGTAGAGCGCGTAGTTGCTGACGAGGCGATCGATACCGCCGCGCTCGTGTTCGAGCTGGGTCATCGTCTGCTTGAACGCCGCGCCCTCCACGCCGACGAGGTTGCCCACCGGTACGCGCACGTCGGTGAAGAACACCTCGCAGAAGTGGCGGTTGGTGGTCATGTCCTTGATCGGGCGCACTTCCACACCGGGCGTGTTCATCGGCACGATGATCTCGCTGACACCGGCGTGCGGCGGGCCCTCCTTGCGCGTGCGGCAAATGAGGTAGCAGTAGTCAGACACCGCGCCGAAGCTGGTCCAGATCTTCTGCCCGTTGATCACCCAGTCGTCGCCGTCGCGCACCGCGGACGTGACGAGGCCGGCGAGGTCGCTACCCGCGTTGGGTTCGCTCATGCCGATGCACCATGTGGTGTCACCGCTGACGATGCCGGGCAAGAACTCGGCCTGCTGGTCGGTGTTGCCGTAGGCGAGGATGCCCGGGCCCATCTGGCGGTCGGCGAACCACGACGCGCCGATGGGCGCGCCGGCCTTGATCATCTCCTCACCGACGATGAGGCGGTCCATGCCCGGCCGCCGCGTGCCGCTGTAGGGGTTGTCGGGCCAGGTCATCCCGATCCAGCCGCGCTCGCCGAGGACCTTGGAGAACTCCTTGGAGTACCCGTTGATCCACGAGTCGTTCGAGCGGCCGTACGCGGCGACGGCCTCTTTTGCCACCTGGGCGGCCTCGTCGCGCAGCGCCAGTTGTTCGGAAGTCCAAGAAAAGTCCATCGCTCAGGATGTTAGGGCGCGGCCGAGTCGCCGCACCCCCTCCTGGAGGTCGGGCACGAGGTAATGGGCGAAGCTCAGCCGGATAGTGCTGACCTGGCCACCGAGGATCGAGAACAGTGACCCCTGACGAATGTCGACACCGGCCCTCTGGCCGCGGCGGCGCACGTCCGCACCATCCATCCCGTCGGGCAGGGTCAGCCACACGAAGTAGCCGCCGGTGGGGCGCCGCCAGGTGATGCCTGCCGGCAGGTGTTCGCGCAGCGCCGCGTCGAGCGCATCGAGACGCGCCGTGTACTCCGCGCACAGCATCGTGATGTTGGCCGCGAGGTCGCCGTTGCGAATCGCTTCGGTCACGAGCGCCGAAGTGATCGGGTTGAGGCCCCCGCCGCTGGTGACGACACCGGTGGCCACCAGACGGGCGAGGACGGCCGGCGCAGCGTGCACCCACCCGAGACGCAGGCCGGGAGCGAGGATCTTGGAGAACGTTCCGAGCGACAGCACGTGCTCGCTGCCCGCGCCGACCCATTGGCTCAACGGTGGGGGAGCGCTGCCCGTGTAGGTGAGCAGGTGGTACACCTCGTCGGCCACGAGCAGACACCCGTGGCGGGCGGTGAGCGTCACCAGTCGCTCACGTCGCTCGGCCGGCATGGTGACGGACGTCGGGTTGTGGTGCGCGGGGATCGTGTACACGAAGCGGGCTGGGGTGCCGGCTGCGGCCAACTCGGTGAGCGCGGCGTCCACCGCCTCGGGGTCCAGCCCATCGGGGTCCACGGGCACACCCACCACATTCAGCCCGTGGTCGGTGAAGATCCCGCGGGCAAGATGGTACGACGGCTCCTCCACGATCACGGTGTCGCCATGGCGCGTGGAGGCCGTGCACACGAGGTCGAGCGCCTGAGAGTTGCCGTTGGAGGTGAAGAGCAGCTCGGGGTCGACGCGATGCCCATAGGCCTCGGTCAGGAATGCCGCCAACGCGACGCGGTGGTGGCCGTCGCCGTACTCCGCGCCGTACTGCAGGAAGTCGGTCTCGGCGCCGGGCGCGAGGCACGTGGAAGCGGCTCGCGCCAGGATTGCCAGCGGGAACACGGTGGGGTCGGGCTGGCCGAGCCCGAGGTCGATCATGCCCGCCGGGATCTCCACCTGGCGGTACTGGATCGTGCTCACGGCGCCGAGACTATGCGGCCGTGGCGGTTTGCTCGGGCGACCTCGGCCGCGGCTAGAGTCATACAAGTCCGATACAAGTTCCCGGATCACGTTCGAGGAGACCTCCGCACATGGCAACGATCGTCTACACCCACACCGACGAAGCCCCGTTGCTGGCCACCTACTCGTTCCTGCCGATCATCCAGGCCTACGCCGGGGTGTGCGGTGTCGAGGTGGAACTGCGCGACATTTCGCTGGCCGGCCGCATCCTCGCCCAGTTCCCCGACCGCCTCACCGACGCGCAACGTGTGCCGGACTCGCTCGCCGAGCTGGGCCAGCTCGCCCTGCAGCCGTCGGCCAACATCATCAAGCTGCCCAACATCAGCGCCTCGTTGCCGCAGCTGAAGGCCGCCATCAAGGAGTTGCAGGCCAAGGGCTACGCCCTGCCCGACCACCCGGACGATCCCGCCACCGACGCCGACCGTGAGGTGCGTGCCCGCTACGACAAGGTGAAGGGCAGCGCGGTCAACCCGGTGCTGCGCGAGGGCAACTCCGACCGTCGTGCACCGGCGTCGGTGAAGGCCTACGCCCGCAAGCACCCGCACTCGATGGGCAAGTGGTCGGCCGATTCCAAGACCCACGTGGCCACGATGACCGGTGGCGACTTCTTCGGCAACGAGCAGTCCGTCACCGTGCCCGCCGCCACCGACGTGCGCATCGAGCACGTGGCCGCCGATGGCACCGTCACCGTGCTGAAGGCCAGCACCACGCTGAAGGACGGCGAGATCATCGACGGCACCTTCATGAGCAAGAACGCACTGGTGAAGTTCTACGCCGAGCAACTGGCCGACGCCCGCCAGAAGGACGTGCTGTTCTCCCTGCACCTCAAGGCCACGATGATGAAGGTCTCCGACCCGATCATGTTCGGCCATGCGGTGAAGGTGTTCTTCGCCGACGTGTTCGCCGAGTACGGCGGTCTGCTGCAGTCCGTCGGTGCCGACCCGAACAACGGCCTCGGCGCCGTCATCGAGGCTGCCGGCAAGCTGTCCGCCGACCAGCGCGACGCGGTGCTCGCCGCGATCGAGGCCACCTACGCGAACGGTCCCGCACTGGCGATGGTCGACTCCGACAAGGGCATCACCAACCTGCACGTGCCCAGCGATGTGATCGTCGACGCGTCCATGCCGGCGATGATCCGCACCTCGGGTCACATGTGGAACAAGGCCGGCGCGGAGGAGGACACCAAGGCCGTCATCCCCGACCGCAGTTACGCGGGCATCTACCAGGCCGTCATCGACGACTGCCGCGCCAACGGGGCGTTCGATCCTTCCACCATGGGCTCGGTGCCCAACGTCGGCCTGATGGCACAGGCGGCCGAGGAGTACGGCTCGCACGACAAGACCTTCGAGGTGCCCGCCGACGGCACGGTGCGCGTGGTCGATGCCGCCGGCCAGGTGCTGATGCAGCACGTGGTGGAGTCCGGCGACATCTGGCGCATGTGCCAGACCAAGGATGCCGCGGTGCGCGACTGGGTGAAGCTGGCCGTCACCCGCGCTCGCGCCACTGGCGACCCGATCGTCTTCTGGCTCGACGAACAGCGCCCCCATGACGCATCGCTGCTGGCCAAGGTGCACCAGTACCTCGCCGAGCACGATCTGGCCGGTGTGCAGGTCGAGACCCTCGAGCCGGCGGCCGCCTGCCGCTTCTCGCTCGAGCGCATCCGCAAGGGCCTCAACACGATCTCGGTCACCGGCAACGTGTTGCGCGACTACCTCACCGACCTGTTCCCGATCATGGAGCTCGGCACGAGCGCGAAGATGCTGTCGATCGTGCCGCTGATGGCCGGTGGCGGCCTGTTCGAGACGGGCGCCGGCGGCTCGGCCCCCAAGCATGTGCAGCAGCTCGTGAAGGAGAACTACCTGCGCTGGGACTCGCTCGGTGAGTTTCTCGCGTTGGCCGCCTCGTTCGAGCAGCTGTCCGACTTCGCCGGCAACAAGGGCGCCAAGGTGCTTGCCGACTCGCTCGACAAGGCCACCGGCCTGTTGCTGGAGAACGAGAAGGGCCCGGCCCGCAAGGTCGGTCAGCTCGACAACCGTGGCAGCCACTTCTACATCGCCCTGTACTGGGCCCAAGAGCTCGCCGCGCAGACCGCCGACGCGGCGCTGGCCGCGAAGTTCGCCCCGCTGGCGGCCAAACTTGCGGCCGAGGAGGCCACGATCGTGGCCGAGTTCACCGCGGTGCAGGGTCAGCCGGCCGACATCGGCGGTTACTACGCGCCGGAGGTGGCAAAGGTCACTGAAGTCATGCGCCCGAGTGCCACCTTCAACGCTGCGCTGGCCACCCTCAGGTGAGCTTGGGCAGGGTGGCGTCGAGCCACATCCGGCCCCACGACTCGTTGCTCGGGTCGGTGTACTGCCGGAAGGTGGACTCAACCACCATGATCGTCGCCAGATACAGGTCGTAGAGGCTGCGCCGCAACCGCCCGGCGGCGTCGGTGTAGATGGCCCGCCCGTAGCCCTCGATGTATGACGGGTCGTCGCCCTTGAGCGCGAAGTTGATCTCCATCAACGGGTCGGCCCACATCGCGCGTTCGAAGTCGATCAGTCCGGTCACCTGCAGCGTGTGCGGGTCGACGAAGACGTTGTGATCCCACAGGTCCCAGTGCACGAACGAGGCTGTGGTCACCAGGTCGAGTTCCTCACGGTGCCTGCGGGGGATCTCGCGGAGCGCGTCGTAGGGGAGCGGCAGCGATATGTCCAGGTCGACCCCGTCGGCGACCACCATGTCGTAGAGGCCGATGAACGCATCGCTCCACCGGTCGAACCGGCGGGCCGACGCGGTGTACAGCCCGAATGAGGGTCGCGTGACGTCATGGAACGTTCGCAAGTGATGTGCGACCTGGCGGTCGACCGCCCCCTGCTGCTCGGGCGAGAGTGTCGGGCGCAGGTGCTTGAGTAGGTCGCCCTCGCACCAACTCATGACGAAAAGGGGACTCGACACACGTTCGCACGACCTGTCGTACCAAAGCACCTCGGGAACCGGGGCGCCGAGCCCTGCGGTGAATCGCAAGGCGGTGACCTCGCAGTCCATCAAGTCGTGTTCGTAGCGCATCACCCTCACCGCGGGCGGCGGCGCGACCTTCATGACCACTCGGCGCCCGTCGGAGAGGTGCAGGGTGTAGGCCGCGTTGTACCCGCCGCCGGTGAGTTCCTCGAATGCGACCAGCCCGATGTCGCCGAACGCATCGCGGGCGATGGCCGCGGCGGTGGTGATGTCGACGACGGTCTTGGTGATGCTCGCGACCACGGCCTCGACGATAGACCGACCGTTAGCCTGAGGAGCCCATGCGCCTCGAGGACTTCGACTATGTGCTCCCGGAAGAGCGCATCGCCCAGCACCCCGTCGAGCCGCGTGACTCGGCCCGGTTGCTGGTGGATCAAGGATCGGCGGTGCCGCTGCACCGCCATGTGCGCGACCTCGGCGATTTCCTGCGCGACGGCGATCTGGTCGTGGTCAATGACACGAAAGTGATCCCTGCGCGGCTGCGGCTGCAGCGTGCGAGCGGAGGTGCGGCGGAGGCGTTGTTGCTCGAGCCACTCGACGGCGAGCGGCGCACGTGGGAGGCGATGGTGCGCCCGGCCAAGAAGCTGAAGGCGGGCGAGGAGCTGCTCTGCGGTGGCGTTCCTCTGGTGCGCGTGCTGCGCCGCAGTGAGACCGGTGACACGATGATCATCGAACTCGTGGGCGACGGCGACCCGCTCGCGTTGTTGCACCAGCACGGCGAGATGCCGCTGCCGCCGTACATCACGGTGTCGCATGGGGTTGGTCGCTCGGCAGGCGACGACCGCTACCAGACGGTCTACGCGAACGACCCGGCCTCGTCGGCGGCGCCCACGGCCGGCCTGCACTTCACGTCCGAGCTGATCGCGCAGCTCGCCGGGCGCGGGATCGAGACCCGCCGCGTCGAGTTGGTCGTGGGCCTCGACACGTTCAAGCCCGTCAGCGCCGCTGATCCACGCGACCATGTGATCCACAGCGAGCGCTACCGGGTGGAACCTTCCGTGTTGGCCGACTGCGCTGCCGCGAAGCGGGTCGTTGCGGTAGGAACCACGAGCGTGCGCGCGCTGGAGAGCGCGGCCATGTTCGGCACCGGCCGCGGCCGGACCCGCCTGTTCATCCATCGGCCCTACGAGTGGAAGGTGGTCGACGTGCTGATGACCAACTTCCACCTACCGCGCACCACATTGCTGATGATGATCGACGCGTTTGTCGGTCCGCGCTGGCGCGCCTTGTACGAGGAAGCGCTGCGCGAGGACTACCGCTTCCTCAGCTTCGGTGACGCCATGCTGCTCGATCGGCACCTCGACGGCTGAAGCGAGAGTGGCGAGAGTGGTCTGGCTCGCGCTTCTGGGTCACCGCCCAGCCGTTGTGTCGCTCTGCGCGGTGACGTAGAACGCTTCGCATGGCAAGGGTGACGACGACTGAGCGCGAGGCCGTAGCCTCGGGCCGGTGCATCCTGTCCGTTTCGAACTCGCCGCGCTCGACGGCGCCGCCCGCACAGGGGTAGCACATACGGCCGGCGGCAGCTACCGCACCCCGTGCTTCATGCCGGTGGGCACTCGCGGCGCGATCAAGTACCTCAGCGCGGCCGATTACGATCGGCTCGGTGCCGAGATCGTGCTCGGTAACACCTACCACCTCATGCTGCGACCGGGAGCTGAGACGGTCGCCCACCTCGGCGGACTCGGGAGGTTCGCCGGATGGGGCGGGCTGACACTCACCGACTCGGGTGGGTTCCAGGTGTTCAGCCTCGACCCCAAGGTCGACGACGACGGGGTGACGTTCAAGAGCACCTATGACGGCTCCCAGCACCGTTTCACGCCGGAGTTGGCCGTGCACACTCAGGAGTTGCTCGGCGCCGACATTCAGATGGTGCTCGACGTGTGCCCGCCGCTGCCGTCGCGGCCCGAGGTGGTACGGCTCGCGGTCGACCGCACCTCGATGTGGGCAGCGCGGGCCAAGGCAGCCCATCAACGGCCCGACCAGGCCCTGTTCGGCATTGTGCAGGGCGGTGTCGACGAGGGGCTGCGGGCCGAGAGCGCTCAGCGCACCGTCGAGGTCGGCTTCGACGGTTACGGCATCGGCGGCTTGAGCGTGGGGGAGACCCGCGCCGAGATGCTGCCCGCGTTGGCAGCAGCCATCGAGCACCTGCCCGCCGACCGGCCCCGCTACTTGATGGGCGTGGGCGACCCTGCCAGCCTCGTGGAGGCGGTCGCGCTCGGCGTCGACCAGTTCGACTGTGTGATGCAGACACGCCTCGGCCGCCACGGCACCGCCCTCACGGCTGCCGGCAAGCTGCACGTGAAGAACGCCCAACACGCCCTCAGCGACGAGCCGATCGACATGACCTGCGCCTGTGAGGTGTGCGCTCGCCACAGCCGGGGCTACATCCGCCACCTGTTCCAGGTGGGCGAACCCACCGCGAACCGTCTGTTGAGCATCCACAATGTGGCCTGGACGCTGCAGTTGATGCAGCAGATGCAGGCCGCGATCGCCGCCGGCACGTTCGCTTCCGTCCGCCGTGACGTTCTGGCCGTCTGGGCCTGAGCTGGCTGGGCGTGAGCCGTTTGGCAGCGGCCCTCGCTAGACTCGCCCACCGGCCGACCTGGCCAACCTCGTGACTCTCTGGACGCCTCACATGCATCTGTCCCTCATCGCTGCCAGCAGCTCCAACGGTTCGGCGTGGCCCACGCTGATCATCTTCATGCTGATCCCGCTGGCCATGTACTTCCTGCTCATCCGTCCCCAGAAGCGCCGCCAGCGCGACATGGTGAACCTGCAGTCGTCGATCGAGATCGGCGACGAGGTCATGACCACGTCCGGCGTGTACGGCTTCGTCACCGGCTTCGAGGGCGAGATCGCCTGGCTCGAGGTCGACGACAACGTGCAGCTGCGCATCGCCCGTCAGGCCATCCAGCGCAAGGTCGACACCGCCAAGGGTGAGACCGGCACGCCGACCGTCGACGACGTGCTGAACACCAAGGGCAAGATCGAGCCTGCTGCCGGCACCGAAGCCGACGACTGATCGCCCACCATGCGCCGCAAGCTTCTCATCTCGCTGGTCGGCATCCTCGTGCTCGCGTACGGGGGTCTGCTGGCCGTCCTGCTCACCGACACCAAGCCGGCCCTCGGGCTCGACCTCCAGGGTGGCATCAGCATCACTCAGCGTCCCAAGGGCCAGGAGGGCACCGACTGGAACTCGGACAGCCTCGACCTCGCGGTCGAGCGGATCCGCGAGCGCGTCGACAGCCTTGGCGTGGCCGAACCCGAGATCCTGCGCCAGGGCGACACGATCGTCGTCAACCTGCCGGGCGTGAAGAACCAGCAGCAGGCCGAAGACCTCGTGAAGGTCACCGGCAAGGTGTACCTCCGGCCCGTGGTCGCGGCCTGTCAGGTGCTGCCCGACCCCAATGCGCCGACGGATACGTCGGTACCCACGAGCGACAGCACCGGTAGCACTGGTAGCACCGACAGCACGGGCGTGCCCACCACCTCGGGCCCCGCCACCACCCTGTCGGGCGGCCCGAACCGCCCCGACCACGCCACCACGACGCCCGCCACCACGGCGCCACCGACAACCACACCGACGACCGACGGGTCCACCACCACGGCCGACGGGTCCACCACCACGACGACCACCCCCGAGACCGCGGTCGATGAGTGGGGCCTGCCCGTCCAGGGCGATCCGAACAGCAGCGAATACCGCCGTCTCAAGGGCAACCCGGCCCAGGCGTGCGGCGTCGGCCCGCAGCAGGGAACCGGCGAGGTGTTCACCAACGCCCAGGCGCGCGTGATCAACGGCGCGTGGGGCGTTACGGTCGATCTGCGTAGCGGCTCGAAGGGCTCCGACATCTGGAACGCGCTCGCTGCCCAGTGCTACGACAAGCAGCAGACCTGCCCCACCGGCCAACTCGCGATCGAACTCGACGGGGTGCTGCAGTCGGCTCCCACGGTCAACGCCAGGGTATTCAACAACGGTGTCGAGATCACCGGCTCGTTCAGCGAGGCGGAGGCCAGGAACCTCGCTCGCGTGCTGAACAGCGGTTCGCTGCCGGTGGAACTGAAGGTCGAGTCGGTGCAGAACGTGTCACCGACGCTCGGTAAGGATTCGCTCCGTGCGGCCTGGATCTCGGGCCTCGTCGGAGTGGCGCTCGTGCTCCTTTTCATGGCCCTCTACTACCGCACGCTCGGCCTCATCGTTGCCGCTGGCATCACGGTGTCGGGCTCGTTGCTGTGGAGCATCATCGCCCTGTTGTCCCGCACACAGGGCCTCGCCTTGTCGCTGTCCGGTATCGCCGGCATCATCGTGTCGGTCGGTGTAACCGTCGACTCGTACGTGGTGTTCTTCGAACGATTGAAGGACGAGGTGCGTTCCGGAAAGACGCTGCGCAACAGCGCCCAGCGCGGCTTCACTGCTGCCTGGCGCACGATCGTCATCGCCGACCTCGTGTCGCTGATCGGCGCCTTCGTGCTTTGGTACCTCACCGTCGGGGCGGTTCGCGGCTTTGCGTTCTTCCTTGGCCTGTCGACCGCCTGCGACATGTTCGTCGCCTACTTCTTCACCCGGCCAGTCGTGCTGTTGTTGGCACGCACGCAGTGGATGGAACGACGCAAGGTCATGGGCATCGAAGTTGCGAGCACGGGAGGTGCGTCGTGACGACGACCGAGAACGAATCCCTCGAGATCCTCGTGGGCGACATGGTGCGTGAGCGCCGTGGTCGCGGTGGGCGTCTGTACCACGGCGAGACCGCCGTCGATTTCTACGGTCGCCGCTGGTGGGGCCTCGTCCTCTCAGCCGTCCTGCTGTTGCTGAGTATCGGCTCGCTGGCGGTTCGGGGGCTCAACCTCAGCATCGACTTCAAGGGTGGCGTCGTGTGGGCCGTGCCTTCCGAGACGCTCACCGAGGAAGCCGCTCGCGGGGTGCTCGACGACAACGGCATTGCTAGCGGGCAGGCCAAGGTGCAGGTCCTGGTCAACCAGGACACCGGGCTGCGCACCGTCGAGGTGCAGGTCGGCGTGCAGACCGATGAAGTGCGCAAGCAGGTCAAGGAGGCGTACGCCACGAAGGTGGGCGTCGCTCCCGAGGACGTCAGCAGCAGCTCGGTGAGTTCCACGTGGGGCGACACGATCACCAAGAAGGCACTTACCGCCCTGGTGGTGTTCCTGGTGCTCGTGGCGGCCTTCATCGCGTGGCGTCTGGAGTGGCGCATGGCCACTGCTGCCATTATCGCCATGCTCCACGACGTGCTGCTGAGCGTGGGCGTGTACTCGCTCCTCGGCTTCGTTGTCACCCCGGCGACCGTGGTGGCGTTCCTCACGATCCTCGGCTTCTCCTTGTACGACACCATCGTCGTGTTCGACAAGGTTCAAGAGAACCAGAAGCGCTACAGCGCTTCGCGCATGCCGTACGCCGACGTGATCAATGTGTCGATGAACCAGGTGCTGATGCGCTCGCTCAACACCAGCCTGGCGGCCATCCTGCCGGTGCTGTCGTTGCTCGTGCTCGGGGCCGGGATCATGGGCGCAGTCACGCTGCGCGAGTTCGCACTCGCCCTGCTCGTGGGCCTGCTCACCGGTTCGTACTCGTCGATCTTCGTCGCCTCCCCGCTGGTGGCGATGGCCAAGGAGCGCGAGCCGCGGTTCCGTGCGATGCGGGATCGCCACGCCACCGGCGCGGAGCTCGAGCGCCTCGTGCACGGTGCGCTGCCATCGGGCCGCCGCGAGGCGCGGCAGCGGGCAGCCGAGACGGGCGAGGTCATCACGGTCACCAAGTCGGTGAGCGCCGAGGCGGCCTTGTCACACACACCGCGACCGCGCAAGAAGAAGCGCCGCACCTGACCGCGAGCGGTACCCTCTTGCCATGGCGCACGATGGTCAGTGGCTCACCAAACTGGTCCGGGAGATTCCCGATTACCCCAAGCCTGGTGTGACGTTCCGCGACATCACACCCCTGCTCGGCGACGCCGGCGGATTCTCGCGGGCGGTCGACGAGCTGGTGCACCGCTTCGCCGGCGTCGGGGTCGATCGGGTGCTCGGCATGGAGGCACGAGGCTTCATCCTCGCCGCCCCCGTCGCCTACCGCTTGCACGCCGGCTTCATCCCGGTGCGCAAGGCGGGCAAGCTGCCGTGGGCCGTGGTGCGCGAGGAGTACTCGCTGGAGTACGGCAGCGACAAGCTCGAGATCCACCGCGATGCGATCCATCCGGGTGAGCGCATCCTGGTGATCGACGACGTACTCGCCACCGGTGGCACGGCCGAGGCGACGTGTCGGTTGGTGGAAGCGCTGGGCGGAGAGGTCGTCGGCCTCGGGTTTCTCATCGAGCTCGACGAGCTGGGCGGGCGGGAGCGGCTGCAAGGCCGGCCCATCGAGAGCCTGGTGCACTACTGATGGCGGCGGTCGATCGTGTTCTGCCGTGGCGGCGCCACCAGAACGCGACGGCCGAGGAGCTGACGCCCCTGTTGCACGCGTACAAGCGCCGCCACCCCAAGGCGCCGGTAGCGATGATCAACCGCGCCTACGAGACGGCCAAGGAAGCCCACCGCCACCAGGTACGCAGCAGTGGCGAGAGCTACATCAACCATCCGCTGGCGGTGGCTCGCATCGTGGCCGACCTCGGGCTCGACGAGGTGTCGCTGGCGGCCGCGCTGCTGCACGACGCGGTCGAGGACACCGAGATCACGCTCGCCGACGTGGAGGCGAACTTCGGTCCGCAGGTCGCCCAGATTGTCGATGGCGTCACCAAGCTCGAGCGGATCCAGTTCGACTCGAAGGAGGCGCAGCAGGCCGCCACGATGCGCAAGATGCTCGTCGCGATGGCCCGCGACCTGCGCGTCCTCATCATCAAACTGGCCGATCGCCTGCACAACATGCGCACGATCGCGGCGATGCCGAGTGAGAAGCAGCAGCGCATCGCCCACGAGACGCTCGAGATCTACGCACCGCTGGCCCACCGCCTCGGCATGCAGGAACTGAAGCAGCAGCTGGAGGATCTTGCCTTCGCGGCCCTCTACCCGAAGCGCTTCGCCGAGCTGGACCACCTCGTGTCGACCCGCTCGCCCGAACGCGAGGTGTTCCTCGCCAAGGCGATCGCGGAGGTGAAGGCCCGGCTCGACGAGCTGAACATCACCGCCGATGTAACCGGCCGCCCGAAGCACCTGTGGAGCATCTACGAAAAGATGGTGCAGAAGGATCGCGAGTTCGACGAGATCTTCGATCTCGTCGCCATCCGTGTGATCGTCGACTCGGTGAAGGACTGTTATGCCGCGCTCGGGTGTATTCACGGCCGCTACAAGCCGGTCGTGGGCCGCTTCAAGGACTACATCGCGATGCCCAAGTTCAATCTCTACCAGAGCCTGCACACGACGGTGATCGGGCCTGGCGGCAAGGTGCTGGAGGTGCAGATCCGCACGAGCGAGATGCACCACCGCGCCGAATGGGGTGTCGCCGCGCACTGGGCGTACAAGGACGACACCACCACTTCCGACATCGACTGGCTGAACCGCATCATCGATTGGCAGGCCGAGGTCAGCGACCCGGCGGCGTTCATGGAGAACCTGAAGACCGACCTGGAACAGGACGAGGTGTTCGTGTTCACGCCCAAGGGCAAGGTGGTCACCCTGCCGGTGGGCTCCACCACGGTCGACTTCGCCTACGCAGTGCACACCGAGGTCGGTCACAAGTGCATCGGCGCGAAGGTCAACGGCCGCCTCGTACCGCTGCATCATGTGCTGAGCAGCGGCGATACGTGTGAGATCTTCGTGTCGAAGGTCGAATCCGCCGGCCCGTCGCAGGACTGGCTGAAGTTCGTCGAGTCGCCCCGTGCCCGCAACAAGATCCGGCAGTGGTTCTCGCGCTCACGGCGTGAGGACGCGATCGACTCCGGCCGCGAGGAGCTCACCAAGGAGTTCCGCCGAGAGGGCCTGCCAGTACAGAAGGTCTGGCACCACGAGGCGCTGGCGCAGGAGATGGAGGCGGCGTCCTACTCCGACCTGGACTCGCTCCTCGCCGCGATCGGCGAGAACCATGTGTCGGCGCGCGGCATCGCCGGCAAGGTGGCCCGCCATTTCCAGACCGGCGACGAGGTGCCCGAAGACGTCGAGGCACCTCCGGTGTTGCCTCACCGTGGGCATCGGCGTGCTCGCAACGAGGCGGCCGTGCACGTGGAGGGCCTCGACGACGTGCTCGTGCGTCTCTCGCGCTGCTGCACCCCGGTTCCGGGCGACGACATCGTCGGCTTCGTCACGCGTGGCAGGGGAGTGTCGGTGCACCGCACCGACTGCGCCAACGCTGTCAGCCTGATGGCCGAGCAGGCCTCGCGGCTCATCGATGTCGAATGGGACAACGAGCACGGCGAGGCCCTCTTCCAGGTCGGCGTGGAAGTGGTGGCCCTCGACCGCTCCCGCCTGCTGCGCGACGTGGCCAACTCGCTGAGCGAGCAGCACGTCAACATCGTCGCCTGCAGCACCCACACCGGCCACGATCGCGTTGCCCGCATGCGCTTCGAGTTCGAGATGGCCGACCCCTCGCACCTCGACGCAGTCCTGCGCACGATCAAGCACATCGACTCGGTCTACGACGCCTACCGGTTGGTGCCGGGCAAGGGCGGCTGACCGTCGCGCGCAAACGTCCACGGGGCGGGGCCGCCACGGCCGGTAGCCTTGTGAACCGTGCCCGAGTTCCAGACCAGCCCGGGGATGCGAGACATCCTGCCGCCCGAATCGGCCCGTTGGCGCCGCTTCGTGGACGTGTTCGCGCGGGTCGTCGAGGGCGCCGGCTACGGCCAGGCGATCTCGCCGCTCCTGGAAGACCTTGGGGTGTTCCAGCGCATCGGTGACGCCACCGACGTGGTCACCAAGGAGATGTACGACTTCGTCGACAAAGGTGGGCGCCACATCGCCCTGCGTCCGGAACTCACCGCGTCGGTGTGCCGCGCGTTCGTGCAACACCGCCCACTCACGCCGTGGAAGGTGTGGTATCACGGCTCGCAGTTCCGCTACGAGAAGCCCCAGCGCGGCCGCTACCGCCAGTTCGACCAGGTAGGTATCGAGGTGCTCGGCGCCGACGACCCCAACCTGGACGTCGAGGTGATCGCGCTCGGGTGGGAGTTCTATCGCGCGCTCGGGCTGCAGCAGGTGAAGCTGCTCGTCAACTCGCTCGGCGAGCCCGACGATCGCGCCAACTATGTCGCCGCCCTGAGGGCCCACTTCGAGGCCAACATCGACGCGCTGAGCGACGACAGCAAGGTCACCTTGCAGAAGAACCCGTTGCGGGTGCTCGACTCAAAGCGAGAGCAGGACGGGGTGGTCATCGCCGGCGCGCCGGGCATCGCCGAGTTCTACAGCGAGCGGGCCGCGGCCCACTTCGCCGCGGTTCAGGCCGGGCTCACGACCCTCGGCATCCCGTTCACCGTGGACGCGAGGCTCGTCCGCGGGCTGGACTACTACCGCCACACCACATTCGAGTTCCAGGGCCTGACGCTCGACTCGGCGCAGAACGCGCTCGGCGGCGGCGGCCGCTACGACGGCCTCGTCGAGTCGCTCGGCGGGCCGGCAACCCCAGGTATCGGGTTCGCGCTCGGCCTCGATCGCACCCTGCTCGCGTGCGATGACGAGGGCGTGTTCGCCGCGCCCGCCACGGGGGTATCGGTCTTCGTCGTCGACACCACCGGCGGCGCCGAGGCCCTGGCGATCACCACCCAGTTACGGGCCGCCGGCATCTCCGCCGACCGGGCGTACGAGAACCGCTCGATGAAGAGCCAGATGAAGGCCGCCGACCGTAGCGGCGCGACCTACGCGATCATCATCGGTAGCAACGAAGTCGAAGGCGGCATTGCCGTCGTGCGTCCCCTGCGCGCCGAGCGCACCCCTGATGGCGAGGGCACCCAGTCCGCCGTCCCCCGTACCGATCTCATCGATCACCTCAAGAAAGCCCTGTCATGACTTCCACGTCCATGCGTACCCACCAGTGCGGCGAGTTGCGTCCGGAGAACATCGGTCAGCGCGTCACCCTCACCGGGTGGGTTGCCACCCGCCGTGAGCACGGCGAGAAGCTGGCCTTCGTCGACCTGCGCGACCACAGCGGAATCACCCAGTGCGTCGTCGACAACGTCGTCGATGTGCGCCCGGAATACGTGATTCGTGTCTCGGGTGTCGTCGCGGCCCGCCCGGCGGAGAACCTCAACGACCGCATCGCCACCGGTGGCATCGAAATCCAGGAGTGCGAGGTCGAGGTGCTCAACGCCGCCGAACCGCCGCCCTTCCCGGTCAACGAGCGCGCCGACCAAGTGGCCGAGAACACCCGCCTGCAGCACCGCTACATCGACATCCGCCGCGAGCGCATGCAGCGCAACCTGCGCCTGCGGGCCCGGGTCAACTCGGCGATCCGCCGGGCGATGGAGGATCAGGGCTTCGTCGAGGTGGAGACCCCGATGCTCGTGCCGAGCACCCCCGAAGGCGCTCGCGAGTTCATCGTCCCCAGCCGCCAGCAGCCGGGTTCGTTCTACGCCCTGCCGCAGAGCCCGCAGCTGTTCAAGCAGCTGTTGATGGTGGCCGGCATCGACCGCTACTACCAGCTCGCCCGCTGTCTGCGCGACGAGGACCTTCGTGCGGACCGGCAGTACGAGTTCATGCAGCTCGACGCGGAGATGAGCTTTGTCAGCCAGGACGACGTGCACACGGCGATCGGTGCCGCCGTGCTGGCCGCCGCCCGCGCCGCCGGGCAGGAGCCCGGCGAGATCATCAAGATCACGTGGCACGAAGCGATGAACCGCTTCGGCGTCGACAAGCCCGACATGCGTTTCGCGATGGAGCTCGCCGAGCTCACCGATGTGTTCGCCGCCACCGAGTTCAAGGCCTTCACTGGTGCTGCGAGCATCAAGGGCATCAACGCGTCGGGCAAGGCCGAGGAGTACGGCCGCAACAAGCTCGACCACATGACCGACCGCGCCAAGCAGATGGGCGCCAAGGGCCTCGTGTGGTTGAAGGTCGCCGCCGACGGCACGTTCGAGTCGCCGGTCGCCAAGTTCATCAGCGACAGCGAGCGCGCCGAGCTGACCGCGCGGCTGGACGCGAAGCCGGGCGACCTGCTGCTCGTCGTGGCCGACACATGGAGCACGACCTGCGAGGTGCTTGGCCAGTTGCGCAACGACATCGGCCGGCCGCCGGTGTTCGAAGGGCCGTATCGCTACCTGTGGGTGGTCGACTTCCCGATGTTCGTCGGCGTCGACGATGTCACCGGTCGGCCGAAGCCCGGCCACCACCCGTTCACCCAGCCGCATCCCGAGGATGTGCACATGCTGGAGACCGACCCGATGAACGTGCGCAGCCAGGCCTACGACTTGGTGCTCAACGGGTGGGAGCTGGGGTCGGGCTCGATCCGAATCCACCAGCCCGAGCTGCAGGCGCGCATCTTCTCGCTGCTCGGGATCAGCGACGAGGAGGCCCAGAAGAAGTTCGGGTTCTTCCTCAATCCGTTCCGCTTCGGCGCCCCGCCGCACGGTGGCTTCGCGTTCGGCATCGACCGCCTGGTGGCGATCCTCGCGGGCGAGGAGAACATCCGCGAGGTGATCGCCTTCCCCAAGACCCAATCCGGCGCCGATCCGATGACCAACGCGCCGACCCCGGTTGCCCAGAAGCAGCTCGACGAGCTCGGCATCCGCGTTCTCCCACCCAAGGCCTAGCCTCCAGATTCTCGATCGGGCTCCAGGCCCCACCGCTTCCCCCACCCCCAACCGTTTGAAGCCTTCGGCGCGGTTCGCGCCCGCGCGGCTTCAAACGCTGAGTGGAACGGAGGCCCCGGATGCGACCGGAGGACTGGGCCGAGCGCCATGACGGACTGCTGAGTGCCGACGCGGCACGGGCGGGCGGGCTGAGTGCGAGTCAGATGAAGTGGCGCTCGCGGAGCGGGCGGTACCGCGCTGTGCGGCGCGGCGTGGTCGCGATCGCTGGCTCCCCACCGACATGGATGCAAGCCGTGCGCGCCGTCGCGTTGTCCGTTGGCGAACGGGCCGCGATCTCGCACGGAACGTCGGCACGTGTGCAAGGTGCGCCGGCCCCGGAGCTCGAGGGTATTCATGTGACCGGCGATCTCGACCACCCGCTTGATCTACCCGGAGTTGTGTCGCACCGCAGCGGGACGCTCGAGCCCGGGGACGTCATCGTTGTCCGTGGGATCCGCTGCACGTCTCCGCTTCGGACCACGATCGACCTGAGCGGCGTGTTGACGCTGAAAGCACTCGGTGAGCTGGTCGACCACTTCGTGCGGGCGCGTCGTCTCGATCTAGAGGAGCTGCGTGACCGGGTGAGCCGTACACGGCCGGCACCGGGGAGGTCGGTCAAAGCACTGCGCTCGGTGCTCGCGGCGCGCCTTCCCGGCTATGACCCGGGTGAGAGCCCGCTCGAGGCGCGGATTGCCCGCGTCATCCAGAAAGCAGGTCTGCCTCGGCCGACACAGCAGCATCGCGTCGTGATCGACGGAGCGAGGTACCGAATTGACTTCGCTTGGCCCGAAAGGAAGCTGTACCTCGAAGGCAACGGATTCGGCTTCCACCGCTTGTCCAGCGACCTTCACCGTGATGCCGTCCGGCAGAACGAACTCGTCCTGTCCGGCTGGATCCCGATCGAGATCACGTGGGCCATGTCCGACACCGTCATAGATCGGACCCTGCGCCGCTTCATGCCACCGTTTGAAGGCTCGCGGGCGCATCCCGCGCCACAGCCTTCAAACGGATCGTGACCGGGCCGCGTCTGAAGGATCTAGCGCGACGACCGCGCCGAAGGCTTCAAACACAGGATGGGGGGTGGGGCGGGTACGGTGACGGGCATGCCGAGTGCGCACTTCCGAGCGGGCGTGGTGATCGTCGTGCGGCATCCCACGACGCACCAGGTGATGGCGTTCGAGCGCGCCGATACACCCGACACATGGCAGCTTCCCCAAGGCGGATTGAGGGACGGGGAATTGCCGCTACACGCGGCCTGGCGCGAGCTGGAGGAGGAGACCGGCCTCGGCGACCGCGACGTCGAGTACATCAGTGAGCATCCCGAATGGCTCGTCTACGAGTGGCCGCTGGAGGTACAGCGGGCCAAGGGCGGCATCCACCACCGCATCGGTCAGGCACAGCGATGGTTCACGTTCCACACCGTCACTCCCGATGTGGAGCCCGCGCCTGACGGCAGCGAGTTCGTTGCCTGGAAGTGGGTCGACCCCGATTGGCTGATCGACCATGTGCCCGCATGGCGTCGCAGCCCTTACCAAATCGTGCTTGGCCAGCACCCGGGCCAACCACCACAGGTGTACGGCTGATGGCCGATTTGTTCAGCGCGGCCGCGGAGGATCGGCTGCGCAGCCAGGCCCCGCTCGCCGCCCGACTGCGCCCACAAACGCTCGACGACGTGGTCGGCCAGACCCATCTCGTCGGCGCAGGCAAGCCCTTACGCCGCCTCGTCGAGCAAGACCGTCTCACCAGCGCGATCTTCTGGGGCCCGCCTGGCACCGGAAAGACGACGCTCGCGCTGGCCGTAGCGGGCACGACGAAGAGAGCCTTCGAGCAGCTGAGCGCGGTGACCGCCGGAGTGAAGGATGTGCGCGAGGTGATCGAGCGCGCCCGGCAACGACTCGGCGAGCACGGTCGGGGCACGATCCTGTTCCTCGACGAGATCCACCGCTTCTCCAAGGCCCAGCAGGACGCCCTCTTGCCGGCCGTTGAGGACGGCACGCTCACGCTCATCGGTGCCACCACGGAGAACCCGTTCTTCGAGGTCAACCCGCCCCTGCGCAGCCGCAGCACCCTGTTCCGGCTGGAACCGCTCGCCAAGGCCGACATCGAGACGCTCATCGCCCGCGGGCTGCAGGCCGAGGGGCGCACGGCGTCAGCCGCGGCGATCGCCCACCTCGCCGACCGGGCCGCCGGTGATGGTCGCCAGGTGCTCACCGCGCTCGAGGTGGCGGTCGCCCTGGCCCACCCGGGCGAGGTGGAGCTGGACCATGTCGAGGCCGCACTCGGCACGAGCGCGCTCCGCTACGGCCGTGACGATCACTACGACGTGGTGAGCGCGTTCATCAAGAGCATGCGCGGCAGTGATCCGCAGGCGGCGGTGTACTACCTCGCGCGCATGCTGGAAGCGGGGGAGGATGCCCGCTTCATCGCCCGTCGGATGATCATCTTCGCCAGCGAAGACGTGGGCATGGCCGACCCGCACGCGCTGCTGATCGCCGTCGCCGCGGGCCACGCCGTCGAGCATGTCGGCCTTCCGGAGGCGCAGCTCAACCTCAGCCAGGCGGCGATCCACCTCGCAACCGCGCCCAAGAGCAACCGTGTCGCCCTGGCGATCTGGACCGCCCGCAGCGACGTCCAAGCCGGCGCCGTCGGCGAGGTTCCCCCGCATCTGCGTGACGCCCATTACCAGGGGGCGAAGGTCCTCGGCCACGGAGTCGGGTACGACTACCCTCATGACCACCCTGACGGGTGGGTCGCCCAGCAGTACCTCCCCGCAGAACAGAGCGACAAGCGCTACTACGAGCCGACGCACCATGGCGCCGAGGCAGCGGTGGCCGAGCGAATGGAACGGAGGAAGCAATGACCGCTGGAGAACTGGCCGTAGTGCTCGCCGCCGTCCTGTGCTGCATCGGCTTCGCCGCGCTGATCGTGGTACTGATGAGGGTGCTCGACACGCTCAAGGCACTGCGCGGTGAGGTCGAGGCCCTGCGCTCCGAGACGCGTCCTCTGCTCGCCGATCTCAACTCGTCCACCGTGGAGGCCCGGGCGGCGATGGAGGAGGCCCGCCACGACCTCGATCGCTTCGACCGGGTCCTCGGTTCGGCCGAGGCGATCAGTGGGGCAGTCGCGGGTGGCAGCCGGATGGCCCGCGCGGCACTGTCCGCACCGATGATCAAGACGGTCGCCATCGGCACCGGCACGAAGCGGGCGGTGCGTCGCCTGCGTCGCAAGGACCGGACCGAGCGGAGGGAGAAGAGCGCATGATCAAGCGGCTGACCTGGTTCGTCGGCGGGGCCGTTGCCGGCATCGCCGGAGCGTCCGTTGCCAAACGCAAGGCGAAGGAGGTCGCGGCCGAATACGCGCCCGCGCAGATGGCCCGGAAGGCCGGCGATCGGGTGCGCGAGGCCGTCGCCGAGGGCAAGCGAGCGATGAAAGCCAAGGAAGCCGAACTGCGCGCCCGCATCGACGGCCGCGTCGCCACCCTCGCCGACGATCTCGAGGAGGGCGACACCGTGATCGTCGACGGTCGCCCGGTCGAGCCGGGTCAGGTCATCGTGCTGCGCCAGGTGCGCGACGACCGCGCTGCCGGCACCCGCCGGCGCAAGGCCTGAACGCTCCGGACGCGCACGTGGGGCGCCCGCAGGCACCCCACGTGTCATTACTCATGCTTGGGCCGTAGCCGTCAGTTGCGGTCGAGCGTGCAACCACCGCTGGAGGGCCAGCCAACGTCGGACGTGTTCGTGAGGCGGACGTGGTGCGTAGGTATCGATGGTGCACCCCGGCCGGGATTCGGTGCGCTGTCGAGGGATTGCTTGGACAACCGAACTAATTGCGTCAGGTCCGCTGCTCAGCGTGGCTGGCAGCCCGGGCAGTAGTAGCACGCGCGTCCGCCGAGCTCGGCGATCTGCACCGGTGTGCCACAGCGCAGGCAGATGTCGCGGTGGTACACGTACGTCGTGTCACCGCGGCGAGTGGGACCCTTGGGCACGCGGTAGGCGGTGCGGTCGATGGTGATGATCTTGTTGTCCCTCACTCCTCGGCGCAGCATCGCGACGAGGGTGGTCCACACCGCGGCCAACTCCTCGGCCGTGCAGTCACGCGCCGGCCGCCGTGGGTCGATGCCCACCACGAAGAGGGCCTCCGCGCGGAAGACATTGCCCACGCCGGCCAGCACCTTCTGGTCGAGCAGCAACTGGCCGATCGGCTGCTTGCTCTTGGCCATCCGCTCGATCGCGATCTCGGGCCTGGCATCGCGTCGCAACGGATCGGGCCCGAGCCGGTCGACGATCGCGTCTCGGTCGCCAGGCGTGATGACGCTGCACTCGTTGGGACCCATCAGGTCAATCGTGGCGAGGTCGGTCTCCAGTCGCATTCGCACCTGCCCCTGAACCGGTGCATCGGGGCCGGGCGTGACGCGGTACTTGCCGATCAGCCCGAGGTGCACGTGGCCGACGTGGCCGTTGGCCCACCAGTAGAAGATGTTCTTGCCGTACGCCTCCATGCGCTCGAGCGACTGCCCATCGACGAGCGCGGCGTCGGCGGCGAAACGCCCCTGCGGCGACGACACCCGCACCGGCCCGCCGCTGAGGAGGGGAGCGTGATCCTTGACGATGCGGTGGGTGACGTGGCCTTCGGGCATGGTGGCTGCCACGATACGGCGGCTGTACGGTGGGCGCGTGAGCGGCTCCTATCACCATCTCGCCGACCGGCTCGAAGCCGTGGCGGCCGAACTCGACGAGATCATGTTCGACCAGTTGCGAGAGGCGTCTGCCGAGAAGACCGGGCGGCCGGCCGACGACAAGCGGCTCACCCAGGCCCGGCGGGCGGTCGAGAAGGCCGCCAGGCTGCTGCGCGGTGGCACCGAGGAGTACTGAGTCGGTCGGCGGTCAGTCCACGAAGGTGTTCAGGGCGTCGATCAGCTCGCGCAGCTCGCCGTAGCCGTGCTTGGCGAATGTGAACGCGATGCGCTGGAGGTCGAGCCGGTCGTTCTCCTTGCGCTCAGGCTCGAACGGCTCGGCGAGGCGGATGCGCCCAGTGGTGCACAGGTGACCGAAGCGTTCGTTGAGCAGTGCCAGCTGCTGTGCGTCGGGTGCCTTCCGCACGCGCGCCACAAGCGTGTCGCCGACATAGCGCAGGCTGTCGTAGTTGCGGTAGAACCCGGTGACCTCGCGAACGGCGCGCTCGGTGTCCTCGGTGATGAGGTACAGGCTGGTGTCCTCGTGGGCCACGAGCCCGCGGGCCACCAATTGTTCGCGGATGAACGAGTCGACCGTCTCCCAATACGGGTCGCCGGGCGTGTCGAGCAAGACGATCGGTACCGGCACGCCCTTGCCGGTCTGGGTGAGCGTCAGCAACTCGAACGTCTCGTCGAGCGTTCCGAACCCGCCAGGCAGGCAGATGAAGCCCTTGCTCTCCTTCACCAGCATCAGCTTGCGGGTGAAGAAGTACTTCATGCTGACGTATTTCGGATCGCCGGCGATCACGTGATTCGCCGATTGCTCGAACGGCAACTGGACGGCCACGCCGATGGAGCGCTCGCGGCCGGCGCCTTCCATCGCCGCCTGCATGATGCCGGGGCCGGCGCCGGTGACGACCATCCAACCCTGTGCTGCGAGGGAGGCGGCAACGCTGCGCGCCGCCTCGTAGAGCGGGTCGCTCGGCTGCATGCGCGCGCTACCGAAAATCGTCACCTTGGGCAGGTCGAGAAAGGCGAACATCCCGAACGCATCACCGAGTTCTTCCAACGCGCCAGCCGCGATCTTCAGATCGAGCAGATCGGGCTGCTCCTGCACCAGGTCGACAGCGGCGCGCAGCAGCTGTTGTGACAGCCTCCGGCGACCACCGCTCGGCAGCGTCTCGATGATCGACGCGAAGAGTTCGTCGGCGGGATGACCGTCAGCCCCGTTGTGGCCTGCGGGGTTCATCAGCGCAGCTCAGCCGCCTTGGCGGACAGCGCGGCGAGCAGGTCGTCGAAGCTCGCCTGGAAGCTGGCGACGCCGTCCCGCTCGAGCGTGGCGGCCACATCGTCCATGTCGACACCGACGTCGGCGAGGCCGTGCCACACCGCTTCGGCTTCGCCAACCCCAGCGTCGATCGTGCGCGCCGCCGTGCCATGGTCGGCGAACGCGTGGATCGTGGCCTCGGGAAGGGTGTTCACCGTGTCCGGGCCGATCAACTCGTCGACGTACAACGTGTCCGGGTAGGCCGGGTTCTTCGTCGACGTGCTGGCCCACAGCGGCCGCTGCACGACGGCCCCGTCAGCGGCAAGAGCCTCCCAGCGTGGTCCGCTGAACGTACGCCGAAAGGCCTGGTAGGCGAGCTTGGCCTGGGCGACCGCGGCCTTGCCGCGCAGCGCCAGTGCTGCTGGCGTGCCGATCGCGTCGAGGCGAGCATCGACCTCACTGTCGACGCGGCTGATGAAGAAGCTGGCGACACTGGCCACAGTGGCGAGATCGGCGTCGACGGTGCCGGCGTACTGCTCGAGCCCGTCGATGTAGGCGTCCATCACCTTCTGGTAGCGATCGAGGCTGAAGATCAAGGTGACGTTGACGTTGCGCCCTTCGGCGATCATCTGGCGGACGGCTGGCAGGCCGGCCTCGGTGCCAGGGATTTTCACCATCAGGTTGGGGTGGTCGATGCGCAGGTGCAGCGCCCGTGCGGCTGCCTCCGTGCCGGGGCCGTCGTGGGCAAGGCCGGGGTCGACCTCGACGCTCACGAAGCCGTCACCCCGGTAGCTCGAGTGGTACAGCGCGTCGAACGCGTCGAGCGCACCATGGATGTCGCGCAACACGAGCTCCCAGTAGTGGTCGATCGTGGTACCACCGGCAACGACCAGCTCACGGAACTGGTCGTCGTAATCGGCTGAACCCTGGATCGCCTTCTGGAAGATGGTCGGGTTGCTCGTGAGCCCGCGAATGCCGTGGTGTACCAGATCGGCGAGGGTGCCGTCGGTGAGGTAGCTGCGCTTCAGGTTGTCGAGCCATGGGCTCTGACCATGTTCGAAGTACAGGTGGCTGAGACGGTCCATGTCACCGGTCCTTACTGCTGAGCCAGCGCAGTTGCGCGGGCGACGACGTTGGCGAGGTTGATACCGAGCTTGTCCATGACGACACTGCCGGGGGCACTGGCGCCGAAGCGGTCGATGCCGATCGAGTCGTCGGCGTACTTGGCCCACCCGAATGTGACGCCGGCCTCCACCGACAGCACGGGCACGCCAGCGGGAAGGATCTCGTCGCGGAACGCCGAGGATTGGGCCTCGAAACGATCCCACGAGGGGATCGACACGACGCGGGCGGCCACGCCGTTGGCGGCGAGTGCCTCGGCGGCCTCCACGCAGAGCGGCACTTCGCTGCCGGTGGCCAGCAGCACCACCTTCGGGTCTGGCGCATCACGCACAACGCCGGCGCCGGTGAACACCGCGGTGCCGTCGGTGCACACGGTGAGGTTCTGGCGGCTCAGCACGAGTGCGGTGGGGCCGTCCGTGGCGACGACACAGCGCCATGCAGCCGTCGTCTCGTTGGCATCCGCGGGGCGGATCACCTGCAGACCCGGGATGGCCCGCAATGTGGCGATGTGCTCGACGGGCTGATGGGTCGGCCCGTCCTCGCCCACGCCGACCGAGTCGTGCGTGAACACGAACACGACCTTGGCACGGCTGAGCGCGGCGAGGCGCACCGGTGGGCGCATGTAGTCGAGGAAAACGAAGAACGTACCGCCCGCTGGCAGCACGCCGCCGTGGAGCGCCATGCCCACCATCGCCGAACCCATGCCGTGTTCGCGGATGCCCCAGTACAGCTGGCGGCCTGCGGGAGTGGCGGCCTGAGCGCCGGTCTGGCCGGCGAGCTTGGTGCCGGTGTTCCCGGTGAGATCTGCGCCACCGGCCACTAGGGCGGGCACGCCAGTGAGGGAGGCGTTGAATGCCTTCTCGATGGCGACGCGGGTGGCGATCTTCTCGCCCTGCTCGAACACGGGGAGCGACGCCTCCCAGCCGGGCATGCCCGTCGCGCCCCACGATGCGTCCCAAACGGCGCGATCAACGGCTCCGGACGCGACTGAGGTGGCGAACCGCGCCTGCCACGCGGCCTGCGCCGCGGCACCCTTCAAGGCGCAGTGTGCGCGGTAGGCGCTGAGGACTTCGGTAGGCGACCAGAACGGTTCGTCGGGAATGCCCATGACGGCCTTCGTGCGCGCCACCTGCTCAGCCGTGAACGGGTTGCCGTGGGCCTCGTGGCGATCGGTCAGGTCGGGACTGGGGTAGCCGATGTGGCTGCGCAGGATCAGCAGACTGGGGCGATCAGTGACCTCGACGGCACGCTGCAGCGCCGCCTCGAGCACGTCGCAGTCCTCGGCACATTCGCCGAGGTGCTCCACGTGCCAGCCGTAGGCGGCGAAGCGGGCAGCAACGTCGTCGCTGTAGGTGAGCGCGGTGTCGCCGTCGATCGTGATGTGGTTGTCGTCGTAGACGCAGATCAGGTTGCCGAGCCGCTGGTGGCCGGCGATCGATGCCGCCTCGTGGCTGACGCCCTCCATCAGGCAGCCGTCGCCGGCGATCACGAACGTGCGGTGCTGCTGCACATCGGCGCCGAACGTGGTGCGCAGGTGGCGCTCGGCAAGCGCCATCCCGACGGCGTTGGCGAATCCCTGACCGAGCGGGCCGGTGGTGACTTCGATGCCGGCGGTGTGGCCGACTTCTGGGTGCCCCGGTGTGGCTGAGCCCCACTGGCGGAAGGCCTTGATGTCGTCGAGCTCGAGCCCGTAACCCGCCAGGTACAGCAGTGAGTACTGCAGGATCGAGGCATGCCCGCCCGAGAGGATGAACCGATCGCGGTCGACCCAGCCGGGATCGGCGGGGTTGTGCCGCAGCACCCGGCTGTAGAGCACATGGGCCAGCGGAGCAAGCGCCATGGCCGTGCCCTGATGGCCACTCTTGGCGTAGAGCGGAGCATCCATCGCGAACCCGCGGATGAGGGCGATGGCCTGCTGGTCGAGTTGCGGGGCGAGTTCGGGAGTCAACGCTTCGGGCACGAGATCTGACTGTACCCGGCGGGTCGGCCCGCGGAGGGGTGCATGCGCCCAGCGTGCGTGGGAGGCCCGAGTGGCGTACGGTGCAATTCAGGTTCTGCCGCTGCCGGATTCGCCGGTGCCCGCCCGACCGGAAGGCGGCAGTCATGTGCTTCTCTGCCCAGGCAGACCTCGTCGGCGGCGCCGTCGTCGGCGGCATCGGGATCGACGTGCTCCGCCATGTGAAGGGTCGGCGCCGCTACCTGCCGATGGCCGCGCTGCCCTTGCTGCTCGGCCTGCACCAGATCGACGAGGCGTTCGTGTGGTGGGGCCTCCAGGGCCACATCAGCAGCGCCCTCGGCACGCTGGCGATCTGGATCTACCTGCTCTTCGCCTTCGTGGTGCTACCCATCTATGTGCCGCTGGCGCTGTTGGTCATGGAGACCTCGCCGAAGCGCCGCCAGGCGATGGCGGGGTTCGTGGCCCTCGGCGCGGCCGTGTCGGCACTGCTGCTCGCAGCGATGCTCCGCGGTCCGGTACGCGCCGAGTTGGGCCATCTGCACCTCGGCTATTCCACGGATCTCCGCGCCGGCCTGCTCGTCGTCGGCGCGTACGTGGTAGCGACGTGCGGGGCGATGCTGCTGTCCAGCCATCGCGACATCGCGATCTTCGGCATCGTCAACCTCGTCGCAGTCTTTGTGTTGGCCAAGCTGGCGATCGACGGGTTCGCCTCCCTGTGGTGCGGTTGGGCGGCGCTGTGCAGCGGCCTCTTCGCCCTGCACCTGCGCTACGGCCGGGGTGGCACGAAGCGGATCAGACTGGTGGCAACAGGGTGAAGGGCACCAGGTGCCACGGCCCGCGATCGACGCGGCAGTGGGCGAAGATCTGGCGGTACTCGATGAACTCCAGCTCGCCGCGCACCAGCCGATAGGTGAACTTGCCCGGCTCGACGCTGAACGGGCTGACGTTGCGGGCGATCTGCTCGTCGTCCTCGGCCGGACCGTTGCGGAACACGACCTCGAACACACCCTGACCGGCCTCATCGGTGGGGCACCAGATGAGCGCGACCAGGTGCGGAGCGATCGTGACCGGCACGGGATCGGGTGCCGCCATGGAGAACATCGCCCCGGTGAGATCGATCCGGGTGGCCGGGCCGGGGGCCTGGCGCAACTCGAAGTTCTCGACGAACAGTGCGGAGACGATCTGCATGCGCGTCAAGGGTAACGGCCCAGTCAGCGGGGCACAGCGGCGCCGCCGGCCCAGACCTGCTCGACCTGCAGGTCGGCGGCCAGGGCCACGAGGTCGGCCCGCATCCCCGGCTGGATCACGCCGCGATCAGCGAGGCCGAGCAGACGTGCCGGGTTCGCCGTGGCGGCGAGCAGCGCGTGGTGCAACTCGATACCGGCGGCGACACACACGCGCACGGCGGTGTCCATCGTCAGCACGCTGCCGGCCAGGGTTCCATCGAGCAGGCGGGGAGCGCCGTGGCGTATCTCCAACCGCACCGGGCCGACGGCACCGGTGCGCCACCCGACGGAATCGGTCACGAGGACGGCCCGGGTCGGCGCCAGCGCGGCGAACGCGATCCGCAGCACCCGCGGGTGCACGTGCACCCCGTCGGCGATCAACGAGGCGGCGACAGCATCGTTCGTCATGGCGAAGACGGCGACGCCGGGGGAGCGGTGATGCATGCCGCTCATCCCGTTGAACAGGTGGGTGGTGAGCCGCGCTCCCGCGGCCACGACGGCGTCGAACTGTGCCTCGTCCGCAAGCGTGTGGCCGATTGCCACCAGGCGACCGGCGCCGGCCAACATGCGCGTGGCTTCCACAGCGAGTGGCTGTTCGGCGCCGAGGGTGACCACCGCGACGTGAGGGGGCAGAGTGGCGAGCCAGTCGAGGTCGATCGGCACGATCAACTCCCGCCGGTGGGCACCGGGGGCACCGCCGAGGAAAGGGCCCTCGAGATGGGCTCCGGCGATCGTGGGCCGCGCTTGGGCCGACCGGCCGGCGGCCTCGGCGATGCGCGCCAACGGCAGCGCGTATGACGCCAGGGGAGCGGTGCCCAGTGTGGGGCACCATGTGGTGACACCCTGGGCGAGCAGCAGTCGGTCGAGCTGCTCCCAGTCGGCCCCGCACGCGGTGCCGACATCGATGCCGTCGATGCCGTTCACCTGCAAGTCGACGAAACCGGGCACGAGCGTGCGATTGGGGGCGTTCGCGACTCGCTCAACGACGGTGATCGTGTCGCCCTCCCAGGTCACCTGCGCCGGGCCGATCATCCCGGCCGGGGTGAGCACCTGTGCAGCAGCGACCGACGGCATGCCTCCACGATCTCACACCCCCGTCGTGCGTGGCGCATGGTGGGAGTGTCCGGCTTCTGCGCCACTCGGTTGGCTACCGTGGCAGACGTGATGACCACCGGCCGGACGCTCTCGGAAACCGCATCGAAAGCACTCCTGCTCGAATACGGAGTTCCCCTCGCTCCCGAGCGGGAAGTTGCCACCGCGGCCGCCGCGGCCGCCGCCGCAGCCGAGTTGGGCTTCCCCGTCGTGGCCAAGTTGTGCGGCGACGCGATCGCGCACAAGACCGAGCGCGGGCTCGTGAAGCTGCGCCTGGCAGACGCGGCCGCGGTCGAATCCGCGTCCGCCGAGTTGCTCGCTGCGGCCACTCCCGCGGACGGCCTGGTGAGCGTGCTCGTCGCCCCGATGGTCAGCGGCAATCGCGAACTGATTGCCGGTGTCGTGCGCGATCCGCAGTTCGGCGCCAACGTCATGCTCGGCGTTGGCGGTGTGCTCGCCGAGGCGCTCGCCGATGTCGTGTTCCGCCCCGTGCCGCTCACCGAGGTCGACGCCCACGAGATGATCGACGGGCTGGCCACACAGAAGCTGCTCGGGCCGTTCCGCGGCGAGGCCGCGGTGGATCGGGCGATGCTCGCGCAGGTGCTGCTCGGGCTCTCGGCGCTGGCCGCCGCACGGCCCGATGTTGCCAGCGTCGACGTCAACCCCCTCATCGTGCGCGCCGACGGTACGCCGGTGGCGGTGGACGCGCTCGTGGAGATCGGCACCGCGGATGCCCCCACCCCCGCCCTGCGGCCACGGCCCACCGATGAACAGTTCCGGGCACTCTTCGAGCCGCGCGGCGTGCTCGTTGCCGGAGCCTCGTCGCATCCGGGGAAGTTCGGTTTCGTCAGCCTGCACAACCTGCTCGCGGGTGGGTTCGCCGGCGCTGTCTACGGCACCAACCTTCAGGGCGAGGAGGTGCTCGGCATCCGCACCGTCGCCGACGTCGCCGCCCTTCCCGATGGAGTGATCGATCTAGTTTTCGTGTGCACGCCGGCGAGCGCGAACACCGAGTTGCTGCGCGCATGCGCGGCGAAGGGCGTGAAGGCCGCGTTCCTAACGAGCGCCGGTTACGGGGAGGCCGGTGACGCCGGGCGCGTCGCCGAGGCCGCGTTGGTCGCGCTCGCCGACGAGTTGGGCATCCTGCTCGCCGGGCCGAACGGGCAGGGCGTGGTGAGCACGCCAGCGTCGCTGTGTGCCCAGATCGTCGCCCCGTACCCGCCTGCGGGGCGCATCGGCGTGGCCAGCCAGAGTGGCAACTTCGTCAGCAGCTTCCTCAACTACGCGCGCCAGACCGGTGTGGGCATCAGCCGCGCCGTGTCGGCCGGCAACGCCGCGGCAGTCACCCCAGCCGATTACCTCGACTGGTACGCCGACGACGACGCCACAGCCGTGTCGCTCGGCTATGTCGAGGGCATCACCGACGGCCGCGCGCTGCTTGATCGTTTCGCCGCTGTCGCGGCGCGCAAGCCGCTCGTGATCGTGAAGGGTGGCGCCACCGAGGGCGGGGCTCGCGCCGCGGCCAGCCACACCGGGGCCCTCGCGGCGAACGACAAGGTGTTCGATGGCGCCTGCCGGCAGGCGGGAGTCACCCGCGCCGCGACCGTCGAGGAGGCCTTCGAGGCTGCGGCCACGTTCGCCACCCAACCGCTGCCGCAGGGACCCAACACGGTGGTGCTCACCACCGCCGGCGGCTGGGGTGTCGTGACGAGCGATGCGATCGCGCGTGACGGACGGCTGCGGTTGCTCACCTTGCCCGACGACCTGAAGGCGCAGATCGACACGAAGCTGCCGCCGCGTTGGAGCCGCAACAACCCCGTCGATTGTGCCGGCGGGGAGACTCGGGACACGATCCCCGAGGTGATGGAACTCATCGCCGCCCACCCTGACGTACACGCGATCATCTACCTTGGTCTCGGGATCCAGAGCAATCAGGGCCGCCTGATGCGCGAGGGCCGCTTCTATCCCGCATACGGCCTCGAGCGGATCGTCGCCTACCACGAACGCCAGGACGAGCGCTTCGCCGAGGCCGCCGCCGCGCTCAGCGAGCAGTACGCGAAACCCATCCTGTGCGCCACCGAGCTCGCGGTGGCCGACCCCGACAACGCCGGCCCGCGAGCGGTTCGCGCGAGCGGTCGGCTCTGCTACGCGAGCGGCAACCGTGCCGTCGTGGCACTCGGCCATCTCTGGCAGTACGCCGCCTTCCGCCGAACGAGGGGCTTGGGCTGATGTCGGGCAGTCGCAACCCCTATCCGGCGCTCCTGGTCGCGGCGCTGATCCCCGCGGCGGCGTTGGGGCTGGTGTGGAAGGTGGCCGACAGCCGTCAGCCGGCCGCGGTGGATGTGTCGGCCGACAACGGCGCCCCGGTCGTGGCCCCGTCGGTGCTCACCACACCGCTGCTGTCCGTGCGCCGGGCTCCGTCGATCCTGACCCGCGAAGCGCTCGGCAGCCAGTTCAAGAACGCGCTGATCCCCCTGCTCAACACGATCGACGACTCGTCGTGCGTCGATATCTCCATCGATGGCGAACCGGTCGGGGCGAAGAACGAGACGAAGTCGTTGCGCCCCGCCGGCAACATGATGATCGTCACCGCGGCGGTGGCGCTCGATGTGCTCGGCGCGGACCATCGTTTCACGACGCTCGTGCAGGGCGAGGTGGACGCCGATGGTTTCGTGCGCGGCAACTTGTTCCTCGTCGGGGGTGGCGATCCGCTGCTCAGCAGCTTCTGGTGGAACGGCCCCGACACTGCGCACCCGCCGTTCAACAAGACCACGATCGATGAACTCGCCGACCTCGTCGTCGCCGCCGGAGTCAAGCATGTGTACGGCGCGGTGGTCGGCGACGCGTCGAAGTACGACGATGAGTGGTACCCGACGGCCTGGACCGCCGACCAGCGGGTCCAGGGGGGCGGCCCGATCTCGGCGCTCCTCGTGAACGACGCGCGCGAGACCGCGACGAAGGTGTCGAGCAACCCGGTCATCGGCGCCGCTCGCGTGTTCACCGCCCTGCTCGAGGAGAAGGGCATCAAGGTGGAAGGTGATGGAAGGTCGGGCCGGTCGTCGAGCACCACGACCGTCGCCACGATCCAGTCGAATCCGTTGCCGCTGATCATCCAGGAGATGCTCACGACGAACGATGTCAACACCGCGGAGATGCTCCTCAAGGAGATCGGCATCGCCGCCGGCGGCTCGGGCACCCTGCAGGCCGGGCTCAACGTGGTGATCCAGAAGCTCGGCGAATGGAACGTCCCGTTCGACGGGTTGTGGATCGTCGACGGCTCGGGGCTCTCCGACGCGAACCGGATGACGTGCCAGGCGTTGCTTGCCGTGCTGCAGCACGGATCGCCGGCCGACGCGATCGGCACCGGTATGCCCGCTGGCGGCCAGCCTGGTGGCCTGCTCGATTTAGACTTCGCCAGCGGCAGCCCGCTGTTCGGGAAGATCCGCGCCACGACCGGCACCATGTTCAACTACCAGGACGGGGTGGGCGGCAATCCCGGGGCCAAGACGTTGTCGGGCTACATTCCGCTGGAAGACGGGCGCACGATCGAGTTCGTGATGTTGTTGAACGGGCCCCAGATCGCCGAGCAGATCATCTACCGGCCGATCTGGGAGTTGTTCGCGGGCATCATGGGCACCTACCTCGCCGTACCGAGTTCGGCCGAGCTCGGTCCACGCTGAGGGGGATAGCGTCGGCGCGTGGCCCGCATGCCCATGTTCCCGATCGGCACGACGATGCTGCCTGGTTCGCTTCTGCAGCTGCACGTGTTCGAGCCCCGCTACCGGGCGCTGATGATCGATGTGCTCGCGGCGCCTGACCCGGAGTTCGGGGTGGTGCTGATCGCCCGGGGCAAGGAGGTGGGCGGCGGTGACCAGCGCAACGACGTCGGCTGCGTGGCCACCGTGCTGCGCGCGGCCCAGACCCCCGACGGCCGCTACGCGGTCGTGGCGGGGATGGGGCGCCGGATCCGTGCCGTGAACTGGCTGGCGGATGATCCGTACCCGTGCGCCGACGTGGAGGACTGGCCCGACGACCCGGGGGACGCAGTCGATGCCGAAACGCTCACGGAACTGGGCCGCCGAACGCGCCGGGCGGCGGCCTTGGCGGTGGAGGTCGGCGACCCCAACCGCGATCAAGGGGTGGAGCCCAGCGACGACCCGGTGCTGCTCACGTACCAGCTTGCCTGGCTGGCGCCGCTCGGCGACGCCGACCGTTACGACCTGCTGTGCGCCGGCGGAGCGGGGGTTCGTGCCCACAGATTGGCCGGGCTGCTCGACGAGATCGAGCCCGTCCTGCAGTTCCGTTTGCACGGTTGATCGCCGTTCGCGGTAGGTGAACGGCCGCCTGCGTGGTACACATATGGGCGTGCCCGAGACGGATCGCGATAGCAAGAAGGCAGGCTCTGGTGCCAGCGTGGGTGAGCTGGTGCAGCTCGTCAAGGACTACGCCCGCCAGGAGACGCTCGGGCCGCTGAAGGGCGCGGGCCGCTGGATCGCGTTCGGCATCATCGGCGCCCTGCTCATCGGCGGTGGCACGGCGTTCGTCTCGCTGGGCGTGCTGCGTATGATCCAGGCGGAGTGGCCCGGAACCTTCGCCGGTCGCTGGATGAGCCTGCTGCCGTATCTCATCGCACTGCTGGCGTGCCTCGTGGTCGCCGTCATCGCCCTCACCCGCATCAGCAAGAAGCCCCTGAACAAGGAGCACACCTGACATGGCGCAGCCCCGTATCACCCGCGACGACCTCGAGGCCAAGTTCCGCATTGCGCAGGACGGCTTGCAGGGCAAGCTCGAGGACAAGAAGCAGACCCTGATCACGGTCGTGGCCGTCGGTGGGGTGTTGCTGCTCGTCATCTTCTTCTTGCTCGGCCGCCGCGCCGGCAAGAAGAAGACCACGTTCGTCGAGATCCGACGGCTGTAACCCCCATGGCGCCCAACACGGCGAAGAAGACCAGCCTGCTGTCGCCCACCGCGCTGCTGCGCCAGAACGCCATCTCCAAGGGCGTCCTCGGTGGCCGCCGCGGGTGGTTGGTCGTCGGCGCGTTCATGTGGGGCCCGCGACTGGTGAGGCGGTTCATGGGCCGCCAGGAAGAGACACTCACCACCGAGCGCCTGGCGCCGGGCGACACGATCACGATCGTCGCCGTCCGCCCGGCCACTCGTGCCGAGCGCAAGGCCGCGGCCCGCGCCCGATGAGGGTGCTGCTACGCAATCCCAAGCGCGAGGTGACGGTCGAGGGCCGGCGCAACGTCAACGCGCTGTTGGCAGAGCTGGGGTTGCCGCGCGAGTCGCACCTCGTCATCCGCAACGGCACTCTCGTGCCGGGCGACGCCGATCTCGGCGACGACGATGTGGTGGAGATCCGCCCGGTCATCTCCGGAGGTGCCTGATGGTCGCAGTCGGCTCGAAGTGCCGCACCTGCAAGGCACCGGCGATCATCGACCTGCCGCGCCACAACGCCCACTTCTGCGCCGAGCACTTCGTCGAGCTGTGCCGCCGTCAGGTGACCAAGGCGATCGAGAAGTTCGACATGCTGCGGCTCGACGACAAGGTGCTCGTGGCCGTCTCGGGCGGCAAGGACAGCCTGGCCGTGTGGGACATCCTGGTCGAGCTCGGCTACCAGGCCGACGGCCTGTACATCGGGCTGGGGATCGGGGAGTACAGCGACACCTCCGCCGAGTACGCGCGCAACTTCGCCACCGAGCGTGGCCTGAAGCTGATCGAGGTGAAGCTGCGCGAGGACTACGGCTACGACGTGCCCACCGCCTCCAAGGCGACCAAGCGCGTGCCCTGCAGCGCGTGCGGCATCAGCAAGCGCCACCTGTTCGACAAGGCGGCGCTCGAGGGCGGCTACACCGTGCTCGTCACCGGCCACAACCTCGACGACGAGGCTGCCGTGTTGTTCGGCAACACCCTGCGCTGGGACGTGGAGTACCTCGCGCGTCAGTTGCCGGTGCTGCCCGCCCGCGACGGGTTCCCCAAGAAGGTGAAGCCGCTCGTGCGTCTCACCGAGCGCGAGATGGCGGCGTGGTGCATCGTGCGCGGCATCGACTACCTCGTCGACGAGTGCCCGATGGCGGTGGGGAACAAGCACCTCGCCTACAAGGCCGCACTCAACGACATCGAAGCCCAGTCGCCGGGGGCGAAGGCCAACTTCTACCTCGGCTTCCTCGACAACATGGCGCCGGTGCTGGCCGGCCTCTCGGCCGCCGCGGTGGACGGCTTGCGTTCGTGTGCCTCGTGCGGTTCGCCCACGACCGGTGAGGTGTGCACGTTCTGCCGCTTGGTGGAGAAGTCGGCGGCGCACGCCCCGGTGCCGGTGGAAGTGCTGCTCCGGAAAGGACGCAACCGATGAACCGCCCGTTCGCCTACGGCGACAAGGTGCTGCTACTCGACAACAAGCAGCGCCGCTACCTCATCACGCTCGCCGAGGGCGCCGAGTTCCACACTCACGCCGGCCTGGTGCCTCATGCCGAGATGGTGGAGCGGCCCGAGGGATCGATCTTCCGTAGCACGAAGGGCGCCAACTACACGGCCCTGCGGCCGACGTTGGAGGACTTCGTGCTGGAGATGCCGCGCGGCGCGCAGGTGATCTACCCGAAGGATCTTGCGCCGATCTGCATGCTCGCCGACATCGGCCCCGGCGTCACCGTGTTCGAGAGCGGCCTCGGCTCGGGCGCGCTCAGCATGACCATGCTGCGCTACGGCGCGGAGATCATCGGCTACGAGATCCGCGAAGACTTCCTCAACCGAGCCAAGGCAAATGTGCGCACGTTTCTGGGGGAGGGCGTGCTGGATCGCTACCACGCCAAGTTGGGCGACGCCTATGCCGGTATCGCCGAGCGCGATCTCGACCGCGTCGTGCTCGACCTGCCAGAGCCGTGGCGAGTAGTTCCGCACGCGACGGAGGCCCTGCGCCCCGGCGGAATCCTCGTGGCCTACACGCCCTCGATCACCCAGGCGGCTCAGACCCGCGAGGCGATGGCGAGCAAGGCCTGGAACGGCACCCGCACGCTCGAGGTGTTGCACCGCGGTTGGTACATCGAAGGCCAGGCCGTGCGCCCTGACCACCGCATGGTGGCCCACACTGCATTCCTCACCGTCGGCCGCTTCCTCGGTTGATTGCCGGGCGACGCGAAAAGGAGCGGCCCGCGGGCCGCTCCTTTCAGATCGTACGGGCCGGTTGGGCTAGGGCTCGATGAAGATGCACTCGCCGGGGCACTCCTCGGCGCTCTCGATGACCGCGTCGAGGCGGTTGTCGGCGATGTTGGCCATACCGTCGGCGCCCTGAGCGTTGCCTTTGGCGGTGGCGAACACCTTGTCGCCTTCCTTCACGTAGGCAAGGCCGTCGTCGAGCAGGGTGAAGACGTCGGGTGCGATTTCCTCGCACAGGCCGTCACCGGTGCAGAGATCCTGGTCGATCCAGACCTTCATGTTGTGAGTCTCCTAATTCCGAGGGTCAGACGTGGTTGATCATACAGGTCGCCACCACGCGAACGAAGTTCACCAGGTCGTGTGCAAACCCACGACCGTGCTGCGGTGTTAGGTTCCGGTCATGAGCGACGGTGCCGCCGACGAGCCCACCAACCAGCCACAAGAGTCGATCGACATCCTGCGCGCCCAGGCCGCCGTGCTGGAGGAGGAGATCTCTCAGCTGCGGCGCAAGCTCGTCGACGGGCCCAAGCGCCAGCGTGCGCTGGAAGAACGCCTGCTCGAGACCAAGGGACAGCTCGCACAGGCCACCGCTCAGAACGAGAAGCTCAGTTACACCCTTCGTGAGGCCCGCGAGCACATCGCCTCGCTGCGCGATGAGGTGGAGAAGCTCACCCAACCCCCGTCGGCCTACGGCGTGGTGGTCGGCAAGAACGACGACGGCACCGTCGACGTGCTCACCAGCGGCCGCAAGATGAGGGTCAGCCTGCACCCCGAGATCGAGCACGACGACATCGCTCGCGGCGCGGAAGTGGTGCTCAACGAGAGCTTCAACGTGGTGCTCGCCCGTCACCCGGAGATCACCGGCGAGGTGGTCACGATCAAGGAGTTGCTCGAGGACGGCGTACGGGCGCTTGTCACCGGCCGCGCCGACGAGGAGCGGGTCTGTGAGCTGAGCGACGCACTGCGGGGTGTACACCTGCGCAGCGGCGACACGATGCGCCTCGACACCCGCACCAACATGCTGCTCGAGAAGCTGCCCCGCCCCGAGGTGCAGGATCTGCTGCTCGAGGAGGTGCCCGACATCTCCTACGCGGACATCGGCGGCCTCGACACCCAGATCGAGCTCATCGCCGATGCCGTCGAGCTGCCGTTCCTCTACGCCGACCTGTTCGCCGAGCACCTGCTGCCCGCGCCGAAGGGCATCCTGCTCTACGGCCCGCCCGGCTGCGGCAAGACGCTCATCGCCAAGGCCGTGGCCAACTCGCTGGCCAAGAAGGTGGCGGAGAAGACCGGCGGCGAGAAGGGCCGCAGCTACTTCATCAACATCAAAGGCCCCGAGCTGCTCAACAAGTACGTCGGCGAGACCGAACGCCAGATCCGGCTCGTGTTCCAACGTGCCCGTGAGAAGAGCGAGGAGGGCTGGCCGGTCATCGTCTTCTTCGACGAGATGGACTCGATGTTCCGCACCCGTGGATCGGGCATCAGCAGCGACATGGAGAGCACGATCGTGCCCCAGCTGCTCGCCGAGATCGACGGTGTGGAGGGCCTGCGCAACGTCATCGTCATCGGCGCCACCAACCGTGAAGACCTCATCGACCCGGCGATCCTGCGCCCCGGCCGTCTCGACGTGAAGATCAAGATCGAGCGCCCTACCGCGGCCGCGGCCACTGCGATCTTCGCCCGCTACCTCACCGACGAGATCCCGATCGCGGCCGGCGCATCCGTGCCGAAGATGATCGCCGAGACGGTGGAGGAGATGTACCGCACCGACACCGCCAACGAGTTCCTCGAGGTGACGTACCAGAACGGTGACAAGGAGATTCTGTACTACAAGGACTTCTCGTCCGGGGCCATGATCGAGAACATTGTGCGCCGCGCGAAGAAGCTGGCCATCAAGCGCGTCATCGCCGGCGGCGAGCGCGGCGTGTCCCTCACCGACATGCTCGACAGCATCCGCCAGGAGTACAAGGAGCACGAAGACCTGCCGAACACGACGAACCCCGACGACTGGGCGAAGATCAGCGGCAAGAAGGGCGAGCGCATCGTGTTCATCCGCACGCTGGTGAAGGATCGTTCAGCGGCAGATGTGCGCGGCGGCCGCGCGATCGAACGCGTCGCGACGGGCCAGTACCTGTAGCGGCGCGAAGGGTCAGGGCGCCGCGGTGGCGACCGGCTCGAAGGCCTCGCGGGGCACCATCATCACGCGGTTGTCGAAGTAGCTGACGGCGATCACCGAGGTGGCGGTGACAATGAACGCCGTGGGGCGGTGGCTGAAGCGGAACTGCTCCACGGCTGCGCCGGTCGCTGGATCGATCCGGAACACGGTGCTGTCCGCTCCGGACATCACCCACAAGGTGCCGTCGTCCGCCGTACGCAGCGAGATGTTGCTGTCGTCGATCATGGACGTGCCCTCGGGCAGGCGGGTCTCGATTACCTGGTCGCCGGTCGCGAGGTCGAACGCGAGGAGCAACTGCCTCATGTTCGGGCGGCTCACCAGCACCCACAGCTGGTCTTCGAGGATCACCAGGCCGACAGGGTCGCGCGCCACGGACCTGACCCAGGTGTACTCGTCGGCCACCACGTCGTACGCGGCGATGACGGGGGAACTCTGCTCGGTGGTCGCCAGGTAGAGCACGTCGCCACGACCGATGATCGGCGCTGGGAACACCTCGGGATCGTTGCCGTTGCTGTCCGTCGGCCGGGCAACCTCGCCGAGAATCTCGCCGGTCTCCGGATCGATCTCCATGAGGGTCCAGTCGGTACGACCGAACAGACGACCGCCGGCGGAGGCGAGCGACCAGAACGTACTGACACTCCCGTCGCCGTCGAGACCACCCTGGCTGAGCGCGCCGGTCGTCGGGTCGACCGATTCGAGATGGTTGCCGCTGATCACCCACAGGACACCGTCGACCACGCCCGCCACCCCGACCCCGTCAGGTACGCCGGTGCGCAGATCGATCGAGCCATCGGTCGGGTCGAGCCGCAGCAGGTCGTGGTGGCCGTAGTCCGGGTACCCGCCGTCACTGGTGACGCCCAGCCATACGGCACCGTCGAAGTAGGCCGCGCCCATCGCGCCCGGGCTGAACTCGACCTTCCAGACCTTCTCCGGCCCGGAGGCGTCGCCCCCGCATGCTGCCAATGGCAGCAACGCTGCTGCTGTGAGACCGATCCATCGCCACCGAGTCGCAACCATCGTGCAATCGTAGGTGCTCCCGCCGCGGTGGTCAGCGCAGTCGCGAGGCCGGCTGGTAGTTCGGGCCGGCGGTGACATCGACGCGCTGCAACAGCTGCACGCACGGCGGCTCGAGCAGTTCGGCGAAGCGCTCCGAGCGGGTTTCACCGAGCAGCTCCCACGGCAGCGTGGTGAGCCGGTCGGTGTCGTCCTCCAACTGCTGGCGCAGAGCGACTCCAGCGGGGCTCACCGCGTGGTCGAGCGCGAGGCCCTTGCGGGTGAGCGCGGCCCAACCGTCGTCGATGTCGGCCGGGGTGGTGCCGCGCGAACGGGCCAGCCAGTCGGGCTCGTAGCCGAGCCACGCGTTGTGCAGGATCGACGCCTCGACGTGTGTGAACCCGGCGGCCACCACCAGCGCCCAGTGGGTGTCGCCGCGCCACTCGCGCAGACAGTTCACGGCGTGCCAGCCGGACAGCACCGGATCGCGAGGCCGGGGCATCGCCAAGTGCGCGCCGAAGAACACACGGCCCACACGGGGCAGCCGTTCCACCACCGGCCACAGGTGCGGGCCGAACTCGGCCAGCGGCGCGAGGATCGACGGCGCGTGCGCGGCGAGGCCCTCCAACACCGCGCCGTCGCGGGCGTCCCACACCTGGCGGAAACGCTCGGGCGGGCCGAGCACCGTGAAAGCACCCACGATGCCCGCAGTGCTGATCGAGCCCAGCGCGGCGATCACCGCGTCGGGCCCGGCGCCCGCCAGAGGCGCGCACCTGCTGGCGATGTAGCCGAGCGGCCCGTGCAACCCCTCGGGCAGGCCTTCGGCGAGATAGCGCTCGGCGGCACCCGGATCCCAGAAGATCCAGCCGATCGTCGTCTGCACGCTGCGCGCGTTGCGCCGTGTGATCTCCACCCAGTCCGTCACGACCACAGTCTGCCGCCCCCCGGCCATACGTCCGGCGTTAGGGTTCGGGACATGGCGATCCCGAAGGTCTGCGGCATCGAGACCGAGTACGGCATCCTCGTGCGCGGGCCGGTTCCCGACACCACCGCCAACCCGGTGACGGCGTCGTCGATCCTCATCAACGCCTATCTCGCCAATCATCAACGGCAAGTCGAGTGGGACTTCGAGGACGAGTCGCCGGCCTCCGACGCCCGTGGCTTTCGCGTCGACGACCTGCTCGCGCCCGAGATCGAGACGCACCTCGTCAACGCGGTGCTCACCAACGGGGCGCGCTACTACGTCGACCACGCCCACCCCGAGATCAGCACGCCGGAGTGCCGCACCGCCCGCGAGGCGCTCGTGTTCGACCGCGCCGCGGAGGAGATCGTTCGAGCGAGCATGCGGGCTGCGTCCGCGCTCCTGCCCGACGGCGCCGAGATCCTGTGCCACAAGAACAACTCCGATGGCAAAGGCAACAGCTACGGCTGCCACGAGAACTACCTCATCGCCCGCGAGCTGCCGTTCTCGCGACTCGTTCAACAGATCACGCCCCACTTCGTCACCCGCCAGGTGGTGATCGGCGCCGGCAAAGTGGGTTGCGAGTTGCCCGGCGCGAGCGCCGCCGACGTGCCGTTCCAGATCAGCCAGCGCGCCGACTTCTTCGAGGAGGAGGTGGGGCTCGAGACCACGCTGAAGCGTCCGATCGTCAACACGCGCGACGAACCCCACTGCGACCCCTCGAAGTACCGCCGCCTTCATGTCATTGTCGGCGACGCCAACATGAGCGAGACGGCCACGCTCGTGAAGGTGGGGGCGACCTCCATCGTGCTGGCGATGATCGAGGACGACGCGCTCGGCGACGACCTCGCCCTCGCCAATCCAGTGGCCGCCATCCGCCAGGTGAGCCACGACCCCTCCCTGCGGCGCCTCGTGGGCCTGCGCGACGGCCGCCGCGTCACGGCGCTGGAGCTGCAGTGGACAATTCTCGAACGGGCCGGCAAGTACGCCCGCGCCCACGGCCTCGAGGCGGTGGGGCATGAGGTAGGAGAGGAGGTGCTCGCTCTGTGGGAGGGCGTCCTCACCGGCCTGGAACGCGACCCCGACTCGGTGGCCCACCAAGTGGACTGGGTGGCCAAGCGGCGCGTGGTGGAGGCCTACGCCGATCGCCACTGCCTGCGACCCGGCGACGCCCGCCTGAAGGCCCTCGACCTGCAGTACCACGACATGCGCCCCGATCGGTGTCTCGCGCTGCGGGTGGGCCTCGATGTACTCACCGACGAGGGCGAGGTGCGTCGCGCCACCACTCAGCCGCCCACCACGACTCGGGCCTACTTCCGCGGCCGATGCCTCGCGAAATGGCCCGACCAGATCGCCGCTGCGAACTGGGACAGCATCGTGTTCGACACTGGCCGCGACCCGTTGCGGCGGGTGCCGATGATGGAACCGCTGCGCGGCACAGCCGAATACGTGGCTAGGTTGATCGACGAGAGCGACACCCCGGCCGAGCTGCTGGCTCGGCTCGGGGCCTAGCGAACAGCAAGGGGTAGTAATGGCCGAGCGCACTCAGAAGCAGAAACCGGTACCGAGCCGCACCGACCAAACGGTCGACGAGGCCCCGGTGGTGGCTGCCACGGGCGACAAGCTGAAGGCCGAGCTCGACGATCTGCTCGATGAGATCGACGACGTGCTCGAGACCAATGCCGAGGACTTCGTGAAGTCGTATGTGCAGAAGGGTGGCGAGTGACGTCATGTCGATGCCGATCTTCCCGCCCGGCAACGACCCGGGTGCCAGTTTCCCCGAGCTGCTGAAGCGCATGGGACTCACGGCCGGCGTCGAGGTCGGTGTCGAGGCGATGGGCCAGCTCGCCGTGCCGCATGCGACCACCTGTGTCGCACTGCGCTTCGCCGACGGCGTCGTGATGGCCGGCGACCGACGGGCCACCAGCGGCAACCTCATCAGCAGCCGCTCGATGGAGAAAGTCGTGCAGGCCGACGAGCACAGCGGTGTCGCCATCGCCGGTGCCGCAGGGCCGGCCATGGAGATGATCAAGCTGTTCCAGCTGCAGCTCGAGCACTATGAGAAGGTCGAGGGCTCGGCGATCAGCCTGGAGGGCAAGGCCAACCAGCTCGGGATGATGGTGCGCGGCAACCTGCCTGCGGCGATGCAGGGCATGGTGGTGATCCCGATCTTCGCCGGGTTCGACCTCCTCCGGCGCGTGGGGCGCCTGTTCACCTACGACGTCACTGGCGGCCGCTACGAAGAGCAGGATTATGTCGCCACCGGCTCGGGCCAGTTGCACGCCGGCACGGTCATCAAGATCGGCTGGCGCGACGGGCTCGATCGCGCTGCGGCCGTCGCCCTCGCCTGCCGCAGCCTGTGGGAGGCGGCCGATGCCGACTCGGCCACCGGCGGGCCCGACGCACTGCGCGGCATCTACCCCGTCGTGGCCACGATCACGTCCGGCGGGTGGACTCGGCTCGATGACGGCGAGCTTGTGAGCGTGTTCGATTCGATCGTGTCGGAGGTGCGCAGCCGATGAGCATGCCGTTCTACGTCGCACCCGAGCAGGTGATGAAGGACCGTGCCGACTATGCGCGCAAGGGCATCGCCCGCGGCCGCGCCGCCGTCGCCGTCCGCTACGCCGACGGCATCGCGCTCGTGGCCGAGAACCCCAGTAACACCTTGCGCAAGGTGAGCGAGATCTACGACCGCATCGCCTTCGCCGGTGTCGGCAAATACAACGAGTTCGATCAGCTGCGCGTGGCAGGTGTACGCGCCGCGGATGTGAAGGGTTACCAGTACAGCCGCGACGATGTCGATGCGCGCAGCCTGGCCAACAACTACGCCCAGATCCTCGGCCAGATCTTCACTCACGAGATGAAGCCGCTCGAGGTGGAGATCCTCGTCGCCGAGGTGGGCACCACCACCGAAGGCGACCAGCTGTTTCACATCCTCTACGACGGCACCGTGCTCGACGAACGCAAGTACTCCGTGCTCGGCGGCGACGCAGAGGCGATCAGCGCGCGGATGAAGGAGACCTACGAGGAGGGGCAGTCGCTGGCCACGGTGCTGGGCATGGTCACCAAGGCGCTCAGTGGCCCCGACCGCACCCTCATCGCCGACGACCTCGAGGTGGCGGTGCTCGCGCGCACCAACGGCCGCCGCTGCTTCCGCCGCCTCACCGACGAGACGGTCGCGGCGGCCCTGACCGGCTGAGAGTGCCAGCGCGCCGGGCCGGACGCGCCAGCCGGGCTCTCCCGATCCGACCCGAGTGCCAGCCCGCCGTAGCGAGTGCCTGCGCGCCGGCCCGAGTGCTGAAGGCGCACCGGAGTGGGTGAATGCACCCAGGGTGCCATCACCCACTCGAAAGCTGGCCGAGGATGTGTGGCGGATGGCGATATGTTCGGCAGTGGCTTCCCCCGAGCGATCGACCTCTCCGATACGAGGTGGGAACTTGATCACCCTTCCCGAGGAAGCCCTCGAGTGCTTCCGCACACATCACGGTATGGCGACGGCCTCGATGCTGACCGTCGCCGGCATCAGCCGGCGCAGTCGAGCACGAGCCGTCGAGGACGGCCTGTTCGAGGTTTGGTACGAGCGGGTATTCCGCATCCGCAGTGCGCCCCTCACCTTGGAGGCGCGCTGCGCCGCACTGAGCATGGCGTATCCGAGTGGGTTCATCACCGGGCCGACTGGGGGTTATCTCAGCGCCCTCCGTCGGATGCCACCAGCCGAACCCATCCACTTCTGCCACCCCCACGGTGCTCACATCGGCCCATACCCGGGCGTGCGGCTACGCCAGGCGACGAAGATCCCGCCGGCACACCGGGTCGTCCGTGCCGACGGCATCACCATTGCCAGCCCAGCGCGCCTGGCCTTCGATCTCGCCGCAGATCTCGGTCCGCTCGACCATCGGTCAGTCGTCGAGCAACTGCTCGCGAAGGGCAAGGTCACCATGGGCACCCTGGGGCGCATGGCATCCGAGCTGGCTCGGCCGGGTCGGCCAGGGTCGACGCGATTCGTCGCGACGCTGCTGTCCCGATCGGGCCGCCCGGTCGATTCGCATCCGGAACTACGCGTCGCCGAAGCGTTGCGCCTCAGGGGTGTCCCGGTGATCACGCAGTTCGGTGACCTGCGGCTGCCGAACGGTCGCCCGATCCGGCTCGACCTCGCAGTACCCGCGGCGCGGTGGGGTGTGGAGATCGATCTGCATCCCGAGCACCTGCTCCTCGACGGCACCACGTATGACAAGCGCCGCGATCGTCAGTGTCACCGCATCGGTTGGCAGGTCGAACGGGTGACGGAACTCGACCTGCTCGACTTCGAGGCGATCTGCGACGAGCTGGCCGAGCTGTACCTGGCGCGCTGCCGACTCGTCGCCTGAGCTCCTCCGGCTTTCGAGTGGGTGAAGGCACCCAGGGTGTCATCACATACTCGGGTGCGCGCGAGCCACTCGCACCGGCGACATGCCACTCGCACCGGCGGCCACCCACTCGCACCGGTGGTGCGCTACGGTGCGCGCATGGAACGCCGCATCTACGGCCTGGAGAACGAATACGGCGTGACGTGCACCCTGCGCGGCCAGCGACGGCTGAGCCCCGATGAGGTCGCCCGCTACCTGTTCCGCAAGGTCGTCAGCTGGGGTCGCAGCAGCAATGTGTTCCTGCAGAACGGCGCCCGCCTGTACCTCGACGTGGGTTCGCACCCCGAGTACGCGACCCCCGAGTGCGACAGCCTCTACGACCTCGTCGTACACGACAAGGCGGGCGAACGCATCCTGGAGAGCTTGTTGCAGTCTGCCGAGCAGCGCCTGCGCGAAGAGGGTATTCGCGGCACGATCTACCTGTTCAAGAACAACACCGACTCGGCCGGCAACAGCTACGGCTGTCACGAAAACTTCCTCACCAGCCGTGCCGACGACATGGCGCACTACGCCGAGGTGCTCATCCCGTTCCTCATCAGCCGCCAGATCTATGCCGGAGCCGGCAAAGTGCACCAGACGGCACGTGGCGCGGTGTTCTCCATGGCGCAGCGCGCCGAGCACATCTGGGAGGGAGTCAGCAGCGCCACCACGCGCAGCCGCCCGATCATCAACACCCGCGACGAACCTCACGCCGACGCCGAGAAATACCGCCGGCTGCACGTCATCGTTGGCGACAGCAACATGAGCGAGTACACCACGTTCGTGAAGGTGGGCGCTGCCGCGTGCATGCTGCGCATGCTGGAGGATCCTGCCGTCGTGTTGCGCGATATGACGCTGGAGAACCCGATCCGCGCCATCCGCGACATCTCCCACGACCCGACCTGCCGGCGCAAGGTGCGACTTGCCAACGGTCGCGAGGTCAGCGCCCTCGACATCCAACGCGAATACCTCGACCGCGCCTTGCGGTACGCGGACGCGAAAGGCTTCCCCCCGCTCGAACAGAAGGCGCTCGAGATGTGGGAGCACTGTGTCAGCACGATCGAGAACGATCCGCTGAAGCTCGACCGCGAGGTCGATTGGGTGATCAAATATCGTCTCATCGAGGCGTTTCGCGCCCGCCACCAGCTGCCGCTCGGGGATGCCCGGGTGCAACTGCTCGATCTGCAGTACCACGACATCTCGCGCGACCGCAGCCCGTTCTACAAGTTGCAGGACCGTGGCATGGTCGAGCGGATGTGCCTCGACTCGGACATCGAGGCTGCGGTCGAGACCCCGCCTCAAACCACCCGCGCTCGGTTACGGGGTGAATTCATCAAGCGCGCCAAGGAGCGCAAGCGCGACTACACCGTCGACTGGGTGCACCTGAAGCTGAACGACCAGGCGCAACGCACGGTGCTCTGCAAGGACCCCTTCCGCAGTCGCGATGAGCGAGTCGAGAAGCTGATCGCGTCGCTCTGACGCGCTCGCTGACGCGGCTGCCCGCCGTTGGCCCGACGCGACCGCTAGCGTGTGCGCCGATGTCCGACGACCTGTTCCGGCCTTCCGACACCGGTGGCGCGGAGCCGTCGGGCGGTACGCAGTTGATCGAAACGGTCGTCGTCGACGATGCGCCGTCAGCCACTGCGAGCAAGCAACGACCCAAGCGCAAGGGCAACGCGTGGCTCGAGTGGATCATCGTCATCGTGGTTGCCGTCGGCGCTGCCCTGCTCGTGCGCGCCTACGTGTTGCAGCAGTTCGCCGTGTCCGGCACGTCGATGTACAGCACTTTGCACGACGGCGACCGGGTGCTCGTCAACAAGCTGAGCTACCGGATGCACGATCCGCGCCGGGGCGACGTGGTCGTACTGAAGACGATCGAGTCGATCGGCGAGCGCGACCTCATCAAGCGGGTCGTCGCCCTGCCGGGCGAGACCGTCGAGTACACCGCCTGTGTGCTGTACGTCGATGGCCGCAAGTTGGTCGAGCCGTACCTCGACTCCACCATGGTGAAGCCAGGCCAGTGCGGCAACGACCAGCCAGAACGCACGGTTCCCGAGCACACTGTGTTCGTGATGGGCGACAACCGCAACTGGTCGAAAGACAGCCGCGATCTCGGGCCGATCAGCTACGACGACATCATCGGCCGCGCGTTCGTGGTGATCTGGCCCGCGGGCAACTGGCGCTGGCTGTAGCGCTCGCGTCAGCCGACCATCTCGCGCATCACGGCCATCATCCGATCGGGCGAGTCGCAGTAGACGCCGTCGAGACCGATCTGCAGTCCGGTGGCGAGCACGTGCTCGTACTGCATATCCCACCCGAACGCGACCCGCTCGAAGCGGTGGAACAGAGCGACGAGCCCGCCGTTCCAGTCGGTGTGGTGCAGGTTGATCGCGTCGATGCCCTGCGCCGCGAGCGTCGCCGCGCGCCGCTCAGGCCCCTCCTTGATGTGCGCCAGCCTGGTGCTGTCGACGAGGCGGGCCCCGTGCCCGCGCAGGGGAAGCAAGGACTCCCACACCGGCGAGCACAGCCACAGCCTGGGCAGGAACTCAGGGGCCGCCTCGCGCACGACATCGATCACCCGTTGCCCCGCGCCGGGATCTTTCAGGTCGAGGGAGAAGTCGTAGTTCGTGCCGCAGGCATCCATGAGCTCGTTGAGGCTGGGAATGTGTTCGGGTAGCTCCGTTCGCGCCACGCCGGCGATGGGCCGGCCTTTGCCGAACGAGCGGCGCACGAGGCCATCGTGATCGAGCACCGGCACCCCGTCGGCGGTGATCCACACGTCGCTCTCCAGGCCTGTGGCTCCCTGCTCGAGGGCCAGGCCGAACGCCTCGATCGTGTTCTCCGGGAGGTACGCCCTGGCCCCGCGATGGGCGAAGGCGATCGGGCGGGGGAGGAGCGAGGGAAGGCGCTGCTGCACCCCCGGATGATGACACGATCCGCCTAGACTCGGCGCCGTGTTCAACATCCAAGGCAGCGAACTCGTCTTCTTGCTGCTGATCGCACTGGTGGTGCTCGGCCCCGAAAAGCTGCCCGACGCCATCCGGAAGTTCGGACGCACCTACGCCGAGTTCCGGAAGGTGGCCAACGGCTTCCAGGGTGAGCTGCGTTCGGCGCTCGACGAGCCGATGCGCGAGATGAGGAGCACCGCCGACGCCTTGCGGAGTGCGGCGAACTTCGACTTCGACGCCGAACCCGACGCCGAACCCGACGCCGCCGCGGCCGACGGCAAGGCTCCCGCCGCCCCGGCGATCGATTCGCCGTCGCGACCCAAGTCCGCCGTTCAGCGTGAGACGACGCTCAACTTCGGCAACCCCTCGGCCCGCGCCAAGCGCGTTCAGGGCGAGGACGCTGCCGAAGAGGCCGCCGAATGAGGCTGCTCGCGCGCGGCGACAAGAAGAAGGCGCCGCAACTCAAGACACCCGACGACCGGATGACGCTCACCGAGCACCTGGCCGAACTGCGCACCCGCATCATTCGTTCGGTGCTCGCCGTTGTGGTCGGCATCATCGTGCTGCTGGCGTTCTACGACCAGGTGCTGCGGTTCATCACCAAGCCCTACGTGCGGCTGTGCGAGGAGAAGCCGAGCCTCAACTGCAGCGGCAAGCTCGGCTTCCTCGGGCCGCTGGAAGGCTTCTCCACACGCCTGTCGATCTGTACCTACGGCGGCATCATCCTTGCCATGCCGGTTCTCCTGTGGCAGATCTGGCGCTTCGTCGTGCCGGCGTTGCATGCGAAGGAGAAGAAGTACGCCGTTCCCTTCATCATCTCCTCGATCCTGCTGTTCGCCCTCGGTTCGTTCGTCGCCTACTGGACACTGACGCCTGCTCTGGACTTCCTCATCTCGTGGGCCGGCAAGGACGTGCAGGCCAACTTTCAGGTCAGCAAGTACGTCAGCCTGTTCGGATTGATGGTGGCCGCGTTCGGTGTCACGTTCCTGTTCCCGGTCCTGCTCGTGTTCCTGCAACTCGTTGGCGTCCTCACCCCACAGACCTTGCTGAAGCAGTGGCGCATCGCGATCGTGATCATCTTCGTCATCGCTGCGGTGATCACCCCCAGCGGCGATCCGTACTCGATGATGGCGCTTGCCGGTCCGATGACGCTCTTCTACTTCGCGTCAGTCGTCATCGGGCGCATCGCGCAGAAGCGTAAGCGCGCACGCGAAGCCGCAGCGGCCTGACACGATAGACATCGTGCGCGCCGACCGGGCCGAGCTCATCGCCCATTACCCGTTCCCGCTCGACGACTTCCAGTTGAGGGCGCTGGCCGCGCTCGACGACGGTGAGTCGGTGCTCGTGGCTGCGCCCACAGGTAGTGGCAAGACGGTCGTGGCCGAGTACGCGGTCGATGCCGCCGTGGCCGATGGCAGGCGAGCGTTCTACACAGCGCCGATCAAGGCGCTCTCCAACCAGAAGTACCACGACCTCGCGCACCGGCTCGGGCCGCAGATGGTGGGCTTGCTCACGGGCGACAACAACATCAACGCCGACGCGCCAGTCGTGGTGATGACCACCGAGGTGCTGCGCAACATGATCTACGCGCGCAGCCCCGCGCTCGACCGGCTCGGGGTGGTGGTGCTCGACGAGGTGCACTTCCTGCAGGATGCGTACCGCGGCCCGGTGTGGGAGGAAGTGATCATCCACCTCGACCCGCGGGTGCGGCTCGTGTGCCTCTCCGCGACGGTGAGCAACGCGACGGAACTCGCCGAGTGGATCACGACCGTGCGCGGGGCCACGCGTGCGATCCTCGAGGACCGCCGACCGGTGCGCCTTGACAACCTGTACCTGATCGGCGACCGTACCCACGAACGGCTGCACCTGTTGCCCGTGCTGGTGGGAGGCCGGCCGAACAACGACGCGGTGCGTCTCGACACCGAAGCGGCCCGCGCTGGTCGTGAGACCCGGACGAAACAGGGCAAGCCGCAAGCTCGCCGCCGGCTGTTCACCCCGTCACGGCTGGAGGTCGTGGAGCTGCTTGACCGGCAGCGGATGTTGCCCTTGATCTGCTTCATCTTCAGCCGCAATCAGTGCGACGAGGCGGCGCGGGCGTGCCTCGCCGCGGGCGTACGGCTGACGACGGGAGAGGATCGCGAGCGCATCCGCGAACTCGCCGATGCCCGCCTCGGCGGGATGGATCCGGCCGACCTCGCGGTGCTCGGCTACGCCCAGTTCCTCGCCCAACTCGACGCGGGTGTGGCGGCCCACCACGCGGGCATGGTGCCGCCCTTCAAGGAGGTCGTCGAGGCGTGCTTTGCCGAGGGGCTGGTGAAGGTGGTCTTCGCCACCGAGACACTCGCCGTCGGCATCAACATGCCGGCCAAGACCGTGGTGATCGAGAAGCTCACCAAGTTCACCGGCGACCACCACACCTTCCTCACCCCCGGCGAGTACACCCAACTCACCGGCCGGGCCGGTCGGCGCGGTCTCGACGATCTCGGCCATGCGATCGTGCTGTGGAGCCCGTTCGTGCCCTTCGACCAGGTTGCCGCGCTCGCCGCGAGCCGCTCGTTCCACCTCAACTCGGCGTTCCGGCCCACGTACAACATGGCTGCCAACCTGGTGCGGTCCTACACGAGCGAACGGGCCCACCACCTGCTCAACCTGTCGTTCGCCCAGTACCAGGCAGACGGCGAGGTGGTGCGCCTGGAGGCCCGCCTGGAGCGGCGCCAGCGGCAACTCGACGAGCTGGTGGCACGCTCCACCAGCCCGTACGGCGACATCGACGAGTACCGGCGGATGATGGAGCGCGACGAGCCCAGGCCGGCGGGCCCGGCCGTGCGCGACGACCCGATCGCTGTGGCGCTGATGAGGGTCAAGCCGGGCGACATCCTCTACGTCGAGAAGGGTCGGTATGTCGGCCGGGTGGCGGTGCTGGCGAGCGCGTATCGAAAGGGTGGTGTGCGCCTCACCACGCTGACGACGCGCCGCGACGTGTTGATGCTCACCGTTGCCGACTTCGACGAGACCCCGACGCCGATCGGCCGCATCGAGCTGCCCGCCGACTTCGCCCCCAATCGCAACGACTTCCAACGCCATGTGGTGTCGCGGCTCGAGCGCGCCGAGGTCACCAACCCGCCCCGGCGGCGGCGTGGCCGGGCCGCCGAACCGGACGACTATCCATACGGCCACCCGGTGGAGCAGGACCCCGACCTCGAAGATCGCCTCAAGGCGGCCGCCCAAGCCCGTCGTGCGGCGCGCGAGGTGGAGGAGTTGCGCACCAGGGTGGGTGGCCGCAGCCAGTCCGTCGCCCGCGACTTCGACCGTGTGCTCGGCATCCTGCGCGAGTGGGGCTACACCGACGGCTGGGCGCTCACCGATGCCGGGGAGGTGCTCGCCAGGCTGTTCCACGAGAGCGACCTGCTCGTGGTCGAGAGCCTGCGCCGTGGCCTGCTCGACGGCCTCGACCCAGCGGCGCTCGCCGCGCTGGCGAGCATCTTCGTCTACGAGCACCGCAGCCCCGAGCCCCCACCCACGCCGTGGTACCCCTCGCCCGAAGTGCGCAGGCGGTGGCAATCGATCGCCCAGGTCAGCTACGACCTACAGGACGCCGAGGAGACCGCCGGTCTCGGCGTGCATCGGCCACCGGACCCGACATTCATCGCGGTGGCGTTCGCCTGGGCGGCCGGGGAGGGCTTCGCCGAGGTCGTCGCTGCCGAGGAGATGACCGGCGGCGACTTCGTGCGCACGATGAAGCAGCTCATCGACCTGTTGCGCCAATTCGCGATCGTGGCCCCCAGGCGCGAGACTCGGCGAGCCGCCGGCGACGCCGCCGACCGGCTGTTCCGTGGCGTCGTTGCTGCGTCGAGCACCGTGGAGCCCGAAACGGAGGCGGCCGGGGAACCAGGCAGCGGGGTTCCGTCATGACGATTCGTCGTGGTGAGCAGTGGGGCGAGGCGGTCGCTGCACCGCGCGACCTATTGGTCGCGTCCACCGACGCAACGGCGCGAGCCGCCATCGCGGTCGCACGCGCCGGCGGCACGCAGGTGCCCCCGATCGGCTTCGCCGCAGGCGACCTGGCGCGCACGATGGGCGGGGGAGCGCCCGGCCGCTTCCCCGGAACCGTCACGAAGGCAACGATCGACGTCGTGCGCGTCGATGCCGCAGGCGAGCGCACATGGGCCGTCGCCCACGTGGGGGCCCGCCGGCGCGGGTGGGCGGGATGGTGGCGCGGCGAGGTGTTGCTGGCGATGAACGCTGAGTTCCTCGGTCAGTACGACGTGGCCCCGCGTTCGCACCCGAACGACGGCCGCATCGATCTCGTCCACGTCGCCGCTGCCATGGGCGTGCGCACCCGCCTACAGGCCCGCAAGAAGGCACGCACCGGCACCCACCTGCCGCACCCCCAGATCGACGCCCGTCAGGCGGCACAGGCCACTGTGGCCTTCTCCCGCCCGCTCGACGTGTGGGTCGACGGCGTGCGCTGGCGCAGGGCCGGCGAGCTGAAGCTCACTGTCGAGCCCGATGCCCTCGTCGCGTACGCGTGAGACGCAGACCCGCGAGAGGCACTGTTAACGTCAACCCGATGGACACCGCCGAATTGAAGCAGGCCGTCTGCGACCGCGTCGACGAGCTCGCCGACCGCCTCATCGACGCCAGCCACCAGATCCATGCCCACCCTGAGCTGAACTACGAGGAGCACTTCGCCCACGAATTGCTCACCGGTTTCCTCGAGCGCGAGGGCATCGCCCCGGTGCGCCACGCCTACGACCTGGCAACGGCGTTCGACTCGTCGGCCGGGCGGGAAGGGCCGCAGGTGGCGGTGCTGTGCGAGTACGACGCCCTGCCGGGCGTGGGCCACGCGTGCGGTCACAACATCATCGCCACCGCCGGCCTCGGCGCCGGCCTTGCGGCGGCGTTCGTGGCCGAGGCGGCCGGCGGGAAGGTGCGGATCATGGGTACCCCGGCCGAGGAAGGCGGCGGCGGCAAGGTGCGCATGGCGCGCAAGGGCGCATTCGACGGCGTCGCCGCGGCGATGATGGTGCATCCGGCCGATGCCGACCTGCTCCACATGGACTGCCTCGCGATCCAGGAGCTGCAGGTGCAGTACCACGGCAAGGCGGCCCACGCCGCGGCAGCCCCATGGGAGGGCCGTAATGCGCTCGACGCCGCGGTCCTCGGCTACACAGGCGTCGCCGCGATGCGCCAGCACATCCGGCCCAACGAACGCGTGCACGGCATCTTCACCAAGGCCGGCGACAAGCCGAACATCGTGCCGGCGGAGACGGCGATGGAGTGGTATGTGCGTGCCGGCACAGTCGCCTCGCTGCAACCGTTGAAGGATCGCGTGTTCACCTGCCTGGAGAGCGCGGCGACGGCGTGCGGGTGCACGATGAGCCACGCGTGGGTCGACAACCTCTACGCCGAGATGGTCGACAACGCCCCGATGGTGCAGGCCTATGTCGCCAACGCCGCCGCGGTGGGCCGCACGGTGCTCGATCCTCTCGCCGTCGGGCGCCGCGTGATGGGCAGCACCGACATGGGCAATATCAGTCATCTCGTGCCCTCGATCCACCCGATGATCAAGGTCGCCCCCGACGGTGTGCCGATCCACAGCGTCGAGTTCGCCAAGTGGGCAGTCGCCGACGACGGCGACCGGGCCGTCATCGACGGCGCAAAGGTGATGGCGATGACCGTGGTCGACCTGTGGGTGTCGACCACCCTCCGCGCGAACGTCGACGCCGAGTTCGATCGCCGGCCACGCGGTGTGACCGTCCTGTGATGAGTTGCGGGATCCCCGGTTGAGAGTCGCGACCCCCGTAGGATCTCGCCCGTGACGGTCTACGTCCCCGAGGAGTTCACACCCGACGAGGAGGACATCCTCCGGCGGTACTTCACCAATCTCGATGGTCCGGTGTTCGCACTCGTGAACCTTCCCGAGGTCGTCAAGGGCGCGCTGTTCGCTCGGTACAGCCGCAGCCCCAAGAGCCTGCGTCGGCTGTTCCTCGACGAGTTCGTCGGCGATCTCGACATTGCCGGCGACGTCACCGTCGACGCGACGATCGGCCTGGAACGCGCCGAGGAGCTCTACGAAAAGGTGTTCTTCGAGTACGGCGACGACTCTGTGGCCCAGCTCGGTGGCGTGCATTTGGCGTGTGAGCAGGCGTCCAACATCCTCACCAAGATCCTCGAGTGGGGTCGCTTGATGAGCTACCTCGAGCAAAGCACGCGCTACATCAGCTACGACGCCCGCCTCGGCGGCCGCTACCGGTTCTACCGCGACCCGGCGATCCTCTCTAGCCGCTTCGGCACCCGCTACGTAGGCGACATGGACCGCGTGTTCGACAGCTACTCGCTGCTGCTCTCGCGCGTCACCGACCATGTGCGCGCCACGGTGTCGCGCGAAGAGGGCGACAGCGACTTCATCTACCGCATGGCCACCCGCGCCAAGGCGCTCGATGCGGTGCGCGGCGTGCTGCCCGCAGCGGCGCTCTCCAACGTCGGCATCTACGGCTCCGGGCAAGCGTTCGAGTCGCTGCTCATCCGCATGCGCGCTCACCCCCTCCCCGAGGCCCGCCACTACGCGGATCTCATGCTCCACGAGCTCCGCAAGGTGATCCCCAGTTTCCTGCGTCGCGTCGATCTTGCCGACCGCGGCGGTCGGTGGGGCCAGTACCTCGGCTCGACTCGAGAGCACACCTCCAAGCTGGTCGATTCGCTGTTCGGCACCACGCCGGTCGAGCAGGTGCCCTCGGTGCAGCTCGTCGATTTCGACCCCGACGCGGAAGACAAGTTGCTCGCCGCGATCTGCTACCCGCTCACCCACCTGCCCGAACAGCAGGTGCTCGAGCGGGTGCGCACGCTCGGCCCCACCGAGCGGCTGGCGCTCATCCAGGCCTATGTCGGCGAGCGCGAGAACCGCCGCCACAAGCCCGGCCGGGCCTTCGAGCGGGTCGACTACCGCTTCGATGTCCTGAGCGACTACGGCGCCTTCCGCGACCTGCAGCGCCACCGCATGCTCACCATCGAGTGGCAGTCGCTCACCCCCAACCACGGTTATGTACGGCCGGAGTTGGTGGAAGAAGCGGGCATGGCGGAGGTCTTCGACGACGCCATGGCTCGCTCGGCAGCGCTCTACGATGCGCTCAAGGACGAGTTCCCGATGCAAGCTCAGTACGCGGTGAGCATGGCCTACCGCATGCGCTACACAATGCAGTTCAACGCCCGCGAAGCGATCCACATGCTCGAGCTGCGCTCCTCGGCGCAGGGTCATCCGTCGTACCGTCGAATCGCCCTCGAGATGCACCGTTTGATCGACGAGCAGGCCGGCCACCGTGCCGTCGCCGACGCCATGACCCACCTCACACGCGAGGCGCCCGAGCTCGAACGCCTCGCGGCCGAGCGCCGTGCCGAGGCCCGGCGGGCGCCCACCTGACGCTGGAGTGGCGGTTGTCACATGGAGTGTGAGTAACCTCCCGTGACGCTCGCCCTAGTATCCCGGGCCTCACCCGGGTGACTGCAAGGATCGAAGATGGCCGACGACGATGATGTGATGCCCGAGTCCGAGGACTTCGAGGAAGAAGTCGAAGAGGATGTGGACATCGATCCCGCCGAACTTGACGAGGAAGACCTCGACGCCGCGGTGCTCGAGGAGGACGACGACTTCGTCGCGCTCGACGACGACTTCGTCGCGGTGGAAGAAGACGAAGAAGAGGACGACGACACGAGTGGCCCCGTGCGCCGCGTCGTCGCTGGCGAGGACGAAGACGAGGACGAGGACATGCTCGCCCCCGACGACGTCGAGGCCGATCTCGACACGATCCTCAAGGATCGTATGGTCGCCGCCGAGGACGACGAGGACGAGGACGAGGAAGAGCCCGAGGAACGGGGCGAGACGGGCGACCGGCTGCAGCCCAAGCGGGCCGACGAGCGACTGTGCCCTTCGTGCTTCCTGCTCGTGCGCCAGAACGCCCCTGGTTGCCCCGTTGGCGACGACGACTGCCCGCTCTTCAAATGAGCCGGCGCGGCTGAGGCGACCATGAGCGAGCAGCGCCCTCTCGTGGAGAAGTTGCTAAGTGCTGTGCTGTCCGCGCCGGCCGAGCTGGTCGGTCAGGTGCAGCACTTGCCCAAGCTGGTCGCCGATAGCCGGGCCAAGCTCGAGAACCAGGTGCGGGTCGCGCACTGGATCGGCGAGATGGCGGTCACCACCGGCCGCAAGCAGATCGGCAAGCGGCTGACAGCGGTGCGCCAGCCGCCGCCGACCGCGGCGGAACCGGGCAAGCGGCCGCATTCGCCCTTCGACGGATACGACGATCTGCCCGCAGCGGAGGTCGTGAAGCTGCTCGCCCGGCTGCCCCACGCGGATCTGCAGCTGATCGGCGACTACGAGACCGCGGGCCGCGGACGGCGCACGATTCTCAACCGGGTCGCGGAACTGCTGGCCGGCTGATGCGCGAGGCCGTCCGCCCGCTGCTGCCGGCCGACGCCGCGGACGTGGCGGCGCTGGAGGCGCAGGCACGTGCAGAGCTGATGGAGTTCCGCGGGGCCGATGTGCTGCTCGCCGAGCGCCCGCCCGTGGCGGACTGGGCAGTGCTGCTGACTGCGCCCGACAGCGCAGTGTGGGTGGCCACACTCGACGATGCCGTTGTCGGCTATCTCCAACTCGCGATGGAGGGCATCTCGGTCACGGTGGCCACCGTGCGGCAGGTGTACGTGCACCCGGGCGCGCGCGAGTTGGGCTGTGGCGATGGGCTGCTGGAGGCCGCCATGGCCTATGCCCGCATGCGTGGCTGCATGGCGCTGGAGGCCGTGGCCCTGCCGGGCGATCGCGCCACCAAGAACCTCTACGAGCGCGCCGGGGTCACCGCCCGGCTGCTGGTGATGCGCCGCCTGCTCAACTGATCAGCGGCCGGTCCAGCGTGGCGGGCGCTTCTCGATGAAGGCGGTCAGCCCCTCCTTGGTGTCCTCCGAAGCAATGACCCGGCCGAACGCGGCATCGGTGAGCTTCTTGAGGGTGACGTCGTCCTCGTACGCCGAGGCAAGCACCACCTTGCGGCTCTCCCAGACAGCCAGCGGAGCGTTCTCGCAGATCTTCGCCGCCAGCTGTAGCGCCGCCGCCAGCGCCGTCCCCGGCTCGGCTAGGCGGCTCACCATGCCGAGCTCGTAAGCCCGCTGCGCGGGCATCGGTTCGCCGGTGAGGATGACGTCCATCGCCGCCGCCTGGCCGATCGCGCGCGGCAGGCGGAACAGACCGCCGGCACCGGCGACCAGGTTGCGCTTCACTTCGGCGAGGCCGAACGACGCGCGGGTGGAGGCAACCACCAAGTCACAGGCGAGCGTGATCTCGCAGCCGCCGGCGGTGGCGAGCCCATCGATCGCGGCGATCACCGGCTTGGTCCGTTCGCGGTAGCAGAAGCCGGCGAAGCCGCCACGGGGCGTATTGAGCGCCGCTGCCTCGCCGGAGTTGATTGCCTTCAGGTCAGCGCCGGCGCAGAAGACCGGCTTCTCCTGGCCCGCGGTGTTCGCGGCAAGCACTGCGATCCACACGTCGGGGTCGGCCTCGAGCCGGTCAATGGCGGCTTCGAGCGCATTGGCCACGTCACCGTTGACCGCATTGCGGGCCTCGGGACGGTTGAGCGTGATGACCGCAATGCGGCTCTGTACCTCGTAGGTGACGATGTCGGACATGTCTCCGACATTAGGACCGTGGGGCCCGACGGACCGAGGCGGTCAGCCCTCGGGGGAGAACTCGTCAGCCGAGTCGAACTCGTCGACGACTGGGGCCTCCGCGGCGGGCGCCTCGACAACCTCGACCGGTGCCTCGACAACCGGTGCCTCGACAACCGGTGCCTCGACAACCTCAACCGGTGCCTCGACAACCGGTGCCTCGACAGCTGCGACGACGGGTGCCTCGACAACCTCAACCGGTGCCTCGACAACCGGTGCCTCGACAGCTGCGACGACGGGCGCCTCAGCAGCCGGCTTGGCCGCCGCGGGCGGCTTGGGGGTCGGCTTGCCCTTGGCAGGAGTGGTGGGACGGGTGGGGCGCAGCGGCTTCGGGTGGGCCTTGGTATCCACCTCGATGCCGAACAGGGCGGCCACGGCGGGCAGCAGCGCACCGAGGCGCTTGACCGTTCCGAGCAGCTCGTCATTCACCTGGGTGGGCTTCGCGGGGGGTTGCACGAGGCTGCGCACCGGGCTGAAGGCGACGGCCTCGAGTACGGCCACCCAGCGGTCGGGAAGAGCATCAGCCGTGAGGCTGGCGTTGGCGGCGTTGGCCAACTTGGCCGCGCTCTCGGCGGGGAAACGCACGCCGGCCTTGGGCGGCTGCGACGAAAGCTTCAGCGCACGCACGATGCGGCCCACACCGACGGCAGCGTCGATGTCCTCGTACCACAGGGCGAGTTCCTTCTCCTGCTTGGTGACGAGTGCATCCTTGAGGCGAGCGGCGATCTCGCGCGTGCTCTCGTCGCGGGCCACCATCGGGTCGTCGGAGGCGGCCACCACGCTGCGCAGGTCGCGCAGGTCGAGCTCCTCCATGTCAGCGAGGGCGGCGTCAGCACGATCCAGCCACTCGGCCACGCGCAGGCGCGGCAGCAACTGCTCGGCGATGGCCAGCAGGCCGGCGGCCGGGATCTCTTCCTTGCCCTCGGCCTTCAAGCGCGTGTTCTGCTCGTTGACCGCCTGGCGGACGGCAGGCAGGCCACCCAGTAGGGCGCGCTCGGCGACGGCCTTCTGTGCCTCGGTCAGCTCGGCCAGCACCGCATTGCGGTGGGTGCGACCAGGCTTGAGGCGCTTGGCCTTCGGGCGCTGGGGCAGCTCGGGCGGAGCCTCGAAACGAGGGCGGTGGGAGCCACCCTCGCGGCGCGGGCCGCGATCGCGGTTGTCACCCTCGCGCCGCGGACCCGAGCCCGGGCCGCGGTCGCGGCGATCGGCGCCGTCGCCGGCGGGCTTGTCGCGGCGAGGACCCGAGCCGGGGCCGCGGGTGTCGCCGTCGCGGCGCGGGCCACGATCGCGGCGGTCGCCACCACGATCGCCACGATCGCCACGATCGCCGCGGTCACTGCGCTCGCGGCGGGCGAGCTGCTGAGTGACGGCCTCGAACGGCTTGTCGGTGGTGATCAGCTCGAGCAGGCCGCTCTTTTCGGCCTTTGCCTTCGTGGTGCTCACCGACAGGATCGTCACCCCGTCGATCTCGCTCTCGGCATCCGCCTTGAGGATGAGGCCCACGGCGGCGTCGGCGGGGAGCAATGTCCCGTCGAGCACACCCTTGGGCTTCTGGGCACCTGCCGCCCGCCACGTCCACGTGCCATCGGGGCGCGCACTGGTGAGCTCGATTTCGATCCTGCGGGACATAGGGCTCACACGGTATCCGCTGGAGGGCACTTCGCTCCACCGTAACTGCGATCGGTACCCTTCGGGCGTGCCCATCTACGCGCTCGGCGAGCTCACTCCGTCCATCCACCCCGACGCCTACATCCACCCTGACGCCGTGATCATCGGCAATGTCACGATCGGTGCCGGCAGCTCGGTATGGCCCGGTGCTGTGCTGCGCGGCGACGAGGGGCCGATCCGCATCGGCGAGCGCACGAGCATCCAGGACAACGGGGTGCTGCACTCCACGGCCGAGGATCCCACCGTCGTCGGCGACGACTGCGTCGTGGGCCACATGGTGCATCTGGAGGGCTGCACGATCGAGAACGGCTGCCTCATCGGCAACATGAGCGTCGTGCTCCACCGCGTCGTGGTGCGCACCGGCGCGATCGTCGCCACCAACGCCGTCGTACTCGACGACACCGAGGTGCCCTCCGGCGCGCTCGCCGTCGGCACCCCGGCGGTGATCAAGGCTGGCCGGGCCCGCCCAGAGCTCATCGCGCGTGGCGCGGCGATCTACGCGCAGCGGGCGCAGCGCTACCGCCACGACCTGCGTCGAATCGACTGATGCCCGACAAGCGGATCATCCGCCAGTTCGTCGTCACCGTCGGCGAGGCCGAGGCGGAGCTGGCCTCGGACGCCCTGTGGGGCCTCGGCGTCGTCGCCGTCGAAGAACGCACACCGGCCGAGGGCACGGTGGAGCTGTGGACCTCGCTCGGCGACGCCGACCCGGTCGCGGCCGGCTGGCCGGCCCACTGGCCGTGGCGCTACGAGGAGGTCGACGAAGCCGTCGCCGACACATGGCGCGAGTTCGCTGCGCCGATCGTCGTGCAACCCGGCTTGGTGGTGCGCCCGGCGTGGGTGCCCCACGACGCTCCGGCCGGCACCACCGTGCTGCACATCGAGCCCGGATCCACCTTCGGGATGGGCGACCACCCCACCACCGTCCTATCGCTGCGCGCCACCCGCCGGCTCGTGCAACCCGGGTGCACCGTGCTCGACGTGGGCTGCGGTTCTGGAGTGCTCGCCATCGGCGCCTGCGTGTTCGGTGCGGGAACGGCCGTCGGGGTCGACATCGCCCCCGCTGCGGTTTCGGTCACCTTGGCCAACGCCGCCGCCAACGGGGTGGGGGAGTGCGTTCATGCGAGCACCACACCGCTCGAGGACGTGACGGGTGTATTCGACCTCGTGCTCGCGAACATCCTCGCTCCGACGCTGGTCGCCCTGGCCCCCGATCTGCGACGGGTGGTCGCACCCGGTGGCGCGTTGGTGATCAGCGGCATCCTCACCGGCGGCTACGACCATGTGCTCGCCGCGCTGGCACCGCTGCAGGTCGTGCACACGGAAGAGCTCGCCGGCTGGGCCGCGGTCACCCTGCGCTGAGCAGGGCCTCTGTCTCGGAGCGCCACGGGATCGAGGGAACCGCGCCGGCCCGCGTGGTGCACAACGCTCCGGCAGCCGCGGCGAAACGCAAAGCAGCCTCCACCGCATCGCCGGCCGCAAGCCGCGCGCACAACGCGCCACAGAACGAATCGCCCGCTGCTGTCGTGTCGACAGGAGTGACGGCGAACGGAGCGATCGGCACCACCCCAGCTGATGCGTGCAGTTCGGCGCCCCGTGCCCCGCGGGTGACCACCACGGCCCGTGCGCCAAGCGCGAGCAGGCGCGCAACGCCGCCCAGCAGTTCCAGCTCGTGTTCGTTCGGCACCACCAGGTCGCACTCGCGTAGCAGCACTTCGCCGAGCGGTTGCGCGGGGGCCGGGTTCAGCACGGTCGTGGTGCCCGCGGCGCGGGCTGCACTGAACGCGCGCTCTACTGCAGCCAACGGCACTTCGAGCTGGGCGAGCAACACCTTGGTCGGCGGCAGTCTCGTACCGGTGACGGTGGCGTTCGCGCCGGGCACGACGATGATCGAGTTCTCGCCCTGCGCCGACACGCCGATGAGTGCCCGTCCCGTGGGCTCGACGACTCGCTCTACGAGCGACGCGTCGATGCCGTCGGCGCTCATCACGCCGAGCAGTACCTCGCCCGCGGCGTCGGTACCAACCGCGGCCACGAATGCGGTTCTGGCCCCCGCGCGCGCAGCGGCCACGGCCTGGTTGAGGCCCTTGCCGCCGGGGTACTCGGCGTAGCTCGATCCGCTCACGGTCTCACCCGGGCCGGGTAGCCGCTCGACGGTGGCGACGAGATCGAGATTCGCGCTACCCAGCACGCACACGTCGAACATCACACGAACCATGGCGTCATGCCGTCGTGCACAAGGGCGACGCGTCGAGCGCGTCGAGCGCGGGCAAATAGGTGCGCACCGCGTCTCGACGGAACTGGGAGCACAGGTCTGGGCGAAAGAACCGCGCTCCCTCGCGCACGACATAGTTGAGGATGAAGAAGCGGTACACCTCGGGGAGGAACATCACCTCGTCGTCGCTCATCGGGAAGACCTGGCGGTACGCGCGCAGGAACTCGAGGAATGTGGGTTCCACCAACGTGTGGGGCCCGTACGTGAACCGGGTGCGATCGCCGGTGCTGCTCGAGACGCGGGAGAGGAAGTAGAAGTCGAGCACCCGCGGCTCGATACGGAACCAGTCGTAGTCCCACCGGCTGAACAGTCGGAATGTGTCGTCGGCGCGGGGCGTCACCGAGAAGTTGCCGAGGTTCCAGTCGATGAGCAGAGGGATACGCGGCCAGTCGTCGTAGCCGACCTCGACGAGCCGTTCGAGGAAGTGGTGGGTGTGTCGCCAGAGCACCCCGATCGCCTCGGGCGCGAGCTCGAAGTTGCGCGGTGCGAACGGACTCTCGAGCAGGTCGAGCAGGTGGATTGCGTCGCTCTTCACTGTCTTGGACCCGACCGGGATCTTCGGCGCAATCTCGGTGCTCGCGAGGTGGAACTCGCCGATCTCGCGGCCGAGATTGTGGATCTGAGCGACCGTGAGGATGCGGGGAAGTGCCTCACCACGCGGTGCGTCGTCGTAGAACACCACCCACATCCGCTGGTCGTACCACGTGTAGATGCGGCCATCAGGGCGGCGACGCACCTCCGACAGGAAGCCGTCGAAGCGAGTGCCCTTCAGCAGCTGCGCGCAGCGGTTGAGGCGGTCGTGATCCTCGTAGAAAAGGAAGTACGACCCGTAGGAAGATGCCTTGGCCACGACGCTCCCACCGTCGTCGAGGTGCAGCCGGAAGACGCGGTTCGTGGAGACGTGCGCGCTCACCTCGTCGATCGCCACGATCGCTCGCGGGTCACCATGGTCGGACCATGCGGTCTCGACGACCTCTCGGTGCGGACGGAGGGAACTCACGCCGGTGATCGTACGGGCAGCAAGGGAGTGGCGCCGCGTTTCAGCCGGCGGTTCGCGCCCTCACGCCGATCGGCGCGATGAGGCGGTAGCCCGCGGCGTGGCGTTCGTCCTCGCTCTCCCCGCCCCACAACCCATACTCGTGGTTCGCCCGCGCGAACTCGCGGCACATCCCGTCCACGGAGCAGCCCTGGCACACGGTGCGGGCGGCGGCTTCGCGACGTTCGCGAGCCTGAGGCCGTTCAGCCTGGCTGGGAAAGAACAACTGGGTCAGGCCGCGGCAGGCCGCGTCGTTCATCCACCGATCGTCGGTGACGACCCGCTGTCCAAAGAGATCGACCGCAGCCATAGAACCCCCAAAGTCCGCGCAGCTACCGGCCGGTAACAATACGCGCAACTCCGGCTGCCGTCCAAACGATCCCGACGAATCAGCGCAGGGCGTGGCGCACTCCAGCGGCGAAGCGGTCAACGTCGTCCGCGGTGGTATCCCAGGCCGCCATCCACCGCACCTGGTGGCCCGCGACGTCCCAGTTCCAGAAGAAGCTCCAGTCCCGCAGCGGTGCGATCAGGTCCGCTGGGAGCACCGGGTACAGGCTGTTGATCTCGGGCGCCCGCTCGAGGTGCACACCTGGCAGTTGATACACGTCGTCGTACAGGCGGCGGGCCATCTCGTTCGCGTTCGTGGCCAAGTGGATCCAGAGGTCGTCGTGCAGCAGCGCATTGAACTGGGCGGCGAGGAAGCGCATCTTCGACGGCAGCTGGGTGGTCATCTTGCGGACGTGCTTGGCCCGCGCGGCCAACTCCGGATCGAGGTACACCACGGCTTCGGCGCCCAGGCCGCCCACCTTGGTGCCACCGAAGCTGATCACGTCGACGCCCGCGTCCACCGTGAAGCTGCGCAACGCGGCGACGGTGCCGCCGAGCGCTGCCGTGGCGTTGGCGATGCGTGCGCCATCGAGGTGCACCCGCATGCCCATGCGATGGGCCGTCTCCGCGAGCGCCGTCACTTCGGCGGCCGTGTAGACCGTGCCCAACTCGGTGCCCTGGGTGATGCTCACCACCGCCGGCTGCACGTGGTGCTGGTCGCCGAGCAGGTGGGCCAACTCGGCGATCTGCTGAGGTAGGAGCTTGGCGTCGGCCGACGGCAGCGTGAGGAGTTTGGCGCCGACGATGCGCTCGGGCGCGCCGGCTTCGTCGACGGCGATGTGCGCCCACTCACTGCAGACCACGCACTCGGCGGGGCGCGTCAGCGACCCCAACGCGGTCACGTTCGCTCCCGTGCCGTTCCACACCAGGAACGCTTTGGCGCCCGGACCGAACATTTCACCGAGCCGGGCCTCGGCCTCTGCCGTCCAGCGATCGGCGCCGTACGCCGGCGCATGCCCCGTGTTGGCGGCGAGCACGGCCTCGATCACTGCCGGATGGGCGCCGGCGAAGTTGTCGCTGGCGAAGCCCCGTTCGGGCGCTGGTGGCATGTCGCTCGGAAACATCGGGCCATTCTGCCCGGCACGGCGCGTAACGTGCGCCGTCATGAGCCTCGATCACCTCGATTACCTCGACCACCTCCGCGGCGACGCCGATGCGGTGGCCAATGCAGTCGCCGTCGGCGACCCCGATGCGCCGATCGCCGGCTGCCCCGGCTGGACGCTGAGCGCGCTCGTCGCCCATCTCGGCACAGTCCATCGTTGGGCTCGCGCGGCGGTCATCATGGGCGGTCCGCCCACCCTCGACCACGAGGCCGACCCGGCGCCCACCGATCCCGCGGCGATGGCACAGTGGCTGCGTGACGGCGTCGATCGCCTTGTCGCATCGCTGCGGGAAGTCGATCCCGAGGCGCCGACCTGGCACCCGTTCCCGGTGGAACCGAGGGTCGCCGGGCTGTGGCGCCGCCGCCAGGCCCAGGAGACGTTCGTGCACCGAATTGACGCCGAGATGGCGATCGGACGCACACCGGTGATCGACGCGGCACTCGCCGCGGACGGAGTCGACGAGTACTGGACCGTGATGTTGCCGCGCCTGTTGTCCCGCGAACGCCTCACGACGCCGCCTTCCATCGTGGCCGTGCACCTCACCGACCGGGCGGGGGAGTGGGTGGCCGATGGCCGCTCGGGTCGGGTCGTGCTGGATCCCTCTGCGGCGCCGTCGGCGACGATCAGGGGCGACGCGGCCACGGTGCTCCTGCGGTTGTGGGGTCGGCCGGTCGGTGGCAGTGCGATCACGGTCTCGGGCGACGCGGCGGCGGCCGACGCATGGCTGGCCCTCGGCGGGGCATGAGGCCGCCCCTGCTGGCGGCCGGCCCGGATCAGGCGGCCTCGCCCTCGATCATCTCTTCCTTGAGGCGGACCGGTGTTTCGCGACCGGCACGCAGACCGGTCTTACCGGCGTAGAAAGCACGGAACTCGTCCATGTCGCGAGCTATGTCGCCGGTGAGGTGCACGACGGGGCCGAGGCCGCCGCTGCGTGTGCTGCCGTCGACAAAACCGCAGACCACCGGAACGTTCGCCTGGCGGGCGATGTGGTAGAAGCCCGACTTCCAGCAATGGGTCTGTGAGCGGGTTCCTTCGGCAGGAACGATGAGCACCATCCGCTCGCGGGCGGCGAACTCGCCGGCCAGCGCGGCCACCATGCCGCCCGCGGCGCGGCGGTCGACGGAGATGCCGCCGAGCCGGCGCATGAGCAGGCCCATCGGCCCACGGAACAGGCTCGCCTTGCCGAGCCACTTCACGTCGACCCCGCTCGCCTTGGTGAGCGCGAGCATGATCGGGAAGTCCCAGTTCGTGGTGTGCGGCGCCGCAATCATCACGCACCGATCGGGCAGTGACGACGAGGGAGCCACGAGTTCCCAGCGCCAGAGGAACAACCAACAACGGGCGAGGAGGCGCTTCACGTCAGCACCCTAACGCTGGGCTGCCCTCGAGCCCCAGCGGGCTACGGTTGACGGCGTGGAAGTGGCTGAGCGAATCGGGAAGGCGGGGGCGTCACTCACGCCTGCCGAACGACGGGTGGCCGAGGTCGTGCTCGAGCATCCGCAACTCGTCGCCTTCGGCACTGTCGCCGAGCTGGCCGAGGCCGCTGCTTCGGGCGCGGCCACAGTGGTGCGTCTGGCCGGCAAGCTCCGCTACGACGGCTTCACCGGTCTGCAGGCCGCCGTGCAGCGTGCCCTCGCGGCCCAGTTGCGCCCAGCGGCGGAGCGCATCCGCGAGCCCGCTGCATCCGACGCGATCGGCCGCCACCTCCAGGCGGAGCTCGAGAATGTGCACGCCACGCTCCATGGGGTAGAGGTGGCCGCGCTCGCGGAGGTCGTGGAGTTCGTCGCTGTTGCGCAACGGGTGTTCGTGTTGTCCGGCGACGCCTCGGGGGGAGTCGCCCGTCAAATGGTCAACGAGTTGCGTGCGCTGCGCGACGGCGTGGAGCTGATCGACGGCAATGACGTAGCGGTCCGCCGCGCCGTGGCCTTGCTGCGAGCCGACGACATGGTGATCGCGATCGACCTGCGCCGCTACGACCGGTGGCTCGTCGAGGCCGCAGAGGTGGCAGCGGGCAGGGGAGTGTTCCTCACCGCGTTCACCGACAGCCTGCTCTCCCCCCTGGCAGCGTTGTCGGCCCGGACCTTCACGGTGGCCGCCGCTGGGGCCGGCCCGTTCGACAGCCATGTGGGAACGCTGGCGTTGGCCAACCTGGTCGTCGCCGCGGTGGCGGACCGAATGCGCTCGTCCGCGACCGAGCGTTTCGACCGTGCCGAGTCCGCCTGGCGGTCGGCGAAGGCGCTCACCGACCGCTGACGCTGCGTTCGCTCGCCGAACCATCCGCGGCCCGCACCCTTCCCTCGACCTATCCTTTCGTCATGACGAAAGGGCGGGATGAGGACGGGCCGCGAGGGGAGCCCGCGCGCGAATCGGGCCGGTGCAAGTGGTGCCGCCGCGTCCTGCCGCCGCGCGGCGCAGGTCGTCCACGGGAGTACTGCTCACAGGCCTGCCGTCAGTGGCAGTGGGTTGGCCGCCAGCGCGCCGCGGAGTTGCAGCTCAGTGAGCACGAGCTCATCGTCGCCAAGGACGAACTCGATCGACTCCACGACGAGCTCTATGTACTGGCGTGCGCGGTGAATGACGCAGAGCGGGATCTTGCTGCCGCCGGTCGGGCGCCGACAGCAGCAGAACTCAGAGACACGCTCGATTGGCTGCTGGAAGCGGCCCGGCCGTTGCGTGACCGGGAGATGCCGCCCGACCCGCGTCATGCCTAACGCCCATAATCATCGTTATGTCAGGTCGATCATTTCCCCGCTACCCCTCTGCTAGAACGAGGGCACACACAGTGGGTGGAGGTCGAACCATGAAGCGTTCCGCAAGGCTGGTGGCATTGGTCGTGCTGGGGGCTTTGGCGGCGTGTTCGGCGTCTACGTCCAATGGAACAACAGCGACCGAGGCGACCGGAGCGAGCACCCTCCCCCCGTTCACCACTACCCCATCAACCGCCCCCTCGACTGCGACCTCGGTGGCTGACACATCTGCGCCACCGCAGACGGGTTGGCAGGTCGTCGACATCGAACGGGTCGACGGTCAAGTCGCACCCCCGTGCTGCGGCGCGGACTGGTACGGCGAGCCATCCCCTCCGCTGCCCGCTGACGGCGCACCGCTGCTCGACGGCGATTACTTCGTGCGTGTGGAGTGGCCCGCGGATCCGACCCAGCCGCTGGAACTGCACCTGTACCGTTTCGAATCATGTAGCGCCCTGCCCGAAGGCTCCTGCGACGATCCCTCCGACCCCACCGGGATGGGCATCGACGAGACGACCTACTCGAAGATGGAGGTCGCCCTGGACACGAGCCTGAGGGTCGTCCTCTTCGGGTTCCGCGGCCTCGACTCGACGAGTCCCGCCTCCGCAGGCAGCGGGGCCGATCTCGCTGAGATCGCTGCCGCCGTGGAGGAAGCGTACGCCCAGGTGTTCATCGCCCGCGCCGAGGCCGGCGAGTCCGCTGAGGCGATCATCGCCGACGTGCGCGCCAATCCGGTGGCTGGCTTCGGGCCCGCCGACGACGGCAGCGAGACGAGCGTTCAGTTCGAGTTGGGTACGGCTCCCCCGCTGCTCTTCCAGGCCCCCTTCGAGTACACGGAGCCACCCACCCCCGGGCGTGGCACCGACGTCCTCCACATCACCTCGGTCGGTGTCCGTGACGGCGTGATGACGCTCTTCGTCTACGCCGGCTTCTACTCCTGAGGTCGCGGATCCCCTCGTCAGAACGGTTTATTACGGTTAGGTGACGGAAATCCTGGCGCGGCGGGAGTGTGCCGCTGTACGGTATCGCCAGCGGGCCGCAACCTAGGAGCACTCATGCTCACCCTTGGTCGTCGACCCATCGGAGCCATCATCATCGTCGCCGGGCTGCTGTTCTCGGCCGCCGGATCAACCTCGTCCGCCACCGCCGCCACCGCGACGGTGATCGTTGCCCAGCGCGGCGACCACTCGGCCACCGTCACGGCCATCCAGCGGTCGCTGGTGGTTGCCGGTATCCGGGTCAGCGGCGGGGTCGACGGGTGGTACGGCCCGGCCACGGCCACCGCGGTCGCCCAGTTCCAGGAGGCGCACGGCCTACCGGCCACCGGCGTCGTCGATACGGCTACAGCGACGTTGCTCGGGGTGCTACCGGCCACACCGATCCTCAAGATCGGTAGCCGCGGCGCGGCTGTCGCCGCCGTGCAACAGCAGCTCATCGCCGTTGGCATCGCCCTGCGGGGCGGCGCCGATGGAACCTTCGGTCGGCAGACGGAAGCGGCGCTGAAGTACTTCCAACAGACGCGTCACATCCTGCCGACGGGCAACCTCGACGCTGGTACGGCCGCGGTGCTCGCGGCGGCGCAGCCTGCGAGCTCACCCACACCGACGCCCACACCTGTGCCGGCACCCACCCCCACCCCGGCACCAACTTCCGGTGTCGGGCCGGGCAGCCGCGGTGCTGTCGTCGTCAGTGTTCAGCGGGCGCTCATCAGCATCGGCCTGCGCCCGAGCAGCGGCGCCGACGGAATCTACGGCGCATCGACGACCGCGATGGTGAAGCTGTTCCAGACCCGCGCCGGCCTGGCCGCCACCGGCGCAGCCGACGATGTCACCATCGCCGCGCTGCTGGCGGCGGCCGCGGCTGCAACGCCCGCCACTCCAGCCGTCCTCCCGGCGACGAGCGCCAGCCCGGCGGCGCCCGGCGACCACGGCGTGGTCGATCTCGAGTATCTGCCGTTGCCGCGAACGTGTGCGATCCGCAGTTCGTTCGGCGCTCCCCGGTCGGGCGGCCGGAAGCACTTGGGGATCGACATCACCGCGGCGCGAGGTACTCCGGTATATGCGGTCCGCACCGGCACGATCACCAAGCGCAACCTCGATTACCCGAGCTCGCTGGCGGGGAACGCCCTTTACCTGACCGTGGGCGACGGGACCTACTTCTTCTATGCCCACCTCGACCAATTCGCCGACGGCATCGGGGTCGGGGTGCATGTCCCGGCGGGCGCCCTCATCGGCTATGTCGGCTCGACCGGCAACGCCGGTGGACCTCACCTTCACCTAGAGGTTCATCCATCAGGAGGCGTCGCCGTCGACCCGTATCCAATCGTGAGGGCGGCCAGCGGTTGCTGATCGCCCGCACTCGGACCGAAGACCCGAACAGGTCAAGAAACCGTAAAGTTCAACTGGAGGGTGCCGATATTGATCGTATGTGCCGTGTGATCCGTTCGCTGCTGATCGGCTGTCTCGCTGCTGGGCTCGCCAGCGCCCCCGTCGCGCCTGAGGTGTCGGCGGCCGGGCCGGTGACGACGGTCGCGCCGAGCGGGTTCGTCTACACGGTCGTCAAGGGTGACTCCCTGAGCGGCATCGCCGCCAAGGTGCACACCCGCCTTGCCGACCTGCTCGCGCTCAACCACCTCACCGCCTCCAGCCTCATTCTGCCCGGCATGCAGCTGCAGGTGCCAGCCGGTGGATCGCTGCCCGGCAGCCCACCGGCGACGCCGCTGGCCACCTACACGGTGATCAAGGGCGATTCGCTGCTGCGCATCGCCGGCCGTCTGCAGGTCAGCCTGGCCGACCTGCTCGCGGTCAACAAGCTGACCCGCAGCAGCGTGATCACCCCCGGGATGCAACTCCTCGTCCCCGCGGGCGCCACGCTGCCGGCGCCCGCGGCGACTCCGGCGCCCGCGGCCCCGGCCACCGCCACAGCGCTGCTCTACACGGTGGTGAAGGGTGACTCGCTCATTCGTATCTCCCTGAAGCTCAACGTAACGTTGATCCAGCTGCTCGACGCCAATCACTTCTCCAAGGCGAGCGTGATCCACGCGGGGATGCAGCTCATCGTGCCGGCCGGCGGCGCGCTGCCGGCCGCGGCGCCGCCGTCCGGCCAGACGCCGGAGCAGAACAGCCCCGCCGGTCAGAACGGCAAGCTCGCCACGGTGCTTGCGTTCGCCCGGGCCCAGTTGGGCGAGCCGTATCGCTTCAACGCCGCTGGCCCCGACTCATGGGATTGCTCGGGCCTCACGCTCGCCGCCTACGCGGAGATCGGCGTGAAGCTGCCGCACTACTCGGCAGCTCAGGCCCGGCTGGGCACCACGGTCGATTGGGCCCGACAGGCGATCCAACCCGGCGACCTCGTCTTCCTCGAGTCGTCGAGCGGCAGCGGGGTGATCAGCCACGTGGGTATCGCGATCAGCTCCACTCAATGGATTCACGCGCCACGATCCGGCGAGCTCGTGCGCATCGGAGCGATCCCGATGTCTCGCGTCGTGGCCGTGCGCCGCTACGTCGAGCCCTGACGGCCCAGGCCTGCGACGCCGGTTCAGCGCACAGCGACGAGATCGACGACGAACACGAGCGTCTCTCCCGCCTTGATGACGCCTCCGGCGCCGCGGCTGCCGTACCCGAGTTCGGCCGGGATGGTGAGCCGGCGGCGGCCGCCGACCTTCATCCCCTTGACCCCACGATCCCAGCCCTCGATGACTTCGCGAGCACCGAGGCGGAAGTCGAAGGTCTCCCCGCGGTTCCAACTCGCGTCGAATTCCTTGCCGGTGCTCCAGGCGACGCCGGCGTAGTGGACGATGACGCGCTTGCCGATCGTGGCTTCGTCGCCGTCGCCGAGGATCTCGTCGTCGATCTGCAGTTCGGTGGGCGGGTCGCCGGCGGGATGGTGATGACGGGCTTGTCAGGCATAGCTGCACCTTACCGAGCGAGGATCATCCACCGGCGGCGATCAGTGCCACAGCCACAGCGGTCGTGCCGACTCCCATTCCCTGCCACCAGCGCATGCGCTCCTTGTTGAACACGACCGACAGCACCACGGCGACGGTGGCGAACTGCGACGAGGCGACAGCGACCGGCCCGAGTTCGCCGCGCTGGAAAGCAGACTGCAGCGCTCCGATGGCGAACAGGCCGAGCACACCGGCGATCATCGCCATCAATCGCGCCGGCCTCTGCGCAATGAACGGCTCGGAGCGGAAGAGCCCGAGCACCACGAGCAGCGCCAACGCCGACCACCGCTGCACGATCACGGGCGCCAGGCCAGCCGCGTCGGACACCTCCCCCATCATCGTGAACGCCGTGCCGAATGCGACCCCGCTCGACAACCCGAGCACGATGCCAGCGCTCACGCTGCCCACGCCGCCCGGCGTGTACGACGTGAGAACGACGGCGATCACGCCGACGCCCATGCCGGCCGCAGCGATCGCGCCTGGGCGTACCCCGTTGACGACATCCCACAGCACCGGCACGGAAGCGAGCAGCACGGACGACAGCGGGGCGACGATCCCCATCCGCGCCACGGCGTATCCACGGTACAACAGGACCAGCCCCAGGCTCATGCACAACCCGGCGATCCCGCCGATCACCAGGTCGCGGAAGATCCACTGCGAGTCGGTCAGAAGCAGAACAACTGGCGACAACAACGCGCTCGTCCCGACCGCCGTGCGGGTGACAGTGACGGCCGGCGCATTGCGCGAGGCCCGCGCACCGAACAGATCGGAGGCGCCGAGCAGTACAGCAGCAACGATCGCGAGGACGAGCGCGATACCCATGGTTACCCGACCCTAGTGAGCGAGCATCGAGCCAACCGCACCCGTGCCCGGCGGGCGGCGTGTACGTTTCGCGCATGACACTGCCCCAACACGGCCTCCCCCGCGCCGACGTGTTCGCGACACTGGAGTCCTACAAGGCCGACGACATCCGCTGGCGCGACGGCCGCGCGTTCTCGCTCGTCTATCACGCCGGCCCCGAGGTGCTCGCGATCGCCGAGGACGCCCACCGCGTGCTCGCCGCGGAGAACGGGCTGAACACCGACGCCTTTCCAAGCCTTCGTAGGGTCCAGCAGGAAGTCGTGGCGATCGTGAGCGAATGGGTGCACGGTGGCACCGCCGCTGCCGGATTCCTCACGACCGGCGGCACCGAAAGCCTGCTCATGGCGGTGAAGTCCGCCCGCGAGCGCGGCCGCAAGGAGAAGGGAACCACCAGTCCGAACGTCGTGCTGCCGACGAGTGCGCACGCCGCGTTCGAGAAGGGCTGCTACTACTTCGGGCTGGAGAGTCGGCGCGTTCCTGTCGGGGCCGATTGGCGGGCCGACGCGGCGGCGATGGCCGACGCGATCGACGACGACACCGTGCTCGTCGTCGGCTCGGCGCCTCAGTACCCGCAGGGCGTCGTCGACCCGATCCCCGAGATCGCCGCGCTCGCGGCCGAGCGCGACATCAACTGCCATGTGGACGCGTGCATGGGCGGGGTGACGCTCACCTACCTCGCCCGCCTCGGTGAAACCGTGGCACCGTGGGACTTCCGCGTCCCCGGCGTCACCAGCATTTCCATCGACCTCCACAAGTACGGCTACACGGCAAAGGGCGCGTCGGTGATCATCCACCGCGACAAGCGCTTGCGGGCGTACCAAACGTTCGTCACCCAGAACTGGCTCGGCGGCCTCTACGGGTCACCAGCGGTGCTCGGCAGCAAGGGTGGCGGGCCGTGGGCCGCGGCGTGGGCCGTGATGCACTACCTCGGCGACGATGGGTACCTGCGCCTGACGGCGGCCGCTCGCCGCGCGGCGCTCGAGCTTGCCGAGGCGATCGAGGCCACGCCAGGGTTGCGTGTACTCGCCCCGCCGGACACCACGCTCGTCGCGTTCACCGCCGCCGATCCCGAGGATCTGGACGTGTTCGCGGTGGCCGACGCGTTGTTGCGCCGCGAGTGGTACGTCGACCGCCAGGGCCCGCCTCGGTCGCTGCATTGCACGGTGAATGCAGTGCACGACGGACTGATCTCCTCCTTCGTGCGCGACCTGCGCGCATCGGTCAGCGAGGTGCGCGCGACAGCGACGACGGGAGGCAGCGGCGCCTACGGCACCGTCGAGTAGACGAAAAGGATCGCGGGGCGCACGCAACGGTGCACCCCGCGCCCTTCCCTCCCGTCGAGCTACGGGTGTCGAACGGCCGTCAGGCCGGCGACGCCCAATCGATCCACAACCCGTTCGGGTTGTTCGGATCGACCTTCACCTTGAGCCGCGAGCCCGGCTGGCAGCGGGCCAGGTAGACCTGCTGCACCGTCTCTTGGCGACGAACCGGCATCGGCACACCGCTCGGCATCATCACGAGCAGTTCCAGATCGATGACCGGGTTGAAGTTCATCATCGCCCCGGTCTGTGTGGCGGTGGTGACCGTCGCGTAGGCGTCGACACCGTTGGTTATCGCCGCAGTCGCCTGGGCCGATGCCTGCGCCATCTGCGCCATCATCTGGTTGGCCTGCGCCATCTGCGTCTGGGCGTTGGCCAGCTGATCCTGCACCGGGTACTGCTCGCGCAGCGCGTTGCCTTGGTCCTTGAGGGTCTTGATGTCCTTGAAGAAGCCCATGATCAGACCGTCCGGTAGACGTCCGAGAAGGCCTTGGCGACGGTGGGGTCGCCCTGGATGCGGGCGTTCCAACCGTCGTGGGCCTGCTGCCACGACGCGCCATCGACGCCGTGCGAGGCGGCGATGCCGGGCAACGCCGACTGGTCGTAGTTGAGCGGGGCAATCGCCTTGACGATGCGGGCGTACAGCTCGAGGCCGACACCGGCGATCGGCTCCATCGCACCCGTCGGGGCGGCGCCAAGCGTGGCGGCCTGCTGAGCCTGCATCGCCTGCGCCATTGCCGCTTGCTGCTGGGCCATTGCCTGCTGTTGCATCAGTTGTGCGTTGGCGGCCATCTGCTGGGCCTGATCGACCATGCCCGGTGCCGCGTGCACCATGTCCTTCATGTCCTTCATCTGCTTGAACATGCCCATTGCGGTTCTCCTCGTCTCGTACCGTGCTTGTGCAGGCCGATCATGCGCCCCCGGCGCCGACGGCGTCATGAGTACCGCGTTACTCATTTCCCCGATTACTCACATGAGCAGTGCGCGTCAGAGGGTAGTGAAGCATCGGCGCAGGTCGTGAGCGAGGTTTGCCAACTCGCCCGCCTCCGCCTCATCGATCACCTCGCTGTAGAGGCGGGCGAGCACCTGGTCCGTGAGCAATTCCGCCGATTCCTTGACCGCCGGCGCGACGTCGGTGTACGGCCGCGGCCAGCCGAAGCGGTTGGCGTTCTCCTCGCCACCGGTGGCGAGCACCGCCTGCAACGGCGTCAACCCGCTGGCCGCGACGGCGAGCACGTGCACGCTGCCGCGCAACTCGCGCAGCACGTGGAGCAGTTGGTACGCCCTGCCGCGGGCATCGTCGGGCAGGGGGTGGGCGCGCCAACCGGCAAAGAGCGCGAGGCCACTGACATCGACGCCGGCGGCCACCTTCCCGGCGAGTTCGGCGAGGCGCTCGGACTGCCCGAACGTAGCCATACGCCGGCGCCCGTACTCGGCACATGCATCCCCGTAACGCGTCGCGGCGGCGCGAGCGGGTTCCACCTCCAAGCCACGCTGCCACATCTTGCGGATGAGCGCCGGGTGGAAGAAGCCGAACGCGGAGGCCACCACGTCGGCGTCGACATCACCGAGCACCCCCCCCACGACCGGTGACGTAGTACGCGTAGCCGTTCGGGTAGCCGAACGCCTTGCCGGGTGCGAGCACCTCGTCGGCGAGCATCCACCACCCACCGAGTTCGCCGACCGGGGCGGTGAGCGCGCGGACGCTGTCGAGCAGGGAGGGCGTAGTGGGCATGCGCCCGAACGTAGCGAGGCTGCGGGCGATCGCCGCAGGCAGGGCGCACAGCAAGTAGGGTCCGAAGTGCCACACACCCGGTCGGGAGAGTCGCCCACGCAGCCAGCGCGGTCGGCGCCGAAGGAGCAACCTCCCCGGAATCTCTCAGGCCAACGGACCGATCGGGTGGGCAACGCTGGAAAGCAGTCGGACACGCCGGCTCGCCGACGGGGAAACCCGGATCACCGGTTCGTCCGGCCCGGGGAAAGCTCTCAGGCACCAATGACAGCGGGGGAAGCAGTTCACGCACCGCACGCCGGAGGCCTCTACATGGACGCACACCCCACACTCGCCGACCTGTTCGCCGTCGATGATTTCGTCAACCGCCACATCGGCCCCTCCCCCGCCGAGCGCGCCCACATGCTCGCCACGATCGGCGTCAGCTCGATCGACGAGTTGCTCGCGCAGACCGTGCCGTCCACGATCCGCATGGCCGAGGCGCTGCCGCTGCCCGGCCCGCGCACCGTGGAGGACGTGCTCGGCGAGCTGAAGGCGATGGCGTCGCGCAACCGGCCGCGCACGAGCCTCATCGGCATGGGCTACTACGGCACGTTGGTGCCGCCGGTGATTCAGCGCAACGTCTTGGAGAACCCGGCCTGGTACACGGCCTACACGCCCTACCAGCCCGAGATCAGCCAGGGCCGCCTGGAGGCCCTGCTCAACTACCAAACGATGGTGGCCGGGCTCACCGGGATGGAGTTGGCCAACGCATCGCTGCTCGACGAGGCCACTGCCGCGGCCGAGGCGATGACGATGGCCCGCCGGTCCTCGAAGGCGACGTCCAGTCGTTTCCTGGTGCACCACGACACCCATCCGCAGACGATTGCGGTGCTGCACACCCGCGCCGAGCCACTCGGGATCGAGGTCGTCGAGGTCGGCGGTGACGCGGCGTCGTTCGCTCCCGCCGACTGCTTCGGAGTGCTCTTCAGCCTGCCCACTTCCACCGGTGCAGTTCCCGACTGGCGCGCTGCGATCGACGCGGCCCACGCCACGGGAGCGATGGTCGTGGTGGCCACCGACCTCTTGGCATGCGTGCTCACCACTCCCCCGGGCGCTCTCGGGGCCGACATCGCGATCGGATCGGCGCAACGGTTCGGCGTCCCGATGGGTTTTGGCGGCCCGCACGCCGCGTTCATGGCCACCAGCGAGGCACTCACGCGGTCGATGCCCGGCCGCCTCGTCGGCGTGAGCACCGACACCGAGGGCCGCCCCGCGCTGCGCCTCGCGTTGCAGACACGTGAGCAGCACATTCGCCGCGAGAGGGCCACCTCCAACATCTGCACCGCGCAGGTGCTGCTCGCGAACATGGCCGGCATGTACGCCTGCTGGCACGGACCAGAAGGCCTGCGCCGCATCGCCGAGCGCGTGCAACGCCTCGCCTCGCTGGCCGCTGTCGCGCTCGGTTCCGGTGGTGTCATGTTGGTGCACGACACCTGGTTCGACACGCTCGCGGTGGAGTGCGATGCCGAGGCGGTGCTGGCGGCGGGCCGCGCTGGCGGGCTCGATCTGCGCGGTCTTGACGAGTGCCACGTGTCGTTCAGCTTCGACGAGACCACGACGGTCGCCGTGGTCGAGCAAGTGCTTGCGCTGTTCGGTGTCGACGCGCGGTTGTCGACCGACGCCACTGACGCACTCGACGGTCTGCGCGACCGCAGGAACGATGAGGTCCTGCCGCAGGCCGTGTTCCACCGCTACCACTCCGAGCACGAGATGCTGCGCTACCTGCGCCGGCTGGCCGACAAGGACCTCGCGCTCGACCGCACGATGATCCCGCTCGGGTCGTGCACGATGAAGCTCAACGCCGCGGCGGAGATGATGCCGATCACGTGGCCCGAGTTCTCGGGTCTGCACCCGTTCGCTCCGGACGACGAGACCGAGGGCTACCGCGAGATGATCGCTCAGCTCGAAGCGATGCTCGTCGCGGTCACTGGTTACGACGCGGTGAGCCTGCAACCCAACGCCGGCAGCCAGGGCGAGTTCGCCGGATTGCTCGCGATTCGCGCCTACCACCGCAGCCGCGGCGACATCGGGCGCACGGTGTGCCTCATCCCCTCCAGCGCGCATGGCACCAACGCGGCGAGCGCGGTGATGGCCGGCCTCAAGGTCGTGGGGGGGGCGGGCGCCGGCG
>JAYRWH010000066.1:0-12983 GCA_041918155.1 Ilumatobacteraceae bacterium | reverse complement strand
GTTGTGCGGTGTGATCTGGAACGAGTGGCACGTGCCCGTCACCGGCGGCAACATGGAGCCACTCAGCGCGCGCATGGACTTCGAGTTCGATCCGGTTCCCGACGGGTTCGCGGCCCGCATCGAGGAGTTGGTGAATGCCGAGTTCGCCGCCGACCGCGCGATCGAAGTGGCGTTCCTGCCTCGCGACACTGCAGTCCACGACGCCGACCTCATCCGCACGAAGGTGAACATGATCCCCGAGAGCGTGAGGGAAATCCGCGTCGTCGACATCGTCGGCCTCGACAAGCAGGCCGACGGCGGCACTCATGTGCGCTCCACCAAGGAGGTCGGTGCGCTGCGCGTGCTGAAGCTGGAGAACAAGGGCAAGGGCAACAAGCGCGTGCGCGTGGAGATCGTCGACGCCTGACGCTGGGGCCAGCCTGCCGTTCAGGGCGCTTCGTGCAAGGGATCGGGCGTGCGGCTGGTGACGGCCACTTCCTCGTCGGCGAGGCGGTCGGCGGGCGACATGTCGTCGGCCACGGGCTCCGGATCGCCGGGCATGATGTCGGTCCCGGAAACATGCCAGAACGGGCCGTCGGCCGCGGTCTCGACATTGAAGCCGTGCTCGAACACGAGGCTGCCGCCGAACGATGCCCCGACGACGACGAGTGCCCCGACCACGAGCGAGAGGGCGAGGATCGCCACGGTCGGGTGGGTGCGGGTGTGGTACACGTTCAGCCGGAGCGCGACATCGGCGATGGCGAGCGCGGTCACGAGGAGCATCGTCAGCGCGTGGGTGTTCGCTGTCCGGCGCGCCTGGGTGCCCGGCTTGGTGGACCGCAGCCAGTCGCAGAAGCCGGTCGCCGCGGTGGGCAGCGACAGCACGACGCCGGCGACGAACAGGAACGTGCCGGCACGGAAGAAGTCGTTCGCCCATTCTTCGCGCCGACCGAGGGAGGCGACGATGTCCATCGCTGCGCCGAGGATGTACGCAGCGATCGGGAAGTCCGTGAGCGGCGGGTGGAACGGCTTGCCGGACCAGCCACGCAGTCCCTTGAACGTGCGTCCGCGCATCGTCAGGGTTGGTCGTACGGAGAGCTTGCGCGTCATCGTTGGTCCGATCTCGGGAGTCGTCGCACTCTCAGTACCCATCTGCGGCCGCCTCCATACGCGACGGCGTTTGCCGGCGGCACGCGCGGGGTACTGAACCGTCGATCCACCCCTGTGCCAGGAGGCCCTGAGATGTCCAGCGAAGAACTCCACGCCCCACGAGAGCGGCTGTCCGATCTGACGTACGCGACCCATCAGGCGATCGTGTCGCTGATCGAGGAGATGCAAGCGATCGATTGGTACGGCCAGCGCGCCGACGACTGCGGCGACGAGGAGTTGAAGGCGGTGCTCGTCTACAACATGAACGACGAGATGGAGCACGCGGCCATGCTCATCGAGTGGTTGCGCCGCAACGTCCCCGAGTTCGCCACCCAGTTGACGAAGTTCCTCGGCCGTGACGGCTCGATCGCCCGATAAACAGGGGGCATGACGACTGAACTCGACCGTGCCAAGTACATCTCGTTCACGTCCTACAAGCGCAACGGCGAGGCCGTGTCGCTGCCCGTGTGGGTGGCGCCGTTCGAGGGTGGCTACGCGTTCACCACCGACGGCCCGTCGTACAAGGTGAAGCGGGTGCGCAACAACCCGGCGGTGACGGCGCAGGTGTGCAACGTGCGCGGCAAGGTGACGCCCGGCGCGACCGTGTACCAGGGCACGGCCGAGGTGCTCGAGGGCGACAAGGTCGCCGCGGTTCGCGACGTCATCAAGCGCAAGTATCGCATCGTGTACCTCTTTGCGATCGTCCCCCAGGAGCTGCTCGCGAAGCTGCGCCGCAAGCAGGTCACCGGCAGCGTCGCGATCAAGATCACCGTGGCCGACGGCCTGACGGCCGCCTGACCAACGGCCCTGTGCCGCACCGCGGCCCCGGCGTACCGTCGCCTCATCGAACTGTTCCCCCTCAGCGCCGCCGGCGACGGCCAGTACACGTGCACGTTCACCGAGGCGCTCGCACGCCCCGACGGCGGCCTGTACGGCGGCAGTGGCCTCGGCCTCGCGGTGGCCGCAGGCGACACGGCAACGGGCCGCCCGTGCCGCTGGTGCACGGTGCAACACCTCGGGCCGGCGGTGATCGGCGAGGAGATCACGATCGACGTGCATCCCGATGCGGTGGGGCGCTCCGTCAGCCAGGTGCGGATCGCGGCGCGCATCGCTGGTCGGCCGCTGTTCAATGCGCTCGCCGCCCATGCCGAGCCGCGCGAGGTCGCGTTGGCGGCGACATTCGCGGCGTTCCCCGACGTGACGCCGCCCCAAGAGAGCCCCGTCCTGATCGCGGCGCGGCGCCACGACAAGGGCACGCCGAACATGTTGTCGATGGTCGATGTGCGCCGGGCCGTCGCGGCCGGCGCGAATCGACCCGACGAGCCGTTCCGCGTGTGGACCCGCCTGCGCGGCATCGAGCCGACCGCGCCGGTGCTCGGCTACCTCAGCGACTGGGTCGCGCCCGAGGTGTTGCGCCGCCTGCACCGCACCGGCGGTGGCATGAGCCTCGACACGACGCTGCGCCTCGGTGCGGTCGACATCACCGAGTGGGTGCTCGTGGAAATGCGTGCCGACATGGTGGTGGGCGGGTTCGGCACCGGCTCGGTGTTGATGTGGTCGACGAACGAGACGCTCGTCGCGGTTGCCGAGCAGACCGCGGTCCTGCGCCCGGCCGACTGACCCTTGGGGCGTGCCCGGGAGCGCGGTATCGTCGGCCGATGAGCGACGGCTTGCGTCCCCTCTTCCGCGTCAGCGGGCCCACGTTCGATTCGGCGAGGCCGCTCGAGCTGGCCGGCTTCTACAAGCGGCTGATGGGGTGGCCAATCGTTCGCCAGGAAGGCCCGCAGCCGGGAAACCCGCCCGAAGACGGGTGGGCGATGCTGCGTGCCCCCGACGGGTCGATGAAGATCGAGGTGCAATGGGAGCCGCACTACCGACCACCGGTGTGGCCGCCGGTCGCCGGTGAGCAGCTGATGATGATGCACCTCGACATCGGCGTCGACGATCTTGATGCCGGCGTGGCGTGGGCGATTGCCCAAGGGGCCACGGTCGCCCACCATCAACCCCAGGCAGACGTGAGGGTGATGCTCGACCCCGACGGCCACCCCTTCTGCCTGTTCCCCTGGCCGGCCTGAACCGTGCCAACGGGGCGGGCGCACTGCCGGGGGAGTTCACACGCCTGTCATCATGGTGTGACCGCGTGGAAATCCCCACGAGACATGTTGGGTGGATGAGCATGGCCGAACTGCGCACGGTGTCGGGGACGTGGGACGAACTGCTCGATCCCGAAGGCAATCCGCGGCCGGCGTGCGAGCAACTCGTGCGTCACCTCGGGGAGCTTGGGCTCGCCGAACTGCAGCAGCGACAGGACCTGGCCGAGCTCGACATCGTCGGGTTGGGCATCACGTTCACGGTCTACTCCGACGGTCGCGGCATCGACCGCGCCTGGCCCTTCGACGTGATCCCGCGGGTCATCGCCGCGAGTGAGTGGCGGCGCACCGAGAGCGGCCTCGTGCAGCGCCTGCGCGCGATCAACATGTTCATCGACGACGTGTATCACGAGCAGCGGATCGTCGCCGACGGGGTGTTCCCCGCGGAACTGCTCGCCGAGTCGGTGAACTTCCGGCCGGAGTGCGTGGGTGCCTCGCCCAAGCACGGCGTGTGGGCGCACATCAGCGGCTCGGACCTCGTGCGCGACGCGGACGGCACGATGTACGTGCTGGAGGACAACCTGCGCGTGCCGTCGGGTGTGAGCTATGTTCTGGAGAACCGCGCGATCTCCAAGCGCGCGTTCGCTGATCTGTTCGCCCAGCAGAGCATCCTGCCCGTGGACGGCTACACGGACGAGTTGAATCGCATGCTCAGCTCGCTGGCGCCAGACGGTGTGAGCGAGCCGACGATCGCAGTACTCACGCCGGGCATCTACAACAGCGCGTACTTCGAGCACTCGTTCCTCGCGCAACGCATCGGTGCTGTGCTCGTGGAGGGCGCGGACCTCGTGGTCGCCGACGACGAGTGTGTCTACATGCGCACGATCGATGGGCTCGAGCGGGTGCACGTGATCTACCGACGTGTCGATGATGTGTTCCTCGACCCCGAGGTGTTCCGCCCGGACAGCACGTTGGGTGTTCCCGGGCTCATGCGGGCCTGGCGCGCCGGCACGGTGGCGATCGCGAACGCACCAGGAGCGGGCGTCGCCGACGACAAGGTCGTGTACGCGTGGGTGCCCGACATGATCCGCTACTACCTTGGTGAAGAGCCGATCCTGCCGAACGTGCCGACGTACCGCTGCATTTATGCGGACGAGCGCGAGTACGTCATCGAGCACATGTCCGAGCTGGTGGTGAAGCCGGCGAACGAGAGTGGCGGGTATGGCCTGCTGATCGGCGACCGCGCCACCGAGCGGGAGATCGCGGAGGCCGTGGCGCACATCGAGGCCGACCCACGCAACTGGGTGGCCCAGCCGATCCTCGCGCTGAGCACTGCGCCGACGTTGTGCGACGGGCAGGTCGAGCCGCGTCACCTCGACCTGCGTCCCTTCATCCTCAGCGGTGAGTCGCACTATGTGAGTGCGGGCGGCCTCACCCGAGTCGCGCTGCGTCGCGGCTCGCTCGTGGTGAACTCCTCGCAGGGCGGCGGCAGCAAGGACACCTGGATCGTGGAGGGCTGATGCTCCTCTCCCGGGTCGCCGACCATGTGTATTGGGGCGCGCGCTACCTGGAGCGGGCCGAAGATACGGCGCGTGTGGTGCAGTCGTTCGCGGAGCTGATCCTCGATCTGCCCACGGGCGTCGCGTCCAGTTGGGAGCCGCTGCTCGCCGTGGTCGGCAGCCGCGATCTGTTCGACGCACGCCACGTCCGCACCGAAGAGGGCGACATCGTTCGCTTCCTGGTGGCCGACGAGGCGAACCTCGGCAGCGTGGTGGCCAGCATTGCTCAGTCCCGCGAGAACCTCCGCGCCGCGCGCGAGGTGCTGCCACGCGAAGCATGGCAGGCCATCAACGACCTGTACCTGTTCAGCAGCGGCGATCGTGAGGCGGGTGTCGACCGCCGCAGCCGTTCGCGCTTCCTCACCCGCGTCGTCACCGAATCGCGCCGCCTCGATGGAGTGCTTGCGGCGTCGATGCGCCGCGACGAGGCGTACGAACTGTGGCGACTGGGGCAGTCGCTGGAACGCGCCGACATGACGACTCGAGTGCTCGGCGTACGCGCCGCATCGCTACTCGCGGCGAATGCCGTCGGGTTCGAGGAATTCGACGATGTCCAGTGGATGGGCGTGTTGCGCAGCCTCACCGCGCTGCAGATGTATCAACGCACGCACCGTGGCCCGATCGACGGCGCATCGGTCGTGCGGTTCCTGTTGTTCGATGCGACGTTCCCTCGCTCGGTGGCCGGCTCCGCCCAGCGGATCCGCGTCGCGCTCGGGCGCCTGCCCCGCCCGGACGCAACGTTGTCGGCCGTCGACGAGGTCGACGAGGTGCTCTCGTCGATCACTGCCGAGGCCGATGACGGTCGGGTGCTGGATGCCGCGATGGACCGGGTGCAACTCGCATTGGCGGGTGTTCACGACCAGGTGTACGACGCGTTCATCCGTGGGGTGGTATGACTCCCTCGATGGAGTCACAGATGTACCACGCGCCGAGGGGTGGATACGACGAAGCGGTCGATCCCTCCGGCGTGTCGCGCCCGGCGTGGTCGGCTGTCGTCGAAGCCGTGGGCTCGCTGTGGCCGGGTGTGCTGCTGGAACGCCAACGCGACGCGGATCGCATGCTCGATGCCGAGGGAGCTGGCCATCTCGTCCACGATCTCGGTCTCGATCAGCCGGGTGCGACGGTTGCGGGCCCCTGGCGCCTCGACCCCGTGCCGTACGTGCTCGGGGCAGACGACTTCGCCGTGCTGTCGCGCTCCGCGGTGCAGCGCATGCGGGTGCTGGAGGCGTTGCTCACCGATCTGGCCGGGCCCCAGCGCCTCGTACGCGAAGGCGTGCTGCCACCGGCGCTGCTGTTCTCGCTGCCGGCGTTCCGAGCCTCCACCGTCGGCACTGCCCCGGCGAAGTGGCTGGTCCATTACGCGCTCGACGTCGTGCGGGACGCAAGCGGCGTATGGCGGGTCATGCACGACGCGACCGATGCGCCGAGCGGGCTCGGCTACGCGCTCATGCAGCGCGCGGTGTTCGCGCGGCTGCTGCCCGACGGGATGCGGCATTCGGGCGCGGCACCGATCAGCGCCCAGGCCGACCGTCTGCGCCGCGCGCTGACCGCGCTCGCGCCGACCGACCGCCCCAGCCCGCGCGTGGTGGTGTTCACGTCCGGTCCGTCGCACCCGAGCTATGTCGAGCACAGCTACATGGCCTCCCGGCTCGGCTATCACCTCGTGGAAAACGCCGATCTCGTCATGCGCGAGGGGCACCTTTGGTTGCGGGCGCTCGACGGCCTGGAGCCGATCGACGTCGTCTACCGGCGCGCAGAGGACCACCTGCTCGACCCGCTCGAGCGTGACCACACGGGTGTGAGCGGAGTGCCCGGCCTCGTGTGGGGTGCACGCGGCGGTCATGTCGTGCTCGCGAATGCGTATGGCACCGGAATCGCCGAGGCGTACGAGCTGCGCGAGTACCTCCCGGAAGCAGCCCGCCTGCTGATCGGTGAGCAGCTGGAGCTCGATCGCCTCCCGCCGGGTGCCGCCATGGCCACCGCCCCGGTCTTCCGTTCGACGGGGGATCGTCCGGGGCTTGTCCCGCGGCCCGTCGTCGTCCGGCTCCACGTCGTCCACGACGGCGACGGCTATTCGGTGATGCCCGGTGGCAGCGGACGTGTCCTCGCGACGGGCGGCACGCTCGACCACGCGCAGGCGCATCTCGCGAAGGATGTTTGGGTGCTCGGCGTGCGCGAGGCGCGCCCTGTGCACGTCGCGGCGCCGCCGCAGGTGGACTTCGCCGCCTCCATACCCAAGCGCGCCGCGGATGGGCTGTACTGGCTCGGCCGGGCGGCGGAGCGAGCGGAGGTGGCGCTGCGCACCGCCCGCGTCGTCGGCGTGCAGCTCGATCAGGATCCCTTGCTCTCGACGCTCGGTGAAGGCGGCTGGGCGCTCGGCGCGGGAGCGTTGCTCGCTGCGGCCGGCAACGCGCCGGCAATGGACGACGCGCTCGCCCCGCTCGCCGATCGGCTGCAGACTGCGCTGACCACGACGGTGGCTGCCGGTGCCCACCAGCTCGTCGCGCTCGTGCAGGAAGCGTCAGCGGTGCGTGAGTACCTCAGCGCGACCACCGGGCGGGTCCTGGGCCGGCTCGCGGCCGCGCACGCACACATGGTCGAAGAGCACACGGCTGCCGACGAGATCGACCTCGTTCTCGTCGATCTCGCCGCGCTCGCCGGGCTCTCGATGGAGAGCATCGTGCGCGGGCCGGCATGGCGGTTCCTCGATCTCGGGCGACGGCTCGAGCGGTCGTTCGCAGTCCTCGGATCCGTCGAAGCAGCGCTCGGATTGGCCACCCAGCCGATGGCGCTGCAACCGATCGCGGAAGCAGTGCTCGCGGCGAACGAGAGCCTCGTCGCGTACCGGCGGCGTTACCGCAGCGACGTCGACCTCGGCGCAGTCGTCGATCTGCTTCTGCGCGACGACACGAACCCGCGTGGCCTTGCGTTCCAACTCGATCGCCTGCGCGAACACGTCGCAGCACTCGGCTGGCGCGAAGGCGTGCAGCTCGTGCACGCCGCGAGTGCAGCGGCGCTTGCCGACGCCGACGACGCGGTCGTCGGTGGTCGCCGGCTGAACATCGACGGATTCGTGCTCGGGGTACGCGGCTCGCTGCTGCAACTCACCGACGCGATCGTTGCCCACTGGTTCGCCGATCCGGTGAAGCCAACCATGATGGGTGGCTCGCGGTGAAACGGTTCCGTGTCGTGCATCGCACGGACTACCAGTACGGCCGGTCGATGTCCGACGGTTTCACCGTCGCTCGCGTGCAACCGCGGGCGATGCCGGGCCAAACGCTGCTCTCGGCCAGGCTCGACGTGACGCCTGAGCCCGATGAGTGGGACGAATCCGTCGACGCTTTCGGCAACCGCGTCGTGCACTTTGCCGTGCACCATCCACACGCATGGCTTTCCGTCGTGTCCACGATCGAAGTCGATGTGTTCGACGCTGCACCGATGACGATTGATCCGCCCTGGGAGTCCGTTGTCGCGGAAGCGATCGCTGCAACCGAGGATGCCCGACTCACCGTTGATCCCTACCTCGCTCACACGGCGCAGACTCCGCGGCTCGCCGCCCTCGAGGGGCTCACCGGCCCGGTGTTCACGCCTGGCCGGGGGGTCGTGGATGCAACGCGCGCGTTGTGCGCCACGATCTTCCGCGAGTTCCGCTTCGACGCAATGGCAACCGATCTCGCGACCCCGCTCACCGACGTGCTCGCCGGCCGCCACGGGGTGTGCCAGGACTTCGCCCATGTCACGGTTGCCGCGCTGCGGTCGATCGGCCTGCCCGCTCGCTACGTCAGCGGATACGTCGAGTCCTTGCCGCCACCCGGCGAGCCCAGGCTCATCGGTGTCGACGCGTCGCACGCCTGGTGTGCGGTGTGGGCGGGCAGCGCGCTCGGCTGGCTCGACCTCGACCCCACGAACGATCAGATGCCGCCGGAACGCCATGTCACCGTCGGCTGGGGTCGCGATTACGACGACGTCGCTCCCGTGCGTGGCGTCGTGATCGGGCCGACGTCGGCCCAATCGCTGTACGTCAGCGTCGATGTCGCCGAGATCACTTCGTCGTTGCCGTGACGTCCGAAAACCGCTAGTCATCCTGCCCGGAGGCGGGCACACTGCTGTCGTGCATCACGGTGCCCTGCAGCTCGACGACGACCAGTGCTACCGCGCGATCCAGTCCCGCGACGCTCGCTTCGACGGCTGGTTCGTCACCGCCGTACGCACCACCGGCATCTACTGCCGCCCGTCGTGCCCGGCGATCACGCCGAAGCGCCCGAACGTCGAGTTCTACCTCGCCGCCGCAACCGCACAGGCCCACGGCTACCGCGCCTGCAAGCGCTGCCGCCCGGACGCCTCGCCCGGTTCGCCCGATTGGAACACGCGGGCCGATGTCGTCGGCCGGGCGATGCGCCTCATCGCTGATGGCCTCGTCGACCGCGACGGTGTCGGCGCGCTCGCCCGACGGCTCGGATACAGCGAGCGTCAGGTACACCGTCTGCTAATCGCCGAGGTCGGCTCCGGGCCGCTCGCGCTCGCTCGCGCCCAGCGCGCCCAGACTGCCCGCATCCTCATCGAGACCACCACGCTCCCGATCACCGACGTCGCGTTCGCCGCCGGGTTCCAAAGCGTGCGTCAGTTCAACGACACCGTGCGCGACGTGTACGCGGCGAGCCCGACGGAGCTGCGCACTGCCAAAGCACCGGCGCTCGCGGGAGGCGCCGGGCAACTCACGGTACGCCTCGCCTGCCGCGAGCCGTTCGACGGTGAACACCTGCTCCGCTTCCTTGCCACCCGTGCTGTGCCCGGTGTCGAGTGTGTGGAGGGCACCACGTATCGCCGCTCGGTGCGGCTCGCCCACGGCAACGGTGTCGTGTCCGTCGACCTCTCCGGCCCCACGATCACGTGCGCGCTCGTGCTCGACGATGTCGCCGACGTGCAGGCCGCGGTACAACGAACTCGGCGCCTGTTCGACCTCGACTGCGACCCGGCAACCGTGCGCGAGCACCTCGGCGACGACGAACTGCTCGGCCCGGTCGTGGCCACCCGCCCCGGCCTGCGCGCTCCCGGCCATCCGGACGGTACGGAGTTGTTGGTGCGGGCCGTGCTCGGCCAGCAGGTGAGCGTCGCCGGCGCGCGCACGCTCGCCCGCCGCATCGTCGACGTGCACGGCGAGTCGCTCGCAGAACCGATCGGCGACGTCACCCGCGTGTTCCCGTCGGCCGCTGCGCTCGCCGGGCTGTGCCCCGACGCCTTCGCGATGCCCCGTGCACGCGGCGCCGCACTCGTCAACGCGTGTGCACACGTCGCCGACGGGCGGATCGTGCTCGACGCCGGCAGCGATCGCGAGGCGACGGTCGCCGCACTGCAAGCGTTACCCGGAATCGGGCCATGGACCGCCGGGTACGTCGCGATGCGGGCGCTCGGCGACCCTGACGTGTTCTTACCCACTGACCTCGGCGTGCGCCACGCGCTCGCCGCGCTCGGCGCTGACTCGTCACCGAAGGCCGCCGCCGCACTCGCCGAGCGCTGGCGACCGTGGCGGTCGTATGCACTGCACCATTTGTGGGCAAGCTTGTGAAGGAGAACGACATGCACCGCACCACCAACCTTCCGTCCCTGGGCGAGCACTCGACCCTCATGCGCATCACGATGGCCGCGCCCGTCGGCGAGCTGACGCTCGTCGCCAGCCAGCGTGGACTTCGGGCGGTGCTGTGGGACGGCGAACTCACCGACGGCGGCGACATCCCGATTGCAGCCGGGAAGGGTCGGGCCGCGGCGATCTTGGCCGAAGCGCAGCTGCAACTCGAGGAGTACTTTGCCGGCACGCGCCAGGAGTTCGACTTACCGCTCGATCCCGTCGGCACGGATTTCCAGCGGGCGGCGTGGGACGAGCTGCGCAAGATCCCTTTCGGCGAGACGATCTCCTACGGCGAACAGGCCCGCCGCCTCGGCGACACGAAAAAGTCACGCGCCGTCGGCGCGGCGAACGGACGGAACCCGATCAGCATCATCGTGCCCTGCCACCGTGTCGTGGGTTCCACCGGCAAGCTCGTCGGCTTCGCCGCGGGCGTCGACGTCAAGGAGTGGCTGCTGCAGCACGAGCGTGGTGGCCAGCTCACCCTCGCCTGAGGCTTTCGAGTGCCACGGCGCACCCGTGGTGCACGCTGGCACTCCGGTGCGCGGCTGGCACTCGCACCGGCGGCGTGGCACTCGCGTCAGCGGTGGCGGGCCTTGGCCTGCTGCTCGCGGGCCTTGCGGGCCTCGGCCTGCTTGCGCTCCTTGAGCGCCTTGCGCTTGGCCTTCGTCTCCTCGTCCGCGGTGCGGGCGGGCAGAACGGCGACGTCGACCTTCGCTGCCGGCGGAAGCGCGAGTGTCTCGTCGTGCTTCAGCACATGGATGAGCATCTCCGAGGCGGCGGCCTCGCCGGCGACGGAGCAAGCGAGCATGAGGCGCGTGTCGGCGAGGCCGAACTCCTCGATGAGCGCGGGAACGATCTCTTGCAGCTGATCGTGGGTGGGGTTGTCGCTGTTCTCGCCGAGCAGCTCGATGCACTTCGCGAGGCAAGGATCCGTGACCATCGTGCAGAGCTGCTCGAGCCCGCCGTTCACGCGGCCGCGGGCGGCGGTGGCGCGCATCGCGAGTGTGCGGGCGGCCGGATCGGTGAACCCACCCTCGCGGGCACCGCACGTTTCATCGATCGCGGCGCGGTGATCGTCGGGCAGCGCCGCCACCGTCGTGGCGAGCTCGTCGTCGGTCATCGCGGAGAACGCGCGGTCGAGCAGGGTGAGGGCGTGGAGGCGTGTCTTGAGCTGGCTCATCGGGCAACCAGACTACCGGGCGAGGCCGCGACCCGTGGTGGAGCCGCTCGTCACGCCGACTTCAAGCAACAGGGATGACGAGTTCGCGCAGGAAGCCGGACAGGAACAGCGCCGCGTCGACGCCACGCTTGATCGGCACGACGAGCTGTTGCTGCTCCTCCTTGTACAACGCGTCACGGCTGAGGCGGCGCAGGCGCAGCTCTTCGCTCGCCTTCAGCGCGAGCGGGCCGAGGCGGGCCTGATTACCGACGATCTGCACGTCGCGCAGGCCCAAGCGATGGCATTCGGCACGCAACGCACCGACCGCGAGCAACGCCTCCGCGGGCGCGGGTACCGGCCCGTAGCGATCTTCCCACTCGGTGCGAATGTCATCGACCTCGGCCGCGGAAGTCACCGCGGCGAGGCGGCGGTAGGCCTCGAGCCGCAGCTCCTCCTTGGCGACATAGTCCGTCGGTAGGAATGCGTTCGTCGGCACGTCGAGCTTCACCTCGGACGGCTCCTTCACGGGCTCGCCCTTCATCTCGCCCACCGCTTCGGTGACCATCTGGCAGTACAGGTCGTAGCCGACCGCGGCGATGTGGCCGCTCTGCGACTCGCCGAGTAGGTTGCCCGCGCCGCGGATCTCGAGGTCTCGCATCGCGATCTTGAATCCGCTGCCCAGCTCCGTGGCCTCGCCGATCGTCTTCAACCGCTCGTACGCCTCCTCGGTGAGGCGGGCCTCAGGCGGGTGGAACAAGTACGCGTACGCCCTCGAACCGCTGCGCCCCACACGGCCGCGCAGCTGATGCATCTGGCCCAACCCGAGCAGGTCGGCGCGCTCGACGACGAGCGTGTTGACGGTCGGCATGTCGATGCCGCTCTCGATGATCGTCGTGCACACGAGCACATCGAAACGCCCCTCCCAGAAGTCGACGACGACCTGCTCGAGCGAGCCCTCGTCCATCTGCCCATGGGCGACTGCGATGCGTGCCTCGGGCACGAGTTCGCGCAGCCGGGCCGCGGCCTCGTCGATCGACTGCACCCGGTTGTGCACCCAGAACACCTGGCCCTCACGCAGCAACTCGCGGCGGATCGCCTCGACGGCGACGCGCTCGTCGTACCCGCCGACGAACGTGAGGATCGGCTGGCGGTCGGCGGGCGGTGTCTGCAGCAGTGACAGGTCGCGGATGCCCACCAGGCTCATCTCCAGCGTGCGCGGGTTCGGCGTGGCGGACAGCGTGAGTACGTCGACGTTGTGCTTGAGCTGCTTCATAGACTCCTTGGCCTGCACGCCGAAGCGCTGCTCCTCGTCGACGACGAGCAGCCCGAGGACTTTGAACTTCACGCCTTCCTGCAGGAGACGATGCGTGCCGATCACGCAGTCGACCTCGCCCGTCTTGAGGCCCTCGATGACCTTCTTC
>JAYRWH010000065.1:0-73340 GCA_041918155.1 Ilumatobacteraceae bacterium | reverse complement strand
TGCGGGCCGACTACCCGATCACCGCTTTGGCGCCCCAAGCGCGGGCGATCGCCCAGGCGATGAAGGACTACGGCCTGATCGTGGCCGACAACGGCAGCAACTGGTTCTTCCAGGGCGCGCCCAGCCTGGGCTGGGACGACGCCCAGCTCAACCAGCTGAAGGGCATCCCCGGTACCGCCTTCGAGGTGGTGGAAAGTGGACCGGTGCACAACGGTTGATGAACCGGCGACTACAGTCCCGTGACGGATGAGCGACCTTTCCTTCACCCACCTCGACCCCTTGGGTCGGGCCCGGATGGTCGACGTGACCCCCAAAGAGCCCACCCACCGGCGGGCGGTGGCGCGGGGCAGGGTGTTCATGCAGCCGGCCACGACGACGGCGGTGACGAACCGTGAGGTGAAGAAGGGTGACGTGCTGGCGGTCGCCAGGGTGGCTGCGATCCAGGCCGCCAAGCGCACCAGCGACATGATCCCGCTCTGTCATCCCCTGTTGATCGGGGCTGTTCACGTCAATTTCGAGATCGGCGACGACTTCATCGAGGTCGAGGTGCAGGTCGACGCGGTCGATCGCACGGGGGTGGAGATGGAGGCGTTGCACGCCTGTTCCGTCGCTGCCTTGACGATCTACGACATGTGCAAGAGCGCCGATCGGGGCATGGTGATCGGCGAAATCGCCCTGTGGGAGAAGACCGGCGGCCGCTCGGGCAGCTACCGCCGGACACTTGACACAGCCACTGACGTTGCATCTCGCGTCACGAATGTCGTAGAATCGTAATCAAATGTTGTCCGCCCCCTGCCACACCAGCCCACACGGGGGAGTTCTCTAATATGCAACCTGTCGTACTCCTTGCCGTCGCCGCCGTTTGGGCAGCCGTGATCGTCCCCCCGCTGCTGCGCAGCCGGGTCGAGAACCGTCCGAATGCCTCGGTCACCGACTTCCGTCGCCAGCTCTCCACCCTGCAACGCGCCGTGCCCACCCGCACGATGGTGCCCATGCGCGGTATGGCGCGCCCCTTGGCCCAGGCCCCCCAGCAGCGCGCTGGCGCCTATGGCCACTCGACCGGCCAGATGCGCCGCACCCTGGCCGCTCCGGCACCCGCTCAGCGTGAGCGGATGCAGGAAGGCTCGCTGCGTCGTGGCCACGGCAACGACGACACGTCGGGGACCCGCTCGCATCGCACGATGCACGTGCACAAGGTGAGCCAGCGCGAGATCGTCCGTCGCCGTCGCTCCAACATCGTCTTCATGCTCGTCACCACGGTGGCGATCAGCGGCTTCCTCGCCGCCACTACCCACTCCAGTGGCCTGGTGTACCTGTTTGCCCTGTCGTTCGTTTCGCTCTGCGGCTACTGCTACAAACTCGTGCAGATCCGCAACTTCGAGACCGATCGTTCGTACGGCGATCAGGCCTGGTTCCACGCCGCCTGAGCCATCCGAGCCGGTTGTTGCCGCAGCCGTCGGCGCTACACTCGGGTCGCCCAACGGGGGTGTAGCTCAGTTGGCAGAGCGCAACAATCGCACTGTTGAGGCCAGGGGTTCAATTCCCCTCACCTCCACCCGTTGAACGAGAAGCCCCTCGCCTTCGGCGGGGGGTTTCTTCGTTTCGGCGCTGCTGGAAACGGTCTTCTTGGGCGGGTAGAACGCCGTTTGTTACGCTTTCGCGACCGACACGAGGGGGCCGTGAACGAAATGACGCTTGATCCCGACGCGATCAACTACTTCAAGGACAACACGATCCTGGAGAACCCGTACGACTACTTCGCCGCCTTGCGCGAGCGGTGCCCGATCACTCGCGAGCCGTACCACGACGTGATGATGTGCACCGGCTTCGACGAGGCGACGTTGATCTACAACGATGAGCGCTTCTCCTCGGCCACCTCCGTCACCGGCCCGTTCCCCGGTTTCCCTGTCCCGCTCGAGGGCGACGATGTCACCGCGATCATCGAGCAGTACCGCGACGGGCTGCCGTTCAGCGACCAGTTGCCCACGCTCGACCCACCGGTGCACACCGAGCACCGCGGCCTGCTGATGCGCATGATCACCCCCAAGCGCCTGCAGGAGAACGAGGAGTTCATCTGGCGCCTCGCCGATCGCCTGCTCGACGCGTTCATCAAGGACGGCGAGTGCGAGTTCATCGACGCGTTCGCCCAGCCGTTCGCGATGCTCGTCATCGCCGACCTGCTCGGCGTGCCCGAACACGAGCACGCCAACTTCCGCGAAGCCCTGCTGCATCACGACCTGGGCGGCGCCGTCGGCGGTACCGCCCAGAAGGCGCTCGGCCATTCGCCGCTCGAGTACCTGTACGGCCGGTTCACCGAGTTCATCACCGACCGGCGAGCCAACCCGCGCGCCGATGTGCTCACCGAGATGGCCAACATGCCCTTCCCCAGTGGCGCGACTCCGGAGGTGATGGACGTCGTGCGCGTCGCCGCCAACCTGTTCGCGGCCGGGCAGGAGACCACCGTCCGGCTGATCAGCTCGGGCCTCAAGATCCTCGGCGACGACAAGGAGCTGCAGCAGGAGTTGCGCAACGACCGCACGCTGATCCCGAACTTCGTCGAGGAGTTGCTGCGCATGGAGGCCCCCGTGAAGGGCGACTTCCGCCTCTCGAAGGTGCCCGTGGATGTCGCCGGTGTGCACATTCCGGCCGGCACCCAGGTGATGGTGCTGAACGCAGCGCTCAACCGTGACCCGCGCAAGTTCGAGGACCCCGATGTGCTCGATCCGCGCCGCGCCAACGCCCGCACCCATGTGGCCTTCGGCCGTGGGCCGCATACCTGCCCCGGCGCCCCGCTGGCCCGCGCCGAATCGGTGGTCGCGTTCAACCGCCTGTTCGACCGCACCAAGGACATCCGCATCAGCGAGCAGCACCACGGCCCGGCCGGCAACCGCAAGTACGACTATGTGCCGACGTTCATCCTGCGTGGTCTCACCAACCTGCACATCGAGTTCGACCCGGCCGACGGGGAGATCTGATGCGCGTCACTGTTGATTCGGAACAGTGCAAGGGCCACAGCATCTGCTGGGGCCTGTGCCCCGAGGTGTTCGTGGTGAACACGTGGGGCTACGCCGAGGTACTGGTGGACGAGGTGCCGGTCCAGTTCGAGGATGCGGTGCGCACCGCGATCCAGCAGTGCCCGGAGAAGGCGATCACCGCGAGCTGACATCGTCGGTGGCCGGATAGCGTTGCCCTCCGCGAAGGGAGGTCCGGCATGGATCGCATCTTGATCGATGACCTGCGGGTGCTCACCGTGATCGGTGCGCTGCCGCACGAGCGCGAGATCGCCCAGCCGATCCGCATCGACCTCTCCATCGGTGTCGACCTGCACGAGGCCGGCCGCAGCGACGAACTCGCCGCCACCGTGCACTACGGCCTGGTGTGCGAGCGGGTCACCGAGATGGCCCGTGACAGCAAGGACATCCTGCTCGAGCGCCTGGCCGCGAAGGTGGCCGATGTCGTGCTCGAGTTCGACCTCGTCGACGAGGTGGAGGTGACGCTCACCAAGCTGCGCCCGCCCGTGGCCGAGGCCGTGGAATCCACCGCCGTGCGCATCGTGCGCACCCGCGCCGAGGCCGCCGCGCCCCCGCTCGTGGCGCACACCGCCTTCATCGCGCTCGGCAGCAACCTCGGCGATCGTGAGAAGTACCTGCGCTTCGCCGTGCGCGAGCTCGGCAATGTCGTGTCCATGTCGCAGGTGTTCGAGACCGAGCCGGTGGGCGGCCCCGAGCAGGGCGCCTACCTCAACATGGTCGTGAAGATCGAGACGCCGCTCGACCCGTACGCGCTCATCCGCCGCTGCCAGCGCATCGAGGCCAACGCCCTGCGCCAGCGCATCGTCCGCTGGGGCCCGCGCACGCTCGACGTCGACCTGCTGTTCTACGACGACGTCACGATCACGAGCGAGGCACTCACCGTGCCGCACCCGCGCATCTTCGAGCGCCGCTTCGTGCTCGCCCCGCTCAGCGAGGTCGCCCCCGAACTGTGCCCGGCCGATTGGGTGACATCGCTGCCGCCCAGCGAGATCTACCCGCGCGGCCCGCTCAACCTCGACTGAACTACTGGCCGAGGCGCGCTTCGAAGCGGCGCACCTTGGCGGGATAGTGGGCCCGGCCGAATTCGGGCTGGTTGCGGATCACGATCTCGAGCAGCTCGTCGTGCTGCACGGTCTCCTTCCACGGCAGCGCGATGTACAGCGGTAGCCCGAACACGCGCATCGCGGCGAGGTTGCTGTACACCTGTTTCTGGTAGACGTAGCGCTCTTCCCACGGCCAGTTGGAGGGGGCGAAGCCGGTGCCCGGGTCGAGGATGCAGCGGTGGCGCAGGCCGTAGCGGTCGGCGTCGCGCAGGCGGGCGTCGAAGAACTCGTTGATCGTCTCCACCGGATCGCGGCGCACCATCTCCATCGCCCGCGGGTTCGGCCCGCTGAGGAACGGCACCACGATCGGCACGTCGAAGTCGGCGGCAACTTCCCACATCGCATCGCTCTGCATGCCATCGGCGGCGTTGATCACGGTCACCCCGTGCTCGAGCGCGAGGCGTGCAACCTCGGGGCGCCAGGTGTCCACGCTCACCGGCACGCCCAGCGTGGCGAGCGCCGGCACGAGCTCTTTCAGGCGGTCCCACTCAGCGGTCCACGGCACCACTTCGGCGACGTCGGTGCTGCCCTGACCGCCCAAGTCGATGCCGTTCGCACCATCGGCCAGCAGGGCCTTTGCCCGGGCGAGCGCCTGGTCAGCGGTCGTGGCGATCGAGTCGGTGTTCAGCGAGTCGGGGCTCGCGTTCACCACGCCGTAGAGGAACATTCCATCCGGGTGCACGACGGCTCAGGCTACTGGGATGTCGACTTGCGGGCTTTGCAGATTGAATGGTGGCGTGAAGTCAGTCCGGCTGTTCGAGATCGACGACTGCGGGATCGAAGCGGTGCTGCGTGCCAAGGGTACGAACACCGTGTCGTTGTGTATCCCGTGCCGCGATGAGGCCGCCACGATCGGCTCACTGGTCAGCATCATTCGCACGGAGCTGATGCGCAAGGTGCCCTTCGTCGACGAGCTGATCGTGGTCGACGATCGCAGCACCGACGACACCGCCTCTGTGGCCGCGAGCGCGGGGGCCACGGTCGTGTCGATCAACGATGTGCATGCGAAGTACGGCGAGGGCCACGGCAAGGGCAATGTGCTGTGGGCCAGCCTGGCCGCCAGCCACGGCGATTTCGTGGTGTGGGTCGATGGCGACATCACCAGCTTCGAGCCGCACTGGATCACCCGCCTGCTCGCGCCGATGCTCGACGACGAGTCGGTGGCTTTGGTGAAGGCTGTGTTCCACCGGCCCACCCAGTTGGGTGGCGGTGGGCGCACCACCGAACTCGTCGCCCGCCCCCTGTTCTCGCTGTACTACCCAGAGCTGGCGAGCCTGCACCAGCCCCTCGCCGGTGAGTACGCCGGTCGCCGTTCCGTGCTCGAGCAGTTGCCGTTCGTGCAGGGCTGGGGTGTGGAAGTGGCGATGCTCATCGACATCGCCCGCCGCTATGGCCCCGAGGCGATCGCCCAGATCGACCTCGGCACCCGCGAGCACCGGCATCGCGGGTTGCACTCGCTGTCGGTGCAGGCCGCCGAGGTGATGGCCACCCTGCTCGCCAGGGTGCCCGAGGGCAGTCTGCTGCACGAGTCGGCGCCCGTGCTGCGCCGCCCCGACGGTTCGGTGGTGCCGCTGAACCTCAGCGAGCGCCCTCCGCTGGCCTGGCTCAACCGCTGATCAGACGCTGATCGTCAGCGCCACCGTCCAGCCGGCGTCGTTCGTGCCGGCAGCCGTGCCCAACTCCTGATCCCACCCGTCGCGGAACACCATGTCGCTCGCCAGCGACGTGTGGGTGAGGTTGGTCACGCTCGTCTCGTAGCCGCTCGCCGCATAGACCTGCTGACACTCGGCCTCGGGCAACGCGATTTGCGAGGTGGTGATGCGGTTCTGCGCGGCCTGCGCGTCGGCGAGGCCGGGGTACACTTCGAAGTGCACGTGCGGCCAGCGGCCGTCGTAGCAACCGGGCCAGATGCTGTCGAAGGCCACAACGCCATTGGCGTCGGCCTCGCCCACGCCACGCAGGTAGTTGGCCTCGGGAGCGGTGTACATCGAATAGTGGCCGTCCTTGTCGGCGTGCCACAGGTACACGGCCGCACCCTTCATCGGGGCACACGTGGTGGAGTCGAGCACGGTCAGCTCGATCGTGGTCGGCACGCCCGTGGCAGTGCCCGTGTAGTCGCCGAAGCTGGTGGTGATGTCGCGGCGCACGACCGCTGGGTCGGAGAGCACGTCGGGCCCGTTCGAGCCGTCGCCCGGGTACGGGCCCGCCGTCTCCTCGGGCACCACCGCAGGACAGTCACTTGCCTCTGATGACGCAGTGCCCGAGGACGTGGGGGAGGTCGTTGCTGTGTTGCTCGAGGTGCCGGCGGCGCTCGTGGCGGGGGTCGCGGCCTTGCTGTTGTCGGAGCAGGCGGCGAGGAAGGCGCTGGCGCCACCGGCGAGGACGGCGATGGCCCGGCGGCGGCTGATGACGGAGGTCTCGGGGTTCATGCCGGGCAGTCTGCTGCACGTGCCTGGGAGGTTCCTGGCAGGTGGGTGAGAACGCGGTTTGAAGGCGCGACGTGTTCGGCGAACGGCACCGGTCACCCTGAGCGAGCCGTCGGTTGCGCCGGTTCGGGCGTGGGCGTACCGTGAAAGCAGCCTCTCGACGACGGAATCGGGTGAGCATCATGGCAACCACCGCACGTACGGCAGTGATCGGAATTGCCATCATCGGCCTGCTCGGCGCATGTAGCGACGACGCCTCCACGACGACGACGTCGGTCGCCGGCGGGTCGCCCAACACGACCAGCTCGGCCACCGACAACGGGCTGATGCCCGACTCCGTGTGCTCGACGCTGCCGTCCCTGGCCCCAGTGTTCGCCGACGACGTCAACCTCACGAAGCTCGACTACTCCCGCTCCGTGATCGAGCCAGGCCCTCCGCAACCCGTGGGTTGCCGGGTCACCGAGAACCCAGAGGGAGTCGACTTCGTCGACTTCCAGGTGTGGCTCACCAAGATCAATTACCTCTTCGCCAACGACCCGACGTTCGCGGGTGAGCCGACACAGGTGTCGCCCGGGTTCTTCGTCGCCCTGATTGGGGACTTGAACGGTGCCACCGTCTCGGCTTGGACCGTCCGGCCGTCGACGAGCTTGCTCTATGTGGTCACCCTGCACGGCGCGTCTGAAGAGGCCGCATCGGCAGCAGCCGTCCAGATCCTCACGGCGTGGGTGCTGGCCGCCTGAGCGGAGTCACACGCCGCCGGGCAGCGCGTCCCAGGTTGCCGAGTCTGCGTTGGTGATGTCGGCGAGCGTGATCAGCTCCGTCGTCCGCGGCGCGGTGATGGTGATGGCCCCGCCGCCGTTGACGCCGACGGCGTACGGCCGCGGCCGGTCCAGGATCCCGAAGTAGACGTACGCCGGATCACCCTGCAGGACGTCGATCGAATAGACGTCACCCTCAGGGTCGGTCATGCACTCGAAGTGCGTCGTGGTGCCCGCAACGCCGGTGTTGAGGCCTTCGTGCAGCAGGACCAGGCCGTCGGGCGATGCCGACGGCGCGGGATCGAAGCCGGGAATATCGGCACTCCACCCGCGTGAGGTCAGGCGTGTGATCAGCGCGACGATTGCCGCTTCATCGAGGTCTCGCGAGCGCAGGTCCGCCCACGTGCCGTCGGGCAACGTCCACGTAGCTTCCGCGTTGCCATTGGACAAGACCGAGATGCTGACCTTTACCCCGTTGATCAACACCGGATGATCGTTCGACCGATCGTTGGCAGTGGACGCCAGACGGAGCACGACGGCGAACGGCTTGGCCACCCCGTCCGTCTCGGAGGCGAACACCTGCAGCGGAACCATCTGCGATGGTCCGACGGCGAACGGGACCCAGCCGGAGCCCGGGGACGTCGTGTACTCGGCCTTCGCTCCCGACCCGCACACCGCCGGATCGACATACGGGCGGGTGATGAACTCGGGCGTCGGAGCGACGACGAGGTCGCGGATGTCGAAGGCGTACTCGAAGGGAACCAGCCGATTCCAGAGCGCGATGTCGTCTGCGGTCGCCGTCCGCCATTCACGTGTCGCGGCTTCGTAGGCGAACCGAGGTTGAAGATGGCGGGTCTGGTCCACGAGCCCGAGTACGGCGACGTGTCCGTCGTCGCGTTCCTCCCATCCCCCGATGATCGTCGGCAGCATCGCCGGCTCGAGCAGGTCGGTTGTCGCCCAGTGGCCGGTGATGACGTCCAGGACGCCCACGGTGCCGAACGGTCTGTCGGCACTAGGGGGCCCCGGATCTTCGTTGGCGACGACCAGCAGGTCGCCGTCGAGCAGCGCCGTCACGGGCGTGGTGGGCGTGAACGGCGGCGTGTCGAGCTGGCGCCACTGGCGCGAGTTGGGCTCGTACAAGCCGATCGAATCATCCGCTAGCCGCTTCACAATTCCCTGGCCGGTCGCGGCTTCGAGGAAGCGGTCGCCGTTCTCGTGGGGGGTGTTCCAGGTGCACGGATCGGAGCAGTTCATCCACGTCGGGATCGGCACAGCCGTCCAGGTGTTCGTTGCCGCGTCGAAGTCCCATGGCTGAATCACCGGAAGCAGGCCGCCACCGCCGGTGTCGTTACCCAGCACCAGCGCGTGTGAACCGATGGTGGAGCTGAAGCCCAGGAACAACCCATCGGGCGGTGTCGCCATCGGCGTCAGCTCGAGGGTCGATGAAACCAGCACGCCGCGTTGGTCGTTGGGAACGAGGATCCCGTCACCACGGTCGACCCCTCCTTCGCTGAGGACGAGCAGCGAGTCCCCGAGCGGAACGGCGCCCAAGAGGCTCTGTGGTTGCCCCTCGATCCCCAGGTCGGGTCCCTTGGTCCACTGGCCGGTCGGCACCTCCAGGAGCCACAGCAGCGGGGTGGGTCCGTCCCACTCGAACAGCGCGATGCGGTCCCCGAAGCCGACGAGCGAGGGACTGCCGTCAGGCGGGAGATCGGCGGGAAGCTCCACCAGGGAACCGTCGCCGAGAACGAGTCGAGCTGCCCCTTCGACCTCGATGATCCAGGCGTCCGTGCCCCGACCCTCGGTCGCGGATGCGTGAGTGCGTCCGGCCGCGATCTGTTCATCGATCCAATCGGAGAGCGTCGTCGCCGCCGACGCGTCGACGGTCGTGGATGTGACCACGACTGAACCGGGTGACGTCGAACTCGGCACCGTCTGCTCTGTGCCCGATGAGCAGGCCGCCAGCAAGAACACCGCGCTGGCCGCTGCCGTGCGTTTCGCGAGTCGAGTCCGCTGAATCATCACCACCACCGCCATGAATGCACGATGCCCCTGGCCAGGGCCGATTGTCCAGTCACCGCTGGCAGCACCCTGTTGCTACAGAGGTAGTACTGCAAGTAGCATCAGGGTATGAAGGTCAGCGTGAGCCTGCCCGATGAAGATGTCGAGTTTCTCGACACGTACGCCGAGCGAGAAGGAATCGCCTCCCGCTCGGCTGCTCTGCACAAGGCTGTGCGGCTTCTGCGGGCCTCGGAGCTCGGTGCTGCGTACGAGGATGCGTGGTCCGAGTGGGACGCCGGCGCCGACAGCGCGCTCTGGGAGTCGGCGACCGGTGACGGGCAGGGCTGATGCGGCGCGGTGAGATCCGCTTGGTCGACCTCGAACCAGTCCGCGGCTCCGAGGCCGACAAGCAACGACCGGCCGTGATCGTGAGCAACGACGGGGCGAACAACACCGCTCAGCGCCTCGGCCGCGGCGTCGTGACGGTGGTGCCCGTCACTTCGAACACCGATCGTGTGTTTCCCTTCCAGGTACTGCTGCCCGCCGGTGCGACCGGGCTTGCTGTGGATTCCAAGGCGCAGGCGGAGCAGGTCCGCGCCATCGCTGTCGAGCGCGTCGGCGCACAAGTGGGCCTGATGACTACCGAGCTGCAGGCGGCGCTCGACGAGGCGCTGCGACTCCACCTCGCCCTCTGAACACCCGAGGGGTTCACGCAGCGCGCACCTCCGTCGCGGCGAGAACGATGGGGCCGCCGTCTATTCGGCGGTTCGCTCGCGCTCGAGCATCACGACGATCTCGGTCTTGGAGCTCTTCCACACGCTGGCCGCAGTGAAACCGTCGACGACCCGCCAACCTTCTGAGGCATAACTGTTGAGAGTCGCCTCGAGCGTGTCCAGGTCGAACTTCCCGGAGAACCGGGCATCACGGTCTGTCAGGATCTTGTATTCGTACATTTCGAATCCTCTCGGTTGGTCGCCGCCGCGGGGCTACGTGGCGAGCTGGTAGATGTGCTCAGTGATCTGGCGACCGAGGCCGTTGGCGTGTGACGTCTCGGCACCGATGCGTACGAACCCGGCTCGCTCGAGCACCTTCGCCGAACCCAAGTTGTGTTCGGCGACGCGGGCGTAGAGCGGCCTCGTTATCTCGACGGCGAGCAGCGCAGCAAGTGCCGTCGTCGCGAGGCCCTCGCGCCAACGCGCTGGATCGATCCAGTAGGAGACCTCACGGTCGCCCTCGATCGTGAAGGCGGAGACGGTGCCGACGAAACGCCCGTCCATCTCCACTGCGAGCAGGACGTTCGACTCGTCGTTCCTGACCTTCCGATAGTGAGCGTCGAATGCGTTCCGATCCGACGGGTCTTCGCGAGTGAAGGCGGCCAACTGCACAGCGAGAGGATCCCGCTCCCACTCGAACAACGTGTCCAGATCGGCGTCGATCAGAGGCCGAAGGCGCAGCGACATGCGACCATCCTCTCACCGCGCGTACGCGGTAGCGGTCGGGTTCAGCCGACCTTCATCTCACCGAGCTCGGACCAGTCGCCTTGGTCGACCATCTGGCTGATGATGCGCGGTGTCTCGACGAGGTACTTGGGGAGCGCAGCGATGGCGGCCTTGAAGTGGTCGGACTGCACGTGCGCCGCTCCCGCGTCGCCGTCGCGGAAGGCTTCGACGAGCACGTACTCAGTGGGGTCGTCGAGACTCCGCGACCATTCGAACCACAGGTTGCCAGGCTCACTCCGGGTCGCCTGGGTGAACTCCTGCGTGAGCTCGGCCCAGTGGTCCGCGTGGTCAGGGAGGACACGGAACTTGGCGGTGATGAAGATCACGGCCCGATCATAGGTCCCGTGGTCAGGCGCCGAGGGCGACGAGTTCCTTCGCGAGGCGGGTGACGCTGACGGACTTGGCGGTGCCGAGTTGTTGCGCGAAGGTGGCAACCCTCAGCTCTTCGAGCAGCCAGCCGACCTCGACGATGTCGGGGGTGATCTCGTCGCGGTGGAGACGGCGTAGGAACGCGATGTAGCGGCGTTCGAGGGCGGCGATGTCGCGCAACCGACTGGCGTCCTTGTGCGGGTCTTCGGGCAGCTTGGCCAGGCGGTGGTCGATGGCCTTCACGTAGCGCACTAGGTCGCGCAACCGCGATGCACCGGAGGCCGCGACGAAGCCGGGGCGCACGAGGCGGTCGAGCTGGGCGCGGGCATCATCGGCGCCGGCAGCCACGGCGGGGGCCACCAGCTTGCCCAAGCGGGCACGCACGGAAGCGGTCGCGCCGCACACCTCGGCGGCAGTCGCGAGCGCAGCCGCTGCCCGGTCGGGCAGCTCGTTGCGGCCGAGGGCAATGAGCGCGGCGAAACCGTCGGCAGTGAACGGCACGGTGCCGAACTCGGCGAGCACCTGGTCGGCGGCGGCCACGAGGCAGTCGTCGTGCAGGGCGTCGAACGTGGTGACCTGGGCGATGGCGAGTTTGCCGGCGTTGGTGAGCTCGCGCTGGATCGCCCTCGCCCCCACGGGCACGGCAAGCACGAGGAGGCGGCGCACGCCGCCGCGCATCACCTTGGCCTGCAGCGCGGGGGAGGTGAACACACGGATGCTGACGCTGTCGCCGTCATCGAGCAGTGCCGGATAGCCGCGCACGGTCACGCCGCCGGGGGTGGTGGTTACCTCGGTGGGCAGGTCGCCGATGTCCCACGTGATGATGCCCGTGCGCTCGTCGATCGGCGCGGCCTGGGCGACGGCGAGGCGCTGGCGAGCGGACAGCTCGCGCTGCAGCACGAGCAGATCCTTCCCCGCGGCCAGCGGCGTGCCGTCCTCGGAGTCGACGGAGAACGACAGGCGCAGGTGGCCAGGTGCCCGCTCGCCGTCGAATGCGGCCACGGGCACGCGCACGCCGGTGCACTCGTGCACGGTCGCCGCGACGGCGGCGGCGAGCGACGTGCCGTCCTCCCACCCCGCGGGCGAGCCCAGCCGCGCCGTCACCTTGTCGACGACCTCGTTCATCGGCACCAGCTCGCGGCGGTGCTCCTTGGGCAGGTTGCGTACGAGCGCACCGACGAGTTCGTCGCGGAAGCCGGGGACGCTCCAATCGAAACCCGCGGGTGTCACCTGGTTGAGCGCGGCGAGGGGAACGTGCACGGTTGCCCCGTCGAGCGCGTTGCCCGGGTCGAAGCGATACGTCACGTGGAGATCCATGGAGGCGTGGGGCCAGACGGTGGGGAAGTCGTGCGCGCTGCCGGCGCCGCCGCGCACGAAATCATGCATCGTCATCGTCAGCAGCTCGGGCGTGGCCGTGCGCGCGTCCTTCCACCACTTGTCGAAGTGGCGGGTGGTGAACACCTCCGGCCCCAATCGTGCGTCGTAATAGCGGAAGATCGCCTCGTCATCGACGACCTCGGGGCGGCGCGTGCGCTCGGCCCAACCGGCGAGATCGGCGAGGAAGCGGCGATTGCGTTCGTAGAACTTCTGGTTCGTGGTCCACTCACCGGCCACGAGCGCGTTGCGGATGAACAGCTCGCGGGCCTCACCGGGGTTCACCCGGTCGTAGCCGATCGTGCGGTTGCTGATGATCGGCAGGCCGTAGAGCGTGACCGTCTCGCCGCACACCGCCCCACCCCGGCGGGCATCCCATCGCGGCTCGCCGTAGGAGTGGCGGAGCAACGCGCCGCCCAGCTGCTCGGCCCACTCGGGTTGCACCGCGGCGACGACGCGGCCCCACAAGCGGTTGGTCTCCACCAGTTCGGCGGCGATCACCCACTTCGACAGTGCCTTGCCCGCGGCCGACTCGCGGCCGATCATGAACCGCGAACCGTGCGCGCCGCGGTACTCGCGGGTGGTGCCGTCTCGCATGCCGACATGCGAGAGCAGGCCGGCGAGCATCGCCTGGTGCACCCGGTCGGGGTGGCCCGCGTCCGTACCGGAGCGGATCCCCAGCCCACCGGCCACCTGGCGCAGTTGGCTGAACAGGTCGTGCCACTCACGCACGCGCAGGTAGTTGAGGTACTCGCCGCGGCACAGCTTGCGGAACTGGTTGCCGGTCAGCGCTTTTTGCTGTTCGCGGAGGTAATCCCACAGCTTCACGAGCGTGAGGAAGTCGCTGCCGGGCACGATGAAGCGGGCATGGGCCTCGTCAGCCGCGGCGCGGTGCTCTGCTGGCCGCTCGCGTGGGTCCTGGATCGACAGCGCGGCCGTGATGATGAGCACCTCGCGCACGCACCCGTGGCGCTCGGCCTCGAGCACCATGCGGCCCAGGCGCGGGTCGATTGGCAGGCGTGCCAGCCGCGTGCCGAGCGGGGTGAGCCGCTGCTCTGTAAGAGCACCCAACTCCTCCAACAGCGCGTACCCGTCGCGTACCGAGCGCGGGTCGGGCGGGTCGAGGAACGGGAACGCCGACACGTCGCCCAGCCCGAGCGCGGTCATCTGCAGGATCACCGACGCGAGGTTCGTGCGCAGGATCTCGGGCTCGGTGTACTCGGGCCGATCGAGGAACTCCTCCTCCGAGTACAGGCGGATACACACGCCCGGCGCGACACGGCCACAACGGCCGGCGCGCTGGTTCGCCGATGCCTGCGACACGGCCTCGATCGGCAGACGCTGCACCTTCAGCCGGTGGCTGTAGCGCGAGATGCGCGCCGCGCCGGTGTCGACCACATAGCGCACACCGGGCACGGTGAGCGACGTCTCGGCGACGTTGGTGGCGAGCACGATCCGCCGCCCGCGGTGCGACTGGAAGATGCGGTGCTGCTCGACGGCCGACAGCCGGGCATACAACGGCAGCACCTCGGTGTGTGGCCCGCCGCCGTCGGCGAAATGGCGGCGCAGCGCGTCGGCCGTGTCGTGGATCTCGCGCTCGCCGGAGAGGAACACGAGAACGTCGCCGTTGCCCTCCAGCGCGAGTTCGTCGACGGCGGCGATGATGCCCTGCACCTGGTCGGTCTCTTCATCGAGCTCGCGGTAGCGCAGCTCCACCGGGTAGGTGCGTCCGCTCACCTCGATGATCGGCGCGCCAGAGAAGTGCTCGCTGAAGCGCTCGGTGTCGATCGTGGCCGAGGTGACGATCACCTTCAGGTCGGGGCGCTTCGGCAGGAGCTGGGCGAGATAGCCGAGCAGGAAGTCGATGTTGAGGCTGCGTTCGTGGGCCTCGTCGATGATGATCGTGTCGTAGCGGCGCAGCATCCGGTCGCGCTGGATCTCGGCGAGCAAGATGCCGTCAGTCATCACCTTCACCATCGTCTGCTCGCCCACCTTGTCGGTGAAGCGCACGGTGTAACCGATCGTCGTGCCCAGCTCCGTGCCGATCTCCTCGGCGATGCGTTCGGCGATCGTGCGCGCCGCCACCCGCCGCGGCTGGGTGTGACCGATCAGCCCGCTGACCCCGCGCCCGAGGTCGAGGCACAGCTTGGGCAGCTGGGTGCTCTTGCCCGACCCTGTCTCGCCGGCAACGATCACCACCTGGTTGTCGCGGATCGCAGCGATCAGGTCGTCGCGGCGGTCGGCCAGCGGCAGCGCGGGCGGGCATGCGAACCGGCCCGCGGCGCGCAGGGCGTCTGCTGCAGCGGCGCGGCGTTCCATGCCGCCCAGCATGGCAGCCGAAGGGGGTGGTGCCGCCCGTAGAATTGCTCCGTGACGCCCAAGCGATTCCAGCTGCTCGTACTTGCGGGGGTCGCTGCCACGGTCGCGACTCTGGCAGCGTGCGCGCCGGACCCCGACAGTGCGGCCAACTCCGAGGGCGAGCGCCTCTTCAACACCAAGGGCTGCATCGCCTGTCACGGCCCGGGTGGCAGCGGTGGGATGGCGCCGGCGTGGAAGGGCCTCTACATGGCCGAGGTGACGCTCATCGACGGCACCACGGTGATCGCCGACGACGCCTACCTCGCGCGTGCCATGACCGATCCGACGGCCCAGCAGGTGAAGGGTTACCCGATGATGCCGCCGAACCAGCTGACCGCCACCGAGGTGCAGGCCGTCGTCGACTACATCAAGACGCTGAAGTGAGCCGCTGAGGCGCCACCACGGCGGTTCCGAGGGCGACGAGCGCGGCGACGGCGACCACCGTGCCGCCCGTGAGCGCGGCGGCGGACACCGCCCGATCGAGCCACCACGGTGCGTTCGTGGGCAGCGCGGCGCGGACCAGGTCGTCGCGGCGCTGCCAGCCCCAGATGGCCAGGTTGGCCCCGGCCAGCAGGGCGAGGGCCTCACCGGTGAGCGGTTTGCGCAGCGCCACCCGGGCAACGGCCGCCGCCAGCGCCACCAGCGGCAGCGCGAACCACAGCGCACTCGGCCCGGTCTCGGCCGGGAGCGAGTGGTACTGCCACCACCCGACCACGACGGCAAGCACTGCGAGGTCGACCACGAGCAGGCCGGCCACCATCCGCTGCCGCTGCCGCTTCTGCAGCGTCAGCGCACCGGCAATGAGGGCCGCACCGGCCACCCCACCGATCCAGGCCGGCAGGGGCGATGGCGGCGGCAGCCATACCGACTCGACCGTGACCACCACGTTCACGCTCCCGACGACGATCGGGATCTGTGACCGCAGGATCACATCGCCGGGCCGCTTGCCCGGCGGGTCGCCCGGCGACATCCAGTGGATGCGGTGGTCGTGCCAGGCGTACGCGCCGCCGTCAGCCACCTGGTGCCAGCGAGGAGCCGTATCGTGGGCGATGTGCGGGTCGGCGCTCATATAGCGCGAACGGCTCACGATGGCGGTGTACGAGGCCGTGTTCTCCAGCACGGTGCCGTCGGCCTCGAACCGCAGGAACGGCTCGTCCTCGTACCCGGGCACCGTCACGACCGAGCCCTTGCGCGCCTTCAGCATGAGGAACGAGTCGCCGCCCTCCACTGTCACTTCCACCTCGGGGGTGGCGGGCTCCACCGAGGTCACCCGGCTCTGGAAGTCCGAGGGTCCGGCGGCATCGGCAAAGGCGGTGGCGGGGGCGAGGGCGATCGCGCCGACAACCAGGAGGAGAGCGCGACGCCACATCCCCCCATTCTTGCGGGAGAAAACGTGGACCGGCCGGACGCTCGCCGCCCGCGAACGCCCGGCCGGTAGACCGTTGCTGTGTCGTGCTCAGCTCTCGGGGACCAGGACCGCACCCATCACGTGGATGACGCCGTTGGTTGCCTGCACGTTCTGGACGAGGATCGGGTTGCCGTCGATGTTGACCACACCATCGACGATGGTGACCTTGAGGGTGTCGCCGGCGACCGTGGTGAGCTCGTCGCCGTCCTTCATCTGGTCGATCGTGATCTTGCCGGCGACCACATGGTGGGTGAGCACCGTGGTGAGTAGGGCCATGTTGTTCGCCACCGCGTTGAGCGTGGCGGCAGGCAGGGCTTCGAAGGCCGCGTCGGCGGGGGCGAACACGGTGAACGGGCCTGCACCCTGCAGGGTTTCGACGAGCTCGGCCTTGACGACCAGCGAGACCAGCGTCTCGAAGCCGGGCAGGGTCTGGGCGATGGCGACGATGTCGCCGATGGCGGGCACCAGCACGTCGCTCATGACGTACACATAGCCATTGGTGGCCTCGACGCCAGGGCCGACCGCATTGCCGTCGACGTAGAACGTGTCGCCGACCTTGGTGACGGTGAGCGTGTCGCCGGCCAGCGTGGTGAGCTCGCCCTCGACCATCTGATCGGGGCTGATCGCGCCGTCCACCACGTGGTGGAGCAGCACGGTCTTCAGCAGCTCACCGTCGTTCGCGTCCTGCACGGCGTGCAGGACAGGAACGGGCAGCTTGTCGAAGGCCATGTCGGTGGGCGCGAACACCGTGAACGGACCACCGCGCAGCGCCTGCACCAGGCCGGCGTCGACCGCGAGGCCGGCGAGCTCGGTGAAGACGTGGTTGGTGAGCGCCGTCGCGACGATGTCGCCCATGGGCATGGTGACCGCCGTGGTGGAAGCGGCCGCACCGGGCGTGGTGCTGGCGGTGCTGCCCCCGGTGGAGCCGGCGGTGGTGGCACTCGCGGCGTCGTTGGAGTCGCTACCGCAGCTCGACGCCACGAAGGCGAACAGGCTGACGGCCGCGACGGCTACGCGCAGGGAGCGGGTACGAGGAGTCTGGCGATACACGAACACGCCTGCGACGGTACACCCCCGCGTCGGGTGAGCGGGCAGGGGCACACGGCCTGCCCGCGTGGGACCAATGGCCCTAAGGGGGCGCAAGCCTACGCTTGCGCAGGTGGAGGGTGACGAGGACCTTGAGCGGGAATACTCGCCGAGTTCGCGGGCCGGCGGCAGCGCCGAGCCGCACATTGCCGACTACCAGGTGCGCAGCACCGTGGCCCGAAACGCGCTCGGATCAAGGGTGCGCGAGGTGGGCGCGGGCGCCCTCTTCGTCGATGCTGGGCCGAAAAAGCCGCTCTTGGTGTTCATCCACGGGGGGTATTGGCAGGCGCTCAGCGCCGCGGACTCTCTCTACCTGGCGCCCGACGTGCTCGCGCATGGCTGGTCGTACGCAGCGATCGAGTACACGCTGGCCCCCGGGGCAGTGATCGGGCAGATGGTGGAGCAGTGCCGGGCCGCCCTGGCGGCACTCGCCCAGGCCGTCCGGCCGTCGTTCGTCGTGCTCGTCGGACACTCGGCCGGGGCCCAGTTGGCGGCGATGGTCGCCCTCGTGGCGCCCGCACCCGTGCCGATCGACCGGGTGGTGCTCATCAGCGGGGTGTACGACCTGCGACCACTCGTCCACACCACGGTGAATCGGCCGCTCGGGCTCGACGAGGCCGCGGCAGCCGCGTTCAGCCCGATGCTGCTGCCTCTGACGGATCAGCGGCCGGAGAGCCTCGTGGCGTGGGGCGAGAACGACACCGATGCGTTCAAGGCACAGAGCCGGGCCTTTGCCGAACGCTTGGGAGCGACCGCGCTGGAAGTCGCCGACCGTCACCACTTCGACGTGGTCGACGACGTCATTGCCCTCGTAGTTCGTACCACTGCACCCCGGCCGTCGGCTCCGGGCTGAGCTGCACGTCGAGGTGGAGGGTGGCGCCGCTGGTGGTGCCGCGCAGGGTGAGTACCCCGCTCGTCGCCCGGTCGGGCGCCACCGCCTCCAACTCCAGCGGGCCGTGCAGCTCGCGCACTTTGGCCGCCGCGGCGGCGCGGCGGGCGAATGACTCGTCGAGCGCCACGTTGTCGGCGAACAACTTGGCGGCCACCGCGTCGTCCCAGTCGTTCAACAACGCCACCAGCCGGCCGGCGGCAGCGTGCAGCAGAGGAGCCTCCGGGGTCGGGGCCGGGGGCACGAGCCCCTGCTCGTGCAGCACGTGGAGCATGCGCAGCGTGAGCTCGGACATGGGCGCATAGGTGACGTTGGCCAACGCAATCGCGCCGATGCCCCTGCCACGCACCCAGCGCATGTTGCTGCCGTACCCGGGCAGGCCGCCCGAGTGGGCCACGACCGGACCGAGCACCGCGTCGTCACGGACGTTCAGCCCGTAGCCGTAGCCGGCCGGGCTGCGGTGGCCGGCCAGCTCGGTGATGCCTTGATAGGTGTGGATGCGCTGCATCTCGTGGCGGAACGCGGGCGCCGGCGCGGGCGCATCGAGCCACGCGACCCACTTGGCGAGATCGGCGACCGTCGTCCACAGGCCGCCCATCGGGGCGATCTCGCCATCGCCCAGCGGATCCTCGCGGTCGGGCACGATCTGGCCGTCCTGCACCCGGTGCGGGCGGGCCCAGCGCTCGTGCGCGGGCTGCACCCAGGTCGTGTCGTCCATCCCCAGCGGCTGCAGGATGCGCTGGGTGACGAGCGTCTGCAGGTGGCGGCCGGTGGAGCGGAATACGATCCGCCCGAGCATCGCGTAGCCGAGGTTGCTGTACTCGTACGCCTCGCCGGGCCGGCAGGCGAAAGTGGGGCCGGCCGCGTAGATGCGATCGATCTCGGCAGGGCTGATGTCGAGGTGGCGATCGGCCCACGCGTCGTCGGTGGCGAGCCCCGACGACATCGAGAGCAGCTGCCCGATGGTGATCGGCGGAGAACCCTCCGGGCTGCGCACCGCGGTGAGTTCGCGGGCGTGGCCGGCAACCGGGTCATCGAGCGACCAGGCGCCCTCGTCGCGCAGCCACAGCACGATCGCGGCGGTGAAGCTCTTGGTCATCGAGGCGATGCGGTACACCGTGTCGGTGGCCTCGCCGTCGGTGAGCACCCCGTCCTGCAGCACGCCCCAGGCGATCGAGGGGCAGCGCTCCTCCTCGGCCGTGCCGGCGACGAGCTTGCGGATCACAGGGCCCCGAGGATGGCGGCCGTGAGTTCCTCGTAGGTGTCCGTGGCGGGGAACTGGGGGAACTGGGCAGCAATCGCGGCGGGTGCGTGGAACCAGAAGCCGGCGTGCGCCGCGGCGAGCATCGCCGAATCGTTGTACGAGTCGCCTGCAGCCACGACGCGGTAGTTCAAGGCGCGGAAGGACTCGACCGCGTGGCGCTTCTGGTCGGGCAGGCGCAAGGCGTAGTCGACGATGCGGTCGTTCTGCACGATCAGTTGGTGACAGAGGATCGTCGGCATCCCGAGCTGACGCATCAGCGGAGCGGCGAACTGCTCGAACGTGTCGCTGAGGATCACCACCTGGGTGCGGGCGCGCAACCCGTCGAGGAACGCCTTCGCGCCCTCCATCGGCGCGAGGCCGGCGATGACATCGGCGATCGTGCTCATCGTCAGGCCGTGCTCGGCGAGCAGGGCCAGACGACCGCGCATCAGCACGTCGTAGTCCGGCTCGTCGCGGGTGGTGCGGCGCAAGGCCTCGATCCCGGTGCGCTCGGCCACCGCGATCCAGATCTCGGGCACCATCACGCCCTCCAGGTCGAGGGTGACGATCGTCTGCTGCGGGGCGAGGGACTGGTTCACGGTGGCCTATTCTGCCGGGTCATGGTCCACAGCACGATGCAAGACGACTATCAGCTCACGCTCAAGCCGATCTTCGAGTACGGGCGGCAGGTGCACGCGACGAGCAAGATCATCACGTTCACCGGCGACGGCTACGTGGAGAGCACGTTCGCGCAGGTGGCCGATCGCGCCGATCGCCTGGCCGCCGCGCTGGCCCGCCTGGGGGTGCGCGAGGGTGATCGTGTCGGCACCTTCCTGTGGAACAACCAGACCCATATGGAGGCCTACCTCGCCATCCCGGTCATGGGCGCGGTGCTGCACACGCTCAACATCCGCCTGTTCCCCGAGCAGCTGGCGTTCGTCATCAACCACGCCGACGACCAGGTGATCATCGTCGATGCCTCGATCGCGCCACTGCTCGCCCGCGTGCGTGACCAGTTGCCCAATGTGCGCCACATCATCGTCAAGGGGCCCGGCGACGCGAGCGGCCTCGGCGCCGGCCTGCTCGACTACGACGAACTGCTCGCCGCCGAGCAGCCGGGCTACGCCTACCCGGCGATGGCCGAGAATGCCGGCGCGGCGATGTGCTACACGAGCGGCACCACGGGCAACCCCAAGGGTGTGATGTACAGCCACCGCAGCACGTACATGCACTCGCTGATGGTCACCTCCACCGCCAACATCGCGCTGGCCCAGGACGACCGCATGCTCGTGATCGTGCCGATGTTCCACGCCAACGCGTGGGGCACGCCGTACGCGGCGTGGATGGTGGGCGCTGATCTCGTCTTCCCCCAGCAGTACCTGCAAGCCGCGCCGATCGCGCGCATCATCACCGACACGCGGCCCACGCTCACGGGCGCGGTGCCGACGGTGCTCAACGACCTGCTGCACAACGCGCCCGACACCGACATGAGCTCGTTCCGCCTGGTGATGTGTGGCGGCGCAGCGGTGCCCCGCGGCCTCATCGACGGTTTCCGCACGCAGTGGGACCTGCCGATCGTGCAGGGCTGGGGCATGACCGAGACCAGCCCGGTGTGCGCGATCAGCCATCCACCGAAGGATCGTGGCGACCTGTCCGAGACCGACTGGCGGGTCAAGACCGGCCGCGTGATTCCCGGTGTGGAACTGCGGATCACCGACGACAACGGCGACGTGCAGCCGTGGGACGGTGCGGCGCTCGGCGAGATCGAGGTGCGCGGCTCGTGGATCACCGGCGCGTACTACGACCCCGACGGGCAGTCGAACGACCCGGGCAAGTTCCACGACGGCTGGCTGCGCACGGGCGACGTCGCCAGCGTGCTGCCCAACGGGTTCGTGATGATCAGCGACCGCGCCAAGGACGTCATCAAGTCCGGCGGCGAATGGGTCAGCTCGGTCGACCTGGAGAACACGATCATGGGCCACCCCGCGGTCTTGGAGGCGGCTGTCATCGGCGTGCCCGACGACCGCTGGGACGAACGCCCGCTCGCGTGCGTCGTGCTGAAGCCCGGCGCCACGGCGACGGCGGACGAACTGCGTGACTGGTTGATGGAGCGCACCGCCAAGTTCTGTGTGCCCGAGCGCTGGAGCTTCGTGTCCGAGGTGCCCAAGACGAGCGTCGGCAAGTTCGACAAGAAGGTGCTGCGCGCGGCCAGCGCGGCCGGCGAACTCGACGTGGAGAAGATCGCCTGAGACGGCCGTTCGGCACTTGCCCCCTCCGGACGCGAAGCGCTCACTGGAGGGCGTGGCAACCCTTACCCCCTTCGGTGGCGTGCGTACCGTCACCGGCAGCCGCCATCTCATCGAGACCGGCACGTCGCGGGTCCTCCTCGACTGCGGGCTGTTCCAGGGCCTGAAGGAACTCCGCCAGCGCAACTGGGCGCCGTTCCCCGTAGATCCGGCGTCGCTCGACGCGGTCGTCATCACCCATGCCCACCTCGACCACTGCGGCTACCTGCCGCGGCTCGTGCAGCAAGGCTTCAGCGGGCCCGCCTACGTCACCTACGACACCGGCAAACTGATGTCAGTGGTGCTGCCCGACAGCGGCCGCCTGCTGGAGGAGGAAGCCGGGTACGCGAACAAGAAGGGCTACTCGCGCCACAGCCCGGCCCTCGCGCTCTACAGCGAGGACGATGCCTGGACGGCGCTCGAACGGCTGCACCCGGTGGGTTTCGACGAGCCGTTCACGCCGGCCGACGGTATCGAGGTGACGTTTCAGCCTGCGGGCCACATCCTCGGCTCGGCGACCACCCGCATCCGCATCGGCGAGGTCACGCTCGTCACCAGCGGCGACCTCGGCCGCAACCAGCACCCGTTCCTGCAACCGCCGGCGCCGATCGGCGAGGCCGACTGGGTGATGATCGAGAGCACGTACGGTGATCGGCTACATGACAGCGAGCAGGCCGTCGAGCAGTTGGCCGATGTCATCGCCCGCACCGCCGAGCGCGGCGGCGTGGTGGTGATTCCTGCGTTCGCCGTCGACCGTACCGAGGTGGTGCTGTTCCACCTGCGCCGCCTCGCCGCCGCGGGCCGGCTGCCCGACATCCCGGTCTATGTGGACAGCCCGATGGCGCTGGCAGGGCTCACGATCTACCGCGCCGCGCTGGCCGATGAAGCGGCCGACGTGCGCGCCGAGTTCCGCGGTCACGAGAACATCCTCGACCTGCCGAACCTGGAAGAGGTGGTGGACACCGAGGGCAGCAAGCGGGTCAGCCGCCGCAACGGCTCGGCAGTGATCATCGCCGGAGCGGGCATGGCCAGCGGTGGGCGGGTGGTGCACCACCTCGCCCGGTTCCTGCCCGACGCGCGCAACAGTGTCGCGCTCGTCGGCTTCCAGGCCGAGGGCACCCGCGGCCGGCAACTGCTGGAGGGCGCCACCAGCCTGAAGATCCACGGCCAGTATGTGCGCGTTCGGGCCGAGATGTGCGACCTCACCGGCTTCTCCGTGCATGCCGACAGCGACGAGTTGATGAACTGGCTGGAGACTGCATCGCGCGAGCCGAGCGGGGTATTCGTAGCCCATGGCGAGCTGGCCGCGTCGAAGGCGCTCGCCGAGCGCATCGAGCGCGAACTCGACTGGACGGGCGTGGTGCCCGACCTGTTCGAGCGGCTCAGCCTCGCAGTGCCGCGCTGAGGCGCTCTGCCTCGCGGGCGGCGAGCGCGGCGTTGGTGCGCTGACGTTCGAGCACCTGGTCGAGCGTCTTGGCCGCCTGCGGGATCGGGTGCTCGGAGAAGAAGCTCTGCACGTCCGCCACCACGGTGGGGGTGGTGAGCAGCTTCACCGTGTCGATCATGCGCACGATGGTGTTGTTCGGGAACTTCTCGTTCGCATCGTCCCAGTGCTTGCGCACTTCCTGCCAGGCGTGCTCGCCGTTCCAGCGGTTGGCGATGCAGCGGTTGAGCAGGAACGGTGCGTTCTGGGTGCGCACCTCGCCCGACCATGCAAGCGCGATCGTGCGGTCGATCTGGTCGCGTGTGGGGAACTCGGCGAGCGCGTACATGTAGCGCAGCTCTTCCTGCGGTGTGGTGGGGTTGCGGAAGCGCTCGAGGTAGTGGTCGTAGTCGGCGTCGGTGCCGACCGCTGCGATCGCGTTGGTGGCCGCGGCGACGAGTTCGGGGTCGGTGGCGGTGCCCACGAGGTCGCGGCAGCGCTGCTGGGCATCCGTGTCGTTGCCGAGCACGGCGAGCAGGCCCACGTGCAGGCCGCGCAGCTTGGCGGTGAGGTCGGACTCGCCCGCCGCTGGCTGCCAGCCCAAATCGGCCAGCGCGGGGCCCACCAACGCGGTGACGCGAGTGCGGAAGGCCTCCAGTGCGTCGCCCTCCACGAGCCGGCCGATGCTGCGCAGGCCGATCGCGATGGCCTGCCACACAGCAAGCTCGCGATCGCCGGCGAAGCCCTCCGCGAACGTGAGGAAGTCGGCGGCGGCAAGGCGGCCGGCGACGACCTCGTTCCACGCGTCGTCGACGAGGTTGTAGCGGTCGATGACGGTGAGCATCGGCAGGGCCGAACCGAGCAAGCGGGCGCGCAGGGTGGCGTCGTAAGCAACACGGAAGTAGCCGTGGCCGCCGGCGTTGACGACGACGGTGCTCTCCGTGCTCGAAAGTTCGACACGCAGGTCGGCGCCGTCGAGCAACACTTTGCTCGCCTCACCGTTGATGAGCAGGTGCACGGGTACGACGAACACGGTGGGGTCGTCGGTGTCGCCGAAGGCGAAGCGCTGTTGCGAGAGCACGAGTTGGGTGCCGTCGAGGCGGGCCGACACGAGCGGGTACCCGGCCTGCCAGATCCAGCTGTCCATCAGGGCGCGCACGGGAGTGGCGGGGTTGCTCTCCTCGATACGGTCCCAGAGGTCGCTGGTCTCGGTGTTGCCGTACTCATGGGTGGAGAGGTAGTGGCTGACGCCATCCTGAAACCCCTCTGCACCCAGGTACTGCTCGAGCATGCGCAGCAGCGAGCCGCCCTTCTGGTACGTCAACACGTCGAACATCCCGTCGCAGTCGGCCGGGGCCTCCACCGGGAACTCGACGGTGCGGGTGCTGGCCAGCGAGTCGACCTCGAACGCAGCGCTGCGCTCGAGGCTGAATGAGGCCCACCGCTTCCAGTCGGGCCGGTACTCGTCGCAGCACGCGACCTCCATGAACGTGGCGAAGGCCTCGTTGAGCCAGATGCCGTTCCACCACTTCATGGTCACCAGGTCGCCGAACCACATGTGCGCGAGCTCGTGGGTGATGACGTCGGCCAGGTTCTGCAGCTCCACCTGGGTGGAGGCGGCGGGATCGGCGAGTAGCAGGCTCTCGCGGTAGGTGATGCAGCCGAGGTTCTCCATCGCACCGGCGGCGAAGTCGGGGAGGGCGAGCATGTCGCACTTCTCCGTCGGGTAGGCGATGCCGTAGTACTTCTGGAACCAGGTGAGCGCGAACTCGCCCACGTCGAGGCCGAACGCGGTGAGGTGGCCCTTGCCGGGCACGTGGATGATGCGCAAGGCGATCGGGTGCTCGGGATCGTCGAGGCGGGGCACCATCACGGCGGGGGTGGCCTCCAGCGGGCCCACCACGACGGCGACGAGGTAGGTGCTCATCGGCATCGTCTCGGCGAAGCGCACTGCGATCTTGCCATTCGGCTGCGTGATGCGCTCGGCCTCGGGGGCGTTGCTGACGGCCAACAGATGGGGCTCGACGATCAGGGTGATGTCGAACACCGCCTTGAAGTCGGGCTCGTCGAAGCACGGGAACGCGCGGCGGCAGTCGGTGGCCTGCATCTGGCTCGTGGCGATGACCTGCTGGTTGCCTGCCGGATCGGTGAACGTGCTGCGGTACCAGCCGCGCAGCTTGTCGTTGAGGATGCCGGTGAACGTGACCTCGATCGAGGTCGTGCCCGGCTCGTGGGCGACCTCGATCGACAAGCGCTCGGTGGCTTCGTCGAGCGTGAACGTGGTTGGGTTGCCGCCGACCTTCACCTCGCTGACGTCGAGTTCGATCGCGTTCAGGACGATCTGCCCGACGGGCTCGTTGACGTTGACGTCGATGATGACGTGTCCGAGGAAGGTCGCGCCGGCCATGTCGGGCTCGAGCGCCAGCGTGTAGCGGTGGGGAACGACCGAACGGGGCAGGCGATACGGATTCACGAGAGGAGCGTAACGGCGCGGAGCGGGATCCTGTGGCCGTCAACCGATAGCCTGAGAGGCCGTGTCAACGGCCCATCAACAGCCGGCGGTTTACGACGTCGTAGGGGTCGGCAACGCCCTCGTCGATGTCATCAGCCACGCCGACGACCGGTTCATCCACGAGCACGAACTCGTGAAGGGGTCAATGACCCTGATCGACACCGATCGCGCCCTCCACCTCTACAAGGCGCTCGGGACGGCGGTGGAGATGAGCGGCGGTTCCGCGGCCAACACGATGACCGGCGTGGCCTCCTTCGGCGGCAAGGCGGCCTACATCGGCAAGGTCAGCGACGACGAACTGGGCGATGTCTTCGGCCACGACCTGCGCGCCGTGGGCGTGCAGTTCCGCCCCGGGCGGCCCGATGCCGAGACGCCCACCGGGCGCTGCATCATCGTCGTCACCCCTGACGCGGAGCGGACGATGAACACCTACCTCGGCGTGTCGTCGCTGCTCTGCCCCACCGACATCGACCAGGCCGCGGTGGCCCAGGGCAAGGTGCTCTACATGGAGGGCTATCTCTACGACCGGCCCGAGGCGAAGCAAGCGTTCCGCCTCGCTGCGTCGATCGCCCACGCCAACGGCCGCAAGGTGTCGCTCACGCTCAGCGATTCGTTCTGTGTCGATCGCCACCGTGCCGACTTCCGCTCGCTCGTCACCGACGAGGTCGACATCCTGTTCGGCAACGAGTTGGAGTTGAAGTCGCTCTACGAGGTGGAGTCCTTCCCGGAAGCCATCGAATGCGTGCGCCGCGACTGTGATCTGGCCGTCATCACGATGGGCGCCGCGGGCTCGTACGTGATCTCGCACCACGAGGTGTTCACCGCGCCCGCGCACACGGTGGATCAGGTGCTCGACACCACAGGCGCGGGCGACCTGTTTGCCGCCGGGTTCCTGTACGGCTACACCCGCGACCTGCCCCTGCTGGAGTGCGCTCGCCTGGGTGCGATCGCCGCCGCTGAGGTGATCTCACACGTGGGCCCACGGCCGCTGCTGGAACTGAGGAGCCTGTTGTGAGCAAGGATGTACTGGTGACGGCGCAGCAGTGGCTCGCAGCAGAGCCCGACGCCGACATGCGCGAGGAGCTGAGGGCGCTGCTCGCCGGCCCGGCCGACGAGATCGCCGAGCGTTTCGCCGGTCGCCTCCAGTTCGGCACCGCCGGGCTGCGCGCCGCGGTGGGTGCCGGCCCGCTGCGGATGAACCGGCTCGTGGTGCAGCAGGCCGCGGCCGGGCTCGTCGACTACCTGCTCGCCAACGTGCCCGATGTTGCCAATCGTGGAGTGATCATCGGCCACGACGCCCGCCGCAAGAGCGATGTGTTCGCGCTCGATACTGCTCGGGTGTGCGCGGCCAAGGGCGTGAGGGCGCTGCTGTTCGACCGTCAGGTGCCCACGCCGGTGCTGGCCTGGAACATCACCACTGTCGGCGCGGCCGCCGGCGTGATGGTGACCGCCTCCCACAACCCGGCGGCGGACAACGGCTACAAGGTGTACCTCGGCACCGGCTCGCAGATCGTGCCCCCGGCCGACACCGACATCTCCGCGTGCATCGACCTCGTCGACACATGTGCGGTGACGCTGGCTCCGGCCGACCACCCGCTCATCGAGCGACTGGGCGACGCCGAGGTCGAGGCCTACCTGGCTTCCGTGCCGATGGTGCGGCTGCGTCCGGACGTGCCCGGCGTGGCGGTGGCGTATACCGCGATGCACGGCGTTGGCGGGGCAACCGCGCTGGCCGCGTTCGAGCGTGCCGGGCTGCCCGCTCCCTCTGTGGTGGCGCAGCAGCAACAACCCGATGGCATGTTCCCGACGGTGCCGTTCCCCAACCCGGAGGAGCCGGGGGCGATGGATCTCGTGCTCGCGCTCGCGGCGTCGAGTGGCGCGGCACTCGCGGTGGCGAACGACCCGGACGCCGATCGCCTCGGCGCGGCGATCCCCACCGCTGACGGTTCGTGGCGCAAGCTCGGCGGCGACGAGATCGGGTGGTTGCTCGCCGATCACATCCTCGCCAATACGAGCGGCGACGACCGGCTGGTGGTCACCACACTCGTGTCGTCCAGCCTGCTCGGCGCGATGGCCCGCGCCTATGGGGTGGCCTGCCTGGAGACCTATACGGGCTTCAAGTGGATCGGGCACACTGCGCTCGCGCACCCCGAGCTGCGCTTCATGTTCGGCTATGAGCAGGCGCTCGGTTACCTCGTGTGCGGCCAACCGCTCGACAAGGACGGCATCACCGCCGCGGTGTTGCTCGCCGAGGTCGCCGCCGTCGCGGCCGCTGACGGTGTGACCTTGCAGCAGCGGCTCGACGCGATCGCCGACACCTACGGCAGCCACGTGATGGCCGAGAAGTCGGTGAAGATGGCCCCAGCGGACGGCGCCGCCGCGGTGGCGCGCCTGCGCGCCAACCCACCCACGACCGTCGGCGGTCAGGCGGTCACCCATGTGGAGTGGTTCGAAGAGGCGGGCCTGCTCCGCCTGATGCTCGGCGACACCGTGCGCCTGCAGGTGCGCCCGAGCGGCACCGAGCCGAAGGTGAAGCTGTATGGCGAGGGAATCGGCTGCGACCCGACCGAACTCCTGGAGTCGTTCGCAGAGCTACTCGCGAGTAACTAGAGTGACCGGCGTCACGTAGACCGACTATCTGGGGGTCAGTTCATGCGCAAGGTGGGAATCGCAATCGCGATGATGGCGGGAACGGTGTTCGTTCCGGTCGTGGCCGCGACACAGACGGTGTTGGCCGATGGTCCGGGGGTGGGCACGCCGTGGGTGGTGAGCCTCGGTGATTCGTACATCTCCGGTGAGGGCGGCCGCTGGGCCGGTAACAGCAACAACAGTTCCGCCAGTGTCGATGCCGGCGGAGCGGCGGCGTACTACGACAACGCGACGCACACTGCCGAGACGATCAACCGCTGCCACCGCAGCACCGCCGCGGAGATCCACATCGGTGGTGGGGTGAACAGCCTCAACCTCGCTTGCTCGGGTGCCAGGACGAGCACGTTCACCAGCAGCGACGGTTACTTCAAGCCGGGCATCGATTTCTACAACAGCGGCGGCAACCAGGGTCAGGCGCTGATGCTGCAGACGTTTGCCGCCACGCACAACGTGAAGATGATCCAGCTCTCCATCGGCGGTAACAACTATGGGTTCGCCGACATCATCCAGAGTTGTGTCCTCGACTTTCTCACCTCGCCGTCGTGGTGGAAGAACTACTGCAACGACGACAGTTCGGTGACGGCCAACTTCACCGCCGCCAATATCACGAATCAGACGAACGCGATCATCGGCTCGATCAACAACATCAAGTCGGCGATGGCCAACGCCGGCTACACGACCGCGCAGTACAAGATCGTCGTGCAGACGTACCCCTCGCCCGTCCCCAATGGCTCGGGCTTCCGGTACAGCGAGTCGGGCTACACCCGTCAGAGCACTGGTGGCTGCGGCTTCTGGAACGCCGACGCGAACTGGGCCAACAGCACGGCGCTGGTGAAGATCAACAACTCGGTGAAGGGCGCGGCCACTGCGGCCAATGGCAGCGGCAACATCGTCGTGCTCGACCTGGCGGCTGCGTTCAACGGCCGACGCCTGTGCGAGAACACAGTGAACCTGATGGAGAACAGTGGCCGGGCCAACTGGACCGTCGCCGGCGCGAGCGACAGCACCGAGTGGGTCGCCCAGATCCGCACGCTCAGCACCGTGTTCGGCCCTTACTACGTGCAGGAGAGCCTGCACCCCAACTGGTGGGGTGAGAAGGCGATCCGCAACTGTGTGCGTCAGGCGTACAACGGTGGCACCATCCGCGGCGGTGTGTGCAACCGCGGCACCGGGCTGAACGCCAACGGCGAACCGAACATGACGCTCGCCTAGACGGCTCGATCGGTTACGCCGGTGACCCGAATTGGCGGTCACCGGCGTCACCGAGGCCGGGCCAGATGAAGGCAGTGTCGGTGAGGCGCTCGTCGAGCGACGCGGTGTAGACGGCGAGGTCGGCGTCGATCTCGCGTAGCAACTCGATGCCCTCGGGGGCCGCGAGCACGCAGACGACGATGATGGTGCCCGTGGCGCCGCGCTCGAGCAGCAACTGCACGGTGTGGGCCAGCGAGCCGCCGGTGGCGAGCATCGGGTCGAGCACGATGCATTGCCGACCGGCAAGGCTCTCGGGCAGCTTGTTGACGTACGGCTTGGGCAGGTGGGTGTTCTCGTCACGCGCGACGCCGATGAAGCCGACGTCGGCGTTGGGCAGCAGATCCTGTGCGGCGCCGAGGAACCCGAGGCCGGCGCGCAGCACGGGCACCACGATCGGCTGGCTGTCGAGCTGGCGCCCGAGCGTTTCCGTGAGAGGTGTCTGCACCCTCACGGCATGGGTGGGCAGGCCGCGGGTGGCCTCGGCCATCAACAGCGTCCCGATGCGCTCGAGCTCCTGGCGGAACAGCGCGTTCGGGGTGTCCTTGTCGCGGACCCTCGTCAGCGAGTCGGCGATGAGCGGATGGTCAACGACGTGAAGTGCGACAGCCATGATCAGAGTGTGCCAGAGCGGGCCTGGGCGTAGCGCGGCTTGATGATGCCGTTGATGATCTGCAAGCGCTCGGGGAAGGGGGCGAACGCGCTCTTCATCGCATTGATCGTGAGCCACTCGAAGTCGTCGAGGCCCCACCCGAACGCATCGCGCACCTGCTCCATCTCCTTGGTCATCGAGGTCGCGCTCATCAGCCGGTTGTCGGTGCTGATCGTGACGCGGAAGCGCAGGCGGCGCAGCATGCCGATCGGGTGGTCGGCGATGCTCGCACACACCCCCGTGCCGACATTGCTGGTGGGGCACAGCTCCAGCGGGATGCGGCGGTCGCGCACGAACGTGGCCAGGCGGCCGAGCTGCTCCTCGCCGGGCGGGCCGGTGATGTCGTCGACGATGCGCACCCCGTGGCCGAGGCGTTCCGCGCCGCAGAACTGTACGGCCTCCCAGATGCTCGGCAGGCCGAACGCCTCGCCGGCGTGGATCGTGATGTGGAAGTTCTCGCGGCGCACGTACTCGAACGCGTCGAGGTGGCGGGTGGGCGGGTAGCCGGCCTCGGCGCCGGCGATGTCGAAACCCACGCAGCCCTTGTCCCGCCAGCGCACGGCGAGTTCCGCGATCTGGCGGCTGTGCGCCGCCGTGCGCATCGCCGAGCAGATGAGGTAAATCGTGAGGTCCGTGCCCTTGCTGCCGCGCTCGAAGCCGGACAGGATCGCCTCCACGACATCATCGAGCGACAAGCCCCGCTCGGTGCACAGCTCGGGCGCCATGCGCACTTCGGCGTACACCACTCCGTCGGCGGCGAGGTCGACCGCGCATTCGTAGCTCACCCGCTCGATGGCATCGCGGTGCTGCATCACCCCAACGGTGTGGGCGAACGTCTCCAAGTACAGCACCAGGTCGTTGCGCTTGGCGCCACGGTTGAACCAGCTCGCCAGCTCGCCCACGTCGTGCGACGGGAGGTTCTTGTAGCCGTACTCGTCGGCCAGTTCGATCACGGTCTGGGGGCGCAGGCCGCCGTCAAGATGGTCGTGTAGCAGCACCTTGGGCAGCGATCGGATGTCCATGGGTGCCAGCGTAGGCTGGGGCGTCATGGACGAGACTCCGCAGCTCACGATCCTCGGCAGCACCGTGCGTCACGCGGTGGAACACGTCGAGGTGTTCCCGTCGCCGGCCCACGTGACGCTGGTGAAGTTCACCAACGACGAACTCAACTCCATGTGCCCGGTCACCCAGCAGCCCGACCTCTCCACGGTCGTGATCGAGTACGTGCCCGACCAGTGGTGCGTGGAATCCAAGAGCCTCAAGCTGTACCTGTGGAGCTTCCGCGACCGCGCCGTGTTCGCCGAGGCGCTCGCCGCCGAGATCGCCGCCGAGATCATGCTGTCGGCGAAGCCTCGTTCGGTGAAGGTCACGCTGACGCAGCGCCCGCGGGGCGGCATCGAAGTGCAGGCCGTCGCCGAACTGCCCTCACCCCAAGTTGGCGCTGCGCCGGGCTCCCGGCCCGCCTGAACGCCAACTTGCTGGACGGAGAACCCAAGTTGGCGTTGAGTTGGGGCCAGGGCCCGCCTGAACGCCGACTTGGTTACGACAGGGCGGGGTGGTCGGCGTCGACCGAGCGCAGCACGCCGGCAGCACGCAACGCGGCGATCTCGGCCGCCGAATACCCCACCTCGCCCAGCACCTCGTCGCCGTGCTCGCCGATGAGGGGCGCATGGCGGTGCAGGCCGGCCGGGGTGGTGTCGAAGCGGACGGCCGGGTTGATCACGCGGTAGGGGCCGGCGACGGGGTGCTCGGCGATCGGCAACTCGGACACGAGGTCGTCGAGCGAGCGCACGGGGCCAGCGGGGATGTCGCGCTCGCGGCAGTACTCCAGCCACTCGGCGGTGGTGCGGGTGAGCATCAGCTCGGCCACCTCGGCGTAGAGCTCGCGGGCGTTCTCCAGGCGGGCCCAGCGGGTGCTGAGTCGCTCGTCCTCGTGAGCGTGGCGGCCGACCGCGGCGAACAGGTCGCGGTAGTTCTTGTCGCTGTAGGGCAGCACATGGATCCAGCCGTCCTTGGTGCGTTGGGGACGGCGGTCGGGCAGCAACACTCGTGGCAGCCCGGCGGGGGCCTGGGGTGGCACCTGGACCGCCGCAGAGGCGTGCTCGGCGAGAACGAACGCTCGCATCGCCTCCACCATCGGCACCTCCAGCCGCTGGCCCTCGCCCGTGCGGTCGCGGTGGTGCAGCGCGGCGAGCACGCCGTACACGATCGTCAGCCCCGACAGCTTGTCGGCCATGATCGTCGGCGCGATCCGCGGCTCGCCGTCGCGCAGCTCGAACAGGGCGGCCATGCCCGCGGCCGACTGCACGACGTCGTCGTAGGCGGGCTGGTCGGCGTCGGCCGAGTCGGTGGGCCAGCCCTGCGCCTGGCAGTAGATGATCCTCGGCGACCGAGCTCGCACCGACTCGAAGTCCAGCCCCAGGCGGGCCAGCGAGCCGGGGCGCAGGTTGGTGATGAGGATGTCGGCCTGCGCCGCCAGGCGTAGGCACGCCTCGCGCCCGTCGGGGTGGCGCAGGTTCAACGAGATGTTGCGCTTGTTGCGCAGCAGGTTGAGCGAAACGCCCGAGAACTGTGGATGCGGGCCGAGGCCCATCGTGCGGTTGGTGTCGCCCTTCACGTCCTCGACGGTGATCACCTCAGCGCCGAGGTCGCCGAGGATCTGGGTCGCGAACGGACCCATCACCACGGCCGTGAGGTCGAGCACCCTCACATCGGCGAGGGGGCCGCTCATGAGGCGTGCGCGATCAGTGGCTCTCGCCTGGTCGGTACGGCATGCCGGCGTGGGCGGGCGGGCGCAGCCGGGCGCTGGCCAGCGCGAGCACGATGAGCGTCAGCAGGTACGGCACACCGGTGGTGAGCGATTCGGGGATCGCGTCGATCCGAACCCACATGATGAACAACAGCACGGTGAGCGGAACACCGATGCCGGCGGCGATCCACCGCTTGCGCAGCACGGACACCAGCACCCACGCGATGCAGACGATCGCCCCGAACAGGAACAGGTGGGGGAGTGCGTCGCGCCCGACACGGTTGAGTGCTTCGGGGAAGCCGAACAGGAAGCTGCTGGCCAGTACGCCCGTGGGCCGCCAGTTGCCACCGATCATCGTCGCCAGGCCGATGAAGCCCTTGTTCGCCGTCTGGCGCTCGCGGTAGTAGGAGGAGGCCACGATCGACAGATAGCCGCCACCGAGGCCGGCGAACGCGCCGCTGATCATCAGGCCCTTGTACCGCAGGGCGAGCACCTTGACGCCGAGCGTCTCAGCCGACTCCGGGGACTCGCCCGAGGAACGCACGCGAAGGCCGAAGCGGGTACGCCACAGCACCCACGCGGTGATCGGCACCAGCGCGAGCGCGATGATCGTGCCGGCCGAGACATGCCAGGTGAACCCGCGCACGATCGAGGCCGCGTCGCCGATGACCGGCCAGCCGCGCTTCTCCAGCCAGCCGAGTATGTCAGGACTCTTCCACGAGCCGACATGGCCGCCCGAGAGAAACAGGAAGTCGAAGCGTGGCAAGGCAGAGCTCTGCTGCGGCGACTGGCTGATGCCGGCACCTTGGGGCACATTGTGGGCACCCGTGCCCCACCACACCTCCGACAGGAACCGCATCGCGCCGAACGCCAAGAGGTTGATGGCGACACCGGAGATGATGTGGTTGACGTTGAAGGTGACGGTGGCGACGGCATGGATGAGGCCGCCGAGGGCGCCACCGACCATGGCGAGGAGGAGGCCCACCCACGGGCCCCACTTCCAAGCACCGACGGCGCCGAACCAGGTGCCGAAGATCATCATGCCCTCGATGCCGATGTTCACCACGCCCACGCGCTCCGCCCACAGGCCGGCAAGGCCGGCCAGGAGGATCGGCATCGTGAATTCGAGGGTGGTGAACACCGTGAACGAAGCAGACAGCTTCCGCGCATCCCCGACGTTGGCCCTGATGAACGACATCACGATGAACAGGAACCCGATGATCAGCAGGGTGCGCCGGCTGGCGAGTGCCCGCATCAACGGGCTCGTGGTGGCCGGCGCCTTCGGGGTGTCGGTGAGGGTGGCGCTCATCCTGCGGCTCCTGCCAGTTCGAGTTCGGCGGCGGCGCGTTCGGCCGTGCGCTTGGCCATTCGGACGCTCACGACCTCATTGACGATCACCACGCTGAGCAGGATGACCGCCTTGATCACGGGGATGACCGCCGACGGCAGCTTGGCCAGCTGCAGCGGCCCGACGAGGGTGTCGAGGAAGCCGAAGAGGAGTGCAGAGACGAGGATGCCGAGCGGGTGGTTGCGACCGAGCAGCGCCACCGAGATGCCGTCGAAGCCGTACCCCGTGGTGTGGCTCGGCCCCCAGGCGTGTGACGGTTGGGCGAGGATGTAGTCCATGCCGACGAGGCCACCGACGGCGCCCGAGAGGATCATCGAGATCACGATCAGCCGCTTGGAGTTGATACCGCCGGTGGCGGCCGCCGTGGCATTGCCACCGGACGCCCGCAGGCGGAAGCCGAAGCGGCTCTTGAACACGACCAGCCAGTAGAGGAAGACGATCGCCAACGCGAGGATGAAAGCACTGCTGAGGCGGCCGGTCACGATGTCGGGCAGCCAACCGGACTTGGGGATCGGCTTGGTCTTCACGTCGAGCGTGCCGCCCGGCTTGGTGTAACGGAAGTACTCGTCGAACAGGAACTGCAGCAGGTTGTTCACCAGTGCGTTGAGCATGATCGTGGCGATCACCTCGTTGACGCCGCGGGTGACCTTGAGGACACCGGCGATGGCGGCCCAGAAGGCACCGGCGGCCATCGCGACGATGAAGATCACCGCGACGTGCAGCGGCGCCGGCAGGTGGAGCTGGGCGCCGACGACGGCGCCGAAGAAGGCACCCATCAACCACTGGCCCTCGACACCGATGTTGAACAGGTTCATCTTGAACCCGATCGCAACGGCCACGGCCGACATCATCAGCGGGGTGGCCTCGCGTAGGGCGTTGATGAGCTTCGTCGAGTCGGAGAGGTTCTCGCCCATCTTCTCGAAGAGCGCCTTCCAGTCCTTGCCGAAGATGGCGAGCAGCGCCGAGCCGATCGCGAGTGCGAGCACGATCGCGAACAGCGAGCTGGCCAGGGTGGTCAACGTCTGGCGCCGGTTCTGGCCGGGCGCGGGGTTGGCGATGTGTTTGAGGCTGTCGGTCGCCCGATCCATCCAACTCGTTGCCGGCATCACGCCACCTCCTGGTGCCCACCGGTCATGTACTCACCGAGCAGCTCGGGCGTTGCCTCGCTCGGGGGGAGTTGGGCGGTGATCCGCCCGTCGAACATCACCAGGATCCGGTCGCTGAGACCGATCACTTCTTCGAGATCGGCAGAGACGAGCAGCACCGCCAACCCTGCATCACGGGCGACTCTCAGCTTGTCCCAGATGGAGGCCTGGGCGCCGATGTCCACCCCTCTCGTGGGGTGGGCAGCGATCAGCACCTGCGGCGCGCTGGCCAGCTCGCGCCCGACCAGCAGCTTCTGCTGGTTGCCGCCGGAGAGGGCGAACGCCGGCACCGTCTCGCTGGGGGTGCGCACATCGAAGTCGGCGATCACCTGGCGGGCGTCGGCCTTCACCTTCGAGTTGGCGACGAACGGGCCGGCCAGGAACTCGGGGTTGCCGTCGCGGCCGAGCAGGGTGTTCTCCCACAGCGGCGCCGTGAGCCACAGGCCCTCACGGTGGCGGTCGAAGGGGATGTACGACAGGCCGTGCTCGATGCGGTACTGGGTGGAGTGGTTGGTGACGTCGGCGCCCTCGAGGTGCACGGTGCCCGCGGCGGGCCGCATCAACCCCAGGAGCATCTGGCACAGCTCGAACTGGCCGTTGCCCTCGACGCCGGCGATGCCGACGACCTCGCCGGCATTCACCTCGAACGTCGCGTCGTCGACCAGCGTGCGGCCGCTCTGCGCCCGGTAGGTGAGTCCGCGGGACTCCAGCTGCACCTTGTCGCCGATGGCGCTGGTGCGGCCGTGGGGCGAGGGCAGCTCGCTGCCGACCATCAACTGGCCGAGGATCGAGCGGTTGACGTCGGCCGGCTTCACCTCGGCGACGGTCGTGCCGGCGCGGATGACCGTGATGTCGTCGGAGACGGTGAGCACCTCGTCGAGCTTGTGCGAGATGAAGATGATCGTGGCGCCCTCGGCGACGAGCTGGTGCAGGTTGGCGAACAACTCGTCGACCTCCTGGGGCACCAGCACCGAGGTGGGCTCGTCGAGGATGAGGATGCGAGCGCCGCGGAACAGCACCTTGAGGATCTCCACCCGCTGGCGCTGGCCCACACCCAGCTCGGAGACCGGGCTGTCGAGGTCGACATGGGTGCCGGTGGATGCCATCAGCTCGCGCAGCCGCTCGCGAGCCTTGGTGAGGCGCAGGATGCCGCGCGACGTCGGCTCGGCCCCGAGGACGATGTTCTCGAGGACGGTGAGGTTGTCGGCGAGCATGAAGTGCTGGTGCACCATGCCGATCCCGGCCGCGATGGCATCGCTGGGCGAACGGAAGCGCAGCTCATGGCCGTTGACCACGATGGTGCCGGCCTCGGGCTGGTGCATGCCGTACAGCGTCTTCATCAGGGTGGACTTGCCGGCCCCGTTCTCGCCCACGATCGCGTGGATCGTGCCCGCACGGACGTTGAGGTTCACGTCGTGGTTGGCGATGACGCCCGGGAAGCGTTTCTCGATCCCGATCAATTGGACGGCCAGCGTGTCGGTGTCGGCTGACATGGTTCCCCTCTCGACGCGTGCTCCGTTATAGCAGAGAGCCCGGGGGCGGACCCCCGGGCTCTCGTCATGTTCACAGTGGATCAGGTGATCCGACCCTGAGGATCAGGGAGCGGTGGGCACCGTGATCTCGCCGCTGATGATCGCGGCCTTGATCTCTTCGAGCTGAGCCACGATGTCGTCGAGGTAGCCACCCGAGGTGGAGTAGCCCACGCCGTCGACCTTGAGGTCGTACGTCGCGAAGCCACCCGCGAGGGTGCCGTCCTGGGCGGCCTTGACCGTCTCGAACACCGCCACATCGACGCGCTTCAGCATCGAGGTGAGGATGTGCGCCTGCTGGTCCGGGGTCGCGGTGAGGTACTGGTCGCTGTCGACGCCGATCGCCCACGCGTCGCTCTCGACGGCGGCCTCGATCGTGCCCTGACCCGAACCGCCGGCGGCGGTGTAGATCACGTCAACGCCATCGGCGTACCAGCCGTTGGCGATCTGCTTGGCCTCGTCGGGCGAGCCCCACGCGGTGTCGTCACCGGCGGCGCCGAGGTACTGCACCTCGACGACGATGTCCGGGTTGACGTACTTCGCACCAGCGGTATAGCCGGCCTCGAACTTCTTGATGAGGTCGATCTCCTGGCCACCGATGAAGCCGATGTGCGCCGACTCGCTCTTCAGCGCCGCAGCGGCGCCGACGAGGAACGAACCCTCGTGCTCGGCGAAGCCGAGGAAGGTCACGTTGCCCGGGGCGCAGGCGATGAAGCCGTCGACGATCGCGTAGCTGGTCTCGGGGTTGGCCGTGGCGACAGCAGCGAGGCCGTCACCGAAGGCGAAGCCCACGGCGATGACCGGGTTGTTGCCGTTGCCGGTCAGGGTCTCGAGGTTCGGCTGACGGTCGTCGGGAGTGGAGGCGTCGATCTCGTCGACCGTCACGCCGAGGTCGGCGACGGCCTGGTCGGCGCCGCGACCGGCGGAGTCGTTGAACGTACCGTCACCGCGGCCGCCCGTGTCGAATGCCAGACCGACCTTGACGTTCTCGGTGTCGCCCGAGAAGGTGATGGGCTCGGGGCACGCCGGCGTGGTGGTGCCCGGGGCGCCGGTGGTGCCGGGAACCGTGGAACCCGTGCTGGCGGGCGTCGTCGTGCCGGTGGTGTCCTTCTTGTCGTCGCCGCACGCTGCGGCAACGAGGCCGAACGTGGCGACGAGTGCAATTGCAGCGAAACGCTTGCTCTTGCGCATATCTGTCTCCCCCTTGGAGTCAATGGGTAGTGAACGGATGAACTATCCGTTCGCAGCGTACTCCCTTCGGAACGCCTCTGTTGGCCAGTCGTGCCAGGTGAAAGGGGTCACGTGAACTACTGAGTCCGCCCGCGCTCCTGGATCGCCGCGCGACGTTCGGCGACCTTCTCCGGGGTGAACATCTCGCGCTGCCAGCGCGCCGAGGTGCGTCGCTCGATCTCCCAACCCGATTCGTTGGCGGTGACCCCGGCGTAGGTGGCTCGGATCTCACGCACGCCGGCTTGGTCGTTGCCGATGATGTCGAGCGCGAGACGGCGGGTGAAGGGCAGCAGCTCGGCGTGGGCGACGACGTGGTTCACCAATCCGCAGTGCAGCGCTTCGTCAGCGGCCATGAAGTTGCCGGTGAAGCTCATCTCGCGCGCTCGGCGCACCCCGATCGCGGCGGACAACAGCACGGTGAGCCCCCAGCCGGGCATGATGCCGACGCGGCTGTGGGTATCGCCGAACTTGGCCAGATTGCTGGCCACGAGGAAGTCGCAGTTCAGCGCCAACTCGAAGCCGCCGGTGACGGCCACCCCGTTGATCGCCCCGATGAGCGGCTTGGTGATGGGTGGGAAGGGCCCGCGCTGGTCGGGGTCCGCGACGTCGCGGCCGGCGCGAATGAGGCCTTCTCCGCTGGCCAGTTCGCGCAGGTCGACACCGGCGCAGAACGCGGGGTCGGCTCCCGTGAGGATCACGACGTCGACACCGTCGTCGGCATCCGCCTCCCACAGTCGTCGCGGCAGCAGGCGCATGACCTCGGTGGAGAGGGCGTTGCGGGCCTCGGGGCGGTTGAGGGTGATGGTGGCGATGCGCTCGCTCACCTCGTACAGCACTGGGTCCGACACGCTCGCCAAACTACGCTCCTTCACCTATGTCGCAGGTCATCGTCTCCGTTTCCGAGGGTGTCGCCACCCTCACCCTCAACAACCCCGCCGAGCGCAACATCCTCACCGACGAGATGGTCGCCGACATCCTCACTGCGATGGACGAGATCGAGGGCAATCCTGCCGTCGGGGCACTCGTGGTCACGGGCGCCGCGCCCGCGTTCTGTGCCGGCGCCCGCCTCGACAACCTCGTCAACGCCACGGAGGAGGGCCTCGGCCGCATCTACGAAGGGTTCCTGCGCATCGCTCGGAGCGAGCTGCCCACGATTGCCGCAGTCAACGGCCCGGCCGTCGGTGCCGGCATGAACCTCGCGCTCGGATGCGACGTACGCCTTGCCGCCCGACGCGCCAAGTTCGACACCCGCTTCCTGTGGCTCGGCATCCACCCCGGCGGCGGCCACACCTGGATGTTCCGGCGCATCGCCGGGCCGCAGGCCACCTTTGCCGGTGCCGTGTTCGGTGAGATCTTCGACGGCGCCGAGGCCGAGCGCATCGGCCTTGCCCACCGCTGCGTCGACGACGACCAGCTGTTGGTCGCCGCGCAGGAGATGGCCGCCCGCGCCGCTGCCGCGCCGCGTCAGCTGGTGGTGGAGATCAAGAAGTCGATCAAGGACATGGCCGACATCTCCGACCACGGCGTGGCTGTCAAGCGCGAGCTGGTGCCCCAGGTGTGGAGCACCCAGCAGCCCTACTTCCTGGAGAAGGTCAAGCAGCTCCAGGCGCAGATCACCAGCAAGAAGTAGGCGAGCTCCAAAAAGCGCGCAGATTTGTTACCCAAAGACCCTTCCGGGCACTCACCGGCTGATCTACGTTTCGGTCACGGGAAGCAACGTACGTTCCGATCGAAATACACGGAGGTACCCATGAGTCAGCGCCATCGCCAAGAGGCGGTTCCACCGCCGAAGATGGATACACGAGCCCACGCCCACAACGAGCGGCACCGCATCAACAGCGAGTTGCACTCAGTGGCCACGCAGGTGAGTGGCGGTCTCGAGCCCGACGAAGTGCACGAGCCGGGTCCGGCTTTCGCACCGACGCATCGGCACAACACCGAGAAGGCGATCCGCAATTCGGCACCCAAGAGCCTTCGTCACTGGAAGCTCAAGGAGTGGAAGCGGCGCAGCGCGGTGCGCAAGGCCAAGGCGCAGGCAACCCGCCTCGCGGCCGAGCAGCCCTGATCACCGAACGGCTCACATCACGAGGGGATCGAGCCATTGGCCGACCAGGTCGGCCCGTCGCTCCCACCACTCCTCGACGGTGATGCCGTACCGCACATGGTCCTCCCATGTGCCGTTGATCTCCAGGAAGCGCAACGCGACCCCTTCTTCTCGTAGCGAGAGCACTTCCATCACCCGCCGGCTGTTGTGGTTGCGCGGCACGATGCAGATCTCGATGCGGTGTAAGTGCAACTGCTCGAACGCGTAGCGAAAGAGCGCGGCCACCCCTTCGGCGATGTAGCGGTTACCCGCTTTCTCACTGTCGATCCAATAGCCGATCGTGCCGCTCTGCTGCGCGCCACGGATGATGCCGTTGAGGTTCACTTCGCCGGCGAGCTCATTGCCGACGAAGAGGCCGAACCCGTAACCGATGCCGGTTTGGCGATCGCGATCGCGGGCGCTGCAGCGGGCGATGAACGCGTCACGATCGCGGGTCGGGTCGAGCAGGTTGGCCGGGCGCTGCGGCTCCCACGGCTTCAGCCAGTCCTCGTTACGGGCGCGCACCAGGCTCCACTGCGACCAGTCGCTGCCGATCAACGGGCGCAGGGTGACGCGCTTGCCGTGGAGCACAACCGGGCTGCTGGCGAGGGAAGGATGCTCGCGACCGCGCATCAGACGACCTGCACACCTGGGTGATCGAGCCGACGCAGAATCGCCACGACCGCGCAGCACACACCGAGCACCGTGTGCACCTCTTCGGCGGGGAGGCCGGGGTTGCGCAGCCGGTCGGAGCGCGCCTCGGTAGCGAGTGTGCGGAACACGTCTTCGGCAGCGGTGCGGTCGAGGGTGAAGGGTAGGACGCTGGGTGCCCCGACCTCGATCGCGACCATGGTGGCCAAGCCCGGGCCATGGACGACGATCTTGTCCGCGAGTGCCGCGCCAGGCACCTCGCGCACGGCGTCATCGAGGTGGTCGGCCAGGAGGCCGATCGCGTTGGTGAGGTCTTCGGGCGGGGGCGGGTCGCCGGTGAGCATCGCGGCGAGCGTGAGCGAACCGACGGGCGCGGTGTACTCGATGCCGTCGGCTCGGTACGTGCTGTGCTGCTCGCCGAGGTGCACGTGCAGGGTGACGGCTTCGGTGAGGTGGGCCACCACCCAGCGGCCTACGGGGTCGTCGCCGCCGGCGAGGTGGTAGGCGTAATGCGCGTGGAGGCACTTGACCCCGGTGCGGGTGCCGGCGACCCCGCCCGAAGGCCGTGGACCGCTGTAGCCGGGCGGGAGTGCAGCGTCGCGCTCGGCGGCGTAGCGCACGTGCGCCGCTGCCAAATCGGCCGCGGGGATCTCGGCCTCCGCGCGATTGACCCCGCCGGCGGCCTCGAGCCGGCTCACGCGGCGCAGGGCGTCGCGGCTGGTCAGCCAGTAGCGCGTGGGCATCGGGGTGCCGTCGTGTAGCAGGGGGGCGTTGCGGAGCACGACGGGGTCGCCGTGTTCGTCTCGCACCACCACCTCGAAGTCGCCTTGCGGGACGCGGCCCAACAGCTCGGTGACGCGGTGGATGTCGGCCGGTTGTGCGGTCACTTGCGCAGGCGGCGCAGCGCGAGCAGCAGAATGACCAACCCGCCGAACAAGGGCAGCAGGCGCTTCAGCAGCGCGCCGCCGGCGAGGTCGCTGAGCTCGATCGGCTCGGCGGCCGGGCCCCTCACCGTTCGCACTGGCGGTGTCTCGGCGGCGCCCTGTTCGGTGGGTGCGGGCTCGGCGGCGGCCGCCGGGTTGCCCGTCGTCGGCTCGGCTTCGAGCATCGAGTTGAGGTTGGTGGCGAACTGGGTCATCAGCTTCTCGCTGACATCACCCATGATGCCGCGACCGAACTGAGCCACCTTGCCCGTGACCTGCAGGTCGGTGCTCACCTTGCACCGGGTGACATCGGTGGAGACGGACTCAAGCTCCGCGGTGATGAGCGCGCTCGCGTTGCCCTTGCCGCCGGTGTCGCGGCCTTCGCCCTTCAGCACCGCGCGGTGGCCGGCGTCATCGCGCTCCATGAACTGGGCCTGGCCCTTGAACGCGGCGGAGACCGGGCCGAGTTTCACCTTCACGACCCCGCGGAAGACGTCGCCCTCGATCTCCTGCAGCTGCGCGCCGGGCAGGCACGGAGCGATGCGTTCCACATCCGTGAGCACCGCCCACGTCGTGTCGATCGGGCGGTTGACGATGAACTCGTTCAGCAACTTCTCCATCGCGCGAGGTCCTCCTGCGTGTCGATGTCGGCTCCAGAGCCTACGCAGTCGACGCGATGGACCCAATCCGGGTGGCCGCGCAGCAGATCACGCGCGCCTGCGTCGCCGTCGGTGGGTAGCAGCGGCCACATGTCGTCACGTAGGCGCACCGGGTTGGGGCCGAGCAACCCGCCGTAGACCGCGACGACAATGCGGTATTCGGGAGGAGCGAGGGCTACCGCTTGCCATGCGTCGGCGCCGACGAAGGGCTGATCGGCGAGGCCGATCGTCACGTTGGTCGCACCGAGTTCGCGGGCGGCAGCGACGGCGAGTTGCACCGAGCCGGCCTGACCGTGGGCCCAACGGCGGTTGTGGCGCTCGATCACCGATGGCGGGAGGGCCAGCTCGGCCGCACCGGTCACGACGATCACATGGTCGAAGTCGGCGGCGAGCACATGATCGAGCGCCCACATCCACACCGGCCGCCCATCGAGGTCAGCGACGAGTTTGTGCACCGGCCCGCCGAACCTCGTGCCACCACCCGCAGCGAGCAGGGCGGCGACTCGCGGCTCGTTGGCGTTCATCAGGAATGGATCGCCCCGTCGCCGTCGCGCAAGGAAGCGGCCGCACGGCCGGTGCGGCGGGCGATGATCTCCGCGCACACCGACACGGCCGTCTCCTCGGGCGTGCGCGCCCCGAGGTCGAGTCCGATCGGCGCCATCAGTCGCGCGAGCTGCTCGGGTCGGTCGATGCCCACCTCGGCGAGGCGCTCCAGCCGCGTCCTGTGGGTGCGGCGGCTCCCCATCACGCCGATGTAGCCGACATCGGTGGCCAGCGCGCCCTGCACTGCGGGCACGTCGAACTTGGGGTCGTGAGTGAGGATGCATACCGCGTCCCGAGCGCTCAGGCACCCGCCCCGCTGCTCGAAGATCGGCCCGGGCCAGCTCACCAACACCTCATCGGCCATGGGGAAGCGGCGGCGGGTGGCGAACACCTCGCGGGCGTCGCACACCAACACGTGGAACCCCAACACCTTGGCCACCTTGGCCAGCGCGGCGGTGAAGTCGACCGCGCCGAAGATCCACATCTGCGGCGGTGGCGCCCACGACTCGATGAAGATGCTCACCTCGGGCGAGCCCTGCAGATCTTCCGGCGTGGTCTCGCCGTGGGGGCCGTAGTGGCGGATCCCGCTGCGGCCGGCCTCGAGCTCGGCGAGGGCGTCGCGGGCGGCGATGCGATCCAGCTCAGCGTCACCGAGTGTGCCCTGCGCAGCGAGCCCCGGGGCGACGAGCAGCTTGCGGCCGACGTGCGGTCCGGCGATCACCGTCGCCAACGCGACGGGGCGTTCGTCGCGCAGCAGCCCCGCCAGGTCGCCGTGGAAGTCGAGCGGCTCGATGAACAGCCGGATGACGCCGCCACACGTGAGGCCGACGGCGAAGGCTTCGTCGTCGCTGTAGCCGAAAGACACGATCCGTGGCTCGGCCTCGCCGCGCAGGATCGCCAGCGACTCACCGACGACCGCGCCTTCCACGCATCCGCCGCTGACGCTGCCTGCGACCTCGCCGTGCTCGTTGACCGCCATTGCCGCCCCGGGCAGGCGCGGTCCCGAGCCCTCGATGTCGACGACGCGTGCGATCGCCACGCGCGCGCCCACGGCCCGCCAGCGGTCGATGTCGTCGAGCAATTCCTTCATCGGTGGTGTGCAATCACGTGGGTCAACTCCTGCATCGCGGTGAGGCTGTGCCCTTCCACGAAGTCATCGATGAAGGGTAGGGCCGCGGCCATGCCGCGGGCGAGCGGCGCGTACCCAGGCGTCACCTTCAGCGGGTTCACCCATACGAGTTGGTGGCACACCCGTTGCAGGCGCTGCATCTGCTCGGCCAACAGCTCCGGGTCGCCGCGGTCCCAGCCGTCGCTGAGAATCACGACGATCGCCCCGCGGGCCATTCCGCGCACGCCCCACTGATCGTTGAACGTGCGCAAGCTCTCGCCGATGCGGGTGCCGCCGCTCCAGTCCTGCACGCGCATGCCGGCCTGCGCGAGCGCGGTGTCGGGGTCACGGCTGTGCAACTCCTTGGTCATGCGGGTGAGGCGGGTGCCGATGGCGAAGGCCTCCACCTTCTGACGACCGGACACCGCGGCGTGAACGAAACGCAGCATCGCCCGCGCGTACGGCTCCATCGACCCGCTGATGTCGAGCAGCAGGACGAGCCGCCGCAGCCGTTCGCCGGGCTCGCGCCAGCGTCGGTCGATCGGCTCGCCCGCGGCGCGCAGCGAGGCGCGCATCGTGGCGCGTAGATCGGGGCGCCGGCCGCGCCGGTCGGCGTGTAGGCGAAACGAGCGGCGCGGTGGGCCGATGAAGCGCAGTTGCTGCATGAGCGACTGCACGTCGCGCAACTCTTGCTCGGTGTAGTCGGCGAAATCCTTGTGGCGCAGCACCTCGGCGGCCGACCAACGCAGCGTGAGGGAGGGGTCGTCGGTCGGCTTGGTGGACTCGTCGTTCGCGCCGGAGTCATCGTCTTCGGAGTCGATCGCGAGGGTGATCGCTACCTGCTCCACGATTGCATCGTCCGTGGACGGCCCGTCGTCAGTCCAGAACGCGGCGAACGCGTCGTCGTAAACGGCGATGTCCTCGGGGTGGCGCACGAGGGTCGCTCGGCCGGCCCAGTAGACCGACGTGCGCGTGTCGACGCCGACCGCGCCGAGCGCATCGACGAACGCGAGCACACTGCCCGTCGGCACTTTCAGGCTTGCGCCGCGCAGGATGCGGGCGAACGCCACCGCCATCCGCTCGGCCGTCGTCACGGCGACGCGTAGCTCCGCTCGATGGCCTGACGAACGAGGCCGACCATGCCGTGCTGGCGGGCGCGGTCCTGATCCTCCCGGTACTTCAGGACCGTGCCGAGCGTGAGTTCTACGGTGTGCTGGTCGAGTTCGGTGCGGCCGAGCGCGGCGAGCGCCTGTGCCCAGTCGATCGTCTCGGCGACGCCCGGTGGCTTGTAGAGGTTCAGGGTGCGCAGCTCCTCGACGGCGGCCGCGACCTGGCGGGCCAGCCGGTCGAGCGCCTGGGGAACGCGCAGGCGCACGATCTGCACCTCGCGCTCGAAGTCGGGGTGCTCGACCCAGTGGTAGAGGCAGCGCCGCTTGAGTGCGTCGTGCACGTCGCGGGTGCGGTTGGAGGTCAGCACGACGATCGGTGGCCGCACGGCGCTGAAGCGCCCGAGCTCGGGCACGGTGATCTGGTATTCGGAGAGCACCTCCAGCAAGTAGGCCTCGAACTCGTCGTCGGCCCGGTCGATCTCGTCGATGAGCAGCACCGGCGGCGAATCGCCCTCGTGGCCGATCGCCTGCAGCAGCGCTCGCTTGAGCAGGAACTTCTCTTGGTAGAGCTGGGCTTCGAGGTCGTCGGTGCGCAGGCCGCGCGACTCCCCGGTGGCCTCCGCGGCGCGCAGGTGCAGCAACTGGCGGCTGTAGTCCCAGTCGTACACGGCCTGCGACACGTCGATGCCCTCGTAGCACTGCAGACGGATCAGCTCGCCCCCGGTCCAGCGGCTCAGCACTTTGGCGACCTCGGTCTTGCCGACTCCGGCCTCGCCTTCGAGCAACAGCGGCCGGCGCAGGGTCATCGCGAGGTAGACCGATGTGGCCAGCCCCTCGTCGGCGATATAGCCGTGCATCGTGAGCGCGTGTACGACATCGGCTGGGGAGATCGGCGTGACGGCCATCGCCGCCACAGTAGAGCCAAGTCGGCGCTGAAGCGGGCCTATGGCCCGCCTGAACGCCAACTTGCGTGGCAGGCTGGGGGGATGGCGATCAATCCGCTGCGCATCGCTGTTCCCGCCCCGGGGGCGGAATCGGTGGTGCTCCATGTCGGGCAGCATCGGATGCCGGCGGTGCCCGACGGCGCGCTGTGGGTCGCCGAGACGGAGGCGGAGGTCGGGGCGCACTACTGGATCACCGTCGACGGCGGGCCGCCGCTGCTCGACCCGAGTTGTCGCGACATGGTGTGGACGGCAGATGGGCCGCGCAGCGTGGTGCGCGAGCTGTGGGCGCCGTACCCCAAGGCGCCGCCGCTCGCCCACGACCCGATCGTGTACGAACTGCACGTCCGCGGGTTCGGGCGCACGTTCCGCGGGTGCATCGAGCACCTCGACCAGGTGGTCGCGAGCGGGGCGAACGTGATCGAGCTGATGCCGATCAACCCGTTCGACGACCGGGCCAACTACTGGGGCTACATGCCGCTGGTGTGGGGCGCGGTGCACCGCCCATACGCGCTCGACCCGGAGCGCGCCGCGGAGGAGTTCGCCGATCTCGTGGAGGCGGCCCACGTGCGCGGGATGCAGGTGTGGGTCGACATGGTGTTCAACCACACGGGTGAGGGCGATGCGAGCATGCCCACGTACTCGCTGCGCGGCCTCGACGAGGCGGGCGCGTACCGTCACCGGCCCGACGGCACGTACACGGACGACAGTGGGTGCGGCAACGACATCGACCCCGCCCACCCGTACGTGCGCCACCTGGTGCTGGAGTCGCTCGAGCGCTTCGCCCGCCTCGGCGTCGACGGCTTCCGCTTCGACCTCGCGTCGCTGCTCACACGCGACGGCGGCCACCTCGTACAGATGATCACCGAGTGGGGCCGTTGGCGCGGGGTGACGCTCGTGGCCGAGCCGTGGGATCTGGGCGCATACGAGGTCGGCTCGCCCGTGTGGCCGGACGGCTGGCTGCAGTGGAACGACCGCTTCCGCGACGACGTGCGCGGCTTCTTACGTGGCGAGCCCGGCCTCGTGCCGGCGATGGCGCAGCGCGTCCAAGGCAGCCCCGACCTGTTCACCAAGGGTGCCGCGGCGAGCCTGAACTTCATCACCGCTCACGACGGCCTCACGTTGCACGATCTCACCGCGGTCACCAGCGATCGCCACCGCTCGTGGGACTGCGGCCCCGAGTTGCGGATGCAGCAACTGAAGAACTTCTTCGCGCTGCTGCTCCTGTCGGCCGGCACGCCGATGTGGGTGATGGGCGACGAGTTCGGCCGCAGCCAACAGTGCCACGACAACCCCTACGACGTCGACGGGCCGATCACCTGGGTCGACTGGGCGAGCGCGGAGGATGGGCGTGAACTCACCCACTTCGTACGTGCGCTCACGCGCGTGCGCCAGGCGTACCCGCCGGGCGACTTCCGCTTCTACGGCGTCGGCCCCGATCTCGACGACTCGTACGAGTCGCGTTCGCTCGCGTGGTGCACGGGTGATCTCTACGTGATGGTGAACGCGTGGTGGCAGCCGCTCGCGTTCGGGGTGCACGAGCACGGTGACTGGAAGGTGGTCATCGCGACCGCGCCGACGTCGCCGGCGGACGACGGGCACACCGTGGCGCCGCGGTCGATCGTGGTGCTCGCGCGTTCCTAGCCTCGAAGTGAGTGGGAGACTCTCGGCGTGGCCGCCCGCACCCATGGGATGTCGTTCGCGTCGACGGCGTGCAGCGTGAATCGAAGCAGTGACGCCTTCACGATCGCACCGTCGGCCAACGCCCGGTCGAGATCGCTCGGATCGAAGTCATCGATGCGATTCCACAGCGACAGGTACAGCGCCGCCGGTTCCTGGGCCTGCAGGGCAGGCACCGATCGCACGGCGTCGATGACCCCACGGGTCGGCGCGACGACAGGCCTTGGCGAACCATTGTCTGGTCAATGCTTCCCGGGTCCACCACGTCACGACCACAACCGAGAGCTCACCAACATGACCATCCGCCGCAAGGGTCACAAGGACACCGGCCTGGGATCTGCGCGACGCCCCTCGAGGTCGAGATGCTGCGCAGAGCCGGCGGTAGGTGACGCTCCGGACGCGCCCGGTCCCAGCGACCGGACGTGCTCACGCTCGAGCGATCGCCAGCATTCGTCGTGAGTCCAAGGTGAGCGGGGATCCGTCGCGGGCGGTGATGGTGACATCGTGGAAGCCCGCATCCTTGAGCCAAGTCCCGAGTTCGGGCGCCGAGGGCAGTCGAACGAAGTGCTGTGATCGGCGGGTTTGCCCGGCCCGGATGACGGTGCGCACGGTGTTGACCCGGCCGATCCTGGGATCGAAAGAACTCTGGTCGAACATGACATCGTCGCCCACGCTCGTGACTTGCGCGAAGGGGCTCGACACGTGATGGCGAACGAACCAGTCGCGGTGCAACATCTCGATCAGCAACCTGCCGCCTGGACGGAGAACGCGGTGATAACCGGCGAGAATGGCCTTGTTCGCGGTGTCGTCGTGGTAGCCGAACGATGTGAACCAGTTGATCGCAGCGTCGAACGTTTCGTGGAGCACGGCGTCCAGGTCGGTCAGGTCACCAAGCCGGTAGTCGACTGCGACACCGAGCGCGTCAGCGTCTCGTCGAGCGAGATCGAGGAACCGCTGGGTTCGATCAACGCCGACCACAGCGATGCCGCGGCGACCAAGGATGTTGCTGATCCGCCCATGGCCGCAGGGCGCGTCGAGGACACGGTCACCGGTGGTCAGATCGAGCGCAGCGACGATCTCTTCGACCTCCGCCTCATTGCGCTCGGCCGTGAGCGTCGGCAGATAGAAGTGCAGGTAGTCGTCGCCGAACGTCGCCTCGAAGTCGAAGTCACTCACACCAGCAGTGTCGCGCACCAATCCGTACACCTTGATCGGAGTTCACGCGGCGGATGTCACCCAGTCGTGACTGAGAATCTCCATCCGGGCATCCCCCTCACCATGGCGTGAATGCGCAAGCCGGCGGGCCCTGACACACACAAGCGGCGAGCGGCGTTCCCACCGCGGTCCAGCCGCGCTGTCGGAGCACGGCGTCGTGCAGCGCCAAGTCCGGGTCGCCGTCGCAATCGACTCCGTACACGACCTTGCTGTCATCCGGGTGGTTGGTCACGTGGACGAGGAAGGGCCATGGTGCATGCGGGATCATCGCTGCCGACTGGGTGACGACGGACGCTTCGAGGCCGACGGCAGGATTCGGGTCGCAGGCGGCGAGTGTCTCGGCCATGGCAGTGATCGAGGCTCGCTCGATTCACGACCAGACGGGGACTCTGGGCCACCGCCCAGAGCGACACAATGTCTGAGCGGTGACGTAGAAGCGCCGGGGAGGGAGACGCACGGCTCCCAAGTGCCGGTGTGTCGGAGGCCGTGGGGGGTGCTGGCGCGTTAGCTGTCGAAGCCGAGGCCGAAACGGTCCAGGCCGCGCAGCCACAGGTTGCGCTTGCCGGTCTTGTCTTCGCGGTTCAGCGACCAGCGGGTGGCTTGGATACCGATGAAGCGGAACGGCTCCGGCGGGAACGGCAGGGGCTTGCTCTTCACGAACTCGGTCTCGGTGGCCTTCGAGCGCTTGCCGTCGAGCATGTCGAGCATCACCTCGGCGCCGAAGCGGGTGGCGGCCACACCGAGGCCGGTGTAGCCGACGGAGTACACCACGCGGCCCTGCATGCCGCGTCCCCAGAACACGCAGAAACGGCTGCACGTGTCGATCACGCCGCCCCAGGTGTGGGAGAACTTCACGCCCTCGAGCTGGGGGAACGTGTCGAAGAAGTGCTTGCTCAACTTGGCCCACGTCTCGGGGCGGCTCTCGAACTCGGAGTTCATCTTGCCGCCCCAGTAGTAGACGACGTCGTACCCACCCCACAGGATCCGGTTGTCCTGAGTGAGCCGGTAGTAATGGAACTGGTTGCTGATGTCGCTGAGGCCCTGGCGTTCGCTCCAGCCGATCTCGGCAAGCTGTGCTTTCGTGAGCGGCTCGGTGACCATGCAGTAGTCGTAGACCGGCGCGACGTAGTGGCCGATACGCTTCAGCAGCGGCTTGAACGCGTTCGTGGCGAGTGCCACGCGGCCGGCGCGGATGCGGCCGAGCGGGGTGGTGACGAGCACGCCGACACCGTCGCGCTCGATCGAGGTGGCCTTCGTGTCCTCGTAGATGCGCACGCCGAGCGACATCGCCGCCCGCTTCAACCCCCACGCGAGGCGGGCTGGATCGACGAGCGCCGCACGATCCTTGCGCCACATGCCGCCCGTGTAGGTGGGTGAGTTGACCTTGGCGCGCATCGCGGCTTCGTCGAGCCACTCCACCCGCTGTCCGAGCGCGCGCAGCTGGGTGTAGTCGTCGCGCAACTCGTCGAGGTAGGTGGGTGAGTGCGATGTGGTGGCGATGTCGATCACACCGGTGCGCTCGTAGTCGCAGTCGATGTCGTAGCGGTTGATCGCCGACTCGATGTCGTTCAGGTTCTTCAGTCCCAGCTCTTCCAGCAGCGGCAGTTCCCCGCCAAAGCGCTCCTGCCCGTTGGCGACGCCGTGGGTGAGACTGGCCTCCATGAACCCACCGTTGCGCCCGCTCGCCGCGGAGCCGACCTCGTGTGCCTCGATGAGCAGCACGTCGCGGTTGGGGTCGCGCTCCTTGGCGATGATCGCGGTCCACAACCCGTTGTAACCACCGCCCACGATGCACAGATCGCAGTTCTCGGTGCGCACCAATGTGGGGTTGCTGTCGGGCTCGTCGGCGTCGTCGTACCAGTACGGGTACGGGTCGGCATCCGCGATCGCGTCGAGATGGAAGGGTTTGTAGGGGCTCTCGTCGTCATCCGTGAACGACATGGGATCTCACCACCAATCGGGCGCCAGGCTAGTCGCGGCTGTGCAGCCTCAACTGCCGTCGACGAGGTAGATGCGCATGTCGGCTGCGCCGGCACGCAGCTGGCGCACCTCGGAGTACACGTCGCCGTGGTACCAGGCGAGCGCGGCCTCGCGCGTGGAGAACTCGATGATCGACGTGCGCTCGGGTGGGGCTTCGCCTTCGAGCGGCACCGGCACCGGACCGCGCACGATGTAGCGGCCACCGGCCGCAGCGACGGTTGCCGGGGAGACCGAGCGGTACTTGTCGAACTGGTCAGGGTCGGTGACGACACCTTGGACGATGACATAGGCCGGCACGTGGTTCTCCTCAGTCGAGTGGACGGTGGTGGTGGGGCATACGCCGCGGCAGCGTAATCACGAACACGATGGCGAACACGCCGGCGGCGACGAGACCGATCGTGGCGCCCGGCGCCGAGTCGAGGTGGTAGCTGAGCATCAGCCCGCTCACCGACTCTGAGACGCCGAACACGACGCCCCACACGGTCATCTGCCGCAGGGTGCGGGCGAACAGGCGCGAGGTGGCCGCGGGCGTGACGAGCATCGTCACCGACATGACCGTGCCGACAGTGCGCAGGCTGATGACCGTGACGGCCGCGAGCAGGACGACGAGCACGGCCTGCACGAGTTCCACCCGAACGCCCACTTGCTCGGCCTGCACATGGTCGAACGTCGAGAGACGCAGCTCGCCGAACAATAGGAACACGACGGCGACGGCCCCGCCCCCGAGCCCGAGGTCGAGCCACAGATCGCTCCAGCCGACGGTGAGCACGCGCCCGAACAGGAAGTGGGTGAGTTCCACGCCGGTGTCGAGCCGCGAGATGACGACGACGCCGAGAGCGAAGAAGGCAGTGCCGAGCACAGCGATGAGCGTCTCCTGCCCGAGCCGCCGGTTGGAGGAGAACGCAAGGAGCAGGGCCGCGATGACGAGCCCGGCGCCCATGGCCCCCAACAGCACGTCGACACCAGCGGCGTAGGCGAGGGCGACACCGGCGAGCGTGCCGTGCGACATCGCGTCGCCGAGGTTCGCCATCCGTCGCAGCACCACCCATGTGCCCACGACGGGTGCCACCACACCGATGACGATCGAGGCGAGAAAGGCGCGCTGCATGAACTCGGCTTGGAATGGTTCAGTCAGCCAGTTCATCGTCACCCCCATGGGCGGCCGTGCCGAAGACGGACTCGAGCACGGCGAGCGAGAGCACGTCGGTTGGCGGGCCGTCGGCGAGCAGGGTGCCGTTGACCGCGAGGCAGCGGCCGAAGCGGCGCCGGGCGAGAGCCAGGTCGTGGGTCGCGACGAGCAGGGTGGTGCCCTCTGCGGCGAGCTGCTCGAACACCGCCACCAGCTCGCGTGTGGCGGGCTGGTCGACGCCCGACAGGGCCTCGTCGAGTAGCACTACCGATGCTTCCTGCGCGAGCGCGCGGGCGACATAGGCGCGCTGCAACTGGCCACCGGACAGCTCGGTGAGCGCACGGTCCTGCGCCCCAGCCAGCCTCACCTTGGCCAGGCTCTGCGCGGCCACGTCGCGGTCGTGCGCCGTGGGTCGCCCCCACCAGTGGCGGAAGCGGCGGCGCCCGGCCAGCACCAGCTCGCCGACGGTGATCGGGAAGTGGATGTCGTTGTCGTGGCGCTGAGGGATGTACGCGAGATCCATGCGGTCGGTGTGGTCGTGGCAGTGCACGCCGTTGACCTCCACCACTCCGGAGTGGTTGACCAATCCGCAGATCGCCTTGAACATTGTGCTCTTGCCGGCGCCGTTCGGGCCGATGACCGCGATCAGCTCGCCGTGGCCGACGGAGAACGACACATCGTGCAACGCCTCGCTACGGCCGTAGCTGACGCCGAGGCCGGTGACCTCCAGGATCGCGTCGTGGTTCATGTGCAGCCCAGTCCGGCGCGCAACGCAACGAGATCGAGGCGCATCTGCGACGCGTAGTCGGCGCCCGCGGCGAGGTCGTCACGCGACGGTGACTCGACGGTGTAGAGCTCGGCGGTGTCCGCGCCGGTCTCGGCGGCCACTGTGCGCGAGAGGTCGCCGGGCAGGCCGCGCTCGAAGAACACGGTGGTGACACCTTCCCTGCGCACCAGCGCGGCGATGCGTTCGAGCGCCTTCGCCGAGGGCTCCTCGCCGGGCGAGATGCCGGCGATCGCCTCCTGCCGCAGGCCATACGCCGCGGCCAGGTAGCCGAATGCCTCGTGGCCCGTGACCAGCAGCCGGCTGCGGCACTGCGCGAGGCCGGCGGCCATCTCGCCGTCGAGGGTGGTGAGCGTCGCCGTGTAGGCGGCGGCGCGGCGAGCGATGACGGAGGCTGCGGTCGGCAGGATCGCGGCGAGTTCGCGGCGCACCTGCTCGGCCATCTCGGCCATGAGGCCGGGAGCGAGCCACACGTGCGGGTCCGTGCCCTCGCCGAGGTTCAAGAGGGGCAGCTGCTGCAGGAGATCGATCCGGGTCACCCGGCTGGGCAGTACTGCGAGCGCTTGCTCGACACCGGGCTGGAATCCGCCGCCGAGGTAGAACACGACGTCGGCGCGATCGAGCTTGGTGACCTGCTTGGGCGTCGGCTCGTACTCGTGCGCCTCCTCGCCAGGCGGCACGACGGTGACGACATCGACTGCGTCTCCGCCGACGGCGCGCACGATCTCCTCGATCGGATAGAACGCGACACCGATGAGCGGCCGGGCGTTGGGCGGGCTGCCTGGTGCACAGGCAATTGCCACCCATGGCAGCAAGAGCAGGGCCGGCAGTAGGTGGCGCACGAGGCGAGCGTACCGGTACTGGGAATCGTTCTCATCGGAGTGAGAACAGCTCCCGATACTGTGATGCGGTGCCGCCGACCCTCTCCTCAACGGTTGCCGCAGCCGCGGCGCAGGCCATGGCTGCCTACGAGCTGCGCCTCACGCCGAACCGGCGCACCGTGCTCGCCGTGCTGGAGGAATCCGATCGCCCCCTTACGGTCGAGGAGGTCGTGCACGGCGCGGGCGTGCCCACGTCCACCGTCTACCGCAACCTCGGCGAACTCGCCGACGCCGGCGTGGTGATGCGCAACACCGCGATCGGTGGTGGCGACCGTTATGAGTTGGCCGAACAGGTGTCGCACCACAGTCACCATCACCACCTGGTGTGCGTGGAGTGCGGGATCGTCACCGACTTCGATCCCAGCCCGCAACTGGAGCGGCTGATCGCGCGGGAGATCACTTCATTGCTGGCGAGCAGCGGGTTCGAGGTCACGAACCATGTGTTCGACGTGCGCGGACGCTGTCGGCGCTGCCGCGCCGCGAGCTGAGCCACTCGACGAGCGCGGCACCGGGCATCGGCCGGGCGATGAGGAAGCCCTGGGCCATGTTGCAGCCGAGCGCAGCCAGCATTTCGTACTGCTCGGGTAGCTCGACGCCCTCGCCGACGACGTCGAGGCCGAGGGCCCCCGCCATCCCCACCATGGCCGCGATCACGGCCCGGTCCTCTGGGTGTTCGGCCGCTCCGGCGACGAACGCCCGATCGATCTTGATGCCGCTCAGCGGGAAGCGGCGGACGTGAGTGAGCGACGAGTAGCCGGTGCCGAAGTCGTCGAGCACCAGTGAGGCGCCGAGTTCGCGTAGCTCCAGCAAGGTGCGCTCGGGGGCGGCGCGGCCGGCGCCGGCGCGACGGGTCAGCGTGTCACGCTCGGTGATCTCCACGGTCAGCCGCTCGGGGCGGACTCCCGTCGAAGAGAGGATCGAGGCCATCCGGTCGCGCAGGCCCTGGTCGGCGAGTTGCGCCACGGAGAGGTTGACCCCGAGGCCTAGGTCGGCGATTCCGGCCACTGCCGCACAGGCGTCGCGCAGCACGGCATCGCCGAGCGCCAGGTCGAGCCCGGCGTCCTCTGCGAGCGAGAGGAACGAGAGCGGCCCGAGCAGCCCGAGGCGGGGGTGGTTCCAGCGGGCGAGGGCTTCTACGGCCACCGGCCTGCCGTCGGCGAGCGACACGATCGGCTGCAGGTGGGCGACGATCTCTCCACGGCGCAACCCCACGGCGAGTTCGTCGGCCATCCGCCGCCGCTCGTTGGCCGTGCGTTGGCGCACCGGGTCGTGGCTCACCGGCTCTCCCCGCCGCGCGGCCTTGGCCTCGTACATCGCCCGGTCGGCGTCGGCGAGCAGGCCGGTCACGGTGGAGTCGCCGGCGGTGAGCGAAAGGCCCACACTGGCGGTGACCCGCGCCGGACCTTCGGCGAGGAGGTAGGGCTCGGCGAGTGCGGCGTCGATGCGCTCGACGAGGATGTGGGCGCTGGTGCGGTCATCGAGCCCGGCGATGAGCACCACGAATTCGTCGCCGCCGACACGGGCGACGAGGTCTTCAGGGCGCACGATCTGTGTGAGGCGATCGGCCACCTGGCGCAGGAGTTCGTCGCCGGCGTCGTGGCCGAACAGGTCGTTGACGGGCTTGAACCGGTCGAGGTCGATGAACACCGCGGCCGCCGGCTCGCCGCGCTCCACGACTTGATCGAGCCGTTCGAGCAGCACCGAGCGGTTGGCCAGGCCGGTGAGAGCGTCGTGACGGGCCATGTGCTCGAGTGAACGACGGGCCAGGTGCAGGTCGCTGACGTCGTGGCCGGTGACGACGAACCCGGCGACGATCGGGTCGTCGAGCAGGTTCACGATCTCGAAGTGGATTGGCCGCCCGATGGCATCGGGCCCGACTTGACGCATCAGCACCTCCACCGTGGTGGGCGTGCCCGACTCGCGACAGCGCTGGAGGGCGAGCGCAAGCGTGTCGTCGTCGCCGCTCGCGCAGAAGGCCTTGAGGTGACGGCCGATCGTCAGCGACGGGTCGTGGCCGAGCAGGCGGGTGAACGCCGCGTTCACGCTGGAGATGCGGCCTTCGCGGTCGAGCAGCAGTGTGATCGACGAGCCGTGCTGAACGAGTTGGCGGAAGATCTCGGTATCGCCGGCGGCGACTTCCCACATGCGGCGCTGGGTGATGTCGCGCACGACGACGACGATGCCGTTGACCCCGTCCACCGCCTGCGCGTCGGAGCCGACGAACTCGACCCACCGCCACGAGCCGTCGGCCCGGCGGACGCGGATCTCGATCGGTGTCCCGGTGCGCTTGCCCTGCACGGTGCCCATCGACGACACCACGTGGGGCAGGTCGTCGGGGTGCACCAGGTCGATGATCGGGCGGCCGACCCAGTCCTGCGGGTCCCAGCCGAACCCGTCGCGCCCGGCCCGGTTGGCATGGCGGAGGATGAACGAACCGTCGACCACGAGCACTACGTCGGGGAGCACTTCGACGAGCGCGGCAAAGTCGATCGGGCGCCCGGAGGGCTTGTCGGAGGCGGTCGTACCGCTCATCCGTCTGCCCCACAGATCGGTTGACTGGTCGTGCACTCAGTCTACGGCGGTTGTGGGCGGCGCGCTGTGGTGAGGACGCAGGAACAGCCACAGCACCGGCAGCAGGTAGGCGAGGTAGGCGAGCACCCGGATGCGTTCGGGCTCCTCACTCCAGCCGAACAAGCCGCTGAGGAAGTCGTGGGTGGTGCCCGTCGCGAACGTGCCCGACGTGATCGTCCACATCGGGTGGATCAGCCAGCCCGTTTCGAACTCGAGCAGCTCGCGGAACTCGTGCACGGCCTTGCCGGCCAGGCCGGCGGCAAAGACGATGAGTACGATTCCCGTCCAGCGGAAGAACGAGCGCAGGTCGATGCGGTTACCACCCAGGTAGATGAGCACCCCCGCCGCGCCGCTGACTGCCAAGCCGAGCAAGCCACCGACGACCACCGCTCCACCCGAAGCGCTGCCCGTTTCTGCTCCGAGCAGGAACAGCACGGTCTCGAAACCCTCACGAGCGACGCCGACGAAGGCCACGGTGGCGATCGCCGTGACTCCCGAGGCGTTGTCGATCATCGCTCGCAGATGACCGCCCATCGAGCGCGCGTTCTTGCGCATCCACAGGATCATGTACGTGAGCACGATCGCCGCGGAGAGGGCGAGCGAGCCCTCGACCGCTTGCTCGGCCTTGCCGGTGAGCTCCTGGGTGACGGCATGCACCGCCAGGCCGGCGATGAGGCACGCGACCGCAGCGATCCCTGCACCGAGCCACACCGCCTTCACATCCTCGCGGCGGCCCGTCTTCACGAGGTACGACAGGAGAATGGCGAGCACCACCGAGATCTCCAGCCCCTCGCGGAGGGTGATGAGAAACGCAGCTCCCATGACTCGATGTTAGGTATGCCATACATCGGAGGTCAATTCCGTGAACGGCGACCCCCGTCGTCGCCTACCGCGTCCCCCACACGAAGCGATGCGTGTGGATACCGAAGTAGGTGAAGCTCTCCACGCTGCGCACGTCGGGGATCGATCGCACCTCGTCGTCGATCACGGCCAGCAGGCGCGCCGAGTCCTCGCAGAGCACTTCCACCAGCAAGTCGAACGACCCCGAGGTGAACACGACATAGATGACGCCTTCGATGGCGGCGATGCGATCGGCCACCTCGCGGACGTTGCGGTCGACGCGCACGCCGAGGGCGGCCATCACCGGGTAACCGAGGGCCAATGGGTCGGTGACGCCCACCACCTGCACCACCCCGGCATCGAGCAGCCGCTGCACCCGCAACCGGGTGGCCGCGGGGGAGAGCCCGACGAGGTCGGCGAGGTCGGCGTAGCTCGCCCGGCCATCGCGCTGCAGGGCGTCGATGAGCCGGCGGTCGATGGGGTCGAGCTGGGTCATGGTGCGAGTGTCACACGATCCCGGCCGACAGGCCGAAATCGATGGAGAGGTTGGCGCCGGTGATCGGGGTGGCGGCCGGCTGGCAGAGGAACCACACGAGCTCGGCCACCTCGGCCGGCTGCACGAAGCGCGAACGCGGGCCCTGCGGGTAGCCGGCCAGCAGGCGGTCGAGGTAGGCCTGCGGGCCGTCGCCCCCGAACGAGGCCGCCTGGCCGTGCAGCATCGGCGAGTCCACATCGCCAGGGCACACCGCGTTGACGCGCACACCGCGCGGGGCGAGCTCCAGCGCGAGCGCCTTGGTGAGCACCGACACCCCACCCTTGGACGCGCAGTACACGGCCGCGCCGGCGTTGCCCTGCAGCCCGGCATCGCTGGACAGGTTCACGACACAGCCCGTCGTGGCCTCCAGATGGGGGATCGCGGCGGAGGTGACGAAGTACAGGCCCTTGAGGTTCACGCCGAGTACATGGTCGAACTCCTGCTCGGTGGTCCAGGCGCTTGGCCCTTCGGTCCATACCCCGGCGGCGTTGACGACGGCGTCGAGGCGGCCGTGCCATCCCGCCGCGTCGGTCACCACCGCGCGGCACTGGTCGACATCGAGCAGATCTGCAGTGAGCGGCAGCAGCGCCTCGTCCGTGGAAGCGAGTGCGGCCACATCCGTGGCGGCTACGAGCCACCCGCCGTCGAGGAAACGCCGCACCACCGCGCCACCGATCCCGCCGGCGGCGCCGGTGACGAGCACGACCTGCTTCGCGGGGACGGTCACCGCCGCCACGCCCTGTCTTCGGGCAGCGAGTTGCCACCGTCGACCACCAGCAGTTGTCCGGTGACGTAGCTGGCCGTGGGGTCGGCGAGGAACCGCGCTGCTGCCGCCACCTCAGCCGGCGTGCCCGCCCGACCGACCGGAGTGAGTCCGCCCGCCTCGCGCTCCTTGGCGAGCGAAGCTGCCGTGCTGATCCAGCCAGGTGCGACGGCGTTCACCGTGATGCCGTCGCCGGCGGTCTCCAGTGCCACGGCCCGGGTGAAGCCGAGCATGCCGGCCTTGGCGGCGTGGTATGCCACGTCGCCGGTGAACGCCTGCACCGGGCCGGACGTGCTCGCGATGTTGACGATCCGCCCGTACCCGCGTGGTCGCATCTGACGCACTGCAGCGCGGGTGACGGCGAAACAGGTGGTGAGGTTGCGCTCGATGCCATCGCGCCACAGGTCGTCGGTCGTGTTCTCGAGGCTGGCGTCGGTGGCGTTGCCGCCCACGGCGATCAAGCCTGCGTTGTTCACACAGATGTCGAGGCGTCCACCCACCGCTGCCGCGAGGTCGACGAGGAGTTGTGCCGCGCCATCCACCATCAGGTCGCACACCACGCCCTCTGCCTGCCGGCCCAGGGCGCGCAGTTCGGCGACTCGGTCGTGTACCCGCTCGGTGGTTGAGGTGAGCACCACGGTCGCTCCGTCGGCCGCGAGTGCCGACGCACAGGCGAAGCCGATGCCGTTGGCGCTGCCCGCGCCGGTGACGAGCGCGACCTGGTCGGTGAGGATCATGGGAGCAATGTTGCCACGGCCTCGGCGAACACGTCGGTGTGCAGGTCGACGTCGGCGAGCGTGTGGTGCGGCGACATCAGCGCCATGTTGTGGAACGGGGTGAGCATGATCCCACGGTTGATCGCGAACAGGTGCATGAACGCGTCGAGTTCGCTGTCGACCGCGGCCGCTGCGGCAGCACCGTCGCGCGGCGGTGGGCAGAACCAGTACTCGGCGCGGGCGCCGAGTACTTGCACGTTCCACGGCAGCGAGTACTTGTCGATCGTGCGTTGCACGCCTTCGGTCCACTCCCACGCCAACGGGATCATGTGCGCGAAGTCGTCGTCGCGCAGGGTGCTGGAGAGAGTGGCGCGCACTGCCGCCATGGCGAGCGCGTTGCCGGTGAGCGTGCCGCCGACGCCGCTGGTGTCGATGCTCTTGTCGGCCAGGAGGGCGTTGATCCGCTCGGCGATCGCCGCGGTGCAGCCGTAGGCCGCGGCGGGCATACCACCCCCGATCGTCTTGCCGATCACGAAGAAGTCGGGCTCGAGCCCCCATGCGGTGGTGGCACCACCGGGGCCCGCGCAGATCGTGTGCGTCTCGTCGATCACCAAGAAGGTGCCGTACTTGCGGGTGAGGGTGCGCAGAGCAATGTGGAACCCGGGATCGGGCAGGACGATGCCGATGTTGGTGAGAGCCGGCTCGGCGAGCACGCAGGCGACCTCGCCGGTCGCGAGAGCGGCCTCGAGCGCGGGCACATCGTTGAAGGGCACGACGACGGTGGTGAGCGCGGGGTCGACCTGAGGGCCGATGTTGCCAGCGCGGGCCACGGGTCGGCCGTCGGCGGCGAGCGTCACGAGCGTCTCGTCGACGCTGCCGTGATAGCACCAGTCGAACACCAGCACCTTGGGGCGGCCGGTGAGGAAGCGCGCGAAGCGCAGCACGAAACGGTTGGCATCGGTGGCAGTCATCGCCATCTGCCACGCCGGCAGTCCGAAGCGGCGGGTGAGCTCTTTGCCCACCCAGGCCGCATCCGCGCTCGGCAGCATCGTGGTGATGCCGCGGCGAGCCTGGCGGCTCAGCGCGTCGGCCACCTGGGGCAAGCCGTGGCCGGTCATCGCGCCGGTGTCGCCGAGGCAGAAGTCGACGTACTCGTGCCCGTCGACATCGGTGAAGCGAGCGCCCTCGGCGTGGTCGAAGAACAGGGGGAACGAGCCGGGCCAGCGGGTCATCCAGGCCATCGGCACGCCACCGAGCAGGCTGTTGCGAGCCTCTGCGGCCATCTCCGCCGAATGCGGGTGGGTGTCCGCGAAGCGCTGCTCCTGCTCGGCATGACACCTGGCGAGGTGTTGTCGATCGATCATGCTGTGCACGCTAGCACGAGCGATTCAACTGCCATGAATAAACCGCACGAGTGATTCGCTCGTCAGCAGGCTAGGGGTTGATCGTTCCCCCGGAACGAACCGTCACGATCTGGGCGACGATGTCGTACGGCCACCCGTCGGGCATGGTGATCGGGGCGTCCGGCGCCGGCAGCACGGTGAGACGGATCTCGCCGCGCTGGACATAGCCGATCTCCTCGCGGGCAGCCTCCTCGACGCCGGCGGGGGTTTGCAGGCGGGCCACGTCGTCGGCGAGCGCTGCGTTCGCTTGCTGCAAGGCACTGAGTTCTTGCTGCTTGCGATCGAGGTCGTCCTGCTGGCGCAGCCAGGCCTTCACCGGCAACACGAACAACGCGGCCACGAGCGCCGCGGTGACCACGAGGGCCATCACGGTCACGACCCTGCGCTTACCGCGACCCTTGACGAGCTGCTTGTCGCGCGGGATCGGGCGGGTGAAGTCGCCGAAGCGACTGTCGTCGGTGCGGCGAGCCGCAGTGCGCGTCGGGTCCTTCGGGCGCGGGATCGACGAGGTCTTGTGACCTGAGGATCGCGTACGGGTACCGGACGAACTCATCGCGACAGTTTCGCAGCCCGACGGGCCGAGGTGGTGTCAGCGCGGGCTGAGGGCCGTGCGACCGCGGAAGGCGGCGGCCTCGCCCAACTGCTCCTCGATGCGGAGGAGCTGGTTGTATTTGGCGACACGGTCGCTGCGGGCGGGGGCGCCAGTTTTGATCTGGCCGCAGTTGGTGGCGACCGCGAGGTCGGCGATCGTGCTGTCTTCGGTCTCGCCGCTGCGGTGGCTCATCACGCTGCTGTAGGCGTGGCGGGTGGCCAGCTCGACGGTGTCGAGCGTCTCGGAGAGCGAACCGATCTGGTTGACCTTGACCAGGATGCTGTTGGCGACCTTGCGGTCGATGCCCATCTGCAGACGGGTGACGTTGGTGACGAACAGGTCGTCGCCGACGAGCTGCACTCGGTCGCCGACGGCGCGGCTGAGCGCGATCCAGCCGTCCCAGTCGTCCTCGTGCATGCCGTCCTCGATGCTGACGATCGGATAGCTGTCGACGATGCGGGTCCAGTACGCCACCATCTCGGCGGGCGTGAGCACCTTGCCCTCCCCGGTGAGGTGGTACGCGCCGTCGCGGTACAACTCGCTCATTGCCGGATCCATCGCGATGGCGATCTCCTCGCCGGGCTTGTAGCCGGCCTTCTCGATCGTCTCGATCAGGATCTTGATCGCGTCTTCGTTCGTGGCCAGGTTGGGAGCGAAGCCACCCTCGTCGCCGACGGCGGTGGACAGGCCTCGGTCGTGCAGCACCTTCTTGAGGGTGTGGTACGTCTCGGTGCCCCAGCGCAATGCTTCGGAGAAGCTCGGCGCCCCCACCGGCATGATCATGAACTCCTGCATGTCGATGGTGTTGTCGGCGTGGGCACCGCCGTTGATCACGTTCATCATCGGCACGGGCAGCACGTGGGCGTTGGGCCCGCCGAGATAGCGGTACAGCGGCAGGCCGAGGTCGTCGGCGGCGGCGCGGGCGACGGCCAGGCTGGTGCCGAGGATCGCGTTGGCACCGAGGCGGCCCTTGTTGTCGGTGCCGTCGAGCGCGTTGAGCTCGCTGTCGATGAAGCGCTGTTCGTACACCTCGACACCGGTGAGCAGTTCGGCGATCTCCCCGTTCACGTACCCGACGGCCGTGGCGACGCCCTTGCCGTTGTAGCGACTGCCCCCGTCGCGCAGTTCGACGGCCTCGTGTTCGCCCGTGGACGCACCGGAGGGAACCGCGGCGCGGCCGCTGGCCCCGCTGTCGAGTACGACCTCCACCTCCACGGTGGGGTTGCCACGGGAGTCGAGGATTTCACGGCCGATCACGCTGACGATGTCGCTCATGGCCTCAACCGTAGCCGCTGGCCTGGTTCAAGACCCTTGTGACAGATGCCGATGGAAGCACCATGACGATCGAGGCCCCGAGTGCCGCGCCGCGCTTGCCGGGGGACCCCTCCGGGTTCGCGTCGCGACAAGGCGCCGACCTGGTACCGTCCGCGTCAGTGCTCAATCCGGAACCCGTCCGTCGGCGTCCGGTGCATACGGCCACCGCCCGTGTGCTCACCGTCGGCGGCCTCGCTGCGCTGATCGGGTTGGTCGCGGCAGCCACGATCGACGCGTTGAGGGCGTCACACTGGAACCAGCCACGTCCCGTGCTCGATGGGCGGATGGCCGTCGCTGCCGCGGTGATGCTGATCGGTGGGGTGGCGTGGGCGGTCGCCGCCGCCGTGAATGCCCGGCGGGCCGGTGTGCGTGACGGCGTCGGCCCGTTCACCGTGCCGTGCGTGGTGGCCGTGCAGGTGGCCTCGTGGTTCGTGGTCGACCACTTCGCCGAAGGCGACCAGCGCCGCCTGGCGTGGGCGGCCTGGGCCGGGCTCGTGCTCGTGCTCCATTGGGGGGCGGTGCTGAAGTACCGCACGACGGCAACGGTGTTCGACGAGACCGAGGGCCACTTCTCGCTGGTCGCGTGGCTGCCGCTCCTCGGCGGGGCCGTGGCGGTCACCTCCGTGTTCCAGCAAGGAGCCCTGTTCGGCCTGCCGATGGTGGGCGCGATGTCCCCGTGGCTCGTCATCGAGGCCTACCAGGCGATGGCCGGTTGGGATCGCGGCTGCCGGACGCGCATCACCGGGGTCGACCCGGCGGCCCCCAAGCCGGTGCGTGAGCAGTACGCCGCGGCCCTCGCGCAGGCGCGGGTCCCGGGCCCGGGACCCGCGCGCACGAGCTTCCACCACACGATGATCCCGAGGGCGATGGTGCTCGCGTCGCTCGTGCTCGGCCTGTCGCTGCCAGCGTGGGTGGCGATCCTGGAGCACGAAGGTCATGTGTCGGTGACGGGTATCCACACGGAGATCGACAACGAGGCCGGGCGACTGATGACAGGCCTGGCCGTCGCCTCGCTGGCGGCATACGGGTTGGGCTGGCTGTGGTGGTCGGTGGCGGCCGCGCTCAACGCGACCAGCCATTCCCGTTGGACCGTGTCGGCGTGGTCAGCGCCGATCGGTTACGCCGTTTCCATCGCTGTGGTCGGGTCGCTCCCCGTCATCACGGACCGTGTCGCGACCGACCTGGGCACGGTCCTGGTGATGGTCGGTGCGTTCGTGCTCGCCATTGCCCACTTTGCGGTACTGCGGGAATACCGGCACACGGCCGCCGCCATCGGCGGGGCAGTCGCCCCCTGGACACGGGTGATCATCCTGCCCTGGGCAGGGCTCGGCTTCTCGATCGTGATCGCGTTCCTCTCCCAGGCGCTCGGCGACGTGGTGTTCGAACGGATCATGCAGGGCAGCTGGGTGGTCTTCTACGCGCTCTACGCCGTCAGCCTGTACTCGGCAATGGCGTCGTTCGACCGGGCCAGCCGCGGTGGTTCGTCGACCCGCCCGGGGGACGACCAACTTCCGGAATTCCTCAAGAAGCGCCGCCGATCTGCCGATAGGGGGGCATGACGCCGGCCCCGGTCAGCGCGAGCGTGCAACTCGTGCCCTCGCGATCCATGCGTGCCGGAATGCTCGCGTACATCGGCGCACTCGCAGCCATCGAGGTGAGTACCGGGGTGATCGTGGCCGAAGCCTGGCGTGAGCAGCACCATCGCGTCGTCGTCCGCACCGACGACATGCAGCTGCTCGGTGAGATGTTCACCCGCCTGCGGGTCATCGAAGGCGTGGTGGCTGGCGGTGCGGTGATCACCACCGTGCTGTGGTCGTTCATCGTCGTCCGTAATGCCTCCACGGCCTGCCGGAACGGGCGCAGCGGTTCCACGGCGGTGGTGGCCTGGGGTGTGGTGCCGCTCGTGGTCCTGGCTCTGTGCAGCCTGCGCGGCGGCTCTGGGATGGGCCCGACGGTGGTGCTCGCCGTCCAGGCTGCGGCGATGTTCCTGCCCTTCGCGACGATCGGGGTTGCTGCTCGCCGGGTCGGCGGCCGGATCGCACCGTTCGTGCGCTGGTACGTCGCCTTGGCCCTCACGTTCGTCGTGCACGAGGTGTTCACCGGATCGTTCAACCTTGCCGATCCCAAGCCGAGCCACGACCTCGGCCGTGCCGCGGCGTTGATGATCGGCAGCGCACTCGCGCTCGGGCTGATGGTGCTGATGGCGGCCGACGCTGCCAAATCGATGGACGAGGCCACCGAGTCGAGGATGCAGGCGCACCGCGACTGGCGCAGCGAGGCGCTCGAGCGGTTCCGTATGGCCGTGGGGTCCGGTGGCGGCGCGCTGCCGGCCCAGCCTGACCGCCACGCCTTTGCGCCGATGAGCATGGTTGCCTCGATCCCGATGATGGCGCCGCGTTCGGTCGTGCTGGTCGCCGAGGCACCAGCGCCGGCACCAATGGCCGTGGTGGAGGTGGCGCCGCAACCGGTCATGCCGGTCATGCCGGTGACGCCGCTCATGCCGGTCATGCCGGTGGCCGAGCCGGTGGCCGAGCCGGAACCTGAACCCGAGTCGGCGCCCGAGCCGAACTCGTCGATGTTCGCCCCGCTGGTGCCGCGCACCACGCCGCGCTCGCTCTGAGCTTCGGTCAGGCGGCCCGGTCACTCGCCGGCTTTCACCCGGTCCCACAACGCATCGAGGGCCGCCAGGTCAGCGGTGTGCAGGTCGAGGCCCTGCGCCGCGGCGAGCCGCTCGACCCCTTCGAATCGGCGGCGGAACTTCAAGGTCGCCGCCCTCAGCGCCGACTCGGGCTCGACGCCGAGGTGGCGGGCGACGTTCACGACGGCGAACAGCAGGTCGCCGACCTCGTCGTGCAGCTGCTCCTCGTCGCCACTGTCGGCCGCCGCGCGGATCTCGGCGGCCTCCTCGGCGATCTTCGGCAGCGCGCCATCGACGTCGGGCCAGTCGAAGCCCACCTTGGCCGCCTTGCGCTGGACGGCGTAGGCGTAGGCCAGCGACGGCTGTGAGTGGGGGATGCCGTCGAAGGCCGACGTGCGGCCCTTCTCGGCGCGCTTGATCGCATCCCAGTTCGTGAGCACCGTGGCGGTGTCGATCTCACTGCCATCGGGGGCGTGCACGTCGCCGAAGACGTGGGGGTGGCGGCGCACGAGCTTGTCGTGCACGCCTCGGGCGACGTCGGCCATCGTGAAGCGGCCCTCCTGCTCGGCGATGGTGGCGTGGAACTCGATCTGGTAGAGCAGGTCGCCGAGCTCTTCGACGAGCGCCTCGTCGGTGGCCGGGTCGTCAGGGTCGAGCGCCTCGAGCGCGTCGACGACCTCGTAGGTCTCCTCGAGCAGGAAGCGAATCAGGCTGCGGTGGGTCTGTTCGCGATCCCACGGGCATTGCTCGCGCAGGGTGCGGGCCAACTCGTGGAAGCGGACCAGCTCGGCGGCGACCGGCGCGCCGAGGTGGGGCACATAGATGCAGGTGAGGTGGTCGGCCTCGACGGTGCGGTCGAGCTCGGCCCATGTGGTGCGGGTGACCTGTTCGTCGGGCGAACCGAGGCGCTGCAGGATCACGACCTCTTCGTCGCCGGAGGCGCTCTCGACGGCGAGCTTGATGTCGCTGAGCACCCAGTTGGCGTGGGTGTGGGCGACGAGCATCGGGCCGGCGCGGCCGGCCGCAGCGGTGGCGAAGTCGTGGCCGTCGATCAAGGCGACCCCGGCCTCCACCGGGTCGATCCCCAGGCGTGCCCAGGCGACATCGAGGAACGACATCGCCGGGTGCACCGTGCACTCGATGCGGGTGTCGGCGAGCAGGCCGCGCACCGTGCGCTCCAGCACGAGCGGCGACCCGGGAACCGCGTAGAGCACTTCGTCGTGCTCCGTCGCGGCAGCGACCAGCCGATCGGTTATCTCGGCGTAGACATCCGCGAACGTATCGGCAGCCTCGTACACGTCGTCGAACGTGGTCGCGTCCGTGACGAGGTGCGCCGACGGATGGCGCTCGGTGCGCAGGTAGCGGTGTGGCACCCGCCGGATCTCGGCGAGCGTGTGCTCGGTGACGTACTCGCTACCCGCTGGCCCGAGGCCGACGATGATCACTCGCGGCCTGGGCTCGGTGCCAACGGGGTGGCTGGGCTCCGTGCCAATGGGGTGGCTGGGCTCCGTGCCAACGGGGTGGCGCGTCACCCGTAGTCCGGCACGACCGTTGCCGTGGAGGCGTCCCACCGGCCGAGGCGCGGGTTCACGTACACGTCGGCGGTGGTGAGGATGCGCGTCAGCTCGAGTTCGGCGAAGTCCTTGGCCAGCAACTGGCGCTCATCGGTCGTGAGTTCGGCGAACGCTCGCAGGACCAGGATCACCCGCGCGCCGTCGCTGAGCTCGGCGTACACCGGCTCACCCACGTCCGCGGTGGTCAGGGGCTCGACGACTGCCGGTGCAAACCCCTGGGTGAAGTCGGCAGTGGGGATGCAACTCGTGGTCGGGTCGGTCGAGTCGGCGTAGACCGCTCCACCCGTGGCCGCCAGCTGGGGGTCGGCCGAGTACTGCTCGGCAGCGTCGGCGAGTGACATCCCACCGTCGATCTTGCTGATCACTTCCTGCTCGTCGGTGGAGGCCTCGATGAGGATCGCTCCGAGGCACGCATACGGCGAGCCGGCGAGACCCTTCTCGTACCGTGCGCGCGCCTCCTCCTCGTGCATCCCGCCGAGGTCGCCGAGCACCTCGGCGGTCGCGGCGTCGAGTGCGTCCGCCGACGACGCGTCGGTGGGCCCGCCCGTAACCGCGGCAAATTGCAGCCAGGTCTTGATCGTCTCTCGCTGTACCGACGCACTGGCACTGTTGGTCAGGGCGTCGAGCTGTTCGAACGTGAGGTCGTGGCCGTTCACGGAGGCGGCGACGTCGTGGCGATCGAACGTGCTGCACGACGAGAGGGAGGCAAAGGCGGCAACGGTGAGGAGCGCGCCGAGGGGTTTGACGAGACGTCGCATCGGGCCGAACCCTATCCGGCGGCCGGGGGCGCTTCCGTATCAGTGCGAGTGGTGCTGTTGCGGTCCTCCCAATCGACCCAGCTCACTGCATGGTCGCGCAAGTAGTCCTTCACCGCCTCGCCCACCGTGCGGGCGTCGTACAGGGGTTCATCGGGGTCGAACACGCCGTACCGCTCGATGCGCTCGCGCACATGGCCTTTCAACTCGGCGAAGCGTAGCTCGCAACCCCTGGCCGTCAGGTGCTGCACCAGCTCCTTCAAGGTATCCGCCGCGGTGGTGTCGACGTCGGTGATCGGTTCGGCAGTGACGATCACGCAGCGGATCGGGTCGCTGCGCTTCTCGACGACGCGCCGCAGGTCGTCTTCGAAGAAGCGGGCATTGGCGAAGAACAAGGGTGCGTCGAACCGGTACAGCACGAGGCCGGGCACGAGTGCCCCCTCCGGGTGACGCGAGCGGTCGTGGTAGCCCTTCAGCCCGTCGACCCTCACCAGCTCCGCGGTGTGCGGCTTCCAGGCCTTGCGCAGGAAGTTGAGGATCGAGAGCGCGATGGCCACCACCACGCCGGCGATCGGGCCGAGCACCGCTACCGCCAGCGTGGCCGCCATCGCCAGCACGAACTCCGAGCGGCGTACCCGCCAGAGCCGCACCATGGCCGGGATGTCGATGATCGAGATCGCGGCAGCGATGACAATGGCGGCGAGCGATGCATCGGGCAGGTGGCGGAATGTGGCCGGGGCCGCGATCGCGAGCAGCAGCAACGCGGCCGCCGCGGTGACCCCCGTGAGCTGGGTGCGCGAGCCCACCGACTCGGCCACCGGCGTGCGCGAGTTGCTGGCGCTGATGGGGAAGCCGCGGAACAACCCGGAGGCGATGTTCGCCAGGCCGAGGGCCACCAGCTCGTGGTTCGTGTCGACATGCTCGCGGCGACGCATGGCCATCGTGCGCGACATCACGCTCGTGTCGGCGAAGGCGACGAAGGCGATGCCCACCGAAGCGCCGAACAAGGTGCGCGCCGTACCCCACGTGACGTCCGGCAGCGCCGGCGCGGGGATGCCGGTCGCGAGATCGCCGACAACGGGCACGCCGTGACGACCGAGGTCCAAGACGAGGGCGGCGATGATGCCACCGACGACGACGAGCAGCGTCGCTGGGATCGCGGGTGACACCGATCGGGCCACGATGATGAGCGTCACCGACACGAGACCGACGGTGAGGGCCCAGCCGCGCAACCGACCGTCGGCGAGGCCATCGACGAGTTGGCGGAACTGGCTGTTGATGGTCTCGCCGCTCACGGAGAAGCCGCACAGCTTCGCCGTCTGGGCCACCAGGATCGTGATCGCGATGCCGTTGAGGTAGCCGTAACGCACCGGGGCCGAGAGCAGTTCGGCGATGAACCCGAAACGGGCCAGGCCGGCGACCACGCAGATGAGACCGGCGATCACGCCGAGGGCCCCAGCAACGGCCACGGCCTCGTCGGTGCCCGCCGCCGCCAGCGGGAGCACGGCGGCGACGATCAGCGGCGTGAGGGAGGAATCGGGCCCGAGCACCAGGATGCGCGACGGACCGAACAGGGCGTACACGAACAGCGGGATGATCGTGGCGTATAGGCCGGTGACGGGCGGCAGGCCGGCGGCCGCGGCGTAGGCCATGCCTGCAGGGCCGAGCAGGCCGGTGAGCACGACACCCGCGATCACGTCTTTGGCCAGCCATTCTCGGCGGTACGCGCGCACCTGGCCGATCCCCGGCACCAGGTTCGTCCAGCCCACGCCCGCAAGCGTGCCACGTCGTGGCCGCCCGCCAGTGAGTGGCTGCCGTTGCGAGTGCCTGGCCGCCGTCGCGAGTGCCGGCCGTGCGCCAGAGTGGGAGGTGACACCCTGGGTGCCGCCAGGCACTCGAAAGCCGAGCCTCCTCGTCAGTCCGGAGCAGCGACGCGAGCCCGTCAGATCGCACGGCTGGCGTCATTGTCCGCTGGCGGGGGGAGTTATTGTCGACAAGACTAGAACATCGGCTAGACTGATGGTCGTGCCGACAACGACCTCGCCCGGTGACACGCCCGCCGGTTACGACCCACTGCAGTTCCCCAGCTTTGCGGTGACGGTGGACGTGGTGATCCTGACCATGTCCGATGGCGGTCTGAAGGTGCTGCTGGTGCGTCGCGGTGAACAGCCGTTCGAAGGGATGTGGGCGATCCCTGGTGGTTTCAAGCGGCCGACCGAGACGCTCGACGAAGCCGCGAGGCGAGAACTCCGAGAGGAGACCGGTGTCGACGTCGCCACCCTGTTGGCTCAGTTCGGCGCTTACGGCGATCCTCGACGCGACCCGCGAATGAATGTCGTCACGATCGGGTACCTCGCGGTGATCCGCGACGTTGGGGCGATTGTCGCGGGTTCGGACGCGGCCGACGCGGCTCTCGTTCCTGTGTCCGAGGTCTTGAACGGCAAACTCGAGCTTGCGTTCGACCACCTGCAGATCATGCGTGACGCGATCGAGCGCGTGCGCGTCGAGCTGGAGGTCTCTGGCGTCGCGACCGCATTCGTCGGATCGACTTTCACCCTGGCGGAGTTGCGTGCCGTCTACGAGGCGTTGTGGGGTGTTCAGCTCGATGCCGCGAACTTCCGGCGGCGTGTCCTCAGCGAGGACGGCTGGGTGATCCCGACCGGGCGCCGAACTCGCCCCGGCCCGGCAGGTGGCCGGCCGGCAGAGCTGTTCGAAGTGGGGCGGGCGTGGAACCACGGCGGCCCGATCCACCCGCAGCGAGCCAACAGAGGGAAGTGAACCGAATGAGAGCAGTCATCCACGACAGATACGGTCCACCGGAGGTGTTGCGCGTCGTTGACGTCGAGCGGCCCGTCCCCAAGGACGACGAGGTGCTCGTGAAGGTGCACGCCACGACCGTCACCCGCAGCGACACGGGGCTGCGCGGTGCCGAGTATCCGTTCACACGGGTCATCACCGGGTTCCTGCGCCCGAAGCAGAAGATCGCGGGCAGCGAGTTCTCCGGTGTGGTCGAGGAGGTCGGCGGGCACGTCACCGACTTCGCCGTCGGCGACGCCGTGTTCGGCGTGAGAAGTGGAGCAAACGCGGACTACGTATGCGTTCGTGAGCGCGGAGTGCTTGCACACAAGCCGGTGGGGATGAGCTTCGAGGAAGCCGCGGCGGTCGCGGACGGTGGGCTGCTCGCGATGACCTGCATGAAGCCCGCGTACCCGCTCGAGGACAAGGCCGTGCTGGTCTACGGCGCAGCCGGGTCGATCGGGAGCGCAGCGGTGCAACTGCTCGTCCACCACTTCCACGCCAACGTCACCGCTGTGTGCGACACCAAGGACGTCGAACTCGTCCGGACGCTCGGGGCAGCCGAGGTCATCGACCGCCTGAAAGACGACTTCACGGCGAACCACATCACCTACGACGTCGTGTTCGACGCCGTCGGCAAGCACTCGTTCCGGCGCTGTCGACGTTCGCTGAGCAAGGGCGGGATGTACGTGTCCGCCGATCTCGGCTTCATGTACCACGTCCCGTTCCTGGCGTTGCTCACCCGCCTCGTCGGGAGCAAGCGGGCGGCGCTCGGCATCGGCAGCTACCGCAAGGACGACCTGCTGCTGTTGAAGGCGCTCATCGAGGCGGGCAAGTACCGGGCGATCATCGATCGCCAGTACCCACTGGAGGATGTTGTCGAGGCCGCCCGGTACGTCGAAACAGCACAGAAGACCGGCAACGTCGTCCTCACGGTCAACCCCGAGGCTCGCTGACCAAGTGCCCTCGGCAGGATTCGAACCTGCGCATCCGGCTCCGGAGGCCGACGCTCTATCCCCTGAGCTACGAGGGCGGGGGTCCGATACGGACCGCGTCACGATAGCGGCGAAGGCTCAGCGCGAGCGCTTCGCGCGTGCCTTCGCGTCGGCGGCGAGGGCCTCGTCGCGCGTATGGCCGAGCAGGTACTGGGCCGAGTGTCCGATCGCGTAGGCCACGTCGTTCGGGTTCTGCTTCGGGCAATCGGCCAGGGTGAGGCAGCCGCAGCCGATGCACTTGCCCTTGTCGGCCATCAACCGCTGCAGCAGGCGCACCCGGCCCTCGAGTACCGTCCTCCACGCTTCGGCGAGCCGCTGCCAGTCAGCCTCGTTGGCGTTCGCTTCAGCGGGCAGTACGTCGAGCGCCTGCTTGATCTCGTCGAGGCTGAGCCCCACTTCCTGGCCGGCGCGGATGAACGCCACCCGGCGCAGCGTGTCGCGGCGGAAGCGGCGCTGGCCGCGATCGTTGCGCAGCTCGTGCAACAGCCCGAGCGACTCGTAGAAGCGCAATGCCGAAGCGGCGATGCCGCCGCGGGCCGCGACCTGCCCGATCGACAACAACTCCGCGCTCCGCAATGTGTCGGCCATGTCAGGAAGCGTACCGGACCCGTGTTCGACGGTTGCCCTGACAGACTGCGAGGGTGCGCAGATGGCCGCTGGCGATGATCGTGATGCCCTTGGCGGCGGCGTGCGCAGCTGCCCCGGAGGAGGGCGCACCGACGACCACGGCGGTCCCTGCGCCTGCCACGACGCCGGCGCAGAGTACGACGACACGGCCTTCGGCAACATCGCTGCCCACGACCACGACCACGACTACGACCACGACCGTCGCTCCCGCCGACGACTGTGGCCGCGTTGCTGCCGCGGCGGAAGTGGCCCACCCCGGCATCACCCAGCTCGTGGTCGTGCTCGCGCCGACCGCGGACGCCACGAGGGCCACGCTGCAACAGGCCGAGCGCACGCCCACCGGCTGGGTGTGCGGCGCGGCGATGAAGGCGCGCGTCGGGCGCAGCGGGGTGCGCCCACTGGGCGAGCGCCGCAGTGGTGACGGCACCACTCCGGCCGGGGTGTTCGCGCTCGGCACCATGACCGCGTGGGACGGCGAGGTGTTCAGCTTCTTCGGCAACGACCCCGACCCGGGGGTGCGCGCCGGCGCCTACCGGGCGGTGCGCGACGGTGACTGCTTCGGGGCCACCCCGAACCACCCTGACTACGGCCACCTCGTGCAACGCGCCAAGGCCGACTGCCCGGGCCCCGATGACGAGTACCTACCCTCGTATCCCGGCGCCTACGAGCACGCCGCGCTCATCGGAGCGAACATGGAGCCGAACGTCAGTGGCGACGCGGCCGGTGAGCCACCGTACGCGGCGGCGATCTTCCTGCACCGTTTCAGCTACGACGCGGCGGGTGCCTCCAAGCCGACCTCCGGTTGTGTGTCGCTGGCGTACGACGATCTCGTCGCTGTCCTCAGCGCAATGAGGCCCGGTGTGATGTTCGCCATCGGCACCAAAGACTGGCTGCTCGCGAACGCCTGACCAGTACCATCGGGGCACCATGGCCGACCCCCTGCACACGATCTCGGCGACCCTGCGCGATGCGTTCGCCACGGTCACCGGTCTGCCCGCCGACGGCATCGACCCGGTGGTCCGGCCGAGCGATCGTGCCGACGCGCAGGTGAACGGGGCACTCGCCCTCGCGAAGCAGATCGGCAAGAACCCGCGCGATGTGGCCGAGGCCGTCGTGGCCACCGGAGCGCTCGGCACCGTGTGCAGCCATGCCGAGGTCGCCGGCCCGGGGTTCATCAACCTTACGTTCACCGAGGCCTTCCTTGCCGCGCAGCTGTCCG
>JAYRWH010000064.1:0-20389 GCA_041918155.1 Ilumatobacteraceae bacterium | reverse complement strand
GGCGGGCGCACCCCCCGCGGGCCCCGCCGGTGCCGGGTATGCCTGCCCCCCCCCCCCCCCCGGCGCGGGCCGGGGGCCACACGTCGGGCCCGTCGACGATGCTGCGCTGAAGGATGTAGAGCACGGCCGGCCCGGGGATGAGCAGGAGCACGATGGTGGCGCCGCAGAACGCGAGGATCGTGGACAGGTCCGGCATGGCGGCAGCGTACGGCTCAGCCCGGGCGGGCGACGAACACATTCGACGCGGGGCTGGCGCCGGTGATCGCATCGGCGGCGAGGATCACCGCGGCACCGGTGTACGCGCTCGTCTCCTCGGGCGGGAAGCGCACGAGCGAGGGGTAGACGATGCCGGTGTCGTACGCGCCATCCGGGCGCCGGTGAGGGCGCGTCCACGCGAGCAGATCGGTGGCGGTGGCGAAGTCGCCCACCACGGCGTGGGCGATCGACGCCTCGGCGGTCTCGCTGGCGGTGATCCAGGGCTCGTCGCTGACGCAGCGGATCCCCTTGCCCTCCATGGCGAACACGGGCCACCCGTCGCGGAGGCGGGTGACGGCGCGCTCGCCGGTGAGGCAGCCCGCGAGCACGGGGTAGTACCAGTCCATCGCCCAGCGTTCCTTCGGCTCGAACGCGTCGGGATGATCGGCCACGCGGCAGGCAAGCACATCGGCCGCAGCGAGCCAATCGGGCCGCGGTTCGCGCACCATGTCGGCCAAGTGGGCGCCGCAGCGCAATGCGTGGGCGATGCTCGACGAACCGGTGAGCAGGGCGTAGTCCCATGGCCGGTCGTCGGCGGTGCAGGCCCACAGCACGGTGCCGTCGGCGCGACGCATGGCCAGTACCCAGTCCAGGCTGCGGCGCACGGTGGGCCACATGTTGTCGACGAAGCCACGATCCCACGTGCACAGCCAGTGGTGCCACACACCGGTAGCGATGTAGGCGCACACATTCGTGTCGAGCTTGGCTTCCTCCACACTGCCGTCGGGCAGGTAGTAGTTCCACCAACTGCCGTCGTCGAGCTGGATGTCGACGAGCCATTCGTAGGCCCTCTCGGCAGGCGCATGTAGGCCGGCGACATCGAGGGCCATCGCCGTCTCGACATGGTTCCAGGGGTCGCAGTGGCCGCCGGGGAACCATGGGATCATGCCCGTGTCGAGTTGCAGCGCGGCGATCGATTCCGCCGTCTGCACCACCTCGTCGGCGGAAAGCACGCCCTCCATGTGTGGCAGGCTGCGCGTGTGCGGGCTCACGGTTTGGCCCCGTAGACGATGTAGCTCTTGCCGAGCACGGGGGCGAGCGCGCGCTCGACGACCTTCAGTGCCGCGGGCTGCTCGACGATCTCCCACTCCAGCAGCTTGCGGTAGCGGGCGACGAGCGGGTGGTCGTCTCGGCGCGGGCCGACGGCGCACTTGAGCCACCAGTACGGCGAGTGCAGCGCGTGTGCGTGGTGGCTGCCGGTGATCGTGAGGCCGGCGGTGCGCAGCTTGGCCTTCAGCTCGGTGGAGGAGTAGATGCGTACGTGGCCACCCGCCGACTTCGGGGCGTGGTACTCGTCGCTCAGCATCCAGTTGATCTTTTCCGGGTACCACGTCGGCACAGTGGCGGCGAACGTGCCGCCGGGCTTGAGCACGCGCACGAGCTCGGCCATTGCGTCGGTGTCGGCGGGGATGTGCTCGAGCACCTCGCTGGTGATCACCCGGTCGAAGCTGGCAGCGGCGAACGGCAGCTTCGTCGCGTCGCCCTGGAGGGTGCCGACGTAACGGGCCTCATCGATCTCGCCGGCGGCGACCATCGCGCCGAACGTGCCACGAGTGGTGATCATCTCCGCGGCGGAGTAGTCCAGCGCGACGACGTTGGCGCCCTGGCGGGCGAACTCGTAGGCGTGGCGCCCGAAGCCGGCGCCGGCATCGAGCACGAGGTCGCCGGGGCGAACGCCGAGGCGGTCGAATCGAATCGTGAGCATGGAACCTCGGCCCGGTCAGATCCGGCCGTTCCTCCGCAGCTTCTCCACGTTGGCCGGCATGGCCAGTACCTCACGGTACTGGTCGACGGTGAGCTGTGCGCAGTGCTTCCAGCTCCAGCGCTCGACCACCCGCTGACGGCCGGCGGCACCAAGACGGGCGCGCAGCTCGGCGCCCGCGGGTGAGGGGTCGAAGCCGCGGCGCAACTGGGCGAGCAGAGCCTCGACATCGCCGGCCTTGCACTGCAGCACCGTCTCGCTGTCCTGGCCGGTGACTTCGGGCAGTGCGCCGCCATCGGTGGCCACCAGGCAGATGCCCGTGCACATGGCTTCGATCGCGGGCAGGCTGAACCCCTCGTAGAGGCTCGGCACGACGGCGAGTTCGGCCCCCGCGTACAACTCGACGATTCGCTCGTCGGACACGCCGGAGACGAAGTCGATGTGCGGGCGCAGGCCGAGCTTGTCGATGAGATCGTTGCTCGCGCCCTCCTTGGGCTTGCCGATGATCGTGAGGCGGATGTCGTCGCGCTCGGTGCGCAGCTTGGCCATCGCCTCGAGCAGGTACGACAGGCCCTTCAGCGCGACGTCGGCCGACGCGGTGGTGATCATCCGGCCGGGCTGACGGGCGATGTGGGGCAGCGGTGTGAACAGGTCGGGGTCGACGCCCACGGGCACGAGGCGCATGCGGTCGAGGCTGACGCCCATGTCGGCGTGGATGTCCTTGATGCTGTTCTCGCTGACCACCACGACGCGCGGCATACGGCTGGCGACGCGGCCTTGCATCTTCACGAACGAGTACCAGCGGCCGATACTCCGGCGGCGGCGGCTGTTCTCTGTGTGCTCCATCTCCAGCGCCCGGTCGCGGGTGATCGGGTGATGCAGGGTGACGATCGTGGGGATCATCTTCTCGATGCCGAGGATGCCGTAGCCGAGGCACTGGTTGTCGTGCACCAAGTCGAACTCGCGCTGGCGCTTCTTCAACGCTTCGCGGACGCGAACGCTGAACGCGAGGGGCTCGCCGAACGTGCCCTTCACATGGCTGAGGGTCTCGATGATGTCGCCTCTGGTCTTCAGCTCCCAGTACGCGGGCAGGCGGCCGGGGTAGTGGTCGTTCCACAGATCGAGGCTGGGCAGCTTGTGCAGCGGCACGCGGCCGTCGAGCACGGGGTACGGCTGGCCGCTGTAGACCTCGACGGTGTGGCCCAAGTCGGCCAGCGCCTTGGTGAGGTGGCGGGTGTACACGCCCTGGCCGCCGACATGGGGCTTGCCGCGGTAGGTGAGATAGGCGATCTTCAGCGGGCCATCGGGGTCGAGCCCCGGGCGCGCGCCAGGCAGGGCGGCAGGCATGGCTCACCAGGCTATCGGCGGTCAGTTACCGCCCGGTAGGCGAACTGGGCCGGGTCGGTCAGGGGATGCACTCGGGAACGACGGTGAACGTGCCCCCGACCGTGGTGACATTGCCGCGCAGGTCGTACACCGTCACCGTGTAGGTGTAGTCGCCGAAGGCGGTCGCCGCGAGGGTGCCATAGGCGGTGTCGTTGCCGCGCAGCTTCATCTCGACCTGCCCAGGCCCCGGGCCGCTCCAGGCGAGCGTGATCGGGAAAGCGATACCGGTCTCGTCGGAAAAGCGCACCTCGACGTACGGGGGGCAGTAGACGGTGGGCGGCGGCCCGTAGCGGAGCTGCACCGATGGCGGGTGTTCGACGGTGGCCCGGAACTTGACGTTCTTGGAGGCACCGCCGCCGCTGAAGGTGACGATCGTGGCCAGGTCGCCCTCGGGGCGGCCTTTGCGGTCGACGGCGACGAGGAGCGCGAAGTGCTCGCCTGGGGCGAGGGTGCCACCCGTGGCAGTGACCACGAACGGGCTGGGATCACCCTGCAGCGTCCAGGCGACGGGCAGCTGGCCGGGGTTGTACAGGTCGAGCGGTCGCGAGGGCAGGTCGGCGCCGAGGTCGAGCGTGGTGGTACCGAGCACGAGCGAGCCCGGTACGAGGCCCGCTGTCGGGGTGGGGTCGGTGGGGGCGTCGGTGGTGGCGACCGGCACGGCGGTGGCCGGCTCGGCGGTGGCCGGCACCAGCACAGTGGTGGCCGGCACAGTGGTCGCCGGCGCGGTGCTGTCCGGCACCGTCGAATCGACGACCGTCGTCACCGGCGTACTGATCGTTGGTGGGGCCGTCGCGGCGTCGCCGCTGTCCGTGTTGGCGACCACGATCGCGCCGCCACCCACACCGAGGAGCACCGCAACCGTGCCGCCGAGCAGTGCGGCGGGCACGCGCAGGCGGCGGATCAACCGCGGGACGCCGCCGTCGGCATCGAACTTGTAGGCGTGGTGCGGCGCCGCGCCGGGCAGGCCGGCCTTGGAGAGCACCAAATCGCGAAGGCCGGGCGGGGCGGCGAATGCCGGGGCGGCACCGAGCAGGGCGATCGGGGCGGCCTTGCGCTTCGTGCGCTCGCAGGTCTGGCATCCCTCGACATGACGGGCCACCCGCTTGCGGATGAGCACGTTGAACTGCCCGTCCCAGCCCTTGAGGATGTCGTCGAGCGTGGCGCAGTCCTTGCGCCCGGCGCGGGCCACGACGAGGGCGCCGAGGCTGCGGTCGACGCGATCGCGCATTCGGTGCACGAGGGTGTAACTCTGTTCGGCGCTCACCCCGAGCGCGGCCGCCAGATCGGCGCCCTGCAACCCCTGGCGCACGCTCAGCTCGAGCACCAACTGGTCGCGCTCGTCCAGGCCGCACGCGGCGGCCCGCACGAGCTCTGCCAATTCGGCGCCGCTCACGGCTTCGCCCTCGGCGTCGGGTGCGGTGGGGGCCGCCATCTCAGCACCGTTCCCCATTGCGGAGAAGTCCGTGGGCAGCGTTCGCCCGCGCTTGCGGGACCGGCGATACACCTCGTTGCGCAGGATCGCGTACAGCCAGGGCTTCAGTCGCTCGGGCTCGCGCAGCTGCCCCATGCGCTCGGCGGCGATCAGGAACACGTCCTGCATCGCGTCCGCGGCCTCGTGCCGGTCGCGCAGCATCGCCGCCGCCGTGTCGTACAGCCCGGTCGAGAAGCGGTCGTAGATGCCCGCGAGGGCGCTGCGGTCGCCTGCCAGGTAGGCAGTCGCCAATTGTGCGTCGGTTCGCAGGTCGGGCATCGGCCATCAGTCCATCTCCTCAGCTGTAGAGAGCGTCGGGCAGGACCTTCCTTTCACTTCCGGGTCGCGTTTTCCGGGTGATTCCCCGCAGGTCACCCCCATTCTTGCTGGTTCAGCGCTGCCAGTGCATCGTCAGGTGCCGCTGGAGCATCTCCCCGGGCTGCAGGAGGGTCGCTCCGCCGATCGTGAACGCGTCGGGCGGGCCGCTCTGCGGCTCGACACAGAGCGTGTCGGGCATCTCGTCGAACACCACCCAGTGGTCGCAATCGGAGGCGATCGTGAGCGTGAGCTGGGGGTACGACAGGCGCAGCGGGGCGAGCGGTTCGACGAAGCAGTCGTCCCACGGGTGCGGTGGCGGGTCGACGAGCTCGGGGATGGTGATGCCTGTTGCGTCGCGACGGTACATCCGGCCGAACTCGAGTTCGGCCGATTCGGGCGTGTGGAAGCACGGGTGCCAGCCAACGACGGCGGGCATCGGCTCGGTGGCGAACACGGTGAGCACAACGGTGAGGCCGTGCTCGCTGAGGTAGATGTGTTGGTGGGCCATCCCGCCGAACGACCACAGGAGCGGGGTTTGCAGCGCGCAGTAGTCGCGGCCGGCGTCGAGGACTTCCCACGTCGTGTCGAACACGGTGCCGTGGATCGCGTTCGGGGCCATGTTGATGGCCAGTCGGTGGTCACGGCCGGCGAAGCGGAAGCGCCCCTCGCGCACTCGGCCGGCCCACGGGGCCATCGGGTAACAGCCCCACAGCATTGGACCGCGAGCGCGATCGGTGTGCAGCAACTGTCGGCCGCCAACCTCCAGGCTGCCGAGGCGCCCTCCCTCGCCGGGGTGCACGGTCACATAGGCGTCGCCGGATTCCAGCTCGATTGTCGACTCGATCATGGTTCCTGTGCTTATCATCCGGGCGATGCGTGCCTTGATTCAGCGGGTGAAAGCGGCGAGTGTCATCGTCGTCGGCTCAGATGGTGACACGGTCGTGGGCACAATCGGCCAGGGCCTGTGCGTGTTCGTCGGCGTCACCCACGATGACACTGCCGAACAGGCGCGCAAGTTGGCCGACAAGGTTTGGAACCTGAGGGTGATGGACGACGAGGCCGGCGTGATGAATCGCAGCGTGGCCGACACCACCCGCGAGGTGCTCGTGGTGAGCCAGTTCACGCTGTATGGCGATACCAACGGTGGGCGCCGGCCGTCGTGGATCGCGGCCGCGCGTCCCGAACACGCCGAACCGCTGGTCGACACACTGGTGGCCCACCTGCGCACCCTCGGAGCGGCCGTCGCCACCGGCAGGTTCCGCACGGAGATGCTCGTGCACATCGACAACGACGGCCCCGTGACCGTGATGATCGAGGTGTGAGCGCGGGTCAGTTGCCGGGCAACTGGGTGGCTTCACTTCCGGTTTCCGGGACTGGTCGCGCCCAGAAGCGGAATCGGGAAGATCCCTGCCCAGACTCCGAACGCCACAGCGCCAAGGTCAGCACGAGCGCTGCGAGAATCACCCAGGGGATGTCGCCGGTGTGGGAGTACCAGGTGCGAACCCAGCCCTGCCGCGGGATGTCGCGGTAGATCACTTCCTGCTCGCTTACCGAGGTGCGGTCGTACACATCACCGTCGGGCGAGATGAACGCGCTGAAACCGGTGGGTGACACCTGCACCACCCAGCGGTTCTGCTCCGCCGCACGCAGTCGCGACGAGGCGAGCTGCTGGCTCTGCAGCACGGTCCAGGTGTAGCTGCTGCCGTTCGTGGGGTTGAGGATGAAGTCGCCGCCGTGCTCGATGCCGTCGTTGGCCCGGCCACCGAAGAACACCTCCCACGAGATGACGGTGGCGATGCGCGTGCCATCGGGCAACTCCAGCACCGCCGGGCCCTGTCCTGCGACTGCGTCGTGGGGCACCAGATCGGTCGGGGCGCCGAGCGCGTGCAACAGGCCGCGCATCGGCATGTACTCGCCGAACGGCACGCGCCGCACCTTGTCGTAGCGGCTGATGACGTCGCCGTCGGGGGAAACCACGACCTCGGCGTTGAGGAAGTGGTTTTCGTCGTACGCGTCTTCGGTGATGCCGAGGGCGATCGGCGCCCCGATGCGTTCGGCCTCGGCGGTGATGAGCGCCAGGTCGGTGCTGCCCGCGAACTGGCGGGTGTCGACGATGTCCTCGGGCCACACGACGAGATCGACTGATCCGGGCTCGATCGTCTCGGTGGCCTGCAGGTGTCGTTCGAGCACGGTGCACGCCGGCTTGCCCGCGGCTCGGCAGGCCTCTTCGTCGGCCGTGTTGTCGATCGCGTGGGTGCCCTGCGGGCCGCCGCCTTGTACCGCGGCGACGCGCAGCGGGGCCGCGGCCTTGACCTCGGTGCTGAACTCGCCGGAGGCGAAGTGGGGCAGCACCAGCCACGCGACGAGCACCACCAGCAGGCCGAGGAACCCATGCGGTGCCGCATCCGCCGTGGCGCCACGCTTACGGGCCAGCAGGGGCACGTACGGCGACGGGCCGGTGAGCGCAAACCCGATCTGGAAGACGACCCATGTCAGCAGCAGCGCGCCACCCACGCGCGCCACCTGCAGGAATGGTCCGGACGCCTGCCCGATCGCCAGCGAGGCCAACGGCACCCCGCCGAAGGGGAAGCAGAAGCGCAGCGCCTCGGCCAGGGTGTGCACGGCCGGCGCGCCGATCACCCGCCACCGACCCTTCGGCGAAGCCCATGCGGCGACGGCGTGGAAGCCGGCGAACAGTGCCCCGGCGACGATGTAACCCGGCGCGGTGAGGAACCACATCCAACACATGCCGGGGAACAACCACGCGGCGCCGAACAGCCAACCGCGGGCAGCTCGTTGACGGCCCGTCTCGGCCGTGCCCGCCGCTGATCCGTACACGGCGACCCCGACGAATGCCAGCGGCCAGAATCCCCACGGGGGGAGGGCGGCGGCCGAGAGCAGGCCGCCCGCGAGTGACTTCAGCGCGTCGCGCGAGGGAAGTGAGGGTCGGCGCACGAGTGTGGAAGGTTACTCGTGCGCTTGCCCTGTGACCTACGACGCTCTTGTCGGGCCGGTCTGGCAGGCTCAGGATGAAGACGTACCGAGAGGTATGTGGGAAGCGCGGATCCGTCGGCCATCACTGGTCGCTTCGCCGGCGGGGAGCCAGAGCGAACCCGGCCCACGCCGGATGTCGTTCGGCACCCGGCGAGCGAGAGAGGTGAGCGCTCATGAAGAACAGCCGCATTCCTTCCAAGAACCCCGTGTGGAGAGCGATTGCCGTGGCGGGCTTGGCGATGGGCCTGGTGACCGTGCTGCCGTTCATGGCAGGTAGCGCCAGCGCCCATCACTCCACGATGTCGGCCAACGTGGACTGCGAAGGACTGGTGTCCTGGACCACGGTGTCGTGGGCACCGCAGTACTACAGCGATCACCGCGGGGAGAACTCCGACATCCACGTGTACCTGGAGATCGAGGATCAGGCCAAGGTGCTGATCGCCGAGGGCGCGTTCACCCCAGAGAACAACTACCGGTTCAGTGGCACGTTCGCGTGGCCGCTCGATGACACCAGCCACCTGGCCGACTATGTGTATGTGTCGTCGAAGCCCAACGCCCTTTGGGGCAACCGCAACAACAGCACTGACGGCGAACGGGTGAGGGTGTGGGCGCCGAGTCGTTGCCCCGGCGAGCCTGGTGCGACCGCTCAGGTCTCGTGCGTTGCCACGGCCCCCGGCTTCGGCTCGGGCACCGCGGTGGTGACTCTCAGCAATGGTGACGATCCGTGGGGTCCGACGGTCGAGTTCAGGGTCTACAACCCCAACCAGACCGCAGAACACACGCACTATTACGTGCTGCCTGGTGTGAATCAGACCGTGACGTTCACCGGGCTGGAACCCGACGGTGATCACACCATCAGGGTCGAGACCAAGAACACTTACGCCGGCTTCCCCAAGACGTTGACGGTGAACGTCAATTGCGATTCGCCGGTGCCGGCGGTGCAGCTCACTCCGTCGTGCACAGGTGCTGAGGGGGCCGTGCTGGTGACGATGACCAACACGGGTGCCGAAGCGGTGACGTTCTACGTCACGAATCCGAAGGACCTCGTCGTGCACACGGTGCTGGTGGCAGCTGGTGGAACGGAGACACTGACGTTCACTGGCTTCGGCAACGGCACCTACACGGTGCCGGTGATGGCCGGCCAGGTCGACCTGAGCGCCGAGTTCACGGTGACCTGTGCGGTGCCGGGTGAGGGCTCGTTGTCCTTCACGCAGGCATGCGCGGCCTCTGACGGGACGCTGGACATTCGTCTTGTCGTCGAAGGTGGCACCGTGCCCACGGAGTTCGTCGTCGAGGGCACCACCTACACGGTGCAGCCCGACAGCTATCTGGTCGTCCATCTTTCGGGCCTTGCCGATGGTGTGCAGACGATCGACGTGATGGCGGGAACCGTCGACCTCAGTTTCAAGGTCACCATCGACTGTGACCGGCCGGTGCCCTCTGTGCGGCTCACCCCGTCGTGCACGGATGCCGCGGGAACGTTGCTGGTCACAATGACCAACACGGGAACCAGGGCGGTGGTCTTCGACGTCACCAACCCGAAGGACCTCGTGGTGTACCACGTGCTGGTGGCCGCCGGTGGAACGGAGACACTGACGTTCACGGGCCTCATCAACGGCACGTACACGTTGCCGGTGATGGCAGGCCAGGTCGACCTGAGCGCCCAGTTCACGGTGAACTGTGCGGTGCCGGGTGACGGTTCGGTGTCCTTCACGCAGGCATGCGTGGGCAATGACGGCACATTGGACATCCGGCTTGTCGCCGAAGGCGGCAACGCGCCCACCGAGTTCGTCGTCCAAGGCATCACCTACATGGTGGAGCCCGACAGCGAGTTGGTCGTCCAGCTCGCGGGCCTTGCCGATGGTGTACAGACGATCGCGGTGACAGCGGGAACGACTGACTTCAGCTTCCAGACGACGGTCGCCTGTGACGGAGGGACGGAGTCGGGCAGTGAGCTGCCGGACACGGGTGGTGGCGGCCTTCCCACCTGGCCCGCCATGTTGGCGATCGGTAGCGGCTCGCTGCTGCTGCTGGCTCGCCGCACCGGGCGGCGCACCCTGAGCTGACGGCTCAGCGTGATGTGCTGACGCATCATGAAGAGGGTCGGCCCGCCGGGCCGGCCCCCTTCGCGTTCTTGAGAGGGTCTCGCGCCGGATCGGGTTCGAGGGATCAGACGGTCTGCAATTCGAGGAAGATGACGATGCGTTCCTTCGTCGAGCCGACCGGATGGCAGGCGAAAAGGGTGGCGGTGTAGGTGGGCTGCTGATCGATGATCCACATCGCGTCCGGCTTGACGATCTTGGTGCTGGTGACCTTGTACACGAAGCGTCCTTCGATCGTCGTGAGGATCACCTCGTCGCCGGGCACGAGCTGGTCGATGTGGCGAAACGGACGGCTGTGCGACGTGCGGTGACCGCCGATGACGACGTTGCCGACATGGCCCGGTAACGCGGTGCCCGGCCAGTGGCCCGGCCCGTGGTCGAGCGTGGTGAGGGTGATGCCCTCGAGCAACGGCGCGTCGACGTCAAGCGCCGGGATCTCGAGGCGACCCAGTTCGAATCGCGGCTCCTTGGCTCGCGGCGCGGGCGGTGGCAGTGGCACCGGCAGCACTACTTCGGTAGTGGTGGTGGTCGCCTCGATAGTGGTGGTGGTGGCCTCGGTGGTGGGCGCCTCGGTGGTGGTGGCCTCCACCGTGGTGGGCGGCGCACTCGTCGTGGGTGCCGCGGTTTCGTCGCCACCGGCACACGCCGTGAGCAGGAGCAGCGGGGCGACGATCGTGGCGGCGAGGACCCTGCGCATGGCCGCTATTCTGCCACCGGGAACAGGCATTGTGTGGCGCGAGCGGCGGCCTGTTGGCCCGACCGGATGCACGCCGGCACCCCGATCCCGTGGAAGCTGGCGCCGGCCAGCGCGAGTCCGGCAGGGAGCCCTTTCTCGGCCTCGGCGACGCGTACGGCGTGGTGGGGCCGGTATTGCGGGAAGGCCCCGGGCCAGCGCGAGACGCGTGCGTGCAGAGGCAGCAGGGTGAGACCGATGTGGTGGCCAACCTCGTCGATAGCCGCGGAGAGGAGTTGCTCGTCGGACAGGTGCAGCACTGGCAGTCCGTCGCGGCCGAGCGAGATGCGCAGAATCACATGGTCGGCCATCAGCCAGTGGGCCCACTTCTGCGATCCGAACGAGGTGGCCGTGACGAGGCGCTGCACCGGCTTGGGCACGAGGTAACCGCTCATCCCATGCAGGTGCGCCGGCCAATCGGCGGCGGTGACGGCGATGCTCACCATTGCCACGTCGGCGGCAGGGATCCGCCTGATGGTGTCCGCCTCGCCGGGCGCGCTGGGGGCGAGCAGCCCCGCGGTGGCGGCGGCCGGGCAGGCGAGTATGACGAAGTCGTAGTGCTCGCCATCGACGCGCCAGCCGCCACCGTCGCGCTCCAGCAGGGCGACGGGATTGCTGGTGTGCAGTTCGACGCCCATTGCTTTCGTCGCCGCGGCCGTCGCCGCGGCGAATGCGCCCATACCTTGCCGAGGGGCGCAGAACACCGGCCCGGCGTTCGCTGGCGGCTTCGGCATCTTGCGGCCGGTGATGAGGACGCTGCGGCCCTTCGTGGCGAGGTCGTTGATCTGGGGGACCGCCGCGAGGCTGAAGTGGTCGGTGTCGGCTGCGTAGATGCTGCCGACGAGCGGATCGACGAGTCGCTCCTGCACCTGATCGCCGAACCGGGCGCGGACGAAGCCGCCGAGTGAGTCGGCCTCGAGCGAGGTGCGCGGGCGGAACGGCTCCGTGGCGGCGCGTAGCTTGCCGCCCCACGTCAGCAGGTGCGAGCGGGCGAGGGCGAGCACATCGGTGGGCATGCCGAGCAGCAGCCCCTCGGGGATCGGGTGCAGCCCATCCAACCAGACCGCAGCGCGCCCGGCCTCGGGCGAGACGAGTTCGTCGCCGAGGCCAACTGCGCGGGCGAGGCCGGTGGCCCAGGGCAGGCGCGCGAGGAAGGCGTCGGGGCCTTCGTCGATCGCGGGATGGCCGGCGAACGGCGACGTGTGCAGCTTGCCGCCGAGCCGCTCGGCGGCCTCCAGCAGGGTGACCTGCACGTGGCCCGCCGCAGCCTCGGGTGTGGCGCCGAGCGCATGGGCCGCGGCGAGGCCGGCGATGCCGCCGCCGATCACGGCGACCCGGCGCGGCCGGGTGCTCAACGCGAAGCCGCTTCGCCGACGCGGCGGGCGAGTGCCGTCATCACGGTGGCGTCATCGTTCACGCAGGCTGTGCGAGCGAAGGCCAGCCCGTGCTGGGTCGCGCGCCGGGCGGCCTCGATGTCGAGGTCGTAGAGCACTTCGAGGTGGTCGGCGACGAAGCCGGCCGCGCACACGATGATGCCCTGCTCGCGGCGGGCATCGTTCTCCGCCGCGGCGAGGTCGTCGATGACGGCGAGGATGTCGGGGCCCAGCCAGGGTTCGGGCGTGCGGCCGGCGCTCTGCCAGGCGATCGACCAGGCGGTCCAGCCGCCGATCTCCGTTGCGGCGGCGACGGCGCGTGCGGTGGCCCGCAGCTCGTCGACGTAGGGGTCGCCGGCGGCGACGATGCGCTGGGGTAGCGAGTGGGCGGTGAACACGACCTTGGTGTTCGGCGGCATCATGGCCAGCCGCTCGCGCACGGCGGCCGCAGTGAACTCGACGAAGGCGGGCTCGGTGGCCCAGCTGTCGATGCCGGTGAACGCGATGCCATGACCCGCCGCCGCGGCGCGGGCCCGGTCGTGGTATTGGCCGACGGAGTAGGCCGAGTAATGCGGCGCGAGCACGAGGCCGACGATGCGCCTGAAGCCTCGGGCAGCCAGATCGTCGACCGCGGCCTCGATCCTCGGGTCGGCGTGCTTGAGGCCGAGCACGACCTCGTACTCGCCGGGCGCCTGGGTAGCGAGCGCGGCCTGCAGTGCCACCCGCTGCGCCTCGGTGCGAGCGGCCAACGGGCTGGTGCCGCCGAGCGCGTCGTAGCGGGCCGTCAGATCGGCGAGCTGCTGCTCAGTGGGGGCGTTGCCGCGGCGAATGTCGGTGTAGTACGGAAGGATCTCCTCCCGCGTACGGGGAGTGCCGTAGGCCATCAACAGCACCGCGGTACGGGTGCTCACCGGCGTGTGCTTTCGTGCACGTGGGTGACGACGGCCGTCAGCACTTCCGGGTCGGTGTTGGGCTGCACGCCGTGGCCGAGGTTGAAGATGTGGCCGAGATGGCCGCCGTTGTCAGCGAGCACTGCGTCGGCGCCGGCGAGCGCGACCTCCATGCCCGCGAGTACGAGCGCCGGATCGAGGTTGCCCTGGACGACGAGATCCGCACCCATGCGCCGTCGGGCGGAGGCGATCGGCGTGCGCCAGTCGAGACCGAGCACCTGGGCGCCGGCGGCGAGCATGCTCTCCAGCAAGTGGTCGCAGCCGATGCCGAAGTGGATGCCCGGCGCTTCGGGGTGGGCCGCGTGCACCACGGCGAACACCGCCTGCGAGTGCGGCAGCACGAAGTGGTCGTAGTCGGCCTTGCTGAGCGCGCCGGCCCACGAGTCGAACAGCTGGAACGCCCGCGCGCCGTGGTCGAGCTGGCTGATGATCGAGGCGGCAGCGTGCTGCACGAGCGCGTCCATGAGCCGGTGCCACAACGGCTCGTCGGTGTGCATCAACCGCTTGGTGTTCTCGTAGGTGCGGCTGGGGCGACCTTCCACGAGGTAGCTGGCGACGGTGAAGGGGGCGCCGGCGAACGCGAGCAGGGGTACCTCGGCGGGCAGCTCAGCGGCGAGCTGGCGCACCGTCTCGAGCACGTACGGCGTGTCGGCCTCGGGCTCGAACGGGCGTACGCGGGCCAGATCGGCAGCGGTGCGGAAGGGGTGCTCAGCGACCGGGCCGGTGCCGGGGGCGACATCGATGCCGAACCCGATCGCGTGGGCGGGCACGACGATGTCGCTGTAGAGCACGGCCGCGTCGACCCCGTGGCGGCGAACCGGCTGAAGGGTGATCTCGGTGGCCAGATCGGGCCGCTTGATCGCATCGAGGATGCTGCCGTCGCCGCGGATCGCCCGGTACTCGGGCAGGCTGCGCCCGGCCTGGCGCATGAACCAGACGGGCGTGTGAGACGTGAGTCGGCCGTGGGCCGCGTCGAGGAAGGGAATCGTGGTCGCCACCGGCGTTGCACGCTACCCGGGGCCGCGGCCCGTGGGCGCGCCGGTGGTGGCCCGCACGAGTACCGATAGAGTTTTCAGACCTCGTTTCCCGGTTTCACGCCGGTCGACACCGTCCGCACTCATGACGCAGCACCACCCCGATCTCGCCTCCGAGCAGGAGTTCATCGATCACGCCTACTCGTGCCTGCAGCGCACGAAGGACGACGCGTGGAAGATGAGGGGCCTCCACGAGGGCACCCTCGGCGGTACGTTCCAGGCCCGCTACGAGCGCGACGTGTTCGACGAGGCCGTGTTCAACCGCATCACCCAGCTCGACCTCGGCGATGCAGCGCTCGTGTTCGGGCGCATCGACCGCGCAGCAGAGGATCCGGGCGATGGTGCCGCCGCCGCGCCGGCGGGTCCGGAGAGCTTTCACATCGGCCGCCTGGCCGTCGCCGACGAGAACAGTGATCCAGTGGTGGTGGACTGGCGGGCGCCGATCGCCGAACCGTTCTACCGCGCCACTGGCCGCGACCCGCTCGGCCTGGTGCGCCGCCGCCACTTCCATGTACAGGGCCGCCAGCTGCTCGGCCTGGAGGACGAGCTGTTCGGCGAGGGGCACCTCGGTATCGGCGCGGAAGACGCCGATGGCGCGGTGGCCACGCCCGACGGCATTCGCGGGTACAGCACCCTGCTGGCGGCGCTCAACCGCGGGCGCACTGGTCAGCTGGGCGACATCGTGGCCACGATCCAGGGCGAGCAGGACGAGATCATCCGCTCGCCGCAGGCCGGCGTGCTCGTGGTGCAAGGCGGCCCGGGCACGGGCAAGACGGTGGTGGCGCTGCATCGCGCCGCATACCTGCTCTACACCTACCGCTTCCCGCTCGAGGACCAGGGCGTGCTCGTCATCGGGCCGAACCGGGTGTTCCTGCGCTACATCGAGCGCGTGCTGCCGTCGCTCGGCGAGGCCGGCGTCGAGCAGGTCGTGCTCGGCGATCTCGTGCCCGACGTGCAGTGGGCCCGCTACGCGATCGACCCACCCGACGGGCCGCTCACCGCGCGGGTGAAAGGCGACCTGCGCATGGGCATCGTCATCGACAAAGCCGTCACCGACCGCGAGCGCGCCCTGCGTGAAGACCTCGTGGTTCCCTTTCGCACTGGCTATCTGCGCCTGCGCGCGGAGGAGTCCGCCCGCATCGTGCGCGCCGCCCAGCGCCGGTTCCGCAAGCACAACGCGGCCCGCCGCTGGGTGGAAGGCGAGGTGTGGTCGGCGATGGCCGCGACGTGGCGCGATGACGCCCTCGGCGTCAACGAAGTGCGTGACGGGGTGCGGGCGATGCCCGAGGTGAAGGCCGCGTTCGAGCGCATGTGGCCGGTGCTCACGCCCGCTCAGCTGCTGCACGACCTGTTCGGCAGCAAGGCGCTGCTGAAACTGGCCGCGGCGAAGTACCTCACCGAGGCCGAGTATCTGTCGCTGTACCGCGAGCGCAAGGGCGAAGCCGGCGAGGTGCGCTGGACCGAGCACGACGTGGCTCTGCTCGACGAGGCCCGCAGCTATCTGGGTGTGCGCCCGTCGAAGAACAAGAACGGCGGCAAGGTCGACGAGGACGAGATCCGCACATACGGCCACATCGTGGTCGACGAGGTGCAAGACCTCACCCCGATGCAGCTGCGCATGGTGTCGCGCCGCTCGCTGAACGGCAGCATGACCGTCGTCGGCGACCTCGCCCAGGCGACCGGCGCACTCGCGCCGAACACGTGGGACGACGTGCTCTCCCACCTGCCCGACAACAAGCCGTCACGGGTGATCGGCCTCAGCGTCGGCTACCGCATCCCCGAGCGGATCATGGAACTCGCGAACAAGGTGATGATGGCGGCCACGCCCGCGCTGCGTGCCCCCACGAGCGTGCGCGCCGGCGACGAGGCCCCTCACTTCGTACGGGTCGTGCCGAACGACCTGCTCGCGGCCGTTGTTTCGGCGACGAAAGAACTCGATGCCGATGTGGGCGAGGGCAACATCGCTGTCGTCGTTCCGGACGTGATGTTCGACGACGTGTCGAGCGCCCTCGAGGCCGCTGGCATCGAGCACGGCAAGGCAACCCGCTCCGGCCTGGAGATGGGCATCACCGTGGTGCCGGTGAGCGTGGTGAAGGGCCTGGAGCTCGACGGCGTGATCGTTGTCGAGCCGGCCGCCATCGTCGCCGGCGAGCAGCAGGGACTGCGTGCGCTCTATGTCGCGCTGACCCGCAGCACCAAGCAGCTCACGATCGTCCACAGCCAGCCCCTGCCCGACGCGATGCTCTGAGGCCCTCGGTCCGATTCCGGCAATGTCGGCGCTCAGACGGGTCGGGGGCCCGCCTCAGCGCCGAAGCGCCGCGTCCCGACAGCAAGATGCGGTCTCAGCCGGCCGTGCGGCGTGCCCGGCGCAGCCGTACGACGAGTACCAAGAAGGAGACGACGAAGGCCACGAAACCCAAGGTCAGCAGAACCTTGGAGACGGTGTTCGCTGTGGACGTGTCGTTGCTGCCCTTGCCGGCCCCGAGGACGAGACCCGCTGCGAGCATCAGGATGGCCGCGATCAGCGGAGTGAATCGGTGACGGATCATGTGAGTTCCCTTTCGTTGGTGACGGTGTCAGTGTCCGTCGAGACGGCCAGGAGCGCATGAGGGCAGGCTTGGGTCGTACGGGTCAGGGGTGGCACCGATGCGTGTCCGACCGTGGAGATGTCAGGATTGCCGGATGCAGCGGCCCGGGCGATGGAGTCTCACCATCACTGCCTGCGCCCTTTGGCTCGTCGCCGTGTCCGGCTACGTCTTCACGCTCGTGGTGCGCGTTCGGCTCGACAGCTCGGGTCAGCCGGAACTGGAGATCGCCGCCACCGAGGCTGTGGTGTACGGGGCCGCGCTCTTCAGCGCTGCCACCGTCGGCTGGGTCGTCGCGGTGCGCCGCCCGCACCACCCGATCGGGTGGCTGTTCCTCGCCCTCGGGGTCGCGCTGGCCATCGGAGCGGCCGGCGACGCCTTCGCGCTCGATCGGGGTGTGCGCGGGGGTGAGGTGGGTTCCACCACCGTCGGGCTCGCACTGGTCGCCGGTCAGGCGAGCTTCATCGCATGGTTTGCCCTCGTCGCGGCGGTCCTTCAGCTCACGCCGAGCGGACGGCCGATCTCGCGCCGGTGGGGGTGGGTGCTCCGAGTCACGGGCGTCACGGCCGTGATCGCGTTGCTCGCCAAGACCGTGCAAGACACCGAGTTCGAGGCACCCTTCGCAGGCTTGCACAACCCGTGGGCCTTGCACTCTCTCTCGGCGCTGGTCGACGTGATCGCAGGTGTGACGATCACGTTGGTTTCGCTGGGCCTGGTGGCCTCGGCGCTTGCACTCGTGTTGCGCTTCCGCCGAGCGGACGCCCAAGAACGGCGCCAGCTGCGATGGATGGCGATGATCGCAGTGGCGCTCCCCCTGCTGGTGGCCGCCTCAGCGGCAGCCGCGTTGACCGGTGCTGACATCGTACGCACCGTTGCCACGGGAGGTTTCGTGGCGTCGCTGCCGATCGCTGCCGGGCTCTCGGTACAGCAATACCGGTTGTACGACGTCGATCGCATCCTGAGCCGGGCGGTGGCCTACGTGCTGTCGTCGGTGATCATCGGGGTTCTCTATGTCGCGGTTGTGGCCTTCGTCGGGCAGACCGTGGGTCGCGTCGTTGACGGTGCGGTGCTTCCAGCAGTGATGGCGACTGTCGCGGCAGTGTCGGCGGCCGCTCCGCTCCACCGTCGTGTGCAGGACCTCGTCGATCGGCGCTTTGACCGGCGGCGTTATGACGCGAGACGGCTGATCGCCGATCATCTCCGGGCGCCGACGCCTGGCCGATCGATCGACGCGACGTTGGCGATGGCGCTCGCCGACCCAACGCTGACCGTTGCGTACTGGATCGACACTTGTAACGAATGGGTCTCGGCTTCGGGTCAGCAGATCACGACCTCACCGGACGACATCGAGGTCAGCCGCGACGGTGAGCCGGTGGCGCGGGTGCACATCGACCCGAACGCGGCCGACGTGCCCCTCGCGGTGGAGCTGGCCGGCGCAGCGATCAAGGAGCTGGACACGGTGCGCCTTCGTGCAGCCGTGGCCGTCCAGCTGGAAGATGTTCGCGACTCCCGGGCGCGGCTCGTGTCCGCACAGACCGACGAACGGCGGCGGCTCGAACGGAACCTGCACGACGGTGCGCAGCAACGCCTGCTCGCTCTTGCGATGCAGCTGCGCAGCGCACAGCTCAGGTCGCCAGTAGGCACCGATGACGCCGACATCCTTGATCGGGCCGTAGCGGAGATCAGCGCATCGGTGCGCGAGCTTCGTGACCTGGCAAATGGATTGCACCCGGCGGTGTTGTCGGTGGGTGGCCTGCCGGCGGCACTTGACGAGTTAGCTGGTCGTGTACCCCTTCCGGTGACACTCCAGCTTGCTGCGGCGCGCTGCGCCCCGATGTTGGAGGAGACGCTCTGGTTCGTCGCCTGCGAGGCGGTGGCGAACGCCGTCAAACACGCGTCGGCCAATCGGCTGACGCTGACGCTGGTGCTCGAGGGCACTGACATCCGGCTGACCTGCAGCGACGACGGCAACGGCCTGGCTGATTCTCGCGGAAGCGGGCTCCAGGGTCTGGCCGACCGGGTCGAGGCCGTTGGCGGCCGGCTGGTGGTACGCGGCGTACCCGGTCACGGCTCCACGGTGGAGGCTGTGGTGCTATGCGGATCGTGATCGCCGACGACTCGGTTCTCCTGCGCGAGGGACTCGCGCGACTACTGCGCGACGCCGGCCATGATCCTGTCGCCAGTGTGGGGGATGGAGCTTCGTTGCTGGACGCAATCGCAGCGACCGAACCCGACCTGGCGGTGGTCGACATCCGCATGCCTCCGACGTTCACGCATGAGGGCTCGCTCGCCGCGGCTGAGGCGCGTCGTCGCTGGCCACAGCTCGGGTTGCTGTTGCTGTCGCAGAGCATCGAGGGCCGACACGCGCTCGACCTCGCGCGCGAGCACCCCGCGCGGTTCGGCTACTTGCTGAAGGACCACATTCTCGACATCTCCGTACTCACGGACGCAATCGCGGCGATCGCGGCAGGTGGCACGGTGCTCGACCCTGAGGTGGTGCAACAGTTCCTCGGCCGGCGTTCGACCCGCGACCGGATCGACAAGCTCACCGAACGTGAACGCGACGTGCTGGCAGCGATGGCAGAGGGTCGATCGAACCGCGCGATCGCAATGCGTCTCGGTCTCATGGAGAAGACCGTCGAGAGCCACATCGCCTCGATCCTCACGAAGCTCGGCCTGCTCCCGGAGCCGGACGACAACCGTCGCGTGCTCGCAGTGCGCGCGTGGCTGGACCAGTGACTCCGGGTCAACCCTGAGCAGACAGCGCCGAAGCCGGCAGGACCAGCGGTCAGCCGAGGATGGCCGTGACGAGGGTGTCGAGGTTCTTGCTCGCACGGTCGGCGTTGGCCGGGCGGTTGCGCTCGGCGGCGTCGCGGCACAGGCGGACGATGAATTGGAAGTCCTCCACGAGCGCAGGCCAGCCGGCTTGCACGTCGGGCTGGATCACCGCCCAGTACTCCTCGATCCGGGCGGCCGCGTCGAGGTCGCCCTGGCCGGTGGCGACCTTCTCGGCAAGGCCGTGCACCTCGACCTGCATTCGGGGCAGCAACTCCTCGAAGCTCCCCGTGGGCACCGTGGCGGTCGTGGCTGACGCCTGGGTGGTTGCCGCGGCCGAGTCGTAAGTCGTGGGACTGCAGGCGGTGAGGAGGGTGAGAAGGGTGAGAGCGATCAGCGCCGAGGGCGCCAGCCGTCCGATCACGAAATCACCAGGATGCGGCTGCTGGCGAACGACCCGACGCCGACATGACGACCTTCGATCTCCACTGTCACCGTGCCATCGGGCGACGCGGCCGTGATCACGCCCCGGTGGCCGGGGAGGATCGTGGCGTCTTCAAGGAAGTCGAGCAGGCCGGGGGCGAACTCGAGCTCCTCGGTGATGCGCGAGATGGTGAACTTGGCGCCCACGGGAAGCTCGCCCAGGGCGATCGTCTTGGGCGCGTTGTACTGCGAGCCGGGGATCGGGTTGCCGTGCGGGCAGGTGGTGGG
>JAYRWH010000063.1:0-3670 GCA_041918155.1 Ilumatobacteraceae bacterium | reverse complement strand
CATCATCGGGACATCGGGCCCGTAGACGTCGCAGTCGAGCAGGCCGACGCGCGCGCCGGTCGAAGCCAGGGCGCAGGCGAGGTTGACGGCGACCGTGCTCTTGCCGACGCCGCCCTTGCCGCTGGAGATGAGCAAGGGGCGGGTCTTGTTGCCCGGCTGGTTGAACGGGACGGCCTTGCCCTCGGCGTGACCGTGGGCCTGCTGGCCGGCGGGCGCGTGGCTGTGGCCGTGGCTCTGGCCGTGCAGCATGTCGCGCACGGCCTCGCGCTCCTGGTCGGTCATCACCGTGAAGTCGAGTGTGTAGCCGGTGGCGCCGGGCAGGGGAGTGATCGCCCCGCCGACCCGGTTCTGGATCTCGTTGCGCAGGGGGCAACCGGCGACAGTGAGCGCGATCGTGATGGCGACATTGCCGTCCGCGCCGATCTGCACGTCGCGCACCATGCCGAGATCGACGATGCTGCGGTGCAGTTCGGGATCCTCTACGGGGCGCAGGGCATCGATGACTTGCTCGTGCGTGGGCATAGGGCGCTCCTCGGCTGGGGTGGGCGGTCGTGGGCGGTCGTGGCGAATTACCACTACGCGGATAGGTAGAATATCGGCGTGACCGCGAACACGACCTTCACGAGCACCGTGTCCGCGATCACGGACGCGTTCGGCGACCCGACGCGCCGTGGGATCTACCTGTTCGCCCGCGACTCCGCCACGGGTGTCACCGCGGCCCACGTGGCCCAGCGGTTCGGCGTACATCCCAACGTCGCCCGCCATCACCTCGACAAACTCGCCGCCGGCGGGTACCTCGAAGTCGCCGTAGGGCGGGCCGAAGGAGCCGGCGCCGGCCGGCCGAGCAAGCACTACCGGGTGGCCGCCGACGCGAAGGTGGATCTCGGTGCCGACGTGCCGGTGCACAGCGACGATCTCGTGCTGTCGCTGCTGGGCAGGGCGCTCGCGCTGCTGCCGCGCGACAAGGCCGAGGCGATGGCCGAGGAGGTCGGCCAGGAGTACGGGCGGGCGATGGCCGTCGGGCTCACCGGCGCCGATCTTGCGGCCGGCCAGCGCAGCCTGCGCTCGGCGATGCAGGCCGTTGCCGACGCGCTCACCGCCCACGGGTTCGCCGCGCATGCGGACCAGCGCAACAACCAGTTGCGGATCATCAACAACCACTGCCCGTTCGGCGACGTGGCGATCGACCACCCGGTCATCTGCGCCGTCGACCGTGGGATGGTGAAGGGCATGCTCGGCGCCCTCTACGGCGACGCCGATGTCGCCACGATGCAGTCCTTCGCCCAGGGCGACACGTTCTGCGCCACGAGTGTGTAGCCGAGACCCGCCCTGGCAGGATGAAGTCGTGGACGGCGACGAGTTCGATCACGCGGCAGCGCTGCTGGCGCTCGCCGATCTCCCCATCGATCGTGCCTCGGTGGTGTTCGCCCAGCAGGACTCCGGTTGTGTCTCGTACGGGGTGGAAGTGGGTGGCTGCCGCTGGTTCGTGAAGTCCGCCCGGGATCCTGCTGGCGAGGCGTCGCTGGAGAACGCCTTGCTGCTCCACGCGGTGATCCGACACCCGGCGATCGTGCGCCCGCTGCGTTCGTTCCGTTCAGGTGCGTTGACGCTCGTGTACCCGTGGGTCGAGGGCACCGTCCTCAATCAAGCGACCGTGTCGGGCTCTGACCGCAGCGCACTCGCCGTGTTCCAGCAGTTGCCGATAAGCACTGTGTGCGCGGCGATCTCGACCGTGCTCGATGCTCATGTGAGCATCGCCGCCCACGGCTACGTCGCGGTCGATCTTTATGACGGCTGCCTGCTCTACGACTTCACGCACGAGCAGATGCACCTCATCGACCTCGACGAGTACCACCAGGGCCCCTTCACGCTCGCTGGCGAGCGGCTGCCCGGCTCGCTGCACTACATGGCTCCCGAGGAGTTCGTGCGCGGCGCGACGATCGACGAACGCACGAACGTGTTCACGCTAGGTCGGGCGGTGCAGCACTTGTTGGATGCCGACAAGGGCTGGCGCGGCACGGCCGCACAGATGAAGCTCGTGGAGCGGGCGACGGCTGGCGCGCCCCAACGTCGCTACCAGACGATCGCGGAGATGTACGCGGCCTGGCGGGCGGCATCCCTGACGCTCCTATCAAGTCGAAGCGAGGTCGGCGAGTAGCGCGCGGTGGGTTTGGCGGGCGATGTAGCGCTTGAGGCAGCGCAGGATCTCCTTCTTTGTGGGGCCTTCGTCGAGCCGTCGTTGAACGTAGGCACGGGTGGTGGGATCGTGGGCCATGCGAACGAGGGCGATGCGCCAGAGGGCGTTGTTGGCGCGTCGGTCCCCACCGCGGTTGAGGCGGTGGCGTTGCTGACGGCCGGAGGACGCGTCGACGGGGCTGGTGCCATATAGGGCGGCGAATGCCTCCTCGTTGTGGAGTCGGTCGGGGTTGTCGCCGGCGGTGATCAGTAGGCGTGCGGCGGTGTCGACACCGACGCCGGGCAGGGAGCGCAGGGTCGGCGCTGCGCGTTGAGTGAGCCGGTCGAGTTGGCGGGTGAGGTCGTCGACTTCTTGGCCGAGTTCTAGCCAGCGCCGGGCGAGTGTGCGCATCGCGTAGCGGATCGCTTCGGTTGATGCTCCGGCCAGGTCGGATCGCTGCAACGGACCCGCCATGCAGTTTCGGCTTGCCGTCGGCTTCGCCAGACAGGACCGCACGGGCTGCGGCCACAGCATCGGCAGGGTCGGACTTGCCGTGTCGACGTCGGTGTTGGCGATTCGGGCGCACGACCTCGACCACCTCGAACCCGGCACTGACTAGGTGATCGCACAAGCCACGTCCGTAGCTCGAGGTGCCTTCGACCCCGAACTGCGTCACGGCTCCGAAGCCAGAGCACCATCTGACGAGTTGGCGATAGCCCGTCATGGTGGTCGGGAATGTCTCCGTGCCGAGCACCTGGCCTCGTAGCCGTCGGGTCAGAGACAAGGCGCCCTAAGGGCCAGTAACACCCGGGGACAGACTCCGGCCCCGGGGGAGGCACCCCACGATTATCTCTGTCACACCCCCTGCGTACGGTTGTTCGTATGGATGTCGGGCGTATTCGCTGGTTGATCGAGGGGGGCCGGTTGGCCGATCTCGATGCCTGCCGCGCCGAGTTGGCCGCGATCACGTCGGTGCGAGCGATGTTGGCGCGGCGCGAGTTGCGGGTGACGCAGCGGTTGGATGAGCTGTCGGCGGATACCGAGGGTGAGCTGGCCGCGCACACCAAGTCGACCGCCTCTCGGGCGGACAAGGTGCGTAAGCGCAAACAGGCGTGTGACGACGTCCCCCAGTTGGCTGACGCGTTGGCGGAGGGTGAGACGACCGAAGCCCATGTCGACGCGGTCGCGCGGGCGCTGTCGGATCTGTCGGCGGCCGATCGGGCGAGCTTGGCGGCGCACGGTGACGCGATCCGGGCCAAGGCTGCGTCGTCGGACGAGTCGACGTTCCGCGACTGGCTGGCCCGCAAGGTGCGCGAGGTGCGCACCGAAGACGGGCTGCGCAGGTTGGAGCGCCAGAAGGCCGCGGTGCGGGCCAAGACGTGGCTCGATCAGGACGGCATGTTCAACCTGCACGCCAAGTTCGACCCCGAGACCGGCATCGGGCTCAACGGCCGGCTGCGCAACACCATCGAAGCGATGTTCCACAGCGGGCCT
>JAYRWH010000062.1:0-12223 GCA_041918155.1 Ilumatobacteraceae bacterium | reverse complement strand
CGGCGACCCGCTCGGCGCAAGAGGTCGTCGCCCACCGGTGCGACGCGCACCGATCCGGCGCCCGCCGCGCCGAGGCCGTCGGTGCTCACAGGATGAGCCCCCCGTTGCCCCCTCGCGTGCCGTACAGGATCTGATACATCATCCGTCACACTATCCATGCCAGGCATGACCGGCCGGAATCGTCGGCGATTGGACCGTGGCATCCTCGGTTCCGCCTTGGTACCGTGGAGCCGATCGTATCAATTATCCAACGATTGAGAGGTGGACAGGTGGAACACGACCAGGTCCTGCGCACCCACGGGTACCATCCGCTGAAGGTCACCCGTGTCGTGCAGGAGACCGACGACACTCGCTCGTACGTGCTCGACGTGCCCACCGAGTACGCCGACCTGTTCGCCTACGAACCGGGCCAGTTCTGTGTGTTCCGCGTGTACATCGACGGCGAAGAGCTGGCTCGTTGTTACTCCATGTCGAGCGCGCCCGCAATCGACGCCCAGCTGACGGTCACCGTCAAACGGGTGCCCGGCGGCAAGGTGTCGAACTGGCTGCACGACAACGTGAACGAAGGCGACTCTCTCGACGTGATGAAGCCGGGCGGCACGTTCGTGCCCCACGACGCCGCGCGACCCGTCGTCGGCTTCTGCGGTGGCAGTGGCGTCACCCCGGTCTTCTCCATCGCCAAGTGGGTGCTGGCCACGACACAGCGCCCGGTGCGCATGCTCTACGCCAACCGCAACGCCGAGTCGGTGATCTTCGCCGCCGAGCTGCAGCAGCTGCAGGCCACGTACGGGGATCGGTTCGAGCTCGTCAGCCACCTCGACAGCGATGGCGGGTACCTCACCCCCGAGGCCGTGGCCGGGTTCGTCGGCACGGATCTCGACGCTGACTACTACATCTGCGGCCCCGGGCCGTTCATGGATCTCGCCGAGAACACGCTGCACGCGGCGGGGATCGATCCGGGCCGGATCTCGATCGAGCGATTCGTCAACGCCCACGAGCAAGGCGACGCGGTTGTCGTCGAACCGGACTCGGTCACCGAACAGGTCACCCTGGTGGTGCGCCGGCGCAAGTCCACTCATCAGTACCGCCCCGGTGACACCATCCTCGCCACGGCGCGTCGCGGTGCGGTGCAGACCCCATTCTCCTGCGAGGCCGGGGTGTGCGCGAGCTGTATGGCCCTCGTCACCGACGGGGTCGTGCACATGCGGGTCAACAGCGCCCTCACCCCCGAAGAGGTCGCGGAAGGCTGGGTGCTCACCTGCCAGACGCTGCCGATCAGCCGCACCGTCACGATCGAGTTCGAAGGCCTGTGATTACGGCCCCGTGACTACGGCCCGGGGTCGACGGTCTTGGTGAGATAGGTGGCGCCGGTGTCGGGCACCCGCGGCTGGCGGAACGCCTCGCACGGGAACGACACGATGATCACCGACATCATCAGCCAGAGCAGGTGCTGCTCCTTGTGGGGCAGGTTGTAGAGGTCGAAGCCGTCGAGGTGCTCCTGCGCGGCCTCGCCGTAGCGCATGCCGGCCTCGTAGAGCGCCTGCAGCTCGATCATCGTCGAGCCAAGGCGCTCCTCATAACGATCGACCTCGAGCTCCAGGCACCACTTCTTGGCGAACGGCTCGAGGGCCGCGAACTGCGCGGGCAGCATCGGCTCTTCGGGGTGAGTGTGCATGACTACTTCCCTTCCAGTTCGCGCTTGTAGTCCTCGACCTCTTCGGCGACGACATGGTGCAGGTGCCGCAGGAGGACTTCCTGGTCGGCGTAGTGGAACTCCGTACGCACCTGCGACTCCAGGCGCCGCTGGGTGGCCTCGAGCACGTTCGCGTCCTGCAGGGCGAAGTCCTTCGAGACCGCGACCACCATCTCCTGCTCGAGCCGCTCGGTGGCATTCTTCGGCGGGACGAAGTAGTAGTCGAATATGAACTGGTGCTTGTTCGGGCCGAGCGGCCAGTACTGGTAGGTCACCATGGTGTTGCGCACCCAGTGGATGACGACCCAGTTGGGGTAGAACTGCCACATGTCCATGCCCCGCAGCTCGAGCTTGCCGGGGTTGTTGGCTTCGCTCCAGGGCCCGATGTCGGGCGGGCGCAGCGGGCCGTGGATGGTGGCCTTGAACACGTTCTGTGAGGGCAGCGCGCCGCGACCGGCGGTGTTTGCGAACTGACCACCGGACGAGAGCATGCGGTGCTTGCCGTAGTTCTTGAAGAACGGCAGCATGAACGGCGGCTTGTCGGCCGACTTGTCGGGAGCGGCCGGGTTGTTGAGCGTCGCGTGCACATAGGGCACGTGGTAGAACTCGGCGAACGCATCCATGAACAGCTTCCAGTTCGAGCCCACGACGGCCTGCAGCTGGTGGTGTTCGGTGAGCTTGTCCCACGGGTACGTCTCCAGCTTCACCAGCTCGGGACCCATGAAGTCGCGCAGTGACTCGCGCGGCTCCTTGGCGAAGTTGACGAAAACGAATCCCGCCCAGGTGTCGCAGTGGATTTCGGGCAGGTGCAGGCCCTCATGGGAGAGACCCTCGAACTCGGGCGCGTTGTGCACGTAGGAGATCTCGCCGTCGAGGGTGTAGCGCCAGCCGTGGTACTTGCAGGTGAACTGGCGGCAGTTGCCTCGCACCTCGACCGTCGGGTGCTCCTCGAACACGAGCTGGTTGCCACGGTGGGAGCAGACGTTGTGGAAGGCGCGCACCTTGTCGTCCATGCCGCGCACGATGATGATCGAGTAGCCGAGGCCCTCGAGCTCGCGGGTGAAGAAGGCACCCTTGCGCAGCAGCTGCACCTCACGGCCAACCATCAGCCAGTTGCGCTTGAACACCGCTTCCTTCTCGAGTTCGTAGAACTCGGGATCCCAGCAGTCCTTCATGCTGAACGGCTCGAAGTCGAGCCCGAACGACCGGGTCCATGTGCCCTCGGCGGGCTTCGGGAACGTCTGGATCGTTGCCGCTTCCGTCTCAGTGAGCCCTTCGATGTGCCCTGTTGTCATGATGCGCATCTCCCAATGTGATGGCCGTCCCGAAGGGATTCGGGAAGGAGGTGCGTGCCCCCAAGCTGACCGCACCGTATGTTGTATCAAATATTACCGACGGGGAGGGCTCTGTCAAGACGCCGGCCTATGCGGTCGAAGCCCTCAGTTCGCGCTTGAGGATCTTCCCCGATGGGTTGCGCGGCAGGACATCGATGAGGAACACGTCCTTGGGCACCTTGAACTTGGCCAGCTTGCCGCGGCAGTGCTCGACGAGTTCCTCGGGGGTGGCGCTGCTACCCGGGCGCAGGACGACGTACGCGATCGGCACCTCACCCCACTTGGCGTCGGAGCGCCCCACCACGGCTGCCTCGAGGACGGCCTCGTGTTCGTAGAGCACCCGCTCGACCTCGGAGCCAGCGATGTTCTCGCCGCCGGAGATGATCATGTCCTTCAGGCGGTCGACGATGTAGACGTAACCGTCGTCGTCGCGCACGCCGATGTCGCCGGTGTGGAACCACCCGCCGGCGAACGCGATGGCCGTCGCCTGCGGGTCGCGCCAGTAGCCTTTGAAGACCTTCGGGCCGCGCAGGACGATCTCGCCGCGGTCGCCGGCGGGAACCGTGGCGCCGTTCTCGTCCCAGATGTCGAGCTCCAGATAGAGGCACGGGCGACCGACGCTGCCGAGCTTGCTGACCGTGCTGTCGCGGTCGAGGAAGGTGTCGCCCGAGACCGTCTCGGTGAGGCCGTAGGCATCGGCGAACCATGCGGACGGGAACACGCGGCGCAGGCGCTCGATGAGTGGGATCGGCATCTTCTCGCCGCCGCCGATGACGAGCTGCAGCGACGACAGGTCGCGTGACTCGATGTCGGGCAGGGCCATGATCGAGTTGACCATCGCCGGTGCGAGCCAGATGGCCGTGACCCGCGAACGCTCGATCTCGTCGACCACGGCCGCGGCATCGAACGCCTTGTGAATGATCGTGGTCGCCCCGGCGAAGATCATCGTCGTCGTGGTGAGGTCGAGCGCACCCACGTGGTAGAGCGGGCCGCAGGCGAGGGCGATGTCCGCGCTGGTGAACCCGAACTCCACCATGTGCCCGAGGTTCTTCCAGGCCAGGTTGGCGTGGGTGATCATCACGCCTTTGGGGCGGCCGGTGGTGCCGGAGGTGTACATCAGGCGGTGCACCTCGTCGCCACCCGCACGCACCCGCGCCGGCGAGGCGCCGGCGACGCGCACTGCTGCGAGGCAGGTCCAGCCCGGCTGCTCGTCTGCCGACACGACGATGCGAGCCAGCGATTCCTCCAGGCCAGCGGTGGCTTCGTCGGCCAGCTCCAGCAGGGCGGGGTCGCACACCAGGGCCTTGGCCTGCGAGTGGTCGAGGATGAAGCGCACCTCGGGGCCGGCGAGGCGCCAGTTGATCGGCATCGCGATCGCGCCGAGGTGGTTGGCCGCGAAGATGACCTCGAGGAACTCGATGGAGTTGTACGAGAGCAACCCGACCACGTCGCCGACGCCCACCCCGCGGGCCGCGAGCCCGGCGGCGAGTTCGGCCGAGCGGTTCGCCATCTGCGCGAAGGTGACGACATCATCACCCATCCGGCACAGGGGCTTGTCGGGCGTGCGGCCGGCGTGGTGGGCCACCACCGCGCACCAGTTCATGTCGCCCTGCTGCGACGGCGCGACGACCGCTGCCTGTTCCTCTGTCATCGGATCCCCCCGAGTACCGCTGCTTGTTCCGATCGGTCCAAGTGGCGCAGCATAGTGACCGCGCCCGAGCTACTTGCCGAGTCGAGCGTTCGCGAACGCGCGGAGTTCGCGGGCGACATCGGGGCCGCTCGGCGTGTAGATCACCTCGCTGAAGCCGCCGGCCGCAAACCGCTCGATCCCGGCGCGAACCGTGGCCGCGTCGCCGACGAGCTCGCCGCGAGCCGGCCCGCCGGCCGCTGCCGCGGCAAGGAGCGGGCGGTCGCGCGGGGCCAGATGAGTGACGTGCCCTTCGAACGCGAGCAGGTGGCGCTCGCCGTCGGGCGCCAGCGCCTCGAGTTCGCGCCGCCACGCCTCGCCACCGGGCATCTGGTCCACGGCCGCCGCACCGCCGCGTGCGTAAGCGCTGTGCCAGGCGACGACGCGCCATGGGCCCACTGCCTCGGCGACGCGGGCCGAGGATGGGTGTTCGCCCGGTTCGAGCACCGTGCCGCTGACCATCGTGGCCGAGGGCAAGGTGGGATGGGGCGGGCCGATGATCCCGTCGGCGTACTCCGCGGCTCGCTGGTTGCCGAACGGGCCGAACACGCTGAGCCACAGCGGCACGTGCAGCGGTCGCGGGGCGGCCATGCCCTCGTGGTGCAACATGCGCGCAGCCGCGCCGTCGATCTCCACGGTCTCGCCGGCCAGCAACCGGCGCAGGGTGGCCACATACCCGAGCAGCTCGCCGAGCTTCAGTGGCGGCCGGCCGATGGTCATACGGGCGGTGAACCCGGTGCCGAAGCAGGCACGTAGACGGCCCTCGGACAGCCGGCCGACGGTGGCGATGCCCGATGCCATCGCCATCAACGAACGTTGCGACGGGATGAGCACCGCGGTGCCAAGGCCAATACGGCTGGTGCGCGTCGCAGCCAGCGCGAGGTGCACGAGCGGGTCCTCCCACAGCGCCGCAGAGTCGTAGCTCCACACTCGGTCGTAGCCGAGTTCTTCCGCGAGAACGGCGAGGTCGGCGAAGTCGGGGCCCGGGGGAAGTCCGCAGGAGAGTTCGATGTCAGCCACGGCGGGGAGTATTGCAGGCCGAATCGTGCGGGGCGTCGGCCTGCGAGCCGCCGGGATAACCTCGGCGAGATGACGCGAGGCGAATCTGAGGACAAGCCGCGGCGGGGCGCGAAGTGGCACGAGCGCCGCAAGGTCATCATCGACACCTCGGCGGCGGTGTTCGCTCGTCAGGGCTACCACGCCACGGGTCTCGCGGAGCTGTGCACGGCCAACGAACTCGGCCGCGGCGCGCTCTATCACTACATCGGCTCGAAGGAGCAGCTGCTCATCGCCATCCACGACCGGGTGATGGACGAGGTGATGCTCAGCGTCGAGCGCACCCAGCAGGCCGGCGGCACGGCTTCCGAACAACTCACCCGGCTCGGCGACGAGCTCATCGACATCATCGCCAGCTACCCCGACCACGTGTGGGTGTCGCTCCACGAATTCTCCGGCCTCAGCGGCGAGCACGAGCAGCACTACCGGCGGCGGCGCCAGGAATACGAGCGCCGCGTCGAGGCGATCCTGCAGGCCGGCATCGACGGCGGCGAGTTCCGCGAGATCGACGCCCGCCTCACGTCACTGGCCTGGCTGGGCATGCACAACTACACCTACCGCTGGTTGAAGTCGAGCGACGCGCGACCGGCACACGAGGTCGCGTCGGCGTTCGCCGACATCTTCGTCCGCGGCATCACCGGCAACGGCGCCAAGTAGCCGTCAGGGCGCCGAGTACCCGCCGTCGACCACGAGCGCCGAGCCGGTGGTCCAGCGCGACGAATCGCCGGCGAGATACGAGTAGGCACCGGCGATGTCGGCGGCCGCGCCGAGGCCGAGGGGGTGCTTCGCGGAGAGGTTGTCGATCGCCTCCTTGGGTAGGTCGGCGTGAATCGCAGAGAGAAACGTGCCCGGGCACACGCAGTTGACGCGGATGCCGTCGCGGGCATATTCGATCGCGGCCACCTTGGCGAGCTGGATCACGGCCGCCTTGGTCGCGCAGTACGGCGCCGAGTGCGACCAGGCGGTGAGCCCGGCGACCGACGCGGTGAGCACGATCGCGCCCGACTTCTGCCGGCGCATCACCGGCACTACCGCGTGGATCGCGTTGACCGCGCCCATCACGTTGATGCGGAACGCACGATCCCAGTCGGCGGGAGTGAGGTTGTGGATGCGGCCGTTCGGCGACAGCACGCCGGCGTTGCTGATGAGCACATCGACGCGCCCATAACGCTCCACGGCGAGGTCGATCACCGCCTGCACCTGGGCCTCGTCGCTGACATCCGCGAGCGTCGTCCCCACGGCCGCAGCGGTGGCTCCGAGACCGGCAACGGTCGCGTCGAGCGCGGCCTGGCTGATGTCCGAGAGCAGCAGGTCGGTGTTCGGCTCGCTCGCCATCTGGCGCGAGATCGCCGCACCGAGCGCGCCGCCGGCGCCGTTGATGACGACGATGCGCCGCCCAGTGGATTGGCCAGCTGCATGAATCTCGGTCATACGAGTAGATACCCTCCGTCGACGCTCAGCACGGTACCGGTGACGAACGCTGCGGCCGGTGAGGCCAGGAACAGGTAGGCGCCCGCCAGGTCGGCGGGGTCGCCCCACCGCTTCTGCGCGGTGTGCCCGAGGATCGCCTCGGTGAGCTTCGGGTTGGCCATCCACCCCTCGGCCAGCGGCGAATCGAACCAGCCGGGTGCGACGACGTTGACGGTGATGCCCTGCGCGGCGAGGTCGAGCGCGAGGCCCTTGGCCAGTCCGACGAGCCCGGCCTTCGAGGCGCTGTACGCAGTGAGCCCCTTGCGCGGCCGGTCGCCGAGCACCGAACCGGTGAAGACGATCCGCCCGCCCTCGCCCATCACCCGCGACGCGGCGCGGGCGCCGAGGAACGCCCCGGTGAGGTTCACTTCCATCACCTGTCGCCACACCTCGGGGTCGGTGGCGCGCGGCCCGCCGACGGTGGGCGAGATACCGGCGTTGCAGATCCACACGTCGAGCCCGCCCCAGGCGGCCAGCACCGCATCGGCGACCGACTCGTTGAACGCCTCGTCGCTCACGTCGCCGGCGAGCACGAGCGTCGGGCCGGGCAGCGCTTCGGCGACCTTGGCGATGTCGCGCTCGGTGCGCGCCACGAGCGCGACGTGCGCGCCCGCCCGCGAGAAGGCGTGGGCGAGCACCTCGCCGAGGCCGCGGCCCGCGCCGGTGAGCACCACCCGCTTGCCGCGTACGTCGCCCGGCACGGGATAGGTTTCAGGAATGCCGATCTGACCGTGCATGCTCTTGGCGTACCCCTTTCCAAGATCAGGTCTTCCAAGACTTGGACCGAACGGTACAATACACCGCTCGTGGACAACGCCCAATCCTCTCCCACTGCCCTCTCGACCGACGAACTGCTCGAGATGCACCGCCGCATGGTGGTCATTCGGCGTTTCGAGGAGAAGGTGTCGGCGCTCTACCGCGACGGCGAGGTGCCCGGCTTCGTGCACCTCTCGATCGGGCAGGAAGCCTCGGCTGTCGGCGCGTGTTGGCCGCTGCGACCCGCCGACACGATCACCTCCACCCACCGCGGGCACGGCCACTGCCTGGCCAAGGGCCTCGACCCGCTGGGGATGTTCGCCGAGCTGATGGGCCGCGAGCAGGGCACGAACAAGGGGCGTGGTGGCTCGATGCACATCGCCGACCCGAACATCGGCATCTTCGGCGCGAACGGCATCGTCGGCGCCGGCCTGCCGATCGCGGTCGGCGCGGGCACGGCCCACCAGCTGACGGCCGACGCCAACACCGCCGAGAGTGGCGTCGCAGTGGCGTTCTTCGGCGACGGCGCGGTCGCGCAAGGCGCGTTCCACGAGTCCGTCAACCTCGCCGCCGTGTGGCAGCTGCCGGTGATCTTCTTCTGCGAGAACAACGGCTACGCCGAGTTCTCGGCCGCCTCCACACAGCACAAGGCCACGCTGGAGTTGCGCGCCGCCGGCTACGGCGTCGAGTACTTCACCGTCGATGGCAACGATGTCGCCGCCACCTCGGCGTTGATGCAGAGCGTCGTCGACGGGGTGCGCGCCGGGCGCGGCCCGGCCATCGTCGAGGCGATCACCTACCGCTGGCACGGCCACTACGAGGGCGACCCGCAGCGCTACCGCACGCCCGAGGAACTCAGCGAGTGGAAGCAGCGCGACCCGCTGATCGTCAACGCGCAGCTGCTGCGCGAGCGCGGTGTCGACGAGGCCGCTCTTGCGGACATCGATGCGCGCGTGAGCGCGGAGTTGGATCGCGACATCGACGCCGCCCGCGCGTACGCGGCACCGGCGGCGGACACGCTGCACCGTTTCGTCCTGCGCGATCGACCGGTGGTCGACGAGCCGGCCCCTCCCGCGGCCGCCGCGCCGATCTTCCGCACGATGGACGCGATCCGCACCGCGCTGGAGATCGAACTCGACACCGACCCGCGGGTGTTCGTCGCCGGCATCGACGTCGGCGAGGGCGGCAACGTGTTCGGATTGATGAAGGGCCTGCGCGACCGCTTCGGCGACCGCGTGCGCGACACCCCGATCTCGGAGACGGCGATCATGGGGGTCGGGGTCGGCGCGGCGATGGCCGGTATGCACCCGGTCGTGGAGCTGATGTACCTCGACTTCGTCGGCGTGTGCCTGGATCAGCTGATGAACCAGGCAGCGAAGATGCCGTTCATGACCGGCGGGGCGGCGCAGATGGGTCTCACCGTGCGCACCCAGTTCGGCGCCGGACGCTCGTCGGGCAGCCAGCACTCGCAAAGCCTCGAAGCCCTGCTCGCCCACATCCCCGGCCTCACCGTGGTGATGCCCTCCACGCCGGCCGACACCTACGGCCTGCTACGCGCTGCGATCCAGGACCCGAACCCGGTGATCTTCGTCGAGAACCGCCTGCTCTACGGCATGAAGGGCCCGCAGCCGGCGGCCGACTTCCTGCTGCCGATCGGCAGGGCGCTCGTCGTGCGCCCGGGCAGCGACATCACGGTCGTCTCGGTGTCGCGGATGGTGCACGAGGCAGTCGCCGCTGCGGAAGAGTTGGCCGCCGAGGGCATCTCCGTCGAGGTGATCGACCTGCGCACCGTCGCCCCGCTCGACATGCCCACGGTGCTCGCGTCGGTGGAGAAGACGAGCCGCCTGCTCATCGCCCACGAGGCCGTGGAGGCCTTCGGCATCGGCGCCGAGATCGCCGCCACCGTCGCCCGCGAGGCGTTCTGGCACCTCGACGCGCCGATCATGCGCGTCGGCGCCCAGGCCACCCCGCCCCCCTATGCGCCCAGCCTCGAGCGCGTCTGGCTCCCCGGCCGCGACGAGATTGCCGCCGCCATCCGCACCCTCGCCGCAGCCTGACCCGTCCCCTTCCGAGGTCATCACGCTTCTGTGTCACCGCACAGACGTTGTGTCGTTCTGTGCGGTGACACTGAACCGATCCACTGACCGAAACAGGCGCGTGCCCCCGCTCACTCGCGACCATCCGGGCCGAGTATTGATCGATCTGCTCACTGCGGGGCAGGAAAGCCGAGCAGTGACGATGCGAGGAGGAGGCTGGCCCTGATGTCCTCGATCCGATCGCTACGGGCTCTAGCTGGTGCCGCACTCCAGTCGACGTCGAGCAGCTCGGAAGCAAGACGGCCTCCAACGAACGCAAGGAACTCTGGACGGTCCTTCACGCGGGGTGACACCGCAGCAGTGCCCAGCACACGCGTCACCCTGACCGATGCGATCGCGTCATCTACGAGCGGGTTGCCCCGGTGCGCAGCCGCCCAGTCCAAGGCCAGCCAGCCGACATCGACACCGACCGCTTGCGCGAAGCGGCGATCTGCCACCGCCTGCGAAGCTCACGCCGGGCGGCAACACGCCGGGTCAGCAGCCGAGGGTGCGGGCGATCACCATGTGCTGGATCTCGTTGGTGCCTTCGCCGATCTCGAGCACCTTGGAGTCGCAGTAGAAGCGGGCCACGGGGGTCTCGAGCATGTAGCCGAGGCCGCCGTGGATCTGCACGGCCTCGGAGGCGGCCCACGCCGCCAGGCGGCTGGCCTTCAGTTTGGCCATCGACGCTTCCTTGAGGAACGGCTGGCCGTTGTCGCGCAGCGAGGCGGCGCGGTAGGTGAGCCAGCGGGCGGCCTCCAGCTCGGTGGCGATGTCGGCCAGCTTGAACTGCACCGCCTGGAACTTGGAGATCGGCTGACCGAACTGGTGGCGCTGCTTGGCGTAGTCGAGTGAGAGGTTGAGCACGGCCTGGGTGAGGCTCAGCGACAGCGCGGCGATGGAGATGCGGCCCACTTCGAGCGTGCCGAGGAATTGGCCGAGGCCCATCTCCGGGTCGCCGACGAGGTGCTCGTCGGGCACCCACACGTCATCGAAGAACAGCTCACGGGTGTCGAGCCCCTTCCAGCCGATGCCGCGCATCTTGGGCCCCATCGTGAACCCCGGCGTGTCCTTCTCGACGACGAAGCTGGCGAAGCGTGGCCCCTGGCCCTCGACCGACTCGGTGCGGGCGAGCAGGGTGACGCCGAAGGACATGTCGGTACCCGCGTTGGAGATGAACGTCTTCGCGCCGTTGATCAGCCAGCCGCCGTCCTTGCGCTCGGCCTTCGTGCGAATGCCGCGGGTGTCGCTGCCGGCATCAGGCTCGGTGAGCCCGAACGCGCCGAGCACGCGCCCCTCGGCGAGCGGGCGCAGCCACCGCTCGCGCTGGGCGTCGTTTCCGAACAGGTAGAGCGGCAGCGAACCGATCGTGACGTGGGCCTGCCAGGCGGCGGCCAGCGACTGATCGGCGAGGCCGATCTGCTCCATTGCCGCCACGAAACCGACGGTGGACATTCCGATGCCGCCCCACTCCTCGGGGATGAGCATGCCGAGCAGGCCGAGCTGACCCATCTCGCGCAACAGAGCGGTGTCGCAGCGCGCCTGCTCCCACGCCAGGGGGGCACGCGTGGCGATCTCCTTGGTGGCGAAGTCGCGGCACAGCTCGACGAGGTCGCGTTCGGTTTCAGTCAGCGAGAAGTCCATGGCCGTCAGCATAATTGGTCCGAGAAAGTATTGGACCGATCGGTACAAGTCGTGTTATCTTGCCGACAAGCACAGCCGATCGCTGGGGTGATCTCGCTGTGCCCGCACGAGTTGTGCACGCCTCCCCCGTCGGGGAGCGCTTCGATTTGGGAAGGACACCACATGACGGCACCGGATCTCGCCAGCAACACTGAGGCCGAAGCGGCAGGCATCCAACGCTTTCCGAAGCCAGCACCTGGTAGCTGGACTGAGGCCTTCGGCCTCGACACCGGGCCGGTCAGCTTCCACGACTGCGTCGACCCCGAGTTCTACGAGCTGGAGAAGCAAGCCGTCTTCCGCCGCTCGTGGCTGTACGGCGGCCGCATCGAGCAACTGCCGCGCAAGGGCACCTACTTCACCAAGGAACTGCCCTTCCTCAACCTGTCGGTGCTCTTCGTGCGCGGCCTCGACGACCAGGTGCGCGCGTTCCACAACGTCTGCACCCACCGCGGCAACAAGCTGATGTGGG
>JAYRWH010000061.1:0-15699 GCA_041918155.1 Ilumatobacteraceae bacterium | reverse complement strand
ATCCGGATCTCGCAGCCGGCTGCATCCAACGAGGACGCGGGAGGGGGCACCGAAGTAGCGGTATCGCCGATTGAGGACACGGAGCCCTAGAAGACGAGCCATGCAGGTTCCTCGCAGGCCTCGTCCAACGGCTCGTAGACATCGCCCGTCCGCCTCCCTGCGTGACCCCCCGACGATTAGGGGTGCGACCGCCTGGCGCGAACACAACGCGAACACGACCAGCGCCGCCGAGCGCCTACGGGTTCCGATGGCGCAGTCTGAGGATTCGGGTAGAATGTTCCTCTAGCAGGGCTTACGCAGCCCAGCGCCGACGGGAACGTACGGAAGCCGCTCGGCTCATAACCCGAAGGTCGCAGGTTCAAATCCTACCCCCGCCACCAATTTCGAAGGCCCGATCAGCTCTCTGGTCGGGCCTTCGTCGTTCTCGGGCCACCCCCTCAGGGTTGGGCGCGATTCGGCCCGCCCGCGACCGCCCCAGCCCCCACGGGTGCGGTGCATGCCACAGGGTGGGAAGGATCGCGCCCGTTGGCCCGGGATAGCCGGCGCGCGGGAACGTCAGCAGATCGTTTCGTCCGGATCGAGGAAGGTACCCGTCGGCTCTCCTCGACCCTGGTGAGTTCGGACTGTCCCCGGAACCGGTGGCGATGATGACCGATTCGATGACCACGCCGAGTTGGAGGCTGGGGCCAGAATGTGGGCATGACGGTCTACTCCAACACCAAAGAGTTCGAGGGCGCGACGTTCGTGAGGGCGAGCTTCAAGGGTGCTGTCCTGAAGTCCTGCGACCTCAGCGGGGTGGCGATGCGCAGCGTCGAGCTCGCCGGGCTCGACATCGACAGCCACGACCTGTTCTTCGGCACCCTCATCGTCAACGGCGTCGATGTGGTGCCGCTCGTCGACGCCGAGCTCAACCGGCAGTTCCCCGGTCGTGAACTGCAGAAGGCGCAGACGCCCGAGGGTCTGCGCGACGGTTGGGTCGCGGTGCAGGCCGCGTGGGCGACGACGATGGCCGCCACGCCTGCGGCCGAGGTCGACGCCCACGTCGAGGGTGAGTGGTCGCTGGCCGAGACCCTCCGTCACCTCGTGCTGGCGACCGACGCCTGGCTGCGCGGCGGGATCATGAGGGTCGAGCAGCCCTTCCACGAGATCGGCCAGATCTTCACCGGTGCGGCGGAGATGGGCTTCGACACCTCCATCTTCCGCGCCGACACGCCGACGTTCGACGAGATTCTCGAGGTGCGCGCCGAGCGGCAGCGGCTGGTGACCGACTTCTTGGCCAGTGCCACGGCCGAGCTGCTCGCCGAGGAGCGAGACAACCCGTGGGGCGGCGACGACTGGCACCCCACCGTCGGTGACTGCGTGCGCGTGATCCTGGAGGAGGAGTGGGCCCACTTGCGCTACATCCGGCGGGACCTCGCCCTTCTGGGCTGACGAAGCGGAACGAAAGTCCGCTTGCACCACTTCGCTGTTCGTGGTTCAATACTGAACCATATGGTTCAGTATGCACCCAGCCCTCTCGATGCGTCGTTCGCCGCGCTGGCGGACGGCACCCGTCGCGGCGTGCTGGAACAATTGGGACGCGCCGAGTGCTCGATCACCGACCTCGCCGAGCGCTTCCACATGACGCTCACGGGCATGCGCAAGCACGTCGGTGTCCTCGAGGAGGCGGGTCTCGTCGTCACGGAGAAGGTCGGCCGGGTGCGCTACTGCCGGGTGGGCACGCGCCGGCTCGACGAGGTGGAGGCCTGGATCGCCCGCTACCACCGGCTGTGGGACGAGCGGTTCCGCGAGCTGGACAACGTGATCGAAGAACTCAAACGGAAGGAGCAACAGGATGGACGCAAGCAGGGGCAGTGAGGGAGCGGGCACGGCACGCACGACCGTCGAACGGACGTCGGATCGTGAGGTGGTCGTCACCCGCTGGCTCGACGCGCCCGCACGGCTGGTGTTCCAGGCCTGGTCGCAGCCCGAGTTGTTCCAGAAGTGGTGGGTACCGAAGTCGTTGGGCATGACGCTGTTCGCGTGCGAGATGGACGTGCGCACCGGGGGCACGTACCGGCTCAACTTCGGCGAGGGCATGGACTTCTTCGGCCGGTACCTCGAAGTCACGCCGCCCTCACGCATCGTCTGGACGAACGAGGAAGGCGGGGAGGATGGCTCCGTCACCACCGTGACGTTCGAGGAGCACGACGGCCGGACGCTGCTCGTCATGAGCGAGCTGTATCCCTCGAAGGAAGCGCTCGACGCAGCCGGTACCGGGGCGGCGGAGGCGATGGAGGAGTCGTTCGCCCAACTGGAGGAGCTGCTGGTTGCGCCTCTCTGAGTGCAGGTGGGCCAACGCCTGCGGCCTGACGCAATTGGGCTGTCGGTGTTGCCGAAACCGATGATGACGCCCTCGTGGTAGGCGACGTGCGGGAACAGCGAGAGGTCGGGCGTGCCGGATCGACGAACAGATCCATCACGAATCGGGTCGCCCGCCCTCCAACGCCGGGGCAGGCGTTGTGCCGCGGGCGGCGCACCACTCGAGGTAGATGCGGCGCAGCTCGGGTGTTCCCGTCGACGCGGTCACCTCGCCGTGCTCGTCGAGGGTGTCCATCGGGCCGTCGATCGAGATGTGCACCACGCAGGGTTCGTCACCGACCGCCATCCACGAGTCGACCGTGCCGGCCGGCTCGTACACATACGTTCCGGCACTGACGTGTACGTGTCCGGCAGGGTCGAGCAGCACTCGAGCGCCCGAGATGTTGAAGCCGTGTACCTCTCCATGATGGCGGTGCAGCCCGACGACCGTGCCCGGATCGACACGCAGCAGCAGCTGGCGTGGCCCGACGGCAGGCAGCGAGATCGGCTTGAAGGCCTGCCCTGCCTCGAGCGGGATCCAGTCGATTCCGGTCGTGTCCAGCACGGCCCCGTTGGTCGGCGATGTCGTCATGGCAGCCATCATGGCCCTCGGCTGGACTATCGGAAGAGCCGAATGTATGTAGTCCAAGACGTCCGAGCTGAATGTCGGGGAAACCCGACATTCACTCCGTCCTCGGCTATGCTGGCGTTTGCCGACATTTCTGGATTCTCCACTGATGTCGTAAATTACCGACAGGAGGCAATCCGTGTGGGTCAGGGTCAAGGGCAGTAGGAACGTCGGTGAAGCACTCGCGCAGGTGCGTCGGGAGACGGGCTTGACGCAGTCCGAACTCGCAGAGCGGCTCGATGTCACGCGCACCACAGTGATCGACATGGAGAAGGGCAGACCGGCCGCTGTGCGCCGGCTCGTCGATGCGTTCTCGATGCTCGGCTACGACGTCGTGATCGTGCCGCGCGGCACTCGGGTGGAGGTACTCGAGGGGAATGCCGCTGATGGCTCGCCGCAACCCTGAGCTCGAGGTCTCCCTCGCCGATGAGCATGTGGCGACGCTGCGCAACACCCGCGATGGCCTCGAGCTCGCGTACCTGCCCGCGACGGTGTCACGTGTCGGTATCGGTGGCGTGTGCCTCTCCATGGCCTTGCGCGTCGATCGCAAGCCGGTCAAGGGCGCGCCGGTGGAACGCTGGACGGAAGGGCTGCTCCCGGAGGGCGAGGCCCGCACGGTGATCGAGGATCGTTTCGGCGTCCGCCGCGGTGACACCTTCGGGCTGCTCTCCAAGGTCGGCCGCGATTGCGCCGGCGCCGTCTCCTTCGTCGGCGACATCGATCCCCCTCGGGAGGCGGCGCTCGGCCCGATCTCGCCCGAGGAACTCGAGCAACAGATCGCCGACCTGCCCCAACACCCGCTTGGCGCCGACGAGGAAGTCCCGGTCTCGCTGGCGGGCCTGCAACACAAGCTGCTGCTCGTTCGCACCGCCGACGGCTGGGCGCGGCCACTCCACGGACAGCCGAGCAGCCACATCCTCAAGCCCGACCCATTCGCACACCCGGGTCTGATCGCCGCTGAAGCGTTGGTGATGACTGCCGCCAGGATCGCCGGCCTCGACGTCGCCGAGGTCACCCTCGTGGAAATCGGTGGCCGTGACGTACTCGTCGTGCAGCGCTTCGATCGGCGCATCGAGAACGGCCGGCTGGTGCGCGTGCATCAGGAGGACGGCTGCCAGGCGCTCGGGATCGACCCGGCGAGGGACAACAAGTACGAGCGTCCGAACCATCGCGACAACCCGTCGTACGGTCGGCTCGCGACGCTTCTGTTGGATCACGCCATCGACCCCCACCGCGAACAGGCAAAGCTCGCCCAGGCGATGGTGCTCCACATCGCGGCGGGCAACACCGATGCCCACGCTCGCAACCACGGCTTCCTGCTCGAGAACGGCGCTGCCCGATTCGCTCCGATCTACGACGCGTCACCAACGATCGAGTTCTCCAACACGTCGCGATGTGCGCTGACGGTGTGCGGCCAAGATCGACTCGAACAGGTGACTGCCGATCACCTGGCGCTCGAGGCGCGTTCATGGTCTCCGCTTCGCGAAGACGGCCGGGCGATCGTCGCGCAGACGGCTGAGCGGCTCGCGTCCTCCTTCGATGAGGCTTGGAGGATTGTTCCGCAGGTCCCGCAACGCATCGTCGATCGAATGCGCGAACGCGCAACACGCCTCGCTCAGTGACCGATCAACTCCAAGTGCAGCGCGTTGACCATGAGGTACCCACGTCGCTCGCCTTGAGGAGGTGGAGAAGCGTCAAGCGTTGCGTTCGCCAACCAGCGACTCCTGGGCGATGCGCCAGACACCGTCGGCTTCTCTGCGCAGGTGCATGAGGAAATGCATCGCTATCTGCACACCCTGGTTGTCGGTGTCCCTGATGTCGTAACAGGTGAAGCGTCCCGTTGCCACGGCGAATCGGTGACACCCTTCGATACGTTCCGGAGTGATTGTCACGTCATACAGAACGGGCGCATCGCGCTCGGCCATCTCGGCCCGGCCGCGTACCACCGTCGAGCCGGTCGACTCTCATGCCTCCAGCGCGGCGGCCAGGCGTTCGAGGGTGCCGCTCATCGTCGCGCGGTTGCGGCCGGCGCGGTCGGCGATGCCCGAGGTGGCGATGCTGAACTCCATCGCCGATTCGGGTCGCAGGTCGTCGTTCCACTCGGTGACCACGCAGCCGGTGTCGGTGGGTTCGATGCGGTAACCCCAGGTGGCGTAGTGGAACCCGAACATCGCACACTGGAACACGAACGAGCGGCCCGGCTCGGCTTCCACGATCGTGGCCTGCGTGGTCCACTCCTTGCCGCCGTTGCGGTTGTGCCCGTCGAACGTCGCGCCCACCACCGGGCCGTCGAAGCCCTCGTGCCACTCGCAGGCGTAGCACTCCTGCGACCACTCGCCCATGCGGGTGATGTCGCTGATGGCGGCGTACACCGCGTCGGGTGTGGCGGCGATTGCCCGGGTGATCTCGATCGTGTCGGCCATGGCGCACAGTCCACCACACGGTCGCGGGCGGGCGATCAGTTGACGAGGCATTAGGGCGGGGTCATCGACGAGAGCTGGAAGCTGCCGTTCTCCTCGTACGTCACCCCGCCGATCAGGGAGCTGCTGTGCACGGTGATGATCCGCTCATTTCGCAGCGGTAGTCCGGTCGCAGCGTCGAACCATACGTTGACGTCTTCCGTGCCGGTCTGGGCGCCAGTCAGGGTCCGCAGCCGGTGGTAATGCACGGCAGCCACCCGCGTACCTCCGATGTCGAGGAGCTCCGGGCCGACAAAGGTGTACGGGCCGGAGGAGATCACCTCGCCGTCCGTCCCTGTCGAAGTGCCACGGCACCCCTGCATCCAGTGGTCGCCGGCGCGTTGTGTCGTCCTGATGGCATCGACCGGTGGGTCACAGGTGTAGCTCGATGAGGTGTCAACCTTGGCGATCACCAGGTCCAACCGCTGGAAGAATGCGCCGGCGATCTCGGTGAGCCCCGAGCTGGCCGGGCAGTAGTCCCAGCTCTGCCAATGGTTCGTGCTGTAGTCGACTCGCAGCCTCCAGCACCCGCCCTCGAGGTGGGTCACGGTGCCCGGGATCTCGGGGCCCTGGCTCTGGGTCAGCGGCGGGTTGTCGAGGTGCTCGGTGCCCTCACCGCTATACCGATAGACACCGGGTGCCGGGCGGAGCGGCATCGTGTCGGTGGGCTGGTCGCTGCTCGGCGTGGAGACCCGGCTCCGGGCCTCTTCCATCGACACCGGCCGGGCGGAACCCCGGTTCCACCGCACGACAAACATCGCACAACCGGTGATGAGGCCGATACCCACGACGGCCATCACGATTCGGACCCAGTGGTGGCGGCGGCCCGGATGGTCGGAGGGGAGGTCGTTTCGGCGGGTGGTGGGTGACGACATTGTCATCCTCCCAGCTCGGGTGTCAGGCCGATGATCTCGCGGTTCGGGTGGGGCAGGAACTCGTCGGCGTTGCGCTGCTCGTGCGACGGTGCGAGTGCGGCGGTCATGTTCGAGAACTACCCGGTTGCTCCGATCGGCAACCATCGGTGCGCGGCTGTCAACGTTGAACAACGACTGTGTCAAGAAGTCGGTGCCGCGACTACCGCCACGACCCCGCGGCGCCGGCGATCGCGCCGCGGCGGCATCGTCAGGCTTCGAGGGCAGCTGCCAGGCGTTCGCGGGCGGGCGATCAGTGGGGCATCGTGACGCCAGTAGGTCCATCGCGCTTCAGAGGGCGGCGAGAACAGAGCGGACTTCGGAGACCAGTTGGGCGGGATCCGACGCGGCCCCTTCGGCGATGAGCGCCTCGGTCACGGCGGTACCGAGGCGCTCAGTCAGCATGGCGCGCACGATGCCGATCGTGTCGATGAAACTGTCCTGGAACGTTGCGGCACGTCCGATCGCTCGCGCGGCAAGGTACGAGTCGCCAACCTCCGCGAGCACCTGCCCGGCAGCCGCCAGCGTGCGGAATGTCTCGTGGGAATCCAAACCGCTGTCGATCGCAGCGAACACCGTCTCCAACAAGTGGCCGGCCTGGTGGATGTTGCCGAGCTTGCAGTGCGAGACGGCCAGGTGGCGAGTCTCGGCCGTGCAATACGGATCGCTGAACTCCTTCCAGTAGTCGATCACCGCGTTCAGATCGTCGATGGAGCGTTGATGGTCGCCGCGTATCTGGTGGAGCAACCCACGCCGGTAGCGCGCGACGTGCGACCACTCCGGGGAGATCGCGATGTCGATCGCTTCGTCGAGCACGCGCCCGACGAACTCCGCCCCGGCGAACTCAAGGAATTCGAGGCTCTGTGCGTACAGGATGGCGAGCCACCCGCGGTCGCCGATCGCCTCGAACGCGGCTCGCGAGGCATTGAACTCCGCGAGTCGTTCCGGGCCGGTCGGCAGGAAGATCGAGCCGGTGAGCTGCTGCAGGCCGCGCTCCCACGTCGGGTCCCACCAGTGAGGCTCGGGATTCGCGGCCCACAAGTCGATCGCCCGTTGCATGTGCTCCGCCGTCACGGCGGTGAAACTCGGCGCTGCCGCGCCAGTGTTGAGATCGGCGTTGCCATTCACCACCGCCAGGGCCAGTTCCGACCACGCGAGCGCGCGCTGGTCGCCGAGCCGCTCCGCCAGAGCTCGACAGCATCTCGCGATCTCGAAGGCGTCGGCGCGGTGGGTCCAGGCGCCGCACGACGCACCGACGAAGGCCGTCTTGATCTGCGCCAGGAGATCGGTCTCCTCCCCGGCGATGCCGAGGCTGCGCACGCAGGTTTGCCATCCCTCCAGATGCATGCTCTGGTGGGCCCAGAACGACAACAGGCCGAACGTCATCGCCAGGTGTCGATCGGCATCGCCGAACTCGGCCAGCGTGGCGAGCGCGAGTCGCACGTTCGGGTAGTCCGTCGCGGTACGCCGCAGCGCGACCTCCTGTCCGCGCCGGTGATAGGCGGGTGAGAGGTCGGCGATGAACTGTGCGAAGTGATGTGCGTGCGCCAGCCGGACGGTGTCGAGTTCGCCTTCCAAGGCGAGCTGTTCCTGAGCCCACTGCCGCAGTGGCTCGAGCAGCCGGTAGCGGGTACCGTCGACGCCAGGTGTGGCGTTGACGAGCGACTTGTCGACGAGCGAGTCGACGAGGTCGACCATGTCGACGAGCGAGCCGCCGAGGTCGATGGAACCGGTGCCCGACTCGCTGCCCACCGCGAGCGCACCGGCGAGATCGAAGCCGCCGACGAACACCGATGCCCGCCGGAACATCGCTTGCTCCGGCTCGGACAGCAGTCGGTACGACCACTCGACGGTCGCCGCGAGAGTGCGGTGCCGCGGCAGCGCGTTCTTCGCTGTCAGGGCCAGGAGCCCGAGGGTGTGGTCGAGGTGGTCGGCGATCTCCGACGGATCCATGCTGCGCAGACGCGCCGCGGCGAGCTCGAGCCCCAGTGGGATTCCGTCGACACGTTCGCAGATGCGATCCATCGCCGCCGCGTCGGTGGGGTTGGGTGTCCACGCCGGTCGCGCCGCGCGCCCGCGGTCGACGAACAACTCGACCGCGGCACTCTGGAGACCACCCGATGTGTGCCGCTCGAGGCCGGGCACCGGCACCACCACTTCACCGGCGATGCCCAGCGACTCTCGGGAGGTCGCCAGGATCCGCACGTCCGACGTGTCGCGCAGCACGCGTGCGACGAACCGGGCGGCCGCTTCATGCACGTGCTCGCAGTTGTCGAGCAACAGGATCAGCCGGCGATGACGAAGGAAGGCGATCACCGTGTCCTCGACCGAGGAGTCGGTGGCCGACAGCCCCCACAGTTCGGCGACGACGGTGGGCACGACCGCGCCGTCCGCCACGGGCGCGAGCTCCGCGAGCCAGAGGCCGTCGGCATGCTCGTCGAGCATGCGTCGACCCACCTCGATCGCGAGACGGGTCTTGCCGGTTCCACCCGCCCCGGTGAGCGTCACCAGTCGATGTTCGCCGAGGAGGCGGTGAACCTCGGCGAGTTCGACATCGCGTCCGACGAAGGAGTTCACGGGATGGGGCAGGTTCGTCCTCAGCTGCCCGCGCTGGAGCGGCGCAGCGGCGTGGTGACGAGGAGGAGCGGCACCAAGGTCGGCGTCGTGGCGCAGGATGCGGTGCTCGAGGTCGCGAAGCTCGGGCCCGGGTTCCACCCCGAGATCCTCGACGAGCAGCCTTCGCGTTGCAGCGAAGGCCGCGAGCGCGTCGGTCTGCCGTCCTGCCCGATACAGCGCCACCATCAGCTGCCCGCGGAGGCGTTCGTCGAAGGGATGGTCGGCGACGAGCTGTTCGAGCTCGGGAATCAGCTCTGTGTCGCGCCCCAGGGCGATGTCGGCCGAGATGCGATCGGCCAGCACTGCCGAACGCAGGCGATCAAGCCGAGTCGCCGCCTCCGACAGGGGACCTGGCATGGACGACTCGGCGAAGCACGCTGGGCGCCAAGCGTCGAGTATCGCTCCCAACAGGTCGCGGCGGCGTTGCAGGTCGACATCGAGGGTGCGGACCGAGCCCCACTCCGCTTCGAGGCGCAGGGCATCGACAGAGGCGGGGTCGGTCGCCAGCATGTAGCCGGTCGGCCGGGTGAGCACGAGCGCGCCCTCCGAGCGGTCGGCCCGGTCGGGTTCCAGCAGGTCGCGTAGGTGCCACACGTGGTAGCGCACGGCGCGAGCGGGATCGTCCGGACGCTTTCCGTGTGGCCAGATCGCTTCGATGAGGCTGTCGGGCGGCACTGCACTGCCGGGTTCGAGCGCCAGCCGCGCGAGCAGTGCCCGTTCGTTCGGCGACTTGATCAACACGGGTTGGTTGTCGACCCACACCTCGAACTGCCCGAGGAGTGTGATCCGTGCGCCGCCCGACTGTGCCCCACCCGCCGGTGCCCCACCCGTCGAGGCGTCAACCACGGCGATGGACCATGTTGGCGAGCCTAGACCGCCCCACGGGAGCAGTGTGTCCGCCGTACCTGTCCGCCGACGAGGTCCAAACGCCCACCAAACAGCGGGTCCGTATGGTCGCAACCATGACGCTTCCCATGACGAAATCGGCCCGACGGATCTCGGCCGCGGCCGCGGCCGCGCTGGTCCACTCCGGCGATTGGCTCGACTTCGGCGCAGGGCTCGTGCAGCCCGATGCGTTCGAGCAGGCCCTCGCCGAGCGAATCGGCGAACTCCACGACGTGAACGTCCGCGGCTGTCTGAGCACGCGACCGCGGCCGCTGCTCGCGGCCGATCCCGAGCGCGAGCATGTCTCGTTCTACAACTGGCATCTCGGCGGCTACGACCGCAAACAGAGTGATGCCGGGTTGCAGAACTACATCCCGTGCAACCTCGGGGAGATTCCCGACTACTACCGGCGCTTCATCGACCCGCCGGACGTGATGGTGATCAAGACGTGTCCCGTCGACGCCCGCGGCTACTTCAACCTCAGCGCGGCGAACCTGTGGCACGGCGCGGTGGCCTCACGAGCGAAGATCGTGATCGTCGAGGTCGACCCGGCTCTTCCCTACGTCCACGGGATCGACAACGGGCTGCACATCAGCCAGGTCGACTTCGTCATCGACGGAGCCGGCCTGCCGTTGCCGGAACTGCCGAACCTCGCGCCGACCGATGTCGATCGCACGGTCGGACGGCTGATCGCCGGCGAGATCGAGGACGGGGCGTGCCTGCAGATCGGCATCGGCGCGATGCCGAACGCCGTGTGCTCGTTGCTGATGGAGAGTGGGGTGCGCAACCTCGGCGTGCACACCGAGATGCTCACCGACGGCATCATGGATCTGTACCACGCGGGGGTGATCACGGGCTCGCAGAAGTCGGTGCATCCCGGCAAGATCGTGTGCACGTTCGCACTCGGGTCGCACTCGACCTACGCCGCGCTCGACGACAACACGGACATCTCGTGTCAGCCCGTCGACCAGACGAACCTGCCGCACGTGATCATCCAGAACGACCACCTCACCGCGATCAACAACACGACCCAGATGGATCTGCAGGGACAAGCGGCGAGTGAGTCGAGCGGGCATCGCCACATCAGTGGCACGGGCGGCCAGCTCCAGTTCATCCGCGGCGCCTACGCGTCGAAGGGCGGCAAGTCGTTCCTGTGCATGTCGTCGACCTACGAGCGCAACGGCGACCGACGCAGCCGTGTCGTGCTGAACCTGACACCCGGGAACATCGTGACGGCGCCCCGCAGCGACATGATGTTCGTGGTGACCGAGTTCGGACTGGTCAACCTCAAGGGCAAGTCGATCCCCGAACGAGCCAAGGCGATGATCTCGCTCGCACATCCCGACTTCCGCGATGACCTCGAGCGCGAAGCCCGCGCGAACGGATTGATCCCCAGATCGTTCTCGTGAGGCCATGTCGGCCGGTTTGAGACCGGTTCCCTTGGGGTATCACACGAGCACTTCAGCGAGTTCAGGAGGACATCGTGATCTGGTTCATTCTCATTCTGCTTGGCGTCGGCCTCGTCTTCGGTGCGCTCGCGCGCTTGGTCGTTCCCGGCCGTGACCAGATGTCGCTGGCGCAGACGTGGCTGCTCGGTGTGGTCGGAAGCCTTGTCGGCGGATTCCTGGGCTATGTGATCTTCGGTGCCGACATCGAGGACGGCGCAGTACAAGCGGGTGGAGTCGTGAGCTCCATCGTGGGCGCCGTGATCGTGCTGCTCATCTACCGCGCGTGGCGCAGTCGGAAGTAGTCCTCGTTCACTCGCTGTGGATCGCCTCCAGTACGTCCAGGCGCGATGCCCGGCGCGCCGGGCGAGTCGCGGCGACCACACCACAGACGATTGCGATGAGCAGCACGAACACAAGCGTGGGGATCGGGAGCGTGAACTCCTTGAAGCCCTGATCGCGCAATGCGAGGACGACGGCCCACCCGAGCACGCACCCGACGAGGATGCCCTGCACCGCGCCGAGGAGTGCGGTGATCACCGACTCCCACCGGATCATCGCCCGCACCTGGCCACGCGTGGCGCCCACCGCACGCAGCAGGCCCAGTTCGCGGGTGCGTTCGTAGACCGACAGGCTGAGCGTGTTGGCGATACCGAACACGGCGATGATCACGGCCAACGCGAGCAGGCCGTAAATAAAGTTCACGAGCGTGTCGATCGACGCGGCCTCCGCCTCGATGTAGCCGTGGCGGCTCTGCAGGTCGGCCATCGGGTACGGCTTCAGCGCCGTTTCCAGCGCGGCCTCGACCTCGGTGGCCGATGACCCGCCCTCCATCTTCAGGAAGATGCTGAACACGAACATGTCCGCCCCGGTCGACTGGTAGAGCGACGAGGTGATCGCGAACGGGCCGGCGAGTTCTTCCTTGTCGTAGATGCCCTGCACGGTGAGGGTGTGGGTGCTGCCGTCGAGGAACTGCGCGGTGATCGTGTCACCGACCGACAGGTCGCTGGAGGTGGCCCGGTCCTTCGACAGCAGGATCCCGCTGTCGTCGAGGCCTTCGATCGATCCGGTGACGAGGCCGAGGTCGAACACCGCGGCCGCCGCCGTGGGATCGATCACCGTCACGGTCTGGTCCTCGCCGTCGATGCGCGCCACACCGATCTGCACGCCCGCCGCGGCCGCGACCCCGTCGATCGCCTCGAGCTCGCCGGAGAGCGAACTCGGCAGACCGCCGAAGCCGAACGTCTCCGTGGCGACGACGAAATCGCCGGTGAACTGCTTGGCGATGATCGAGCGGATCGACGACTTGATCGACGCGGCGAACACCGTGATCGCGGCGACGAGCGCGACGCCCACCACGAGCGCAGCGGCGGTACGCGCGGTGCGCTTCGGGTTGCGCATCGCGTTCTGGCGGGCGAGTGCGCCGGCCATGCCGCGCATGCGTGCGATCGGCGCGCCGAGGAGGCGCGCGACCGGGCGCGCGATGAGCGGACCGAGCACGAACAGCCCGATGAACAGCAGCGCCGTCCCGAGCCCGAGGATCGCGAGCTCGCCGGTGAGGCCGACCACGATGAGCACGACGCTGAGGCCCAGCACCGCGAGACCGTAGATGAGGCGGCGCGTGGAGAACGCCTTCTGCTCGACCGCCACGTCGCGCATGGCGGCGATCGGCGGCACCTTCGCGCCCCGGCGGGCGGGCAGCACCGCGGCTGCCACGGTGATGCCGGTGCCGACGATGAACGACACGATGAGTGTGCGCGGCAGCAACACGAGATCGCCCGCAGGGATCTCGATGCCGAGCGCGTCGAGCATCGAACGCAGCAGCTTGGCCATCCCGAACCCGGCAAGGAAGCCGACCAGCGACCCGATCAGGCCCATCACGAGGGCCTCGGCGAGCATCGCCAACTCGACCTGTCGCTCGCTCGCCCCGATCGCGCGCAGCAGAGCGTTCTCCCGCTTGCGTTGGGCGACGACGATCGAGAACGTGTTGTAGATGATGAACGACCCGACGAACAGGGCGATGAACGCGAACACCAGCAGCAGGGTGTCGAAGAAGCTCAGTGCGTCCTTGACCGTGTTGCTCGACTCCTCCGCGATCTGCTCGCCGCTGAGCACCTCGGTTCCGGTGGGTAGCACAGCGGAGATGTTCGCGAGGAGCATCGCCTGATCGACCGTGTCGTCGCCGCGGATGTTGATGCTGTCCAGCTGACCCGGTTGGCCGACGAACTCCTGCGCTGTCGCCAGGTCGAACAGTGCGACCCGCGAGCCGGCCGGCGAGTCGGCCGAGCCGAAGCGCACGACACCGACGACGGTGAACGTGCGCGGGCCTTGTTGGCTCACGACCGTCACCGGGTCGCCGAGCGCGAAGTCGCCCTTGTCGAACGAGCCCTTGTCCATGGCCATCTCGTCCGCTCCGGTCGGTACCCGCCCGAGGACCATCGTCCACGCCGAGTACTCGGAGTCGTTGATGTCCATGCCGAAGTTGGGCGAACCCTGGTCGACGCCGAGCGGGTCACCGTCCTTGGCGAGGATGCGCGCGTAGCCCGAGACCGAGCCGCTCGCCTCGCCCACGCCGGGCACGGCCGCCACCGTGTCGAGCACGGTGTCGGGAATGCGCCCGCGGGTCGTTCCGACCTGGGTCGTGACCTCCTCGCTCGAGCGGACGACCGCGTCGGTGTCCTTGTACACGGAGTCGAACAGGTCGTCGAACGTGCGCTTCAGCGAGTCGGTGAACACGAGCGTGCCCGAGAGGAAGGCGATGCCGAGGACGATCGACAGCACCGTGGAGATCATCCGCCGCTTGTGGCTGAGGATGGTGCGAATGGTGAGGCGGAACATGGCCGGTCACCCGCCGAGGCCCTTCATGTGCTCGAGAATGCCGTTCGCCGTCGGCGCCTCCATGCGGTCGACGATGCGGCCGTCGGCGAGGAACACAACGGAGTCGGCCGAGCACGCCGCAACCGGGTCGTGGGTGACCATCACGATCGTCTGACCGAAGTCGCGTACTGCGGCGCGCATGAAGGCGAGGATCTCCGCGCCCGCTCGGCTGTCGAGGTTGCCGGTCGGCTCGTCGGCGAACACGATGTCGGGCCGCCCGACGAGCGCCCGCGCCACAGCCACGCGCTGTTGCTGGCCGCCCGACAACTCCGAGGGCCGGTGGGTGAGGCGGTCGCGCAGGCCGACGGCATCGACCACTGCGTCGAGCAGCGACGGTTCCGTACCCCGCCCGGCGAGCCCGGCCGGGAGGGTGATGTTCTCCAGTGCCGTCAGCGTCGGGATCAGGTTGAACGCCTGGAAGACGAACCCAATGCGATCACGGCGCACCTTCGTGCGTTCCCTCTCCGACAGCGTCCCGAGGTCGACGTCGCCGATGAAGACCGAGCCGGACGTGAGCTGGTCGAGCCCGGCGATGGTGTGCATCAGCGTCGACTTGCCGGAGCCGGACGGGCCCATGATCGCCGTCCAACGTCCCTTCGGGAACCCGATGGTGACCCCATCGAGCGCGCGCACCTCGTTGTCCCCGGCGCCGTAGATCTTCACGGCGTCGCGGGTGCCGGCCGCGATCTCACGCGTGTCCGGCGGGGTGTAGTCGGTCACGTGCATGACGACCCTCCTCGATCGGAGCAGGAGCCGTCCGCTCCGACATCTCTTTCAGTTTTGCGAGGATTGGTGCGCGCACCAGGGCCGAACGTCCCGATGCAACACACGTCACGCGCGCCCGGAAATGAGGCGCATTGCAGGTGTCGAACCGGCGGCGCGTGGGACTTCCGGCCCTGCCGCGATGAGTGGGTCGGAGAGATTCTGACGACATGGTCGAAGACAATGATGCGAGGCACCTCGCAATCAAGCGACTCAAGGAAAAGCGCGACTTCAAGGGCCACTTGGCCGTGTACGTCGCGGTCAACGCGTTCCTTTGGCTCCTGTGGGTGTTCAGGGACTCGGAGAAGACCGGGGTCCCGTGGCCGGTGTGGCCCACTCTCGGGTGGGGTATCGCCATCGTCATGGGCGCCTGGAGCGTGTACGGCCGTCGCCCGATCACCGAGGCGGACATTCAGAACGAGATGGAGCGCACCCGCGGGGTGGTCGACGTCGACCGCGACCGCGACCGCCGGCCGCACTCGCCCTGACGCTGCCGCGGCATGTGAGGGTCGACCTCAGTTCCCGTCAGGGCCAGGGGTGGCCGAGTGTCTTGGCGGCTGTGCTGAGCGTCGTCACACGGCCAACGGGTCGCGCCACATGAGGCTGGGGAAGCGGGCGAAGTCGGTGTCGGCGGTCCACAGTTCCTGGCCGTGCTCGATCGCCAGCGCGGCCACCATGGCATCGGGCACGAGATGGCCCGTGATGTTGACCTCGGCCGCCAAGCGACCGTAGACGGCTGCGGTGAGCTCGGTGGCCGGCGGCACCCAGGTGACCCT
>JAYRWH010000060.1:0-13780 GCA_041918155.1 Ilumatobacteraceae bacterium | reverse complement strand
TGGCGCAGCAGCAGTGGGTGCGGGTCGACGTCGCACGTGCCGCACAGCACCAGCTTCAGCAGCAGATCGCAGCGCAGGTCGCGCAGGTGGCGTACGGGCTCGGCGAGCCAGGTGAGCAGCAGCTCGCGACCGTGAGGGGTGACATCGAGGATCGTGCGCTGGCCGCCGGCGGTCCCCGGCTCGGACCCGACTGCCACGATGAGGCCGCGGGCGACGAGTTGGTCGAGGGCGCGGTAGGTGAGCGCCCGCGACAGCGACCACACCCGCCCGAGATCGCCGTCGGGGCGCAGGTGGGCGGCGACGGCGAACCCGTGCGCCGGCGCGGCGGCGAGGATGCCGAGGCATGCCCACTCGCCGAGCAACAGTTCGTCGTCACCTCGGCTCACGCCGGGAAGACCTCGATGTCGGTGGCCTTCACGGCGGCGTGGATCCCGTCGCCGGTGGCCAGGGCGAGCGTGTCGAAACTGGCCGCGGTGATCTCGGCGGTGAGGGGCAGCGCCCCATCGATCTGCACACGCACGCGGTCGCCGAGACGGTCGACGCCGCTGACGGTGCCCTCCCACGTGTTACGTGCGCTGGAGGCGAACGGCGGCTCGCGCACGAGCACCACCGAGTGCGGGCGGATGACCGCGAACATCGCACCGGACGGCGCGTCGGCGATCACGACGTGCGCCCCGGTGGCGGTGGTGAGCACCCCATCGTCGACCTCGCCGCGCACGAGGTTGACGCCCACGAGATCGGCGACATAGCGCGAGCGCGGGTGGGCCGTGACGTCGGCGAGGGTGCCGCTCTGCACGATGCAACCGGCCTCGATGATTGCCACCCGGTCGGCGAGCGCGAAGGCGTCGAGCGGGTCGTGGGTGACCACCACCGCCGGGCCGGCGAAGGCGGCCAGGTGGTGGGCCAGGTCGCGGCGCACGAGGCCCCGTGTTGTGGCATCGAGCGCGGCGAGCGGTTCGTCGAGCAAGAGCAGTTGTGGGTCGATCGCCAGCGCGCGGGCGAGCGCCACTCGCTGCGCCTGCCCACCGGAGAGCTCGCCCGGGCGTGAGCGGGCATGGTCGGCGAGACCGACCCGGTCCACCCACTGGCCGGCCTGGTGGCGGGCCGCGTGCTTGGCGATGCCCTGCGCCCGTAGCCCGAAGGCGACGTTCTCGAGGACGGTCAGCGCGGGGAACAGGGCGTACTCCTGGAAGGCGACGCCGACACTGCGCCGCTCGGCGGGGACGAACACGCCAGCCGCCGGATCGTCGACCACGCGGCCGCCGATCTCGATGCGACCATCGTCGATGGGCAACAGGCCGGCGAGGGTGCGCAGCACCGTGGTCTTGCCGGCGCCGTTCGGACCGAGCAGGGCCAGCACCTCGCCATTGCCGACGGTCACCGTGACATCGAGATCGAGCGCACCGAGGCGGACGGAGATCGAGGCGGCGACGCTCACAGCCAGGGTCCTTCGTCGCGGGTCGCCCCGAACCACCGGTCGCGCAGGGCCAGCAGCACCGTGAACGAGACGGCGATCATGACGAGCGCGAGGATGATCGACTGCTCAGGGTTGCCCTCACGGGCGAGGTACACCGCGATCGGCATTGTCTGGGTCGTGCCGGGGAAACTGCCGGCGAACGTGATCGTCGCCCCGAACTCACCAAGTGCCCGCGCCCACGACAGCACGGCGCCTGCGAACAGGGCCGGGCGGATCTCGGGCAGGGTCACCCGGCGGAAGATGTACCACGGCGACGCGCCGAGCGTGCGCGCTGCCTCTTCGGTGCGGCGGTCGGTGCGGCGCAGCGCGGCCTCGACGGTGATGACCAGGAACGGCATGGCGACGAAGGTCTGCGCCACCACGACGGCTGTGGTCGTGAATGGCAGCTGGTAGTCGAACCAGCGGTACAGCCACTGGCCGACGAGCCCGCGGCGGCCGAGCGCGAAGAGGAGCGCTACGCCACCCACCACCGGTGGCAGCACCATCGAGAGCGTGCACAAAGCGCGCACCGCACTGCGACCCGGGAACTGCACGCGGGCGAGCGTCCAGGCGAGCGGCACGCCGAACACCACCGAGAGCATGGTGGCCCACAACGAGCACTGTATGGACAGGCGCAACGCCGTGAGCGAGTTGTCGTCGGAGAGGTAGCGCCATGCGTTCGACCAGGGCGCCCGCCAGAGCAGACCCACGAGGGGCAGCGCGAAGAACGTGATGGCGATGAGTGCCAGCACGAGCACCGCAGCGGGTGGACGGGAAGGTGCCGTCGGGCTCGCGCCGCGTTGCCGGCGTGCGGTCACGGCGCGAGGAACCCGTACTCGGTCAGGATCGCCTGACCTGCCGCGCTGTTGACGAAGTCGATGAACGCCTGCGCGGCGGTGGGGTTGTTCGCGGCCTTGGTGACGATGACCGGGTAGTTGCTGATCACGTTCACGTCAGCCGGAATGTCCACACCATCGGCGCTGCCGGCCGCGGCCTTCACATCAGTGACGAATACGATGCCGGCGTCGGCCTCCCCGCTGGTGACCTTGGTGACGACGCCCTTCACCTTGTCCTCGAGGCTCTTGGGGGTGAGCGTGACCCCGGCGTTGGCGAGGATCTTCACCGCGCCCTTGCCGCACGGCACGGAGTCGGCGCACAGCACGACGATCAGGTCGCCGTCGGCGAGGTCGGCCACGTCGGAGATGCCCTTCGGGTTGCCCTTCTCGACGATGATCGCGAACGTGTTGCGGGCCACGATCACCGGGTCGGTGGCGTTGAGGCCGGCATCGGTGACCTTCTGCATGTTCGAATCATCGGCGGAGACGAACACGTCGGCCGGAGCGCCCTCGGTGATCTGGGTGACGAGTTCGCTCGATCCGGCGAAGTTGAACGTGACCTGGGCATCGGGGTTCGCCGCGGTGAACGCGTCGCCGAGCGCAGTGAACGCCTCGGTGAGCGACGACGCGGCGAACACCACGACGTCGCCCTGCGCTCCGGCTGCGTCGGACGGCGAGGTGCTGGTGTTGGTGTTGGTGCTCGTGCTACACGCGGCGAAGGCGATCGATGCGAGCGCCAGGTACGCCCATTGGCGTCGGGCGGTGCGATGCATGCCCGCACTATAGTCAATCGTTGACTAAGTCCGTGATGTCCTGATCGTCGTTCTCCGGCCGCCGGAGTTGGCGGCGCTCCAAACCCACTGCCGAGCGGTGGAAGGTGGCTTGCGCCTGTAGCAGCGCCACCACTGCAGCCTTTGCCCCATCGGTCGCCATGTGGTCAAAGCCGCTCAGGGTGCCCCGCGGGTTGGCATTGTCGACGGCTCGCCGCACCGCGTCCTCCACCGGGAGCACCGCCTCGGGAACCCCGAAGTCGCTGGTCCATTGGGTCGCCAGCAACTCGGCTGCGACCAGCAGGCGACCGATGTAGCCCGCGCGCCATTCCTCATGGACGGCGAACGCGCCGGCCAGCGCCGGATCCTTGGCGACCAGGTCGGCCAGCGCTTGGGCGATCAGCGCTCGTAGGGTGAGGTCGCGCTCGGGCACGTCGGGCCGCTCCATGGCGCTCCCTTCGTGGTCGAGCTCAGCGGTACGACGTGTACATCGTCACGCGCGGCCTGCTTCATGAGGAAACCTCTGGCGACTGTTTGCCACGCCTCAAGTCGGTGGTGTGCGGCGCAGTCCCCGGCGCTCGAGGCCGCCAGCGCGAAAGTGGAACGACGCCTGTGCCTGGAGCAGATCGATCAGTGCCTCGCGGGCGTCGTAGGAGAGCGGCCGGTTGAGCGCGCCCAAGGCGTTTCGCGGGTTGGCGTTGTCCACGGCGCGGCGCACGGCCTCCGTGGCAGACAGCGCCGGTTCCGGTACACCGAAGTCGCTGTTCCACGTGGCAGCGAGCACCTCGGCGCTGGCCAGCAATCGGCCGACATAGCCGCTCTGCCACGCCTCTTGCACGGCGATGGCGCCAGCGAGGGTCGGGTCGCTCCAGGTCAGGTCGACGATCGCCTGGGCAAGGTCCGCCCGCGTCGTCACCGGCTGCAGACTGATCGTCATCGCTTCCATTGTGCCGCTGGTCACATGCGGAGGCTACAGCATCTGGGTCGCCGCGGCGAGAATTGTTAACTTCGGTCACGGAGGGTGTCATGGAGGATCAGATCCAGTTCGGCGAAGTCGGCGTGACGACCGACGCGGCCACGCACGTGGCGATCGTGGAGATGCAGCGGCCGCCGGACAACGCGGTGGACATCGAGCTGATCCGCAACCTCGCCGATGCGGTCGACCACCTCGAAGCCGACATGCAGAGCCGGGCGATTGTGCTGTGCAGTGCCGGTAAGCACTTCTGCGCTGGGGCCCGCCTCGGCGGGGAGGACCCGATCAAGGCTGCCGCCGGCTTGCCCCAGAACCCGCTGTACGCGCAGGCGCTGCGCCTGTTCCGCGGCTCGTTGCCGATCGTCGCCGCGGTCCAGGGAGCGGCGGTCGGCGCCGGCCTTGGGTTGGCGCTCGCCTCCGATATCAGGGTCACCTGCAGTGAGGCTCGCTTCGCCGCCAACTTCGCCCGCCTCGGCACCCACCCGGGGTTCGGGATCAGTGCCACCCTGCCGCGCCTGGTCGGCGAGGCAGCGGCGCTGGACATGCTCTATACCGGTCGAAGGGTGACGGGCGACGAAGCGGTGGCGATGAGCCTGTGCCAGCGCCTGGTACCACTCGGCGAGGTGCGCTCGGTCGCGATCGAGATCGCCACGGACATCGCGGTTTCCGCGCCGCTCTCGTTGCGCGCGATTCGGCGCACGATGCGCGCCGAACTCGCCCACGTCGTCGAGCAGGCCACGATCCACGAGCACGAGGTGCAGGTGGCCCTGCGCGGTACCGAGGACTACGAAGAGGGTGTGCGCGCGTACGGCGAGCGCCGCCCGCCGAACTTCACGGGCCGGTGAACAGCCGCCCGGTCTGACGGAACTCGCTGCCGGCGAGACCGGCGGCCTTCTCTGCTTCGCGGGTCTTGACCTCGGCGCGGGCCACGACCTGGTGGTGCACCTCGTCGGGCCCGTCGGCCAGGCGCAGGGTGCGCTGGCTGTGGTACATCTCGGCCAGCGGGAACCACTGGGTGACGCCGGCGGCGCCGTGCATCTGGATCGCCTCGTCAATGATGTCGCAGCACTTCTCGGGCACCATCGCCTTCACGGCGCTCACCCACACGCGGGCCTCGGCATTGCCGAGCACATCCATTGCCTTGGCCGCGCGCAGCACCATGAGGCGCATGGCCTCCACCTCGATGCGGGCCCGCGACAGCACTTCCATGTTCTTGCCGAGGTGGATCAGCTTCTTGCCGAAGCCCTCGCGGCTGAGGCCGCGGTCGACCATCATCTCGATCGCCCGCTCGGCAGCACCGATGGAGCGCATGCAGTGGTGGATGCGGCCCGGCCCGAGGCGCAGCTGCGAGATCTCGAAGCCCTTGCCCTCGGCCCACAGGACATTGCCCTTCGGCACGTGCACGTCGGTGAAGCGGATGTGCATGTGGCCGTGGGGTGCCTCGTCGTTGCCGAACACCATCATCGGGCCGACCACCTCGACGCCGGGGGTGTCGAGCGGGATGAGGATCTGCGAGTGCTGCTTGTAGGTGTCGGCGGTGGTGTTGCTGCGCACCATCGTGATGAGTACCTTGCAGCGCGGATCGCCGGCGCCGGAGGTGAAGTACTTCTCGCCGTTGATCACCCATTCCTCGCCGTCGAGGACGGCGCGGGTGTCGATCTGCTTGGCGTCGCTGCTCATGACGCCCGGCTCGGTCATCGCGTAGCCGGAGCGAATCTCGCCGCGCAACAGCGGCTCGAGCCACTTCTTCTTCTGCTCGGGGGTGCCCACCCGCTCGAGCACCTCCATGTTGCCGGTGTCGGGTGCCGCGCAGTTGAGGCACTCGGGTGCCAAGCGGTTCTTGCCCAACTCGACGGCGATGTATGCGTAGTCGAGGTTGCTCAAGCCACCACCGCCGAACTTGGCACCGGTCTCGGCGTTGGGGAGGAAGAAGTTCCACAGGCCCTGGGCCTTGGCCTTGTCCTTCACCGTCTGCAGCAGCTCGAGCTGGCCGGGCGCGTAGCTCCAGCGGTCAGCACGGCCCTCACCGAGGCGGTGGAATTCCTCGCTGATCGGGTCGACCTCGTCGCGGATGAAGGCCTTCACCGCTTCGTAGAGCGGGCGCACCTTCTCCGACATCCGCAGGTCGAAGTCGTCCATGCTCGTCATCCTCAACGCGCCACCGACCATCACAGCCTCCTCGTCCGGTTCTCGCCGTCGGCACGAACCTAACCGCGCGCCGGTGAGGAGGTCGCCTCAGACGACGCCGGCGGCCTCGAGCCGAGTGAGCATCGGTTCGCGGGCGGCTTCGACGGCCGCATCGAGTTCGGCGACCACTGGTTGGTGGGCCATCGCCGGCTGGGCGGTGCCCATGCCTTGGAAGTTCCAGTTGCCGCCCACCCAGAATTCCGTGACGAGTTTGCCGTGCTGTTCGTACACGATGTAGATGGTCGAGCGCACCTTCAGCGACTTGCCGTTGGCCTGGGTGCTGTACTCGAACTCGACCGTGACGCGGAGCATCCCTTCGGCGTTGACGATGTTGCCGATGACGCCGGCCGATGCCTCGCGGACGTTCCAGACCGTGTCGTCGGAGAACTCCTCGTTGAGGAGGCTGACGTCGCCTTCGGTTTCGGTGTACGTGATGGGCGTGTTCGAGCAAAGGTTCGCGTCGTCGCCTGCTTGGCGCATGAACGCAGTTGCGGCTTCGTCGCTGGTGAAGGCGAAGACGTCGAAACCGAACCAACCGCCCGCGGGCAGGTCGTAGCGCGGGCCGAACGCCGCGACCCCGCCTGCCTGCCCGGCTCGGGTCACTTCATCGGTCTGGTCGCAGTAGTACGCGCCGTCACCGGCGACGGGGTTCGCGTCGGGGTCGGCGTACTGGGTCCACTCCTGGGGCAGTTCGGCGGACGTGGGCATTGCCGCCACGAGGTCTTCACCCGTGATCGGACCCGTGGGCACGGTGGTGCCAGCCGGTGACGACGTGGTCGTTGTTGCCGCGGCGGTGCTCGACGTCGTGGTGAGGAGTGGGCCGGTGGTGGTGGCGCCCGCGACCACGGTGGTGGCCGGTGGTTTGGACGTACCCCCGCTCTTCTCGTCGTCGCCGCGGGTGGCGAACACAACGCCGAGTGCGATCGCCCCGACCGCCACCACCCCCGCGATGATCTTCATCGTCGGGTCTTTCTCCCCAGGTTCGAGGCTCCAGCCGTTCGGCATGACCCACCTCCTCGGTCGTCCAGACTCAGACTACGCCCGAGTATCGTCAGCGCGATGTACCGGGACATCCTGCTCGTCATCCACATCACGTCCGTCGCCGCGTGGTTGGGCTGCAACCTCACTCAGTTGTTCCTCGGTCCGTGGTTCGCCCGCCAGTCGGGCGCCGTCGCCGCGGCCTGGTACGAGGCCACCGCGCACCTGGCCAGCCGCTACTACAACGTCGCCGGAACCCTGCTGGCGGTGTCGGGCGTGCTGCTCGTGCGCGAATCGGGCTACTCGTGGTCGGCCGGGTTCGTGGCCGTGGGGATCACCGTCGTGGTGATCGGTGGGGTGCTCGGTGTCCTGTTCTTCGCGCCCACAGGCCGCAAGCTCGCTGCGGCCGAGCGCGAGGGCACCTCGCCAGCCGCGCTCGTCCGCCGCTACGCGCTGGTGGCGTGCATCGACACCGTGTTCGTGCTCACCGCCGTGCTGGCGATGGTGAAGCGCTGGCGGGCCTGACGGCGGCCTCAGTCGCCGGCGCTCAGCGGCCCTTCCACACCGGCGGGCGCTGCTCCTCGAACGAGCGTGTGCCCTCGAGCGCGTCCTCCGAGTCGATGGCGGCGCGGTAGGAGCGGAATTGCTTGATCGCGGTCATCGCCTCGATCGGGTCCATGTCCGCCGTGCGCCGGATGATGTCGAGGATCGCCGTAACGGACAGGGGGGCGTTGGCCAGGACCCGAGCGGCCAGCTCGCGCGCGACACGCATGAGGTCGGTGGCCGGCACGACCCTCGCGGCCAGGCCGTGGTGCAACAGGTCGGCGGCGGTGAGGCGGCGGCCGGCGATGAGCACCTCGCGGGCGAGGTGAGGGGGTAGTAGCCGTGGCAGACGGACGCTGGCGGCGTCGGGCAACATGCCGAGCGCTGCCTCGGGCAGCCAACACACGGCATGGTCGGCGGCGACGATCAGGTCGGCGGCCATCACCATCTCGAACCCGCCGCCCACGGCCATACCGTTGACTGCGGCAATCACCGGCGTGCGTCGGCCGGGCAGATCCGGGTAGCCGCCGAATCCGCCGGCGCCATAGTCGCTGTCGAAGGCCTCGCCGTCCGCCGCCGCGCCGAGGTCCCAGCCGGCGCTGAAGAAGCGCTCACCGGCGCCGGTCACGATGGCAACCCGCACGTCCGCGTCGTGCTCGAAGCCGCCGAACACCTCGCCGAGCGCACGGCTGGTGGCAGCATCGATCGCGTTCGCCTTGGGGCGGTCGATGGTGACGGTGGCGATGCCGCCGTCGATCTCCACACGAAAGCCGCTCATGATTCCTCGACGATCAGTAGGGCATCGACCGCGATTGCGCCGCGGGTGCCGACGAGCACCGGGTTGAGTTCCAGTTCGACCATGTCGCCGCCGACTGCGTGCTCGACGACGCGCACGACCAGGGCGGCGAGCGCGTCGATGTCAGCCGCTGGTCGACCACGGAAGCCGTGCAGCAGAGGGGCGCTCTTCAACACGCCGAGTGCAGCACGCACGTCGGCGGCGGTGACGGGCGCGAGCAAGTGGGTGACGTCGCTCCACAGCTCGGTGAACACCCCGCCGTGCCCGAGCGTGACGAGCCAGCCGACCGGCGGATCACGGCGCACGGTGACGAGTACTTCGGCCACCACGTCGGTGACCGTGGACTCAACGAGGTAACCCGCGTCGGTGGCGGGTATCGCGGCCAGCGCGCTCGCCAGCGCCTCGGGGTCGCGCAGGCCGACCTGCACGGCGCCGGTCTCGCTCTTGTGTGCCATCCCGAGCGCCTTGAGCGTGATCGGGTAGCCGATCTCGGCGGCGGCGGCGAGCACTTCGGCGGCGGGGACCACGCGCCCCACGGGCACAGCGACGCCGGCAGCGGCAAGGCGGGCTTTCGCCGTGGCCTCGTCGATCAGCGTGGTTGCGCGAGCGGCGGTGACGGGCGAGTGGCGGTTTCGCGCTCCCCGCCGACCGGCGGTCGCGGCGGCGTCGAGCGCGACGAGGCCCTCGGTGAGCCCGAGCAGCGGGGTGAGGCCAGCGGCGATGATGTGCTCGCGGAACTCCTCGTTGATGCACTCGGCGAGGCTGGCCACCACGACCGCACGCCTGCCGGTGGCCGCGGCCGCGTCGGCGAGTGCATCGGCGGCGACGTACCACGAGGCCGGGTCGTTATCGGGCGAGGGCGGGGCGTCGAGCACGAGCATGGTGGCGTCCTGCGGCCCGTCGAGCACGGCGGTGAACGTGCGCGCCATGGCGGCGCGGTCACCCCACATGAACGTGTGGTAGTCGAACGGGTTGCTGATGCTGACGAGCCCGGTGAGCGTGGCGCCGATGCGGGCGGCCTGTTCGTCGGGGAACGGCTCGAAGCTCAGGCTTGTGCCCTCACCGCGGTCGGCCACGAGGGAGGCCTCGCCACCGGAGCAGCTCAGCGACACGATGCGCCGGCCGGCGAGCCGGCCCCCGTTGTCGAGCAGCTTCAGCGTCTCCAACAACTCGGCGGGAGTGCGCACGGTGGCGACGCCGTAGCGGGTGAAGAGCGCGTCGTAGGCCGCGGCGCGTCCGGCCATGGAGCCGGTGTGTGAGGTGGCGATGCGTGCCCCGGTGGCCGAGCGGCCGGTCTGCAGGGCGACGAGCGGGATCCCGCGCTCGATGGCACGCTCGGCGACCTCGGCGAAGCGTTGGGCGTCGCGTACAGCCTCGATGAAGAGACCGATAGCAGTGATCCGCTCGTCGTCGAGCAGGGCCGCCACCGCGTCGTCGCTGCCGAGGCTGGCCTGGTTGCCGACGGTGATCATCGCCCCGAGGCGCAGGCCGCGCTGCTGGAACGTGAGGTTGACAGCCACATTGCCGCTCTGGCTGACGATCGCGACACCGCGCGCGTGGGTGCCACAGCCATGCTCGTCGGGCCACAGGGCGACCTTGTCGAATGTGTTGACGAAGCCGTAGCAGTTCGGGCCGAAGAACGGCATTCCGCCGGCCGCGGCGAGCAGGGCGTCCTGCAGATGGTCGTCACCGGTCTCGGCGAAACCCGAGCCGTAACACACCGCGCCACCGGCGCCCATCGCGCTGACGGCCGCCATCGCCTCGATCGTGGCGTGGCGGTTGACGCCGAGGAAGACCGCGTCGGGCACAGCCGGCAGGTCGGCCAGCGAGGGCAGGCAGTCGATGCCTCCGAGCTGGGCGCGGGTGGGGTGCACCGGCCAGATCGGGCCGTCGAAGCCAAGCCTGCGGCACTGCAGCACCACCCGCTCTGCTGGCGCGCCACCCATCACCGCGATCGAGCGCGGCGCGAGGAGGTGGTGCAGGTCAGGCGCCATACGGGCGCAGCATTGCACGCGAAATGATGTGTCGCTGGATCTCGCTCGTGCCGTCCCAGATGCGGTCGACGCGGGTGTCACGCCACATCCGCTCGAGGGGCAGCTCGTCCATCAGGCCCATGCCGCCGAGGATCTGGATTGCCTCGTCGGTGACGAACTGGCACATCTCGCTGGAGTACACCTTGGCCATCGCCACGTCCTCGTCGGTGACGGTGCCCTGAGCGTCCATCCACGCGGCGCGCAGGGTGAGCAGCTCGGCGGCCTCGAGGCGGGTGCGCATGTCGGCGAGTTTGAACGACACGCCCTGGAACTTGCCGATCTGTTGGCCGAACTGCACGCGGGTGGCGGCCCACTCGGTGGCGATGCCGAGCGCTCGGCGCGCACGGCCGACGCACACGGCGGCGACCTGCAGGCGGGTGCTGCCGAGCCATTGGTTGGCGGCATCGAAGCCACGGTGTTCCTCGCCCAGGATCTTGGTCGCGGGTACGCGGCAGTCGTCGAAGTTGAGGATCAGGTTGTGATAGCCGCGGTTGCTGACGCAGTTGTATCCGTCGATCACCTCGCAGCCGGGCGTGTCGAGATCGACGAGGAAGCCGGTGATCCTTTTCTTCGGGCCCTTCGCTGTCTGCTCCTCGCCGCTCGCCGCGAACAGGATCACGTAGTCGGCAAGGTCGGCATGGCTGATGAAGTGCTTCACGCCGTTGACCACATAGTCGTCGCCGTCGCGCACCGCCGAGCACTTCATCCCGCGGATGTCGCTGCCCGCGTCGGGCTCGCTCATCGCCAGGCAATCGACGCGTTCACCCCGGATCGTGGGCAGTAGGTACTCGTCGATCTGATCTCCCGCGCACGCTCGCAGGATGTTGGAGGGACGGGCGACGATGTACTGCAGTGCGTACGAGGTGGCACCGAACTCGCGGTCCACGAGCGTGGTCGCGAACGCGTCGAGACCGCCCCCGCCCAGCTCGGCGGGCATGTTCGCAGCGTAGATGCCCGCGGCGATGCTTCGCTGCTTGATCTGCTCGACGAGTTCGGGCGACACATGGCCGGTGCGCTCGACCTCGGCCTCGTGCGGGATGAGTTCGTTCTCGGTGAACGAGCGCACCGTGTCGACGATCATCTCGTGTTCGCGGGTCAGAGCGAAATGCATCGTGTCTCCTCAGCGCTGGAGGCGCATGGTCGAGCCCACTTGGGGCGGTACGGGAAGGCTGGCGTGAGCCTCGGCGACGGCTTCCATGGCGGCCGCCACCGCGGGCAGCATTGGCGTGGCGCGACCGGCCTTCGTGTCAACGTGCAACAGCATCTGCTCGACGGTGCAGAGCAGTGCGTCGGTGTCGCCGTGGCGCATCGAGTGCACCAGGTGGATGCGCTTCGCGTCGACACCGAGCACCTGGGTAGTGAACGCGATCGGCTCGTGCAGGTCGACCTCCAACAAGAAGTGGAGGTGGGTCTCGACGGTGTAGAAGCTGTAGCCCGCGGCGCGGTAGGCCTCGTCGTCGCCGATGTAGCGGAACAGGGCATCGCTGGCCCACCCGGTGGCGGTGAGGTACGCCGACTCACTCATATGGCCGTTGTAATCCACCCAGTCGGGCTCGACCCGCGTGCAGTACAGGGTGAGGGGAGCGGGCACCGTGTCGCCCGGGCGCCACGGGGTGATGCCGCCGGATGCGAGGCGGCAGGCCTCGTGGTGAGCCATCGCCGCCCCGGGGCCACGACCCGAGGTGCGCCCAGACGCTCGAAGCGCGCGCATGACCGCGATGATGCTGTCGGGGTCGCCGGCGGCGAGGCGCACGAGGCCCTCGCCGAGTGCCCACCGCTCCTCGGCCGGTGCCTCTGGGCCGAGGGGAGTCATGCCGATAGAGGTATAGAACGCCGCCAATTCGTGTTGGTGCGGGCCGTTCACCTCCACGAGTGGAACGAGGTGGATCGGCTCGGTGGCGCGGGCGGTGGACTCGGTGGCGACGAGGACGGTGCATCCTGCGGGTGCTTCGCCGGAGACCACCTGGACGACGCTTGCCGAGGCGATGTCGGCGGGGGAGGTGGCCACACGAAGACGGGAGAGTGACGCGCCGGTGAACAGGCCGGCGCGGTCGGCCGCCGGCCAGAGTGACTCGATGGTGTTCCGGATTGTGGAATCATCGGCTACGACGACGTCGAGGCCAGCGGCCAGGAATCGCGTGGCCCACTGGGCAGCACGCGGTCCGCTCCCCACGACAGCGACATGTCCCATGAGTAAGTGAAACTACCATTCAGGATTGGACCCGCGGAATGCCGAGACCCCGCCTCGATCATGTGCGCAAGGCGCAGATCCTCACTGCCGCTGCGGCAGTGATGTCCGAGCGCGGGTATGCGAACACGCGGGTCGTCGACATTGCCAAAGCAGCCGGCACGAGCCCGGCGGCGGTCCTGTACTGGTTCGAAGGGAAAGACCAGTTGCTCGCTCAGGCTCTGCGACTGCGCGAGCAGGAGTTCCACGACAGCTTCACCGTCGCCGCGCAAAGCGAGGTCACCGCCGGCGAGCGCTTGCGAGTGCTCGTGGAGGCGATGCTCTATCACTACGACTGGGCGTTGTGGATGGAGCTGTGCGTGCTGGCCCTGCGCGACGAGTCCGCGGCCGCCGAACGCGACCGCATGGACCGGCGCTGGCGCGCCGTGGTGCGCAATGTGGTGCGCGAGGGTCAAGAGCGTGGCGAGTTCATCGAGGGTGACCCCGAGGACACGATGATGGTGCTCGCCGCGTTGCTCGACGGCTTGGCGCCGTTGCTGGCCCTGAAGGCCAAGGGTGTGACCCGCGAGCGGGTGGAGAAGGTGTGGCTCACCGAGGCGTCGCGGTTGCTCGGCCCGGGCTTCGACACGTCTCCCCTCAAGCGCCGCTGATCTCGTCCGGCCGGAGTGGATGACGGCGGCCTTAGCCGGGGCGCCGAACTTTGCGAGCCATGGCTGTCGTCAACGGCTCCGCGGGCTTTCTTTGTCACACCGATTTGTTTGAGTGTGGGTATGGGTTTGGTGGTGCCGTCGGTCGAGGAGGTGCGGGGGATGGATCCCGGCGCGCTCGAAGCGGTGTTGCGTGATTTGGATGTGGTGCGTCGTGAGGCCGAGTCCGCGACTGCCCTGTTGCTCGCTCATGCGGAGCAGGCGCGGGTGTTCGGGCGTGATGGGCATCGCACGCCGCGGGCCTTGGGAATGGCGGCGTGTAATTGGTCGTACGCGGACGCCGGGGTGTTGGTGCAGTGCGCGCACGTGTTGC
>JAYRWH010000059.1:0-12179 GCA_041918155.1 Ilumatobacteraceae bacterium | reverse complement strand
TTCGCGCGTTGAAGGCGGGGGAGTCGATACCCCTGCCCCTTCCCCTGCAACGCCGTCTGGCCAAGCACGGCTTCGATCCCGACAAGCGGCTCGGGTAAGCGGAACGGGTTGCCGGCGCCGTCGACCCGGCGCACCATGGAGATGGGCCGCCATCGGTGCGCGCCCCTTCGAAAGAGGTGATTCATGATGTCACCGTCATTTCGTCACGCCGGGAGTTACCTCGTCGCCGCTGCCGTGGTCTGGTCGGCCGGGTGTGGCGACGTCACCACGTCCGAGGACAGCGTCACGACAACCGCCGCGGTCACGACAACGCCGGCCGACACCGTGACCGTGACACAGGATGTCCGCTTCGCGGCCGACAGCGAGGGTCGCCTGCCCGCACTGCTCGACGTGTATGCACCTGTGGGAGCGAAGGACCTGCCGATCGTGGTGTTGCTGCACGGCGGCGGGCTCGACAAGAACGAGGCGATCTACGGGAACGTCGGCCATGCCCTCGCCGACCGGGGCGTCGTCACAGTGATCCCGAACTGGGGCCCGGCCAGCGGCACGCCGCCGGAGACCGACACCGTGGCAACGGTGAGCGCCGACATCGACACCCTCGCGTGCACGATGTCGTTCATCGTCGCCAGTGGCAGTGAGTGGGGCGCCGACCCGACACGAATCGTGCTGTTCGGGCACTCGGCCGGCGCCAACATGGCGTCCGTGTTGATGTTCACCTACACCCGGCCAGTGGGTGACGGGTGCGAGGTGACGGCCCAGCAGTGGCAGCCGCAAGCGGTGGTGCTGTGGGACGGCGAGCTCGGCCTGCTCGACGAGGGCCTCTGGGCCAGCTACACCAGCGTGCTGCCCGGGTTGTTCGCCGCGACGACGCCGTGGGCGATGATCGCTCCTGCGATCTACGACGGGCCGGTGCACATGCTCGTCACCACCTCCTTCCGCGACTCGGCCAAGAACTGCGGTGATCTCGTCACGTGGACCACGGCGCGCGACCCGAGCGGTACCTTCCGGGCTGCGCTCGAGGCCGTGGATGCGGCGAGCGACGGATGTGTGGACATCGGCGAAGTCCACCAGGCGCTGAGGCAGTACTTCGCAGACGCCGGGATCCCGACCGACTACGAAGAGTTCGCCCAAGGCGGCTCGTACCACCTGAGCCTGGCCGGCGCCGACTTCGACCGGCTGATCGAGCTGCTCACCACGTGGGCAACGGCGACCGTGTCGGGTCTGCCCGGCTGACGGACCCAGCCAGATCAGAGCAGGCGCAGGCTGCGGGCGGCCTGCACCGCGCTCTTGCGGTCGGTGACGCCGAGCTTGCGGTAGATCGAGCTGCTGTGCGTCTTGGCCGTGTTGAGCGACACGAACAACACGGACGCGATCTCGCGCAACGACATCTGGCTCGGCAGGTAGCGCAGCAGCGCGAGCTCGCGGTCGGTGAGCTGCTCGACGAGGTGCGTACGGGGCACGGCCGGGGCCGCTCTCACGTGGTGACGTGACTCAGCCCGGGACAGCGCGCGGCCGACGATACCCGGGTCGACGCAGCGGTCGAGGATCGATCGCGCCTCGGCCAGGAGCGCAGTGCCGGCGGCGTCGTCCATGCCGAGGAGGGTGTCGCCGACGGTGGTGAGCACGAACGCGCGGCCCAGGTCGGTGGTGGCCCGCCGCGCCAACTCCACCGCATGTACCGCGTCGGCGAGCGATCGCTCGGCGTCGCTGGTGGCGCGAGCACGAACGGCGAGCGCGGGTGCCACGCCGTGATAGCCGGCGAGCCCGTACGACTGGGCGGTCGACATCGCCGTCGCCGCCGCGGCGTGCGCTGCCGCGAGATTGCCCTCCTCCAACTCCACGATGGCCATTGACACCAGTGACATCGTGTGGGCCGTGAAGCGTTGCTCGACCGTCGACCGCGCTACCGCGACGGCGAGCGCATCGCGCGCCTCGGGAGCGAGGCCGGCCCATGTGTACGCCGCGCCCACGGCGGTCGACAACTCGGCCGGGCGCACCGGCAGTTCGCCCGTCGCCGTCACCTCCCGCGCCATCTCCAGTGCGGTCGCGACATCGCCACAACCGATCGCGACATTGATCCGAAGCGGGGTGGCGACCATCAAGTCGAGCCACTCCGGCGCGACCGACAGGAACGTGTCGAGCCAGGCCTGGGCCGCCACGTAGTGGCCTCCGAGGTACTCGCACCAGCCCCACAGCAGGGCGCACACGGCGTTGTCGGAGGCGGCAACGCCGATCTGTTCGAGCAGCCGCTGCAGCGTGCGTACTTGCCCCTGGCCGAGCAGGTCGGACCCGACGTGTCGCATCAGGTCCATCGCGCCGTCGATGTCGCCGGCCGACAGCCGGTGCGTCACCGCTGCGCCGTGATCGCCCTGTGCCTCGAACCAAGCCGCGGCGCGCGCGTGCAGCACCGGCAGCTGCTCGGAGAAGGCGCGCTCGGCCTCCAACGCCAACAGGTCGCGCAACAGGTGGTGATAACGGAACCACGTACCTGTGTTGTCGAGCCGCACGATGAGCTGGTTGCGGGCGACTGTGTCGGTCAACCAGTGTGATCCGCCGGTCGAGGCCGTGACCGCGTCGACGAGCGGGCCGTTGAAGCGATCGAGCACCGACGTCTGCAGCATTCGGACGCGGTCGTCGGGGTCCATCGTCGCCAACAGCTCGTCGCCGAGGTAGCTGACCACGAGGTGGTCGTCGCCGCGGAAGGCCTCGATGAACCGCTCGGGCTCGGGCGCCCGTTCCAGCGAGAGCCCCGCCAGTACAAGGCCCGCCGCCCAACCCTCGGTGCGCGCGCAGAGGTCTTCGAGCGAGGTCGCAGTGAGCGTCCCGCCGGCCGCGCCAAGCAGGCCGGCAGCCTCGCTGACCGCGAAGCGCAGCTCGTGGGCGCGAACCTCGCTGATCCGGCTGCGCACGCGCATGCGCCCGAGGCGGAACGGCGGGTCGAGGCGCGTCGCGACGATGATCGTCAGCGATGGCGGGCACAGATCGATCAGGCGCTCCATCCCCCGGTGCACGGTGGTGTCGTTGATGAGGTGGTAGTCATCGATCACGATGACGAGGCGCCGGCCGTCGTCGACGAGTTCGTTGACGAGGGCCGGTACGACCACCCGATCGTCGCCCGCCGAGCCGATGACGCGCGGGGCCAGGCGGGAGCCGGCGTCGGGGCGGTGGCGCGCGACAGCGGCGACGAGCGACGACCAGTAACGGGCGGGATCGGAGTCGATGTCCTCCACCTGCAGCCAGGCCACCTGCTCGGGCCGCCGGGCCGCCCACGCGGCCAGCATCGTCGACTTCCCTGAGCCCGCAGGGGCGCTGGCCAGCACGAAGGGCACCTCGCGGGCGAGCGCGTCATCGAGCGTCACGTCGAGCCGGGTGCGCTCCACGAGCCGGGTGGGCAGCGCGGGGGGTTGCAGCTTCGTCGCCGCCATCCCCATCTCACCGTCGGGTGCCACGGCGGGACCCTACGCCACCATGCGCACGAGGGTGGCTCGGTATCACCCGGGTGAGATGGCGGGTGGGGTGAGGCGCGCTCACTCGGGTCGATGAGACGGTGTGGCCATGTCCGAACCGACCACCTTCGAGATCGTCATCAGCGGCCGGGCCAGTGCCCGCCTGCTGCGGCCGCTGCTCGATGACTTCACCTTTCACCACCCCTGCGATGGCAACACACGCCTCGTCGGTGTGGTGCGCGATGCGGCACACCTCCACGGAGTGGTGGCGCACCTCACGTCGGTGAATGTCGAGCTGATCTCGATCATGCCGGTCGGACGACCTGTCGTGGGGCCTTCGCTCCCCGGCCACATTCCCACACTTCACGAACGGAGCACCCACTCATGATCACCGTGTCCGCCCTCACCAAGCGTTACGGCAACCGCCTCGCCGTCAGCGACCTCAGCTTCGAAGTCGTCGCCGGCCGAGTCACCGGCTTCGTCGGCCCGAACGGCGCCGGCAAGTCCACCACGATGCGCATGATGGTGGGCCTCACCCGGCCCGACCATGGCGACGTCCGCTACCACGGCATCAGCTACACCCAGCTGCAGCACCCCACGCGGGTGGTCGGTTCGGTACTCGATGCCGGTGCGATGCACCCTGGCCGCACGGCCCGGGAGCATCTGCGGGCGATGGCTGCGCTGAGCAGTATCCCCGCCCGCCGGGTGGACGAAGTGCTCGCCGAGGTGGGCCTGGAGACCGCAGCCGACCAGCGCACGGGCGGCTTCTCACTCGGGATGCGTCAGCGTCTGGCGCTGGCCGGCGCCCTGCTCGGCGAGCCGGACGTGCTGCTCCTCGACGAGCCCTCCAATGGACTCGACCCCGACGGCATCCGCTGGCTGCGCAACTCATTGAGCGAGTTCGCCACCCACGGCGGCACGGTGTTCGTGTCGAGCCACCTCATCAGCGAGCTGGAGATGTTCGCCGACGATCTCGTCGTGGTGGGTGGCGGCACCCTGCTCGCCGCCGAGCCGGTGGCCACCACACTCGCCCGCGGCGAGACGACCGTGGTCGTGCGCACCCCGGGCGCCGCCGAATTCGGGCGCCTGCTCGACCGTCACGACATCAGCGTCGGCGTGGAGGGCGACCGCCTCACGGCGACCGGGACCACGCTCAACAAGGTCTCGCAGTTGGCCTTCGACCATCGCATCCAGGTGGTCGAGATCACCGAGATTTCCCGCTCCCTCGAGGAGATCCTCATCGGCATGACCGGCGCCACCGCCGAGTTCGCCGCCGCCTGAGTTCCGTTGCACCAACCCACCCTCGCCACTCACCACAAAGGACTTGCCATGAACACCATCACCATCAACCGCCCCGACGTCAATGGCCTGCACAGCACGCCCCGACTCCACACCCGCACCCGGCGCTACGACCTGGCCAGCGTGCCCGCCGCGATCACCAGCGAGTGGATCAAGCTGCGTTCGCTGCGCTCGAACCGAGCGATCCTCGGGCTCGCCGTCGTCGCCGGTGTGGTGATGTCGTGGGTGCTGGCCACGTTCGTCAAGACCGACCCCTACGAACACCAGCCGTTCACCGTGGCGAACACGTTCATGACCGCCACCTGGCTGACGATGGTGCTGACGATCATCGCCGCCATCCTGATGTACACCTCCGAGGTGCAGCACGGCACCATCAGCCATGCCATTGCGGCGCAGCCGGCGCGCTGGGTGTCGGTCGCCGCCAAGGCCACCGTCGCCGCCGGCTTCGGTCTGGCCATGGGCGTGCTCGGTATCGTCGCCGGGTTCGCCAGCGCCGTCGCCAGCGGGATGCCCAAGGGCGACATGTCCGGCTTCGCCTCGTCCGCGGCGTGGGGGTTGGTGCTCACCACCGTGGCTGCAGTCATGGGCCTCGGTGTCGGCATGATCATCCGCCACAGCTCGGCCGCCATCTCCGCCGCGCTCGTGTGGACGTTCGTGGTGGAGAACCTGATGCGCAGCATGGCGCCGGCGAAGCTGTCCCGCTTGCTCCCTTTCAGCTCCGCCAACGGCCTGCTCGGGATCCGCTCGGCGGGCGACACCACCAAGACCCTGGCCGCCGCCCTCACCCGCACACAGGATGCGTTCTTGTTCGGCGGCTACGCCGTGATCGCTCTCGCCATCGGCACGGTGCTGCTGTACCGCCGGGACGCCGAGTGAACCCCACGTGATGCGGACTGGACCCGGCCCTCGCGGGCCGGGTCTGTGCGCGTCCTGCGGATTAACCTGCGCTCGTGACGAAGACGCTGACGTATGAGGGCCCGCCGCTGTCAACGGTCGCCGGGCTCGGCTTGCTCACGCTCGGCGGCTTCCTCCGCGAGATCGCGGCCGAGTTCGCCGAGCGGGAGGCCATCGTGTTCGACGACCCGCTGCTCGGCGGGGCCACGGTCCGCTGGACGTACGACGACCTGTCTGCCCACGCACTCGACATCGCCCGCGCGCTCGTGGCCGACGGGGTGGCGCCCGGCGCCGGCGTGGCGGTGTTCATGGGCAGCCGGCCCGAGGCGGTCGCCGCCATCTTCGGCATTGCGCTGGCCGGCGGTGTGGTGGTGCCGCTGTCCACGTTCGCCACCCCGAACGAACTGGAGGCGATGCTCGACCTGGCCCGACCGGAGGTGGTACTCGGGCAGACCCAGCTGCGCGGTCGCCCACTGCCGCAGCCGACGATCGGGCGCACGTACTTGGTCGGCTCGCCCGGCTGGGACGAGTTCATCGCCGCCGGTCGTTCCGTCGCAACCAGCGCGATCGATGACCGCGTCGCGGCTGTCACGCCGGATGACATCGGGCTGATCCTGTTCAGCTCGGGCACGTCGGCGCTCCCCAAGGGGATGGTGCACCGCCATCGCGCGCCGACGCTGCAGTTCCATCTCCAGGCCGACCTCTACCGGCGCACCACCGCCAGTCGCGTGTGGGCACCACTGCCCCTGTTCTGGACTGCCGGGCTCACCACCGCGATGGGGCCCACGCTCGCGGCCGGCGGCACCTTCGTGATGCAGGAGGTGTTCGACGCCGGCGACGCCCTGCGGCTGATGGAGCGCGAGCGGGTCACCGAGCCGTACGTGCTCCCCCACCAGGGAGCCGCGCTGGCCGAGCACCCCGACTGGGAGCGCGCCGATCTCTCGTCGCTGCGCGAGGTGTTCGGTAAGTCCGTGTTCACCCGCCACCCGAGCGTGCACGGCGACACCACCTGGTCGGCGCCCGCCGGCTACGGCATGTCCGAGACCTGCGCGTCCGTAGTGAGTCACCGCTGGGACACTCCGCGTGAGGAGAAGGCCCGCTACACCGGCCGGCTGCTGCCTGGGGTGCGCCTGCGTGTGCTCGACCCCGACACCGGTGAGTTGCTCGGCCCCGGCGAGACCGGTGAGCTGGCGCTCGCCGGCGCGATGGTGTTGGTGCAGTACCTCGGCAAGACTGAATCGGAGACGCTCGACGCCGACCGCTTCCTGCACACCGGCGACCTGGGCTTCGTCGAGCCCGACGGTGCTGTGCACTGGACCGGCCGGCGCACGGAGATGATCAAGACCGCTGGGGCCAATGTCGCACCGGCCGAGCTGGAGGTGGCGCTGCGCTCATGTCGCGACGTGCGCCGGTGCCGTGTGGTGGGGCTGCCCGACGAACGGCTCGGCGAGATCGTCACGTTGTGTGCGGAACTGACCGATGGCTCGAGCGCCACCGGCGACGATCTGAAGGCGTTCCTCGCCGAGCGGGTGGCGGCCTACAAGGTGCCGCGTGAGGTGGTGCTGTTCGCGGCCGGCGAACTGCCGACCACGGCCAACGACGCGAAGGTGCGCAACGACGAACTCATCGTGCTCGCCGCGGCGCGGCTCGGCCGCGCCTTGCCCGACAGGCGCTGACGCGCCGGCGCCCTATTCCTCGCCGCGGCCGCGCCGGCTGAGGCGCCACTCGGGCGGAAACTGGTCGTCGTTGTCGCGCACGGCTTTGGCCACGCCTTCGTCCACCTTGTCGCGGCCCATCTCCCATGCATTCGGGTCGGTCTTCAACTGGCGCAGCGTGGCCTCCATGATCCCGGTGATGATGCTGCCCATGTACTCGCCCTGGTGCTGTTTGTAGACCTCGAAGAACGTCTTCTGCGCGAACACGGTGTCGGTGGGACGCGTGCGCGAGCAGGCGAGCGCGTACTTCTTCGTCGTCTCCTCCAGCTGGTCGAGCGGCACCACGGCGTTCACGAAGTTGCACTCGGCCATCTCCTTGGCGGTGAACGGCCGGCCGGTGAACACCATCTCCATGAACTTGCGCAGACCCATCATCGTGCACCACTGCCACATGCGGGCAGCGAAGCCCGCATAGCGCCACGCCGAGTGCCCGAACAGCGCGTCGTCGGAAGCGATCACAAGATCCGCGTCGACCGCCACGTAGAAGTGCCACCCGTAGCAGTAGCCGCGCACCTCGAGGATGCTGATCTTCTTGAAGTCCTGCAGCGAGCGGATGCCCGCGCTCGGGTCGGCGTAGTGCTGGATGTTCGTGGCGCCGTAGCGGTACGAGCCCTTGGGCGGGTAGTTCACATCCACGTCATCGGGGATGCGCACGATGCTGTTCATCGTGGCGTCGCCGCGGCCGGCCATGATGTCGAGCAGCTCGGCCAGGTCGGCGCCGCTGCCGAGGTTGGGGCCATTCGCGCGGATCACCAACACCTTCACGTCGTCGTCGACGTTGGCCCGGTCGACGAGGTCGGCGAAGCGGTGGGTCGCGCCGATCGTCATCGCGTTCAGGTCGTCGGGGCGGTTGAGCGTGATCGTGGCGATCTTCGTCGCCGGGTCCTTCTCGTACAGGACCATCTCCTCCGCCGACGGGCGTTGGTTGCCGGGCATGCTCAGGCCTTCCGTGTGGGTTCAGGCCGGTTCGGGTCGTGCGGGCGCCCCGAATCACGCGCACCGTTGCGGCGCAGGAACGTCATCGACCTCGTGGCGATGCGCCAGCCCTGCTCCATGCGACGGTAGCTGTCGGTGTACCAGCCCATGCGCATGTGGTGGTTGGACTGGTCGACGAACAGCAAGGTCTGGCGCCCGGTGCCGGTGCCGGCGGCGACATCGAGGTGCAACTCCGGCGTACCCGTCATGAACAGGCCCTTCGGTGCGGCCTCGATGAGCTTCGGGTAGTCCTTCAGCTCGTAGACGTCGCCGAACGCGCTGTACCAACCATCGGTGGTGAAGCAGCCCTGGACGGTCTCCACGTCGCCGCGCGTCATGGCCACCGCGTAGGTCGCCAACAGCTGCTCCAGCTCGATGATGTCCTCGATCGGCAACCCGCTCATCCTTGGCTCCCTTTGTTGTCGATGTAGGTGTCGATCGTCGCGTGCAGGTGGCGGATGCGGCTCTCCTGGTAGCTGGACAACACGGTCTCGTTGCGCACCGACGCGCGCAGGCCGCGCTGCACGCGGGCGAACGTGCCGCCGTCCTGGTTGAAGACTCGGCCGAACACGCCGAGCTCGTCTACATCGATCCACGATTCGTTCGCCTCGAGCACGCGGGTGCGGGCGGCTGCCGGACGGGCGGCACCCTCGGGCACGGGTTCGAGCACCATGATCTCGATGATGCACGACTCGGGGTCGTTGCCAGCAGGCCGGAACGTATAGGCGAACGAGGTCAGCAGGCCGCCCCACGGCATGAAGTTGGGGAACAAGAAGTACTCGATGCCGTCGATGATCTCCGCGTCGGACACGCCGGAGAAGTCGCGGCCGGTGCGGCGTTGCAACGAGGCGCGCACCCCTTCGGCCACCACTTCGCGCGCAGTGGCGCCACGATCGAGTCCGGAGAGGTCGGCCTTGGCGCCGAGCATGGCCGTGACGATGTCGGCGGGCGCGGGCGCATCGGCGAGATGCTCGCTGCTGATGCCGACACCGGTGACCATGCGGCTGACGTGAGCGCCGTAGATGTCGTACTCGGTGAGCGATTCGGCCGCGGTCTTCAGCAGCTGCGGATGCACAGCCATCACGTGGTACGACTCGATGAACGCCTCGAGCGAGATCTTCCAGTTGCACGGCACGGTGCGCACGATGTGTGCCTTCAGGTAGCGATCGGCCAGCGGCCAGGTGGCGAAGTGCTCGGGCAGGTTCTCGAGGTAGTCCGCCAGCGGCGGGGCAGCCGGGTCGGGGTTCACGAACACGAACCCGCCCCACGTACCCACGGCCGCCTCCGGCAGGCACATGGTTGCGCGGTCGAGGCCGGGGAAGTCCCACTCGCTGGGCACCTCGCTGAGCTCGCCGCCGAGGCTCCAGGTGAACCCGTGGTAGGGGCAGCGCAGCTCTTCGACCGGACCGCCGGACACGCGCAACTGGGTGCCGCGGTGAAGGCACGAGTTGTGGAACGCCTTGATCATGCCGTCCTCTGTGCGCACGATGACGAGCGAGGTGTCGGCGACGTCGTACACATAGGTGTCGCCCGCCTCGGCGATCTGCTCCTCGCGGCACGCCACCTGCCAGACGCGCTTCCACACATGTTCCACCTCCAAGCGGTGGAAGTCGGCGGAGAAGTAGCGCGACGGGGCGATGCCGCCCGTCCCGAGGAACGCGGGCGAGACGGCACGCAGGCTCACCGCGACGTCGCGGGTCTCCTGGTCGAGCAGGCCCTGGTAGAAGTCCTCACCGCGTCGGGCGCTGCCGGCGCCGCTGGGTGCATCGGTTCGAGTTGTGGCCATGGGCAACCTCAGTTCCGTGGTGGAGTGTCGTGACCGGAATGATCGCGTTCAACTGGACGGCAGCAGCACGCGTCGCAGCGCCCGGCTGACCACCTCGACATAGAGGCCGTTGCCGGTGCGGTGGTACGCGCACATGGGGGGTGCGTTCTCGGCCATCGCCACGGTCGCCACGCGCGGCGAACCGAGGCTGATCAGCGCGGCCGATGCCTCGGCCACATTGTCGACCCAGTAGCCGAGGTGATGGGCGTGACCGGGCGACGCGGCGGTCCACACCGTGCCGGGCACCGACTGGGTCAGCTCGACGTGGTGCGGGCCTTCCTTGGCGAGTGCATACGCAGACCGGACCGAGCGGACGCCATCATCGGTGATGAGCACCACGTCGGCCCCACCCTCGAACCAGGTCACCCCGAGCTGCGCGCCCAACTCGGCCTTCGCCGCGGCCAGGTCGTCGACCACGATGCCGGTGTGGAAGAGGTTCGCCTGCTGCAGCGGCTGGGGCTTGGTCGACACCGCGGCTAGATTACTTCGTAACCGTAGTAATCGTCAACGAGGGGATCTGATGGACTACTTCGACTCGCCGGAGGAGGCAGCGTTTCGCTCCCGCCTGCGTGCCTGGCTGGGTGACAACACGCCCACGCTGCCGGCGTCGTCGACCGCCGACGAGTACTGGCACGCCCAGGCCGCGTGGCACACCTCGCTGTACGGCGCAGGATTCTTCGGGTTGTCGTGGCCGAAGGACATCGGCGGCCACGAGCTGCCGAGCGTGTACGACGTGATCCTCGACGAGGAGCTCACCGCGGCCCACGCGCCGCCGCGCCCCAGTTGCGGCTACCTCGTGCGCGGCATCCTCGAACACGGCAACGACGACATCCGCAGCCGCTTCCTGCCGGGCATCGTCGATGGGTCGCAGCGTTGGTGTCAGGGCTTCAGCGAGCCCGAAGCAGGCAGCGACCTCGCCTCGCTGCGCACGCGAGCCGAACTGGTTCCCGGCGGCGCGGCCGACGGCGGCGACGAGTATGTGATCACCGGCCACAAGATCTGGACCAGCTACTCCGACGTGGCCGACTGGTGCCTGCTGCTGGCCCGCACCGATCCGGACGCGCCGAAGCACAAGGGCATCTCCGCCTTCGCCGTCTCGATGCGTCAGCCGGGCATCGAGCAGCACCCGATCAAGATGATCAACGGCATCACCGCCGAGTTCGGCGAGGTGCTCTTCGACGGCGCCCGCGTGCCGGCGGCCAACATGATCGGCGCGCCGGGTGAAGGGTGGCGGCTGGCGATGACCGTGGTGAGCCACGAACGCGAGCCCGGCGAGTTGGGTGTGGTGTCGCGCTACAGCAAGACCGTGCGCGACCTGATGGCGGTGGTAGCGGCCGAACCACAGCGGTATGGCCCCGAGGTGCACCGCGACCTGGGGTGGGCGCTCGTGGAGAGCGAGATGCTGCGGCTGCACGTGTTCCGCCGCTTGTCCGAGCGGCTCGACGGGGTGGTTCACGGCCCGGATGGCTCGGTCGATCGCCTGCTGATGACGGTGTGCGAGCAGACCGTCGGCCGCGCCGCGCTGGCCGTGCACGGTGCCGGCCACGCCGGTGTCGGTGGCGAGGGCGGCGACGACCAGACCGCGCTGAAGACCTACCTCTACAGCCGCGCCGCGACCGTGATGGGCGGCACCGCCCAGATCCAGAAGAACCTCATCGCCACGAGAATCCTCGGCCTGCCGACGGCGTGAGCGACCGAGGTCCGTCGAGGGCCTTCAGCGCCGCGGCCCACGCGCTGCCGGCTTCGTGCGCTGCGTCAGCGGCGATGGTGTTGATGCTTGCCCCACCAGTTGGTGAACCCGCTGGTGGGAGACACCGATCAAAGCACCGATGTCGCGCACGCTGCAGCCCGCCTCGCGTAGCGCGGCGACGGCAGCGGCCGTGAGCTCGGCACCAGGAACGTGCACGTCGAGCCGAAGCTGGTCAGGCGTGACCGCGCTGCCGGTCATCAGCTCGACGACTTCGCACACTCGATCAGCGAGTTGTTCGATGCACCGCGCAGAGGTGCTTCCCCCGCACTCGGGGA
>JAYRWH010000058.1:0-141500 GCA_041918155.1 Ilumatobacteraceae bacterium | reverse complement strand
CACCCCTCACGGTCGCGAGCTGCTGCTCACCTGGCTCGCCGAGCCCGTACGCCACCTGCGCGACCTGCGCTGCGATCTGCTGCTGAAGCTGGTGCTGTGCGGCACGTGCGACGTCGACCCGCACCCACTGCTGCTGCGCCAGCGCGAGGTCGTCGAGCGGATGGCATCGGCGCTCGACTCACCCACCGAGGACGACGTGGTGGCCGTGTGGCGCAGCGAGGCCTCCCGTGCGGCGGTGCGCTTCGTCGCCCGTCTGCTCTAGTCGCGGAAGATACAGAACTCCTTGCCATCCGGGTCGGCCATGACCCGCCATTGGAAGCCGAGGTTGACGCCGCCCTCTGTGTCGGGCGCCAACCACACGATGCCGGCCTCGTCGTCGTGCTCGAGCACGGCAACCCCGAGCAGACGCGACCAGAAGCCCACCAACAAGTCGGGCTGCTCGCTGTTGATGATGATCGTGCGGATCCGTGCGTGGGCCACGACCCGATTCTGCCGCATCCCGACCACTAGGTTGACCGTCGGCATCGTCGACAGGGGGCTGTGATGACCGAGCAGGTTCGCGACTGGGCAACCGATTACGACATCTTCGACGCGGGGTACGTCGCCGACCCGTTCCCTGTGTGGGACGACCTACGCGATCGCTGCCCGATCGCGCACACCGAGCGCTACGGCGGGTCGTGGCTGCCCACCACCTACGCCGGCGTGACGGCGATGGCCCACGACATCGAGCACTTCAGTTCGAAGCGCGTCGCCGTCGTGCCGCCGGCCGGTGGTATCGGCGGCGTCGGCGGCGGCGAACCGCTGTTGCCCGCCGGCCTGCCACCGATCAGCGCCGACCCGCCCCTGCACACCTGGACCCGACGCCTGCTCCTGCCGTGGTTCTCCCCCGCCCGCGTCGCCGAGTACGAGCCGTCCACCCGCGCCCTGTGCCGTCGCCTGGTCGACGGGTTCATCGAGACCGGCCGCGCCGATGTCGCTGCGGGGTACGCCCAGCAGATCCCGGTGCGGGTGATCGGCATGCTGCTCGGGGTACCCGAGAGGATGTCCGACACGTTCACCACCTGGGTCCGCGACATCCTCGAGTTCGCCACCGACGAGGCACGCACCACCAAGGCCCGCAACGAACTGCTGCAGTACTTCACCACGCTCATCGCCGAACGCCGCGCTGACAACGGCCGCACCGACCTCATCAGCTACCTGCTGCACACCGAGGTCGAGGGTGAGAAGGTGCCCGAAGGGCTCGTGCTCGGCACCGCCGCGCTCACGCTCATCGCCGGCGTCGACACCACCTGGTCGGCGATCGGCTCGGCGTTGTGGCACCTCGCCACCAACCCCGACGATCTGCACCGCCTGGTCGATGAACCCGAGCTGATGCCCACCGCGGTCGAGGAGTTGCTGCGCGCCTACTCGCCGGTGACGATGGGTCGCATGGTCACCACCGACTTCGAGTACGAGGGCTGCCCGATGAAGGAGGGCGACCGCATCCTGCTGAGCTTCCCCGCGGCGAACCGTGACCCCGAGGCGTTCCCCGACCCGGACACGGTGATCATCGACCGCGAGCACAACCGCCATGTCGCGTTCGGTAGCGGCATCCACCGCTGCGCCGGCTCGAACCTGGCGCGCATGGAGCTGCGAGTGGCGATCGAGGAGTTCATCGCCCGCATCCCCACGTTCCGGCTCGACCCCGCCGGCGAGGTCACGTGGGCCGGTGGCCAGGTGCGCGGCCCGCGCACGGCACCCGTTCTGTTCCCCTGAACGCGCGAACCGGGCAACTGCCCGAAACATTGGGTCCGTACCATCGATGCGATGACCGACATGCTCAGCCTCTCTGCGCACCTGCCCGAGGTGCAGTACGCGAAGGGTGATGTCGTGATCCAGGAGGGCACCACCACCGGCAGCATCTGGGTGCTCGTGTCCGGTTCGCTGGAAGTGCGCAAGGGCGACGTACAGGTCAACTCAGTGGTGCACCCGGGCGCCCTGCTCGGGGAGGTGGCGGTGCTGCTCGGCAGCGGCCACAGCGCGAGCGTCGTCGCCGCCGAACCGTCGTTGCTGCGCTACGCGGCCGATGGGCGGGCGCTGCTGAACAGCGACCCCGAGATCAGCACCTACGTCGCCGTCGGCCTCGCTGAGCGGCTCGACTTCGTCACCACCTACTTGGCCGATCTCAAGCACCAGTACGGCGACGCCCCCGGCCTGGCCATGGTGTCCGACGTGTTGTCGCGCCTGGCCCAGCGCACGGGCCCGCGGGCCACGCCCGGTTCACGTCGCGAACCCGACCCCGAGTACTGATCTGCAGGCCCGGCAGGGTCAGACGGCGGTACGGGGCGCGGGGCCGGCGGCGGACAGCTCGACCCACTCCCTACCGACGTACGACACCCACATCGCGTCGCCGGCAGCGAGGTCGATCTCGACGTAGGCGGGCACCTGCCCGATCTGCTTGCCCGGGTTGAACACCCACGTGTCGCCGATGCGGTCGGACCAGCCACCCTGGGGCTTGAACGGGGGCTGGTGGACATGGCCGGACAGCACGATGTCTGGGTGGAAGCGGTCGATCCACGCGGCAAGTTCGGCGTCGCCGTAGTGCTTCGACCCGGTCCAGGTGGTGGGCGAACCGTCGGGTGGCCAGTGGTACACCCAGATCCAGCGCGCCGGGCGCCGTTCGGCGTCGGCCGCCAACTGGGCCTCGACCGTGGCCTTGCCGATGTCGCCGTCCCACCACGGACACACGGTCACCAACGTGTCGCCGATGGTGACCGACGCGCCGTCCGTGGGAACCTCCTGCGCGGCCGCCCCGGCCAGCCACAAGGCCGCCTGCTCGCCATTCACGTCGGGGCCCGTGAGGTCGTGGTTGCCCGAGCACACGATCACTGTCGTCGCGGCCTTCAGCAGCGCGATGTACTCGAGGATCACGACGGTCTGCGCGTCGAGTGGCACTGACGAGCTGACGTCGAGATGGTCGCCGGCCATGACGACGAGGTCGTACTCCGGCGCGGCGCGCACCACCCAGTCCAGTTGCGGCAACGCGTAGTGGAGATCGGACACCAGGAGGATGCGCACGCGGCTCGCACGCTATGCGGCACAACATGAACGGGGTTTGACGAGATCGTGCGGCCCCGCAGCGACGAGCCGATCAGCCCTTCGTGGGTTCGGGGCGCGACGGGTCGTGGGGGCGGCCGGCGTCGCGTGCGCCGCTCTTGCGCAGGAACGTCATCTGCCGAGTGGCGAGCCGCCACCCCGCCTCGGTGCGCCGATAGGTGTCGGTGTAATACCCGATCCGCATGTGATGGTTGGTCTGGTCGATGAAGACCAGTGGCTGGATGCCCGTGCCTGCGTCGCCGTCGAGTTCGAGCGAGGGGGTGCCGGTCATGAACACGCCCTTGGGCGCGGCGGCGACCAGCCGGGGGAAGTCGGCGAGGATGTAGCGGTCGCCGAACGCGCTGTACCAGCCGTCGGGGGTGAAGACCTCGACGACCTTGTCGATGTCGTCCATCGTCATGCCGGCGGCGTACTTTGCCAGCAACTGCTCGATCTCGATGACATCGCTCATCCGTGCCTGATCCATAGCCCCTCCCGGTGATAACGATATTCTCCTGTGACGCAAGTCATGATATCCTGGCCCCGCCTAGGGCGGCACGGGGGGTGCCGTGAGAGCATGGGGACAAGTAGCCCTGAGGAGGGGAACATGCGCATCATCGTCGACATGAACCGTTGCGAGAGCAACCAGATTTGCGTCGGGATCGCACCGGACGTATTCGCGATGGACGACGACGACCGGCTCGTTCTGCTCCTCGACCGGGTGGACGAGTCGCGACGAGCCGACGTGGTGAACGCTGCCCGCCAGTGTCCGCGCCAGGTGATCACGATCGAGGAGGACTGACCATCATGACCGATCTCGCCAACGCCCCGTACTACGACCCGTACGACTTTGCGATCGACGAAGATCCATACCCGGTCTGGCGTCGCCTGCGCGACGAGGCGCCGCTGTACTACAACGAGAAGTACGACTTCTACGCGCTCAGCCGCTTCGACGATGTCGAGTCCGCGATGAAGGACCACGGCCGCTTCATCTCCAGCAAAGGCACGATCCTCGAGTTGATCAAGGCCAACGTGGAGATGCCCGCGGGTCTGTTCATCTTTGAAGACCCGCCCGCGCACGACGCGCACCGCAGCATCCTCTCGCGGGTGTTCACTCCGAAGAAGGTCGCCAGCCTCGAACCCCAGATCCGCGCCTATTGCGCCGAGTCGCTGGGCGCGCTGAAGGAGAGCGGCGTCGAGAAGTTCGACTTCATGACCGCCCTTGCCGGCTTCATGCCCATGCGCGTGATGGGCATGTTGATGGGCGTCCCCGAAGAGGACCAGTTCGAGATCAAGGCGGTCATCGACTCCGGCCTCAGTATCGACGAGGGTCGCATGCCGACGTACGAGGAGGTCAACGCCCGTGGTCACGACGAGCTGCAGGCCATGTGGAACCGCTACCTCGACTATCGCGTCGAGAACCCGTCCGACGACGTGATGAGCCATCTCGTCACGATCGAGTTCGAGGACGGCGACGGCGTGCGCCGCAAGCTCACCCGTGACGAAGTCCTCGGCTACGTCGGCCTGCTGGCCGCGGCCGGCAACGAGACCACCACCAAGCTGATCAGCTGGTGGGGCAAGTTGCTGTCCGACTACCCCGATCAGCGACGCCTCCTCGTGGGGAACTCTGAGCTGATCAAGGGCGCGATCGAGGAGACCTTGCGCTACGAGGCTCCCTCCCCGATCAACTCGCGCTACCTCACCGACGATGTCGTGTACCACGGGCAGACAATTCCCAAGGGCAGCGTCGTGGCCCTGCTCAACGCATCGGGCAACCGCGACGAGCGGCACTTCGCCGACCCCGACACCTTCGACGTGAACCGCAAGATCGATCACCACCTGTCGTTCGGGTACGGCCTGCACTTCTGCCTCGGCGCCGCACTGGCCCGTCTCGAGGGCCGCGTCGCCCTCGAAGAAATGCTGAAGCTGTTCCCCGACTGGACCGTCGACGAGGAGAATGCCGTCCGGGCGCGCACCACCACGGTTCGTGGTTGGGCCAGCCTCCCCATCTACGTTGGCTCCTGAAGCAACCTCACTCCCTGGGAGTAGCACCACACATGTCACTGTTCGACGCGTTCGGATTCACGGGCAAACGGGTCGTCGTCGTCGGGGCCGCCACCGGCATGGGCAATGCCGCGGCACAGCTCGTACTGGACGCGGGCGCCGATGTCATCGCCATGGACCGCGCGCCGGTCACGCTCGCGGGCGTCACCGCGATCACCGTCAACCTGGCCGACAAGGCCTCCATCGATGCCGCGGTGAAGGAGTGTGGTGGCCGCGTCGACGCGCTCCTGTCCTGCGCGGGCGTCGCCGACGGCACGCCCGGCATCGAGAAGATCAACTTCCTCGGCCACCGGCACATGGTCAACAAGATGGTTGAGGCCGGGATGCTCGGCCGCGGCTCGGCGATCGGCATGATCTCCTCCGCCGCCGGACTCGGCTGGGACATGGCTCCACTGCCCGAGCTGCTCGACTACCTGAAGATCGACGACATGGACGAAGCCGCGGCGTGGGCCGTCGCCAACGGCAAGGCCGACTACCGCTGGAGCAAGCAGGCGCTGTGCACGTATGTCGCCAGCGCGGCGTTCAACCTGCTGAAACAGGGTATCCGCATCAATGCGATCCTGCCCGGCCCGACCGAGACCCCGCTGGCCCAAGCCAACGCAGCCACCTGGCTCGGCTTCGGCGCCGACTTCCGCGCCGAAGCGGGCATCGAGGCCGCGACGCCGCTGCAGCAGGCCTACCCGCTGGTGTTCCTGTGCAGCGACGCCGCCTCGGCGATCAGCGGCATCACGCTCGTCACCGACTCGGGCTACTTCAGCGCCGGCGCGACGGAGTCGTTCCCGCCGGCCGTGATGATCACCAGGTACCTCAGCGGCCGCATGTAGCACCCATGTAGGCTCGCCCAACCGAGGGGGGCCAAATGTCCGACGACCACCGCAAGGGTGCCGTGTTCAGCCGCATGGACGCGGCCGCAGCACGTCACCCGCAGGAGATGTACTCGATGCTGCGTGACGCCGGCAGTGCATTGCGCGTCCAGGGCACCGGCGTACTCGTCAACACACGCGCCGCGATCGACGAGGTGCTGCGCGACCCAGCCTTGTTCTGCTCCGCCGGCGCCGCGCCGCTCGGCACGCCGCGGCCGCTCATCCCGCTGCAGATCGACCCGCCGCACCACAAGAAATACCGCCGACTGCTCGACCCGATGTTCGCGCCACAGAAGGTGAAGCCGCTCGAGGCGCCGGTTGCCAAGCTCGCCAACGAGTTGATCGACCGTTTCGAGGGCCGCGACGAGATCGATTTCGCCGCCGAGTTCTCCGTGCCCCTGCCTTCACAGGTCGTCCTCGAACTGTTCGGCCTCCCCCAGGAACGATTGGCCGACTTCCTGCGGATGAAGGACGGCATGATCCGCCCCAACATCGTTCTCGGCGTCGCCATCGACGATCCGGCCGCGTGGGAATTCCAGGAGCACACGGCGAACGAGATCTGTGCCTTCTTTGAGCAGGCGATCGATGACAACTCCCTCGCCGCCGCGGGAGGTCTGCTGGCCGACTTGCTCGTCGCCGAGGTCGACGGCGAACGCCTGACCCGTCACGAGGTGCTCGATATCTGCTTCCTGATGCTGATGGCCGGGCTGGACACCGTATCGGCCTCGCTCGATTGCATCTTCGCCCATCTTGCCGACCACCCCGAACACCGCCGCCAGATCGTCGACGACCCGTCGCGCATCGCGGACATGCTCGAGGAGCTGCTGCGTTGGGAGACGCCGGTGATGGCCGTGCCGCGTCTTGCCACCCGCGACAGCGAGGTGGCCGGCTGCCCGGTAAAGGCCGGCGAGCACGTCATGGTCATGCTCGGGTCCGCCAACACCGACGGCGACGAGTTCCCCGACGTCGACGAGATCCGGTGGGACCGCGATGGCAACCGCCACCTCGCGTTCGGCGGCGGCATACACCGCTGCCTCGGATCGAACCTGGCGCGGATGGAACTCCGGGTCGTGCTGCGCGAGTGGCACGCACGCATCCCGAACTACCGCATCAAGCCCGGCGCCGAGTTGCTGTTCTCCCCGGGGATTCGCTCCGTCGACACCTTCCCGATGGTGCTCGACCACTGAGGGTGCCGTCAGGCCCCGTCAGGAAGCGCCGGCCGCGGGATGATCGTGATCGACGGCACCTGCACCGAAGCGCCGGCATGTACGAGGGTGTAGAAGACGTCCACGAGGTGGACGATATCGATGAAGGCCATGTTCATGTAGCCGCGACCGATCCACTCGCCGGCGAACTCGCCGACGAGCGACATGTCCCAACCGGCATTGAACTGGGTCTGGTTGTCACCCTCACCTCCCGGGCACTCGCCAATGGTGACGCGGGTGAAGTTGATCCCCTGCTGTTCGGCGCGGAACGAGTCGACCATACGGTCCAGCGCAGCCTTGGTGACCTGGTAGACGCCGAGGCCGGGCCACGGCGGGGTGTACGACGAGCCCGTGGTCGACATGTAGAGCACCGAGCCGGCCGAGCGGGTCACGTGAGGAATCGCCGCGGACGTGACCAGCGCGGCCCCGAGCACATTGGTGTCGAAGGCCCACCGCCACGTCGCCGCGTCCGTATCGCGCAGACGCGAGAGCGGACCCACTGCGGCGGCGTAGATCACCGTGTCGATTCCGTCCATCGCGGCGGCAGCCTGGTCGATGGCCGATCTCACCGACACTTCGTCGGTGGCATCACAGATGATGGCGATTGCGCCGTTCCCGGCCTCTGCCGCGGCCGCCTCGACCTTGTCCTTGGTGCGGGCGAGCAGGGCGACCCGATCGCCCCGCTGGGCGAGGCCAGCAGCGATGCAGCGACCGAGGCCGGTGGATGCTCCGACAACTACGACCTTCTTCATGTGATGTCCCCCAGGGATGCTGTTCGGCGATTCGTTCATGATTGCGCGTTCGGTACGACCTCGTTGGCAACGAGCTCCAGGCTCTCCCACGCCAGTTCGGGTGGCAGGCCGCCCATCAGGGGGTGCAGCCGCAACGTCCCCGTGGTGCGCAGCAACGCGGCGCACTCGTCGGGCGTGAGCACCGCATAACGGCCACTCGCCCGCAACTCGTCAGCATTGTCGGTGGGTGTGTACCGGGCGATACCCTCCGCATTGGCCAGCCACGCGCCATAGCTGTTCGTCTCATGAAGCGCATGCGGCGCGATCTGGGCCCAGGCCCGGTCGGGGTCGTGGGCGACATGGATGAAGCCAGGCCCGTTATCGGGCGGCAGGCCGATGGGGGTACGGCCGAGTTCGGCGCACGCGGCCTCGTAGGCGGGCCACAGGCTGGCATCCACCGGAGCGAAGCCGTCGGCGATTCGAGCGGCACGCTTCGCCGCGCCGGTGGTGGAACCGGCCAGCAACAGCGCCGGCCCGCGCACTGGCTGGGGGGTGACCCGGATCCGCGCTCCTCGGTACTCGAACTCCTCGCCCGACCATGCGGCGCGCAACACGCGAATCCCCTCTTCGAGCCGGGCCACACGCTCATCCATGGTGGTGCCGAACATCGCACACTCCGAGGGCAGGTAGCCGGCGCCCACGATCAGGTCGAGCCGTCCACCGCTCAGGATGTCGAGCACGGCCAGGTCTTCGGCGAGGCGCACCGGGTGGTGCAAGGGCATGACGAGCGCGGCGATGACGAGCCGCAATGTGGCCGTGCGCGCCGCGATCGCGGAGGCAACCATCAGCGGCGATGGGCAGTAGCCGTCGGGGGATCCATGGTGCTCGGAGAGCGCCACCATCCAGAAGCCGTTCTTCTCAGCCCACACCGACTGCTCGATCGCGGCGGCATACAGCTCGGCAGAGGACGCCCCGAACGACGGCGCGCGCAGGTCGTAGCGCAGCGAGAGCATCATCAGTACGGTCGCTCGCCCTTGAGGGTGATCCGGTGCATCAGGCGCTTGTAGCCGTGGTAGTCGTTCACAGGGTTGTGCTGCGTCGCCCGGTTGTCCCACATCGCCAGCGAGCCCACCTTCCAGCGGAAGCGGCACGTGAACTCATCGCGCACCTGGTGTTGGAAGAGGAACTCCAGCAGAGGGCGACTCTCGGCCACCGTCATCCCCTCGAAGTGGCTCGTGTGGGCAACGTTGACGAACAGCGCCTTGCGCCCGGTCTCGGGGTGGGTGCGCACGACAGGGTGGGACACCTCGTACGCATTGGCGGCGTCGCTGGAGCCGTGATCCTTCAGCCGGTCCTCACGGGTCTTGCTGACGTCGGCGAGGGCCGAACTGTTGATCGCCCGCATGCCGTCGAGCATCACCTGCAGCGCGGGCGAGAGGCTCTCGAACGCGTCGTACTGGTTCGCGTAGAGCGTGTCGCCGCCGGCGGGCGGGATCTCGCGCGAGAGCAGCATCGTGGCCATCGGCGGCTGCTCGAGGTACACCGTGTCGGCGTGCCACACGCCTCCGAAGTTCACCGTCTCGTGGGCCAGCTTCATGATCGGGATGATCTCGGGCTGGTCGTCGAAGCCCTTCACGAACGGGTACGCGGAGGGCTCGCCGATCCGGCGGGCGAATGCCACGTACTGGGCATTGGTGAGATGCCCTTGGTCGTGGAAGAACACCACGAGGTGGTCGAGCCATGCCCGGCGGATCTCGGCCACCACCTCGTCGGACAGCTCCGTGGCGAGGTCGACGCCGCCGATCTCCGCGCCCAGCGAACCCGACACGGGGGTTACGGTGATGTGCTCGTACGTACCGACCTGCAGGTTTCTCATCTTCACGGGGGTTCCCTCCACGATCGGGGTCAGTACGACTTGGGCAGGCCGAGGACGTTCGAGCTGATGAAGTTGCAGACCATCTCCTGGCTCACCGGAGCGATCTTCATCAGCCTGGCTTCCCGCCAATAGCGCTCGACATGGTACTCACGGGCATATCCCATGCCCCCATGGGTCTGCATCGCACGGTCGCAGGCGAAGAACGCCGCTTCGGCGGCGAGGTACTTGGCGGTGTTGGCCGCTTCACCCGCGGGGATGCCGTTGTCGAAGTTCCACGACGCTTCGCGGATGGCCAACTCGGCCGCATGCAGCTTCATGTGCGCCTCGGCGAGGGGAAACGCGATGCCCTGGTTCTGACCGATCGGCCGGCCGAACACGACTCGGTCCTTGCCGTAGGCCACCGCCTTGCGCATCGCCACCTTGCCGATGCCGAGCGCCTCGGAGGCGAGCAGGATGCGCTCGGGGTTGAGGCCGTCGAGCAGGTACTTGAAGCCCTGTCCCTCTTCGCCGATGCGGCGGCTGACCGGCACGCGCAGGCCGTCGTAGCGCACCTCGCACGAAACGACCGCGTTGCGACCCATCTTCGGGATCGGGGTGATGTCGACCTCTGGGCGCTGCAGGTCGACGAGCAGCAGGGTGATGCCGTCGGTGGGCTTCTTGCACTCCTCGCGCGGTGTGGTGCGCACGAGCAGTAGGCACATCTCGCAGTACGGCGCCTTCGTCGTCCACACCTTGGCGCCAGTGACGACGTACTCGTCGCCGTCGCGCACGGCGCGCGTGCGGATCGCCGTGGTGTCGGTACCCGCGTCGGGCTCGGTGACACCGAACGCGATGTGCAGTTCGCCGGCCGCGACCCGCGGCAGCACCTCGGCTGCCAGCTCGGGGGAACCGTAGCGACGCACCGGCTCCATGCCGAAGATCGACAGGTGCACCGTCGAGCAGCCGTTCATCGCCGCGCCGGACGCAGCGATCTCCTCGAGCATGATCGAAGCCTCGGTGATGCCCTGCCCCCCGCCGCCGTACTCCTCGGGGATGGCGATACCCACCCACCCACCCTCGGCGAGCTTGTTGTAGAACTCCCACGGGAACTCGTGCGCTTCGTCCTTCTCCGACCAGTACTCGTCGGGGAAGTCGGCGCATATCCGGCGGATGCCCTCGCGGATCGCCTCGTGATCTTCTGACCGGCTGAATTCCATCACTGCTCCCTGTTTGCGTTCTCGGCGGCTTCCTGTCGCAACCAAGTGCGCAGGTCGACCTTGCGGACCTTGCCCGACGCGGTGCGCGAGAAGTCGTCGACCACCCTCAGCTCCTCGGGCCACTTCTGACGTGCCAAACCACCCTGCTCGAGGTGCACGGTAAGGTCGGCGAGGGTGGGCACGGCCGACCCCGCCTGCATGCGGATGACGGCGCAGGCATGTTCACCCAGGCGTGCATCCGGTGCCGCGACCACGGCGACCTCGGCGACCCCTGGCACCTTCTCCAGCACCGCCTCGATCTCAGCAGGCGAGAGGTTCTCACCACCGCGGATGATGATGTCCTTGGCCCGGTCGGTGATGGTGAGGAACCCGCGTCCGTCGAGCACGCCGATGTCGCCCGAGTGGTACCAACCGTCGTTGTCGAACGCCACGTTCAGGCGCTCGTCCGTGTAGCCCACGCACAGCTCAGGGCCGCGGGAGAGGATCTCGCCCGCCGTGCCCTGCGGTACGTCGTGGCCCTCCTCGTCGACGAGGCGCAGCTCGACACCCGACATCGGGCGCCCGTCGGTGCGATGGCGGGCATCGGCATCGTCGGCGAACTGGCAGCCCGTGATCGACGGGTGCTCGGTGGAGCCATAGGCGCGGATGATCTTGATCCCGTGCGCGGCCGCGCGTTCACCGAGCGACACCGGAACCGGGGCGCCGCCGAGGCCCACCTGCACCATGTTCGCCGCGTGCGCGGGCGTGAAGTCCGGGTGGTCGAGCAGGCCGGCGAGGAACACGGACGCACCGGTGCCGCCGCCGATCGAGTTGGCGAGCATCACCTCGAGCGCATGGCCGGGATCCCACCGGTCGATGAGGTGGATGTCGGCCGACATGTTGAGCGGGCCGAGCACGGCACCGATCATCCCCGTGGCGTGAGCGACCGGCGAACCCATCAGGTTCGGCTTGCCGGGCGTGATCCAGTCGGCCATGTGGCGCAGCTCGCTGAGCAGGGTGCGGTGGTCGTGGATGACGCCCTTGGGGTCGCTCGTGGTGCCAGAGGTGTACGCCAGCACGCACACGTCGGTGGGCGCCACGTCGGGCAGGTCGGTGGCCGGCGCGGCGGCAGTGACTGCTTCCCACGACAGACGGGTGACCCCGGCGGGCGGCCGGCCGACCTCGTCAGCACCCACGACGAGGTGGAGGCACAGCGACGCGGGAGCCGCGTCGTCGACGATGCTCACATAATCGACATGGCCGTACGCGGCCGGGGAGATGTAGGCCTCGACACCGCTCTGCTCGAGGATGAAGGCGACCTCCTTGCGACCATAGATGGCCACGATCGGCACCAGCACATAGCCACCCATGGCCAGCGCGGCGAACGACACGATCGCTTCGCGCCAGTTCGGCAACTGGAAGGCCACGACCGTGCCCGGCTGCAGGCCGGCGGTCCGCAGCACGGTGACGAGGCGCCGCGCCTCGGCGTCGATGTCCGCGTATGTGCCGCTCCAAGGACGCAGGCGCGAGTGCACGTTCACGGTGGCGGTGGGCGCAGCCGCGAGCCAACCCGCGACGGAACCGCCGAGTGTGGCATCCGTCCACCAGCCGTCGGCGACGTATCGCGCCTCGAGCTCGGCGGGAACCGGGCGCAGGGTCCAGCGGCCCTGTCGGCTCATCGACCGCCCGCCTGGGCCACGCGCACGACCGACTCCTGCTCGATACTCGCGACGAGGTCGCCCGATTGGGTGAAGACATGGCCCGAGCCGTACGCCGAACCGCCCGATGCGACCGGGCTGGACTGGGCGACGAGCAGCCATTCGTCCATCCGGAACGGGCGGTGGAACACGATTCGGTGGGCGATCACCGAAGTGCGCAAGGCGACGTGGCAGTCGAGCTGGCTCCAGCCCTCGTGGGGCAGGATCGCGGTGCCGATCAGGGTGAGATCGCTGAAGTACGCGAGCAGCGACTGGTGCACGACCGGGTCGTCGCCCAATGGGCCGGGCACCTTCATCCACACCCTCAGCTCCGCCGGCTGGGCCGAGCGGTCGTTGAGGTCGGTGGACCCGACGATGCGCGTGTCCCACGGGATGAGGCCCATCGTCAATGGGTTGGCCTCCTCGGGTGTGCCGGCATCCGTGGGCATCGACCGCGAGTGCTCGATGCCTTCGCCTGGCAGATGACACATCGCGAACGCGCAGTAGCCGGTGACCGGGTGACCGTGCTTGTCGGGCTGCACCACGTCGATCCGGTGGGTTGCGTAGGCGCTACCGCGGTACATCGTGGTGGACGTGTAATCGAGCGAGCCGGTGTCGCGCACGCCGCGGGGGAACACGGCGCTGACCGACTTCACGGTCATCGACGGGTCGAGCTGGGCCGCGATGGCCACCGTCTGGCCGAGCAGCTCGCCGCCGAAAACCCCGGCGCTCGAGATGTCGAGCGTGCCCGCACGCCACAGCACCGGGCCATCGTCGATGGCCTCTTGGCGCGGACTGGCGAGGCACGGCAGCACTTTGTCGAGGGTCGTCGCGGGTCTCATGGAAGTCGTCCTTGTGTAATGGCCTGCGCGCGCAGGTCGTTCTTGACCACCTTGCCGGCGGCGTTGATCGGCAACTCCCCGACCACCACCACCGATCGTGGGACCTTGTAGTTCGCCATCCGCTCGCGGCACCAGGCGACGATCTCGTCGGGCACCGGAGTGCGGCCCGGCGCGGGCACCACCCACGCCATGCCCACCTCGCCCATCCGCTCGTCGGGGACGCCGATCACCGCCACCTGACCGATGTCGTCGTGGGCGAGCATCGCGTTCTCGATTTCGGCCGGGTACACGTTGAACCCGCCGACGATGAACATGTCCTTCAGCCGACCGACGATGCGGACATAGCCCCGCTCGTCCATCGTCGCCAGGTCGCCGGTGTGCAGGAAGCCGCTGGCGTCGATCGCAGCCGCGGTTGCCGCGGGATCATCCAGGTAGTGCTGCATCACGCTGTAGCCACGAACCAACAACTCGCCAGTGGCCCCGCGAGGCACCTCGCGGCCTTCGGCGTCGGCGATCATCACCTCGAGCCCCTTCATCGCCCGGCCGGCCGTGGTGGCGATCGTGGTGGCATCATCCTCAGGGCGCGAGCCGGTGCACGTGCCCGCCTCGGTGAGGCCGTAGCCGGTGAGGATGCTCGTGAACGGCAGCTCGGCTCTCATCTGCTCGATGAGCGCCACTGGTATGTCGGCCGCGCCGGTGACGGCGACGCGCAGCGATCCGAGGTCGTGGCGGGCACGCTCGGGGTGGTCGAGGATCGTGCGGTAGATCGTGGGAGCGCCGGGCAGCACCGTGATGCGCTCGCGCTCGACGAGCGACAACACCGTCGGCACATCGAACACGGGTACCGGGTAGATCGTGGCGCCGCGCATGAGGCCGGCCAGCCACCCCGCCTTGTAGCCGAACATGTGGAAGAACGGGTTGACGATGAGGTACCGGTCGCCGGGTCGCAAGCCCGCGTAGTCGCACCAATCGTCGAAGTGGCGGGTGGTCTGGGCGTGGCTCATCACCACCCCTTTCGGGCGGCCGGTGGTGCCCGACGTGAAGAGGATGTCGGAGGGGTCGGTGGGTTGCACGGACGCCAGTCGGGCGAGCGCGACGGCCTCGTCGATCTCGGTCCCGGCGGCCTCGAACTCGGCCCAGGTGATCGCCGGCGCCGCGCCGGGCGGCCGCGCGCCCGGCTGCGCCGACCCGTCGAGCAGCACGACCCGCCCGAGGGCGGGCAGGTCGGTGGGGTCGTCGTCGAGCATCCCTACCGTGTTGGTGTCGAGGAAGCCCACTGTCGTGCACAACACGCTGACCCTGGCCGCGGCGAGCACGTACGCAGCCTCGGCGCCCTTCCAGCGGGTGTTGATCGGCACGAGCGCGGCGCCGGCGGACTGTGCGCCGAGCGCGGCCACGATCCAGCCGAGCGAGTTCGGCGCCCACACCGCCACGCGGTCGCCGGGCACCACGCCGGCGGCGATCATTGCCCGCGCGGAGGCCAGCACGCGGCGAGCGAGCGCCGCGTACGTCACACGGGTATCGCCCTGCACGACCGCCTCGGCGTCGGGACGCCGGGCAACAGTGGCCATCACGGCCGCTGGGATCGTCGGAGCACCCTCCGGAAACGTCGTATCCCCAACTATGAGAAGAAGATTACCAGGGGGCTTCCGGGCGAGGCGAACGCCACGAGGCTCTTTGCCTGTTCCGCGCCCGCGGAAGTAGAGTTCGCTCGTCGCTAGAACATGATTTCCGTCGTGATCGGCGGAGTGGGGATGTTTCCATGAGCCTGACCGACTCGAACCTGTTGATCGACGGCGCCCTCGTGCCGGCCCACGGCGGCCTCACGTTCGCCAGCATCAACCCGGCCACCGAGGAAGTCGTCGGCCATGCCGCCGACGCCACGGCGGCCGACGCAGAGAAGGCGATCGCCGCCGCCCGCCGCGCGTTCGACGAGACGAACTGGTCGACCGACCGTGAGTTGCGCGCCCGCTGCCTGCGCCAACTCGTCGCCGCCTTCAGAGCCAACCTCGAAGAGTTCCGCGCGCTCACCATCGCCGAGGTGGGTGTGCCCTACGTCCTCACCACCGGCCCAGCCCTCGAGGGGGCGATCGGCGTGCTGGAGTACTACGCCGACCTGTGCGCGACCTACGACGGAGGAATCGACCTCGGGCTCGCCGAGGCTCGTGGAGGCCTGCACCATGTGTGGGTCGAGCGCGAGGCATTCGGTGTCGTGGCCGCGATCACTGCCTACAACTACCCGAATCAGCTCAACCTGGCCAAGATCGCGCCAGCCCTCGCCGCCGGCTGCACGGTCGTGCTGAAGGGTGCCCCCGACACCCCGCTCGTGACGCTGGCAATCGCCAAGCTGATCGCTGACCACACCGACTTCCCGCCCGGCGTGATCAACATCCTCACTGCCAACGATCCCGAAGTCGGCGCGGTGCTGACCTCTGACCAGCGGATCGACATGGTCACGTTCACCGGCTCTACCCCAGTCGGCAAGAAGATCATGGCGGCCGCCGCACCGACGATGAAGAAGTGCTTCCTCGAGCTCGGCGGCAAGTCGGCCTACTTGGTGCTCGACGAGGAGTCCGTCCAGTTCGGCTCGCTGTTCTGCACGTTTGCGGCCTCGTCGCATGCCGGCCAGGGCTGCGCCATCACATCCCGCTTGGTCGTGCCCCGCGCCAAGCTCGATGAGGCCATTGCCACGGTCGTGGGCACGATGCAGGGCCTCAAGGTCGGCGACCCGAGCGACCCCAGCACCTACATGGGTCCGCTGATCAACGCCCGCCAGCGCGAGAAGGTGCAGACCTATGTCGAGCGCGCTGTCGCCGACGGGGCCACGGTGGCCACTGGGGGCAAGCGCCCGGAGCACCTCGACAAGGGGTTCTTCTTCGAGCCGACGCTGATCGTCGGCGCCGCCGAGGACAGCTTCATCGCCCAGGAGGAGGTCTTCGGACCGGTGCTGGTGATCCTGCCCCACGACGGCGACGACGACGCCGTGCGAATCGCCAACAACTCGCTGTTCGGCCTCTCGGGCGCGGTGCACTGCAGCGACGGCGAGCGAGCGCGAGCGGTCGCTCGCCGCATCCGCAGCGGCACGGTCAGCATCAACGGCGGTAACTACAACATCCCCGCGGCGCCCTTCGGTGGCTACAAGCAGTCGGGCTTCGGCCGCGAGATGGGCGTCGCCGGCCTGGAGGAGTTCCTCCAGATCAAGACCCTGGCCGAGCCGGCTCCGTCCCAGGCCTGAGAGGACTGACCCCCATGTCGAAGCCGCTGGAAGGCGTCCGCGTCGTCGAGGTGTCCATGTGGGGCTTCGTGCCCTCCGCGGGTGCGTTGCTCGCCGAGTGGGGCGCCGACGTGATCAAGTTCGAACATGCCCGCACGGGCGACCCCCAGCGCGGCCTGTCGCGCATGGGCGAGTTCGTGATGGGCGACCCCAACCCGGCCTGGACGCACCCGAACCACGGCAAGCGCAGCATCGGTGTCGATCTCGCCAAGCCCGAGGGTCGCGAACTGCTCGGCGAGTTCGTCGCCGGGGCCGACGTGTTTCTCACCAGCTTCCTTCCCGAAGCCCGCCGCAAGATGCGCCTCGAGGTCGACGACATCCGCGCCGACAACCCGAACATCATCTACGCCCGCGGCAGCGCGCTCGGCACGAAGGGCGACGAGTCGGAGAAGGGTGGTTACGACATGACCGCCTACTGGTGCCGGGCCTCCACGGCGGCGAGTATCACCCCGCGCGACCTCGACACGATCATCGGCCCGCCCGGGCCGGCCTACGGCGACACGATCTCGGGTGCCAACCTGGCGGGGGGCATCGCCGCGGCGCTGTTCCAGCGCCAGCGCACGGGCACGCCGAGCGTCGTCGACACCTCGCTGCTCGCCAGCGGCTTGTGGGCGATGGGCATGAGCATCGACACGTCGATCATGCAGGGCAAGGCATGGCGCGGCCAGCCCACCGGCGTCACCACCAATACCCACAATCCACTCACCGGCAGCTATCGCACCCAGGACAACCGCTTCCTCAACCTGGTGATGCTGCAGCCCACCCGCTACTGGGCCGACGTGTGCAACCACATCGGCCGCCCCGAGCTGGCCACCGACGAGAGATTCGCCACGGCCGAGTCGATCAGCGCCAACGGCGCCGAGCTGGTCGCCATCCTGCAGGAGGCCTTCGCCGGCAAGACCCTCGACGAGTGGCGCGTCGTGCTGCGCACGCTCGACGGGCCGTGGGCCCCGGTGCAGGACACGGTGCAGGTGATCACCGACGGCCAGGTGCGCGCCAACGGCTACATCAGCGCAGTGGTCGACGACGACGGCAATCCCGTCGGCTACGACATGGTGTCGGGCCCGATCCAGTTCGACGAGGAGCCGGTGGTCATCCGCCGCGCCCCCGAGTTCGCCGAGCACACCGAACTGCTGCTGATGGAACTCGGCGTCGACTGGGATCGCATCGCCGCGCTGAAGGAGTCCGGCGTCATCACCTGACGCCACCAGTCACGCTCGCCATCCCCGTCCTGGTCGTTTCTGTCATACGCCCATCACGGGCGATGGACATCAGGACAAGACACAAACGCAGGAACGGGCGGCACCGCAGCATTACCGAGACCGTTGGTCGATCACGGCCTTCGTCTCCGCAGTCAGAGCTCGATGAGGCGCGGGGCGCCGCCCTGCGCCAGCAACGCCGCACCGATCTCGGCTGGGATCGTGCGCGCCGAGCCGAACAGGGTGTCGAGCACCAGGGTGCGCTTCAGCGACAGGTGGAACGCGTGATCGGTGGTGAAACCGATGCCGGCCAACACCTGCTGGGAATGGGTGGCGGTAGTGCGCGCCGCTTTACCCGCCAACGACTTGGCCGATGCCGCCAAGAGCGGGTCGCACTCCTCACCGATGCAGGCGTCGGCCACAGCGGCGGCGCCCTCGATCGCCACCAACGCCTCGGACAGCTTGTGGCGCACCGCCTGGAACGACGCGATCGGCTTGCCGAACTGGATGCGATCGATCGCGTGCTGGCGGGCCAGCTCGAGCATCACTCGTGACGCGGCAACGAGTTGTTGGGCCAGCGCAACGCGGGCGAGCACGACCGCGGCCGACCAGTCGCCCGCTTCCTCGGTGGCGGCCACGGCAGCGCCACGAACACGCCGGTTGGCGCCGCCCGGATCGAGCCCCGCAGTGCCCACTTCGAGATTCGCGAGCGTTACACGCGCAATGCCGCCACCCGCGACCGGCACGATCACCATGGAGGCCGCCGCGGCACGCGACGACAACAACCCGTCGACCTCCACCAGGTCGCCGTTGCGCACTCCAGCCGGTACGGCCGAGTGTGGTGCCGGCATGGCCACACACTCATCGGCGCCCACGGAAAGTCCCAACGCGTGGGCCACGACGTCGTCGAGCAGGCCGGCCACCGAGCCGGTACGACCCAGCACGGCGAACGCGGCGACCGCCCCCTGCAACGGCGCCATCTCCAGCAGGTCGGTCCAGCCCAGCTCGTGGAAGTCGGCATCGGCGGCACCTGCCGCCTCGAAGCTGGTAGCCAGCATCGCCAGATCGTCCGCGTCGATCATCACTCGGCCCCCAGTTCCAGCAGGCGCCCGGCCACGATGTTGCGCTGCACCTCGCCGGTGCCGCCATAGATCGTGGCCGCCTTGGAGTACAAGTACTCCGAGCGCCAGTCATCGGCCGCCTGGTCGTCGTCGAACTCGAGCACACCCGGCAGCAGGTCGCGGGCGGTCTCGTAGAGGGCCTGCTCCGCGCCAGCGATCAGGATCTTGTCGATCGACGTCTCCGCGCCGAGTTGCTCGCCGGCGGAGATGCGGTACTGGGTGCGGCACGAACGGCAGCGGAACGCAAGCACGCCCTGGAACGCCTCGCCGAGCGCCTTGGCGGCGTCGTAGCCCTGCTCGCCCGACCCGGCCACCTGCTCCACCAGCTTGCCGACCCGCTGGTGCAGGTAGGCGCCGCGGTGCCAGAACGCCGTCGAGCGCTCGTAGGGCAGGATGTCCATCGCGATCTTCCAACCGCCGTCGACCTCGCCGAGCAGGCGATCGGCGGGCACGAACACATCGTCGAAGAACACCTCGGCGAATTCCTGGCGGCCGTTCTGGATCTCGATCGGGCTGTAGCTGATCCCGGGAGAGTCAACATCGACGAAGAAGGCGGTGATGCCGCGGTGACGGCTGGCCGCGTCGCCGGTACGAGTGAGCAGCACGACGCGCTGGGCGAACTGCACATAGCTGGTCCACACCTTCTGGCCGTTGACCACCCAACCACCGTCGACCGGCTTGGCCCGGCACGACAGCGAGGCGAGGTCGCTGCCGGTTCCCGGCTCGGAGAATCCTTGGCTCCACGTCTCGTCGCCGCGCAGCAGCGGGGGGATCATCCGCTGCGACAGCTCGCGTGGGGCGAACGTGATCACCGTCGGCGCGAGCACCTCGATCATCGACCAGCACCCCGGGTCGGCCAGGTCGCGAGCGGCGACTTCCTCGCCCACGACCGCGCGCAGCATGGCTGGGCCACCGAGGCCGCCGACCCATTCGGGCCAGCCGTAGCGGCCGAACTCGGCGTCGAACAGAGCCCGCTTGACCCTGCAGAACTGGGCCATGTGGGCAGCGACATCGTCGGTCGCGGCATGGTCGGGGGCCAGCGCTCCGGCATGCGCATCCAGCCAGGCGACGAGGCGGGTGCGGAATCTGCTGACTTCGGAAAGTGTCGTGTTCATCTCAGGTGCCAGTCTGGCCGGGAACGAGCAACGACCACGGGTCCGGCCCAAGGAGCAGGCAGACCCGTGGTCGTTGTATGTGGGGAACTCGGTCAGATCAGCGGCTCGCGGTGATCCCAGAAGGTGGCCGCGCCGGTGTCGGGCACGCGGCCCTGGCGCCAGCACTCGACCGGGAACGAGACCTCGATGAGCGAGAAGATCATGTACATGAGCTTCTTCACGTGCGGCGGCAGGTCGTTGATGTCGTACTGGTCGCAGTAGTCCTTCATCGCCGGCAACAGCGGGAAGGCCACGTCGTAGTACGCCTGCATCGCGTCCATCGTCACGTCGAGGCGGTGGCTGTACCGGTCGAGGCGCTTCTCGATGATCCATTCCGAGAACGGCTCGAGGGCGGCGAACTCGCTCGGCAGGCCGCTGGGGGTGGTGGTCACAGTGGTCGTCATGGTGTTCGTTCCTCTTACTTCCGGGTCCACGGGTAGTTGACGGGGCGGCCCTCTTCCCACGCCGCGACGTGCTCGCGCACGGTCGCGAGGTGGGCACGGATGGCCATCTCCTGGTCGCAGAGCACGAAGTTCTCGACCACGCCGCTCTCGAGCATGCTCTGAGTGGCGCCGAGCGTGTTCGCGTCCTGCAGGGCGTACTCCTTCATCGACGCCACTGCGAGCTCTTGTGCGATGCGCTCGCTGGCGTTCTTCGGCGGCACGAAGTACAGCGACGACTCGAAGAAGTGGCCACTGGGGCCGGCGGGCCAGTAGTGGTACGTGAGGTACCACTGGCGCTCCCAGATCAGGATCATGAAGTTGGGGAAGATGACGAACGAGTCGACGCCCCACGCCTTGTGCTTCGCCGGATTGACGCCGGAGGGCAGCTCGCCGACGACGCCGGGAGCGTCCCACGGGCCGAACAGACCCGAGCGAACAGCGTTCTCGATCGGCTTCACCATGCCGGGATCCTTGGGCGGCGACATGCCACCCCACGACGACAGCATCGAGTGCGGGCTCATCAGCTCGTAGTGCAGCGCCTCGAAGCCGTAGTTGAACAGCTTCTCGGCCTCGCCGGGCGCCGCCTGGCGGACGTGCAGCACGGGTGCGTGGTAGAACTCGATGAACGCATCGACGAACAGCTTCCAGTTGCTGCCGATGTTGGCGCGGATCGTCCAGGTCTGGGTCATCTCACCGAACGGGTAGCCGGCGAGCGCGGTGCCCATGTCGCCGAGGAACTCGGTGAGGGTCTGCTCGGGCTCCTTGGCCAGGTTGATGAAGACGAAGCCTTCCCACACCTCGCACGCCACCGGCACGAGGCCGTAGTCGTTCTTGTCGAGGTCGAAGAACTCTTCTTCCTGCTGCACGAAGGTGAGGTCGCCCTCGAGGGCGAACTGCCATGCGTGGTACTTGCAGGTGAACTGGCGACAGCTGCCCTTCGTCTCACGGTCGGGGTAGTCGTCCCACACCAGCTTGTTGCCGCGGTGGCGGCAGATGTTGTGGAATGCCCGCACCGTGCCCGAGCCGTCCTTGGCCACGAGGATGCTCTTCTTGGCCCACTCCAGCTCGCGCGTGAAGTAGCTGCCGTTGCGGGGCAGATCCTCGACGCGACCGATGTTCAGCCACGTGCGCAGGAAGATCGCCTGCTGCTCCTTGTCGTAGAACTCCTGGGAGATGGAGTCGTAGTACGACACCGGCTTGGTACCCAGACCGGGATAGTGCTCGGTCCAGCTGCCTTCCTGAGGCTTCGGGAAGTGAGCCATGTGTTACCTCGTTCCTGCTTGGATCATGATTCGAATGTAGTTATCGAAATTGGAGAATAGCATTTCCACTTCTCGCGCGCAAGAGGCACCGCAACTTCATTCGCCGTCGCGCACGTAGGGGTAGATGCGGGTGAAATCGACGTTCGGCTCGTGCTCCGCGAAGCGCCGCCACACCCCCTCGGTGAGCGCGCCGAAGGCCGTCGGGCCACCCATCTCCTCCACCGAGCGCAGGTAGAGGGCCACGTCCTTGGCCATCAACGAGTTGCTGAACCCCGAGGCGTAGCGACCGGTGATGACATGGTTCGGGAACTTGTCGGTGGTGGCCGTGTTGTTGCCGCTCGACTTGGAGAGCACGTCGATCATCACGGCCATGTCGACGCCGGCCGCCACGCCGAACGCGACCGCCTCGCTCGTCGCCGCCAGCGCGGTGGCCGAGAGGAAGTTGTTGGCGAGCTTGATCACCTGCGCGAGGCCGGGGCGATCACCCACGCGGATCGTGCGGTCGCTGAGCCCGGCGATCACCTCGGCCACGGCCGCGCACGACGCGTCCGAGCCCGAGTACATCACGGCGAGCGTTCGCGCCTTCGCTCCGGCGACCCCGCCCGACACAGGCGCGTCGACATAGCCGATGCCCTCCTCGGCGAGCACGGCGTCGATCGTGCCGGACGCGGCGGGGCCGATCGTGGACGTGTCGATCACGAACCGGCAGCGACGATCGGCCGTCGCGGCCAACTGACGGGCCACGGTCTGCGACACCCGGCCGTCGGGCAGGCTGAACACCACGACGTCAGCCCGCTGGGCGACCACTGTGGCATCGGCCACGAACTCCGCACCGGTGACGTTGCGCACGGCACCGGCGGCGTCGGTGGTGACGACCTCGTGGCCGGCCGCGACAAGGTTCGCGGCGAGCGCGCCACCCATGTTGCCGAGGCCGATGAATCCCACGACACCCGAGCGCGCGCTCATGCCTGAGCCGCTTCCTCGGCGCGCACTTCCTTGATCGCCCGGCGAGCCGACACGCCGGCCGGCGCGCCGCAGTAGGCCGCGATCTGGAACGGCAGCTCGTCGAGTTCCGCGTCGGTGACGCCCGTGCGCGAGCGCGCCGACGCGTGCAGCTTGAACTCGTCCATCCGGCCGAGCGCGGCGGTCATCGCCAGCACGAGCAGGCTGCGGTCGCGCGTGCTGAACGGACCGCCACGCGCCCACACGCCCCACGCCATCGACGTCACATAGTCCTGGAACTCGGCCGCGGCAGGGTTCGGGTCCTGTCGCTGACTGTCGACGTATGCGTCGCCGAGCATCGCCCTGCGCATCGCCGCTGCCGCCGCCAACCGCCCGTCGTCACTCATGTCGCTTCCTCCTCATCTGGGCCAAGACGGCTCAACTAGACCTTTGCGTCTAGTTTCACACACTGCCGCGCGAATCAGCGGGCCACGTGCGGCGCAGCGATGCTGGCCGCCCGCGCGCGGAAGTGCTCGATCTTCTCGTTGGGCGACACGATCCGGTGGCTGCGTGACACCACGGAGATGTCGTGGTCGGCCACCGAGGCGCGCAGCGCTCCGACGGTGCACTGCTCGCGCGGGAGGTGCGCGAAGGGATCGAACGAGTACCACTCCATGGCGTTCTTGTGGGTGATGCGATCCACCTCGTCGTCGGGCACCCCGTACAACTGGAACTGCTCCTGCAGCGCCTCGGCCGGCCGCGGCCAGGTGGAGTCGCTGTGCGGGTAGTCGCATTCCCACGCCACGTTCTCGATGCCGATGCGATGACGCAGATCGATCCCGAGGTCGTCGGAGATGAAGCAGGTCAGGAAGTGCTGGCGGAAGACATCGCTCGGCTTGCGCCCGCCGAAGTCCTGCATCGTCCAGTAGCCGTGCACGTCGTACACCCGGTCGGCGCGCTCGAGAAAGTACGGGATCCAGCCGGTGCTGCCCTCCGACAGGGCGATCTTGATGTCGGGGTAGTTGCGCAGGATCGGCGACCACAGCAGGTCGGCCGCGCACGACACCATGTTCTGCGGCTGCAGCGTCATCATCACGTTGGGCGGGCCGTCGGGCGAGGGGATCGAGAGCTTGCCGGACGAGCCGAGGTGGATCGACAACACCGTGTTGGTGTCGCACAACGCCTGCCACAGCGGGTTCCAGTAGTCGCTGTGGAAGCTGGGGTACCCGAGCGTCACCGGGTTCTCGGTGAACGACAGCGAGTGGCACCCCTTCTTCGACACCCGCCGCACCTCGTCGGCGCACAACTGTGCATCCCAGATCATCGGCAGCGCCTGCGGGATCATCCGGCCCGGGTAGGCGGCACACCACTCGTCGATGTGCCAGTCGTTGTAGGCCCGCACCAGCGCCTGGGAGAAGTCGGCGTCGTCGGTCACGAACAGGCGCGCGGCGAACCCGGGGAATGACGGGAAGTTCATCCCGGCCACGATCCCGGCCGCGGCCATGTCCTTTACCCGCTCGTGGATGTCGTAGCAGCCGGGGCGGATCTCGTCGAGGCCCTGCGGCTCGAGACCGAACTCCTCCTTGGGGCGGCCGGCGATCGCGTTGAGCGCCGAGTTCTCCAGACGGAACCCGGAGAACTCCCACACGTCGGCGCCCTCGGGCGTGCGCACCAACTGCGGGGCGCGGGCCAGGTACTCCTTGGGCATGTGGTTCACGAACAGGTCGGGCGGCTCGATGATGTGGTCATCGACGCTGATCAGGATCATGTCCTCGGTCTTCATGTCGTTCCCTTTCGCATCCGGCTACATGTTCTCGTACTCGACCACCACGGTGCGGCCGGTGGGCCGCGCCTGGCAGGTGAGCACCCATCCCTCGGCCACCTCGTTGGGGCGCAGTGCGGTGTTGCGACGCATCGTCGCCGCACCCTCCTTCACCAGCGCCATACAGCTCGCACAGTTACCCAACTCGCACGAGTAGGGCGGCTTGAGCCCGACGCGGCGGGCAGCATCGAGCACCGTGTCGCCCGGCGTGTAGGCAAAGGTGTGCGGCTTGCCCTTGAGGATGATGGTGAGTTCCTCGGTGGCCTGTGCCTCGGCGTCGCCGGTCGGCGCCGCCGGCGCAGCGGCAGGCACGCCAGCGCGAGCAGGCGCGGCCGGCTGCCCGCCCGTGACGAAGCGCTCGATCGAGATCCGCTCGGCCGGAACCCCCGCAGCGGTGAGGCCGGCCTCGACGATGTCCATGAACGGGCCGGGGCCGCACACATAGAAATCAGCCTGCGGCGCGGCACCGACGAAGGCCTGGACATCGGCCGCCGTGAGGAACCCGCTGTCCGCATCGAGGTGGTGCTGCACGCTGAGGCGCTCGCCGTACTGCTGCTCGAGGCGAGCCCACTCGCTGTCGAAGATCACCGACTCGCGATCGCGGTTCGCGTAGAGCACGCGCACGTGGCGAGTCGTGGTGGTGGTGAGCACCTGCTTGGCGATCGAGAACACGGGGGTCACCCCGCTGCCGCCGCAGAACCCGACGATCGGGGCGTCGGTGGCGTGGGGCACGAACTCGCCCGACGGCTTCATCAACTCCAGCGTCTCGCCCTCGACGACATGGTCGTGTAGCCAGTTCGACATCAGGCCGCCGGCGACCCGCTTCACCGTGATCGCCAGGTCGGCATCGGTGGCGGGCGCACTCGACATCGAGTAGCAGCGCAGCACCTCCTCGCCGTCGATGGCGGCGCGCACGTTGCAGAACTGGCCGGCCTCGTACACGAACACGTCGGCCAGATCGGCAGGCACCTCGACGACGAACGACTTGGTGTCGGGGGTTTCCTGCATGATCGACTTCACCGCCAGCGGGTGGAAGCCGTGCTCGCGCAACACCTTCGCCATGTCAGCCATGGGACCCACCATTCGAGATGTGGGCACCAGAGATCGACTTCGTTTCGAGGTAGCTGTCGAGGCCCTCCGCACCCATCTCGCGACCGATGCCACTGGCCTTCATCCCACCGAAGGGGGCCGCCGGATCCATCGAGTAGGGCTGGTTGATGCCGTACGAGCCGGCGCGCACGGTGCGGGCCACCGCCAGCCCACGGGCCATGTCGGCGGTCCACACAGAACCGGAGAGGCCGTACTCGCTGTCGTTGGCGATGCGCACCGCCTCGGCATCGTCGCCGTACGGGATGACCGACAGCACCGGACCGAAGATCTCCTCACGAGCGATCGACATCGTGTTGGCGACATCGGTGAACAGGGTGGGCCGGATGTACCAGCCATGGCCGAGGCCCGACGGCTGGTCGTCGCCACCCACGAGCAGGCGGGCGCCCTCCTGGCGACCGGCAGCGATGAAGCCGCGCACCCGATCCTGCTGACGGCGCGCCACCATCGGCCCCACCTCCGTGGCCGGGTCGGTGGGATCACCGACCGGCAGGGCGGTGACCATCTCGGCCAGCGCGTCGACGTATTCGGCGTAGCGCGACCGGGGCACGAGCACGCGGGTCTGGGCCACGCACGCCTGGCCGCTGTTCATCAGGCCGGCGACCTTCACGCCCTGGGCGACGGCCGCCGGGTCGGCGTCGTCGAGCACGATGGCCGCCGACTTGCCGCCCAACTCGAGGCTCACCCGCTTGAGCGCGGCACCGCACGCGGCGGCCACCGATCGGCCGGCCCCCGTGGAACCGGTGAAGGAGACCTTGTCGATGCCGGGGTGTGCGACCAGGTATTCACCCAGTTCGCGGCCGCCGGGCAGCACGCTCACCAGGCCGTCGGGGAGGCCGGCCTCGGCGATGATCTCGGCGAGCAGGTTGGCATCGAGCGGGGTCTCGGGCGACGGCTTCAGCACGACCGGACAACCGGCGAGCAGGGCCGGGATGAGCTTGCCGACGAGCAGGAACTGCGGCATGTTCCAGGGCACGATGCCGGCGACGACGCCGACGGGCTCCTTGCGGACGATGATGTCCTCGCCGAAGTGACCACGGCGGACGGTCTCCCACGCGTGCGCCTCCGCGATGTCGGCGAACGCGTTCATCGCGATCCACGGCAACGTGGCCTGGGCGAACTTGCCGAACGAGATCGGTGCGCCCATCTCGGCAGTGATGACGTTGGCCATCTCCTTGCGGCGAGCGGCGTACCCCTCGGCGATGCGCCGCACCGCGGCAACGCGCTCGGCGGGCGCCATGCGCGGCCAGGGGCCATCGTCGAACGCCCGGCGAGCGGCGGCCACGGCGAGATCGACGTCGGCCGGCGCGGCGGCGGCGACACGCGCGATCACCTGTTCGGAGTGCGGCGACACGACCTCGATCACCTCGTCGGTGCTCGCTGTCGCCCACGCCCCACCGATGAACAGTCGGCGCTCCTCCATCCTGGTTCCTCCCCGATCCTTGGCCGTTGGAGATGCCTACTATACGGGAATGCAAGCCACGTTCTCAGTGGGATCACCGCCGCAGACGACACCGCTGCGAGTGGTGCAGTGGGCCACCGGCAACATCGGCACACGCGCCCTGCAACACGTGATCCGCGACCCACAGATGCAGCTCGTCGGGCTGCACGTGCACTCCCCCGACAAGGTCGGCACCGACGCCGGTGTGCTCGCCGGGTCGACCCCGGTGGGCGTGGCCGCGACGGGCACGATCGAGGAGGTGCTCGCACTCGGCGCCGACTGCGTGCTCTACATGCCACGCCAGCCCGACATCGACGACCTCTGCCGCATCCTGGCCGGCGGCACGAACATCGTCACCACCGTCGGGCTGTTCCATCACCCGCCGAGCATGAACCCCGAGGTGCGCGCCAGGGTGGAGGCTGCGTGCGCCGAAGGTGCGAGCTCGATCCACGCGACGGGCAGCAGCCCCGGTTTCATCAGCGAGGCCGTGCCCCTCGTGCTCGCTTCCATCCAGCGGCGCGTCGACCTCATCACCATCGACGAGTACGCCGACCTCTCGCGGCGCGATTCTCCCGGGCTGCTGTTCGACGTCATGGGGTTCGGTGTCGCGCCCGAAGCGTTCGACCCGCGGCGCTTCGGCCATGGTGTCCACAGCTTCGGGCCGTCGCTGCGCCAGCTCGCCGACGCGATCGGCCTGCCGCTCGATTCGGTGGAGTCCGGCGGCGAGCTGGGCCTCGCCACCCGCGACATCACCATCGCCGCCGGCACCCTCGCGGCCGGGACCGTGGCGGCGCAGAGAATGATCGTGACCGGCCACCACGACGGACGCGAGATCGTGCGCTTCCGCGCCACCTGGTTCTGCAGCCACGATCTCGACCAGGACTGGAACCTGCTCGACACGGGCTGGCGGGTGAGCGTGCAGGGCGATGCTCCGTTGGAGGTGGAACTCCGCTTCCCGATCACGCTCGAGCAGATGGCCGACACCACGCCCGGCTACACCGCCAACCGCGCCGTCAACGCCGTGCCCTACGTGTGCGCGGCACGGCCGGGCATCCTCACGACGGTCGATCTGCCGTACGTGCTGCCGTCACTTCGGTAGGCCGAGCACCCGTTCAGCCACGATGTTGCGCTGGATCTCCGACGTGCCACCGGCGATGGTGCCGGCGAAGGAGCGGCAGTAACGCTCGAACCAACTGGCCGTGAACACCTCTGCGTTGAGTGGGTTGTCCGGCCCGGTCGTGGTGGTGCGATCGATCGCCGCCGACCCGAGCGTCTCGAGCGCCAGGTTGTAGGCCTGCTGGCCGGCCTCCGAGCCCATCAACTTGAGGATCGATTGCTCGGCCGGGTCTTTGCCGTGGGCCATCTTGGCCACGGTGCGATAGCCGAGCAGGCGCAGCGCAGTGGCGTCGATGACCGCCTTGCCGAACCAGTCCTGGGTGATCGGGTCGTCGGCGAGCGGCGTGCCCACCGCGCAGGCGGTGAAGTCGCGGATGAGGTCGTCGAGCCGCTCGTACATCGACAGCCACAGCATCGCCCGCTCTTCGCCGAGCGTGCCGGTGGCCACCTTCCAGCCGTTGTTGAGGCCACCGACGAGGTTGGCCGCAGGCACCCGCGCGTCGTCGAAGAACACCTCGTTGAAGTCGATGTCGGCCGGGTCGCAGATCGAGCCGAAGGGCCGACGGGTGACGCCCGGCGTGTCGGTGGGGATGATGAGGCAGCTGATGCCCTTGTGCTTGGGCACATCGGGATCGGTGCGCACGAAGGTGAGGATGAAGTCGGCGAAGTGCGCGCCCGACGTCCACACCTTCTGGCCGTTGACCACGAACTCTTCGCCATCGCGCACGGCGCGGGTGCGCAGGCCGGCCAGGTCGCTGCCGGCGCCCGGCTCGCTCATCCCCAGCGCCGCGGTCTTCTCGCCGCGCAGTACGGGCACACCGAACTCCGCGATCTGCTCGGGGGTGCCGAACATCAGGATCGACGGGGCGATGATGCTGAGGCCCTGCGGGTTGAAGCTGGCGTAGATGCGCCGGTGCATGAGCTCTTCGTTGATCACGAACTGCTCGACCAGCGACAGGCTGCGCCCTCCGTACTGGGGCGGCTGACCGGGCAGCAGCCACCCGGCGTCGAACATGGCGCACTGGAAGGCGCGCGCCCACTGGGGCGTGTCGGTGGTGCAGGTGGCGCGCTCGGCGGCGGCCACTGCTGCGGGAGGCGTGTTGGCGTCGAGCCACGCGGCGAACTCGGCACGGATGGCCTCGGTCTCGGGGGAGAACTGGAGCTTCACGGGACGAGTACCTCCTGGGCAACGCGGCGACGGTGTTCCTTGGTGCTGCCGAACAGGGCGACGCCCATCTTCGCCCGGCGCAGCGCCATCTGCAGATCGTTCTCCCAGGTGAAGCCCATGCCGCCGAACAGCTGGAAGCCGCTCTGGAACAACACCTGCTGACAATCGCCGGCCGCCGCCTTGGCCATCGAGATCGCAATTGTGCGGCGCGGGTCGGCCTCGACGATCGTCTGTGCTGCGTACTGGCACAGTGCCCGGGCGCGCTCGACGTTGACGTACATGTCGACGGCCTTGTGCTTCACGGCCTGGAACGAGCCGATCGGCACCCCGAACTGGTGCCGTTCCTTCACGTAGGCGAGCGTGAGTTCGAGGATCCGCTGGCAGGCCCCCACCGTCGTGACGGCCCAGCCGAGCGTGGCTTCCTCCACCGTGCGCTCGACGCCGCCGGCCACATCGGCGCCGGCGAGACGGCGGTCGGCCCCGACCACCACGCCATCGAGGCGCACTTGCGCGATGTGCTGGGTGTAGTCGTAGGCGGGGATGCGGTCGGCAGTGAGGGCAGCACCGGCTGCTGCACGGTTCACCACGAACACGCCGACGCCGTCGGGCGTGGTGGCCACCACGGCGATCTCGTCGGCACGTGAGCCGTCGACCACGTCGGCGGCGGTGCCGTCGAGGCGCCAACCCGCTTGCGTGACGGTGGCCGTGACCGTCGCCGCGCCGAGGGCCAGCGCGCCGGTGATCGAGCCGGCGGCGACCGCGCCGAGCCACTGCTCGGCCTGGGCGGCAGCGCCACAGTTGCGCACGGCCGCAGCGAACTGGGTGGTGGTGGCCAGGTACGGCGAAGGATCGACGGCGCGGCCCAGCTCTTCGAGCAGGATCGCCAGCTCCATCCACCCCAGCCCGAGCCCGCCGTACTGCTCCTCGATCGCGAGCGCCGGCCAGTACAGGCCGACCATCGTGTTCCACCACCCCGAAGGGTCGGCGCCGTCGTCGATCACCGAGCGCACGAACGCGAGCGTGCACTCCTTGTCGATGATGCCGCGAGCAGTGTCCTGCAACGCGCGTTGGTCGTCGTCCAGTTCGAAATCCATCAGTTCCTCACGTCGATGAGCACCTTGCCGATCGCCCTCCGGTCGGCGATCGATTGCAGTGCGAGAGCGGTGTCGGCCAACGGGTAGACCGCGGAGACCCGCGGATGCAGACGACCGTTGGCCAGATCGTCGTACATCTCGGCCCGGTTGCGCACGAACTCCTCGGTGTGGCCGGCGACGAACGAGCGGAATTCGAAGCCGACGATGGCGATCGCCTTGAGCAGCACCAGGTTGATCGGGATCGAGGGAATCTCGCCGGACGCGAACCCGACCGTCACGAAGCGCCCGCCGGGCCGCAGCAGGCGCAATGCGGGCTCGGCCCAGCGACCGCCCACGGGATCGAGCACCACGTCGACCCCGCCGGGCACGCACTGCTTGAAGTGGGTGCGCAGATCGTCGGCGCTGTTGTCGACCAGCACCGTCGCGCCGGCCTCGGCTGCGGCCTGCAACTTCTCGGCACTCGATGCTGCGGCCACCACGGTTGCCCCGAGGCGCACGGCGACATCGACAGCAGCCAGGCCCACACCTCCGCCCGCGCCGAGCACCATCACCGTCTGGCCCGGGTGCACCGCGGCGACGCTGCGCAGCGCGTGGTAGGCGGTCTCGTAGGCGATGCCGCCGGAGATGATCGTCGCCGGGTCGACACCGGTGGCGATCTTCTGAACGCTGGCGGCGGGCGCCACCACGCGCTCGGCGCACGCGCCGACGAACAAGGTGCCCATCACCCGGTCGCCGAGCGCCACAGCGGTGACTTCGGCCCCCGCGGCGCGTACGGTGCCGACGAACTCACTGCCGGGCACGAACGGCACCGTGGCCTTCAATTGGTAGCGGTCGAGCACCACGAGCATGTCGGCATGCCCCAGACCGGCGAGTTCGACCTCGACCTCCACATCGTGATCACCGAGGGGCGCCAGCGCAGTGGTCTCGAGGGTGATGCCATCGAGCCCATGGGAACGACAGACGGCCGCGCGCACGGTGCGCGAGTGGCCGCCGTCGTTGGCCGCCGTGCTGGCAGTGCCCGTGTCGGCCATACCTTCGTGCCCCCTTCGTGCCGCTCGTGCCGTCTTCGTGGCTGGTGGTTCCCCGACTTCCCCACAGGGCCGGAAACTATACTATCGTCGACAGGAAATGAGCCTCTTGCGAGGCGTGAACGGTTGCCCGCCAGCGGGCACCATCACTCGCATCGAATTTCAGGACCCATAAGCTATGGACATGCCCGACGTCGCCGAATCCGCTCTCCTCGTGGAGGAGGCCGAGGGCTCCGCCGAGCCGGCGTGGCAGCAGCGAGCCATCGATCGCTCCACCCAGTCGGCTCGCCAGCGTGCCGCGAAGCGCGTGCAACGCTTCCTCGACTCCGCTCGCGAGATCATCGCCGAGAAGGAGTCCACCGAGTTCACCGTGCAGGAAGTGGTCGACCGCTCGAAGCAGTCGCTGCGCAGCTTCTACCAGTACTTCAGCGGCAAGCACGAGCTGCTGCTCGCGCTGTTCGAGCAGGAGATGGCGTCGTCACTGACACGCATGAAAGAACTCACCGGGAGCGGTGACCCGCTCGAGCGCCTGCGCCAGGTGGTGCACCTGTTGCACGAGTTGTGCGCACCCGGCCGCACGTCTGTGCAGCCGCTGTTCTGGGAGTTCGGGCAGCGTCTGCTGCTCGACCATCCCGATGAGGTGGCCCTCACCTGGACGCCGCAGATCGATTACTTGTCGTCGATCATGGCCGACGCGGCCGCGGAGCACCTGTTGCGCCCCGGCAAGCCGCGGCGCATGGCCGCGATGCTGGTGCAGACAGCGACGGTGATCGCCGGACGCACAGTGGGTGGGGGGCGCCAGCCGCTCACGCCCGACGAGGTGTGGGAGTTCTGCCTGCACGCCATCGCCCCCGATGATGTCGCCGCCGCACATCACGCGGCGGTCGCTGCCCGCCGCTGAGCCCGCCCCCCGCGGCCGACCGCGAGAACCACGTTCTCCCGTTCTGATAGCCCACCTTTCGTTCCCTCGCGAACACGCGCTATCGTCACGGTTTCCCGCTCAGGAGACGCCGTGGACGCCAGACCCTCACCGGAACAACGTGAACTCATCGATGCCGCCGATCGCCTGGCCCTGAAACTGGGCCCGGGCGCCGTCGGCGACCTCGACGACGTCGAGCGCCGCGGCAAGCTCGCCGCCGCGCTCGAACAGTCGGGGTGGCGCGAACTGCGCACCGGCACGACCGACGAGCCGATGGCCTCGGGCGCCGAGCCGGCGTTCGTGATCCGCGCGCTCTCGCGGCGCGGTTGCGACACCGCCTACCTCGGGCCGGTGCTGGCCCACGACCTGCTGCGCCGCGCCGGCCTCGATCCGGATGGCACCGCGCGCACCATCGCCGTCGGCAGCGATCTCACCACCCTGGCCGTGGCCGGTTCGCCTGCGGTCGCGATCGACGCTGCCGGGTGCACCTCGGCCCTGCTGCTCACCGAGGATGGCAGCCTCGCCGAGGTGGCACTCGCCGGCTCGGAGATCACCGTCGATCTCACCCGCGAGATCGCCCGCATCGGGGCAGACGCGGTGGCCACTCTCCTCGCCGGCACCACACCGCTGTCGGTCGACTCGCTCGACGCCTGGTACGCGCTCGGTGTCGCACTCACCGCGGCCGACCTCGTGGGGGCGATGGAGGGCGCGCTCGAGCTGGCCGTCGAGTACGCCAAGGAGCGCCGCCAATACGGCGCACCGATCGGTTCGTACCAGGCCGTGCAGCACCTGCTGGCCGAGGCCACGACGCTCACCGAAGGTGCCCACAGCGCGATGATCCACGCCGCCTGGGCGGTGGATGCGCTCTCCCCCACCGAGGCCCGCCAGGCCGCAGCAGTGGCCAAGGCCTATGCGGCGCGGGCCGCCCGCACGGTGTGCGAGACCTCGATCCAGGTGCACGGCGGCATCGGCAACACGTGGGAGTGCATGGCCCACGTGTTCCTGCGCCGCAGCCTGCTGGCCACCGATCTGTTCGGCGGCGACGGCGCCCAACTGGCGCTGCTCGCCGGTCACCGTTGGGGAGCCACCCTGTGAACTTCCACGACTCACCCGAAGAGGCCGAGTTCCGCTCCCGCATCCGCAGCTGGCTGGCCGACCAGGGCGCCTCGGTGAAGCGCTCGCACAGCGACGACGGCTACTGGACGGCGCTGGGCGACTGGCACCGCACGCTCTACGACGCGGGCTTCTTCGCGCTCACCTGGCCGGCGAAGTACGGCGGCCGCGAGCTGCCGCCCGTGTGCGAGGTGATCGTGGATGAGGAGCTGGCACGCGCCGGCGCCCCGCCCAAGCCGAGCCTCGGTTACCTGATCCAGGGCGTCAGCCGCCACGGCAGCGAGGCCATCAAGGATCGTTTCCTGCCCGGGCTGATCAACGGTCGCGATCGCTGGTGCCAGGGTTTCAGCGAGCCCGAGGCCGGCTCCGATCTCGCCTCGCTGCGCACCACCGCCGTGCTCGACGGCGACGAGTACGTGATCAACGGCCACAAGATCTGGACGAGCTACAGCGACGTCGCCGAGTTGTGCATCGTGCTCGCCCGCACCGACCCGAACGTGGCCAAGCACAAGGGACTCTCCGCGTTCGCAGTGCCGATGAGCGCGCCGGGCATCGAGCAGCGCCCGCTACGGATGATCAACGGCATCACCACCGAGTTCGGCCAGGTCACCTTCGACGACGTCCGCGTGCCGGCGGCAAACATGATCGGTGAACCGGGTGAGGGTTGGCCCCTGGCGATGACCGTCGTCAGCCACGAGCGCGAGCCGGCCGAGCTGGGCTTCGCCGCCCGCTACCTGAAGATGGTGCACGAGCTGGAAGCGATCGCCCAGGCCGACCCCACGGCGGTGTCGGCCGAACGTGCCGAAGAACTGGCGTGGGCCTTCGTGCAGGCCGAGATGTTGCGCCTGCACACCGCCCGCCGCCTTTCCGAGCGCTTCGACGGCGTCGTGCACGGCCCCGACGGCAGCATCGACAAGCTGTTGATGACGTGGGCCGAGCAGGCCGTCGGCCACGCCGCCCTCGGCCTCGGTGGCGCCGCGGCGATCAACGGCACCAACGGCGAACTGCTCGACTTCTACCTGTACAGCCGGGCGCAGAGCGTCATGGGCGGCACGTCGCAGATCCAGAAGAACATCATCGCCACCCGCATCCTCGGGCTCCCCACGAAGTAGGTCCGCCATGTACGACATGCCCGCAGAGATCACCGTCGAGGCCGATGGGCCGTTGCGCATCGTCCGCCTGAACCGCCCCGAAGACCTCAACGCGGTCAATCACGACCTGCACGAGGGCCTTGCCGACCTGTTCCCCCAGCTCAGCGCGGACCGCGAGGTGCGCGCCGTCGTCGTCACCGGCAACGGCAAGGCATTCTCCGCCGGCGGCGATTTCGCCTACCTCAAGCAGCTCGCCGGCGACCCCGCCCTGCGGCGCATCTCGATCGACACGGGCAAGCGCCTGGTGGTCAACATGCTGGCGTGCCGCGTGCCCGTGGTGGCGGCGGTGAACGGGCCCGCCGTGGGCCTGGGCTGCAGCGTGGTGGCGCTCTCCGACATGGTGTTCATGTCGCGCAAGGCCCACCTCGCCGACCCGCACGTGGTGGTGGGCCTGGTGGCCGCCGACGGTGGCCCGATCCTGTGGCCGCTGCACACCAGCCTGATGTTGGCCAAGGAGTTCGCCTTCACCGGAGATCGCATCACCGCCGAGCGCGCCCACCAGATGGGCCTGGTGAACCATCTGTGCGAGCCGGGCGAGGAGTTCGAGGCCGCTCTCAAGTGCGCCCACCGCATCGCCAAGCTGCCCCAGTACGCGGTCGAGAACACCAAGCGCATCCTCAACCTCCACGCCGAGCGCGCCGTGCTCGCCACGATCGACTTCGCCCTCGGTGCCGAGTACCACTCCTTCGACACCGACGACGTGCAGTCGTTCGTGGCCCGCAACGCCAAGTAGTGAGGAAACGCGAACTCAGCCCGACCCGAACAGCTCCGGGAGCGGGGTGCACCGGCGATCGGACATCGATACCGACCACGCCGGCGTCACTGGTCGCCGCTCCCGCCGCGATCGCGGAAGGCCTTGGCAGCCAGGTCGGTCAGGGTGTCGGCGTTCTCGCCCATGTCCTCCACCGCTGTGACCATGTCCGCCGCTGGGCGGAACACCTCGCTCGGGCGAATTCGCTCCTCCTGTACCCGCACACCGCTGCCGTCTGCCGATGGTCCTCCGCCGATCCCGCTTCCGCAGAGGTTGTAGCGCTGCTCGTCGGATCCACAGTTTCTGCACTGCCGTCAGCGCGACCAACATCACGGCCACGACGGCGAGCACCACACGCACCCATCGATGCGCCCACCATCTGCGCAGCGAATCGAACGCTTCCGACGGCTGAGCTGTCGCTCTGAACGACGGCTCGTCCTGCCGCCGACCGATGTGGGCAGTCATTTGGAACCACACCCTTCCGAGGACGCGTCGGTACGGATCGAACCCGAAGTGACGTCCAACACGTGTCTCCACTCTCGCGCCCGCGTCCGAGAGAGGTGAACCACAGCTCAGCACGACACCCGACGGCGCTGCGGCAGGCGAACCCGCTAACCCTTGCGGTTCACCAGTGGGGTGTTCTCCACGCCGATCAGCTTGGCCAGGTTGCCACCCATGGCGCGGCGAAGCTGCTCGTCGCCGAGGTGGGCGAGGTCGTTGACGAACATCACCGGGTCGGCAAGACCCTCAGGGTGCGGGTAGTCGCTGCCGAACATGATGTGCTCTTGCCCCAGCTGGTCGGCGATGGCGGCGTAGTCCTCTTCCCAGAACGGGCTGAGGCTGATGTTACGCCGCATCGCCGCGATGGGCTCCTCGGGGAAGTTCTGCGGCATCTTCTTCCACAGGTCCTTCATCGCCTTCTGCAGTGGCGTGAGCCAGCTGGCGCCGTTCTCGACGATGAGGATCTTCAGCTCGGGGAAGCGCGCCAGGCACCCCTCCATGATCAGCGACGCGACGGCGTCCTCGATCGGACGCCACGACCACAGCATGCGGAACGCTGTGGGCTGGAACGGCAGGAATTCGCGGTCGCTGCCCGTCCACTCGTTGGCCCAGCGGTCGTAGCCACTGTCGCTGGAGTGCAGGCACACCAGCACGTCGTTCTCGACGATCTTCTTCCAGAACGGATCGAACTCGGGAAGGGCGAACGACCGCGGACCTTTGTAGCCGGGCACCGGCGCGGGGCGGATGAGGATCGCCTTGGCGCCGCGCTCGAGCAGCCAGTCGAGCTCTTCGATCGCCTTGTCGACGATCGGCAGGGTGATGACGGGGGTGCTGTAGATGCGGTTCTCGTACTGGAACGGCCACTCCTCGTGCATCCACTGATTGAGCGCGTGGATGGCCGCATGGAGGAACTCGGGGTCGTGCTTCATGCGCTCTTCGAGCACGCTGGCCAGGGTGGGGAACATCAGGGTGCGGTCGATGCCCTGCTCGTCCATCAGCTTGATGCGATCCTCCGCGTTGCGGTACGACGGCGGCGAGGCGATGGGCTCGCCGAACAGTTCCCGCCGGCTGAGCCCGTTCGGGTTGCCCACGCGGTAGTACTGCTCCTGGGCACCAGGACGAGCCACCTTGTCGAAGGTGGGGTTGGGGATGTACTCGGTGATCTTGCCGCCGACGGCCAGCTTGGTGCGGCCGTTCACCTGCACATACTGGATCGCGTTCTGGTACTGCTTGGGCAGGTAGCGGGTGAACGCCTCGGTGGTCTCGTAGAAGTGGTTGTCGGCGTCGAACACCGGAATGCCATTGAGCGAGGTCATCGTTCCCCCTGTGAGATCGGCCGCTGTCAGTGAGACCGTCGTAACCGTGTAAGGAGAACCTTACTCTCCGCGGGTCTCCTGCGCCAGCGCGGCGACGAACTCGCGGGTGCGCTGCATCGAGGCGATCAACTCATCGCGGGTCTCACCGATGGGCACCACCCGCACCGAGATGTCGGTGGTGCCGGCATCGACGAACGACTGGATGCGGCGGCGCACCATCTCCTCGTCGCCGGCGGCGAGGATGTCGCCGACGCTGGTGGCATCGCCCTTGTCGAGCAGGCGCTGATAGTTGGGCGAGATGCTCGACTCGCTGAGCACCCGGTTGGCGCGGGCCTTGGCAGCCTCCACCTCACTGGGCAGACACAGGGTCACCGGCACGCCGGCAACGACGCGGGGTGCCGGGCGGCCGGCGGCGACCGCAGCCTCGTTGATGCGCGGGGCGATGTACGACCCGATCGCCTTCTCGTCGGCCAGCCACAGGATCGTGCCATCCGTGCGCGAGCCGGCGATCTTCAACATCACCGGGCCGAGCGCGGCGATCATCACCTGCATGCGCGGCGCGTCGGTGACGTACATCGGGTTGTTGATGCGGAACGAGTTGTTCTGCACCTCGATCGTGCCCGGGCCGGCCATGGCCGCGTCGAGCACGTCGAGGTAGTCGTTCACCGTGGAGGCCGGCTTGTCGTACGGCAGGCCGAGCATGTCTTCGATGATCCAGTGGTGCGACGGGCCCACGCCGAGCGTGAAGCGCCCCTGGGCCACCAGCTGGGTGGAGAGCGACTGCTGCACGAGCGCGATCGGGTGGCGCGACTGCAGGGGCACCACGGCCGTACCGATCTCGATGCGCGACGTGGCCTGCGCCATCAGCGCCACCGCGGTCATCGCATCGAACTCGTCGGGCACCTGGGGCACCCACACCGTGTGCAGCCCGTTGTCCTCGGCCCACTTGGCGTCGCGCAACATGCGCTCCACCTTCGTGGAATAACGCGCCCGCTCGGGGCCGACCATGAGACCGATACGCATGCGAGAACTATACTCTCCACGTCCGAGAACCGGAGTAGCACCAAGGTCGGTAGGCAGGGAGCACCATGGATCACACTGAGGGTCACCACCACGCGGTGCCGCCGCTCCCCCAGCGCAGCGGGCCGCTCACCGACGTGCGCATCATCGATCTCACCGCCGCACTCGCCGGGCCGTTCTGCACGATGCTGCTCGCCGACATGGGCGCGGATGTGATCAAGGTCGAGCCGCCCAAGGGCGACTTCACCCGCTCGGGCGGCCCGTTCACCAAGGGCGACGAGCAGCGCCACTACGGCGGCTACTTCGCCAGCGTCAACCGCTCCAAGCGCAGCATCGTGCTCGACCTCAACCAGGAAGCCGACCGCGGGACCCTGAAGGAACTGGTGCGCGACGCGGATGTGGTGGTGGAGAACTTCCGCATCGGCGTGCTCGACAAGTTGGGCATCGGCTACGAGGTGCTCAGCGAGATCAACCCGCGCCTGGTGTACGGCGCGGTGCGCGGGTTCGGCGATCCACGCACGGGTGAGAGCCCCTACGCCGAGTGGCCCGCGTTCGATGTCGTGGCCCAGGCGATGAGCGGCCTGGTGGCCTCCACCGGCGAGAAGGGCACCGTCGGCATGCGCGTGGGCCCGAGCATCGGCGACACCTACCCGGCCACCCTGCTCGCGCTCGGCATCGTCGCCGCGGTGCACGAGGCACGTAACACCGGCAAGGGCCAGTTCGTGGATGTGGCGATGTACGACGCACTCGTCGCGCTCAACGAGGAAACGATCTACCGCTACAGCTACTGGGGCCGCACCGACGTGCCCAACGGCAACGAGCACCCGATCCACATCCCCTTCGGCATCTTCCGCACGAAGGATGGCGCCTGCGCGATGGCCGCGCCCACCAACCACTGGCCGATCCTGTGCCGCATCATCGGCAAGCCCGAGTGGATCGACGACCCGCGCACCAACAGCAATCGCGCGCGCAACGCCGATCGCAGCCTGGTGATGCCCTACATCGAGGAGTGGCTCGCCTCGCGTACCACCGAGGAGGTGCTCGCCGAGCTCGGTGGGAAGGTGCCCGTCGGCCCGGTGAACACGAACGCGATGCTGTTCGACGACCCGCACCTGCCGGCGCGAGAGATGCTCGTCGCGCTGGAGACGCCCGGCGCCGAGCGGCCCACCGTGTTCGCCAACAGCCCGATCAAGTTCAGCCGCACCAAGAGTGGCGCCAACCGCCGCGCTCCCCTGCTCGGCGAGCACGACGAAGAGGTGCGCGCCGAGATCCGCCGCGACTGAACCGGCTGGCCCGCGGTACGTCGTAATGTGACGCGATGGAGCGACGCGAGTTCCTCGGCACGACGGCCAGGTTCGGCGCGGGGCTGACGCTCGCAGGCGCCCTCGCCGCGTGCGTTCGCGACGATGCCACGACCGGCGGCACCGCGAGCGCGCCCCCGAGCAGCAGTTCGAGCAGCACCACGGCGGAATCGACGACACCGGCCTCGACGACACCGGCCACCCCCGAACCCACGCTCGATGCCGTGGCCTACCGACTGTCCACGCGCAACGTGCGCACCGCCTGCGGCGCGTGCAAGGCCCACGCTGCCCACCGCTGGTTCGCGACCTCCGAGGCCGCCGACCGCCACCGCGCCCACGCCGGGTGCCACTGTGCCGTCGTGGCGCAACGGGTGGCATCAGCGCAGGTCGCGGCGTGGTTCGCCGGCCGCGACGAGTACGACGACCGCTGGGCCGAATAGGCCCCACACAGAACGGAGGTGACGCCGGAGCATCGAGGAAGGGGATCGGGATGTCCCCCGATGAGTGAGCCGCTGATGCGTGCCCACCAGGAAGCCTTCTTCCTCCCCTCCCTGGGTGCTCCGGCGTCACCCCCGCCGGGTCAACACGCCAGTTGATCCCACGGTGGTACCGTCGTGAGCAGTGGCCGCCGACGACACCATTCACCCACGAGACACGCGCACCAGCAACATCGGGCGTCGGCGCGCCAACGCGAAGCAGGAGTCCGGCCCGGCCTACGAGGCCCGCCGCGCGGAAATCATGGCCGCGGCCGCGAACGTGTTCTTGGCCAAGGGTTACAGCGCGACGTCGTTCAAGGACATCGCCGAGGCGCTCGATCTCGATCGCGCCACGCTCTACTACTACTTCGCCAGCAAGCAGGAGCTGGTGCAGAACGCCACCGTGGCCGCGTTCGCCGGCTACGCCGACGCGGCGGAGGAGATCGCCCGCGGTGAGGGCACGCCGGAGGACAAGGTCGCCCGCGTCTTCCTGATGAACATCGAATCGACGACCCGCAGCGACTTCCACTACGTGAACATCTTCCTGCAGGAGGACGTCACCAAGCAGATGACCGGCGACAACCGCGACTGGCTGCGGGCGATCAACTCCCGCCGACGACGCTACGAGGCTGCGGTCACGAGCATCTTCGAGAGCGGGCGCACCCTCGGCGTGTTCCGCTCCGAGGTGCCGCCGGCGATGTTCACGACTGCGCTCATCGGCATGGGCAGTTGGGCGCAGCGCTGGTTCGACCCGAAGGGACCGGTCGCCGCACACGAACTCGCCGACCAGCTCACCCGCGTCATCATCCACGGCGCGGCCGGCTGAGCCGTCGAGCGCCACACCTGGCCAGAGACATCGAGGAACCCGGCCATCCGCCTGGCCGGGTTCCTGCGATGTGTGGGGGGTTGGAACTACTGGCGATCAGCCGGGGGTGACGCCGATCAGGTCGAACATGTTGCCGCCCATGATCTTGGCGGCGTCGCCGGGCGACACGCCCACCTCGTTCTCGGCGTACAGGGCGTACTCGTTCGGGTCGGCGAGACCCTCCGGGTGCGGCCAGTCGCTGTTGAACAGGATGTGGTCGAGGCCGATCGTCTCGATCAGCGGCTGCAGCGGATCTTCCCAGTACGGAGCCACGTAGAGCGCACGCTTGATCGTCTCGCGGGGGTGCTCGGCGAACATGTGCGGCATCTTGCCGTACACCGTGTCGAACTTCTCCATCGCCCGGTTCAGCCACTTGCTGCCGCACTCGATCGAGGCGATCTTCACCTTCGGGAAGCGGGACAGCATGCCCTGGCCCACCGCGGCGAGCACGGTGTCCATGATCGGGCGCTGATCCTCGGAGAGCGCACGGAACACGTCGAACTCGAACGGACGCATCTCGAGGTCGCTGCCGGCCCAGTCGTTGGTGTACTTGGTGTAGCCCGAGTCGCTGGCGTGGAACATGACCGGGATGTCGTTCTCCTCGATCATCCGCCAGAACGGGTCGGTGTGGGGCAGGAAGGGCGATGTCGGCCCGCGGTAGCCGGCCACCGGCGCGGGGCGCACGAGCACGGTCTTGGCACCACGCTCGAGCGCCCACTCCAGCTCGCGGCAGGCGCCATCGACCTTGGAGAGGTTCATCACCGGGGTGGTGAAGATGCGGTTGTCGACGTTGAAGCCCCACTCGTCGTACATCCACTGGTTGAAGGCGTGGATGAACACCTGGGTGCCGTCGGGGTCGTCCATGAAATTGACCTCGAGGATCGAGGCGAGGGTCGGGAAGTTGACGATGGCATCGACGTGCATCTTGTCCATCAGCTTCATGCGCGCACCCGGGTCGGTGAACTCGGGGATCGCCTTCATCGGCGTGACGATCTCCTTGAAGCTCTTGCCGTGGACGTTCTTGCCCGAGAAGTACTCGAAGCCCGAGCAGGGGGCGGCCACCACATCGAAGGTCGGGTTGGGGATGTAGTCCGACACTCGGCCGCGCACGATCATCTTGTTGCGACCGTCGATGTTCGCCATCCGCACGAGGCCCTTGTACTCGTTGGGCAGGTAGCGGGTGAACGAATCCGCCTCCTCGTAGAAGTGCATGTCGCAGTCGAACACCGGGTAGGGGCGCTCGGTGTAGGTCATGTCGGGGCTGTACTGCTGGAATTCCATCGGGCTGTGCCTCCAGGTGCGGGGACGTGGTGTGTATCCGTCAACGTACACGTTGACGGGGGATCTGTCAACACCACCGTTGACCGTTCCTGTCCATCAGTCCGAACCGGACAGGCCGGCCTCCACGAGGAACCGGCGGCTGGCCGCGATCGCGGCGCACACGTCGCCGGAGCACTCGTCGAACTCCACCACGTGCCACTCGGCGGCCGGCACTGCCGCCAGCATGCCCACCACGTCGACCGTGCCGGTGCCTGCGGGAGTCATCGGGTCGATCCGCCAGTCGGCTGTGGGCAGGGTTCCGGGACCGTCCTTCACGTGGACGGTGCGCACCCGATCGGCGATCGGGGCGAGCGCCACCGCCCAGTCCGTGCGCACCGCACTCAGCCAGTAGATGTCGAGCTCGAAGAAGCCGCCCTCGAGGCGCGACGCGAACTCGGCCATCGGGTTCGCCCCCGCTGCCGAAGGCCGGAATTCCCAGAAGTGGTTGTGGTACCCGAGATCGACACCAGCCGCGCGGGCCTGTGCCGCCGCCCGGTTGAAGGACTCGGCCAACCTGTCGATCGCGTCGACGGTGGCGAAGTCGGTCTCCCACGCATTCACCACCAGCCGCGGCGCTCCGACGGCAGTGGCGAACTCCAGCGTGTCCGCCGCGAGCCCGTCGCCGGTCAGCCCGATCATCGCACTCACGAGCGTCAACCCGAGGTCGTCGAGCAGCGCCCGGAACTCGGCCGGCGCCACCCCGTGCAGCCCGGCCAGCTCCACCCCGTCAAAACCGATGTCCGCCACGAGCCGCAAGGCCGCGCGCGCGTCGCGGTCCATCTCGTGGCGGACCGTGTAGAGCTGGAGACCCAGGGGCGGTAGCCGGTTCATCGAACGAACGTCGGCAGGGTCTCCCAACCGCGGACGGTGGAGGTGGTGGTCATCTCCAGGTTGTCGTAGTCGAGCTCCCAATCGGGGAAGCGGTTCAGCACCTCGTCGAGGGCGATGCGACCCTCCATGCGTGCCAGCGACGCCCCCAGGCAGAAGTGCGTCCCGAAGCCGAAGCTGGTGTGCTGGCCTTCGTTGCGCAACACGTTGAACTCGTCGGGGTTCGTGAACCGACGGTCGTCACGGTTGGCCGAGCCCATCAGCAACAGGATCGCACTACCGGCCGGCACCGTGGTGCCGTGGAAGTCCACGTCCTTGGTGACATACCGCGCCGTGTGCAGCCCCGTGGGCTCGTAACGCAGCACCTCGTCGATGGCTGCCGGCAGCAGCGAGCGGTCGTTGGTGACGAGGCGCCGCTGGTCGGGATGCTCGCCGAACACCTTGCCGAGCCAACCGATGAGGCGGCTGGTGGTCTCGTTGCCGGCGGCCGCCACGACGCTGACGTAGGTGAGCAATTCGTCGCGGGTGAGCTTGCGGTGCACTCCGTGCTCGTCCTCGAACTCGGCGTTCAGCAGCTCGGTCATGATGTCGTCGGAGGGGTGGTCGACGCGCCAGTCGATGTACTCGGCGAACTCGTCGCCGCGCACGATCCTGTGTGTCGCCACGTTCATCGGCTGGCCCTCCTCTGTGTGCAGCGAGGCGTACGTGTTGTCACGCACGGCCGCCTGATCCTGCTCGGGAATGCCGAGCAGCATGCCGATCACGCGCATCGGCAACTCGTTGCCGAGATCGGTGACGAAGTTGAATCGATCGGCGCCGCGCAGCGGATCGAGCACGTCGGCACAGAAGCGGCGCATCAGCGGCTCCAGCGAGGACACCTTCTTCGGGGTGAACATGCGGGCCATCAGGGCGCGGTGCACGGTGTGCGTGGGCGGGTCCTCCCAGATCACCAACCCGGGCGGATACTCGACTCCCGCCTTCACGAACTCGAGGATGTCGCCGCGCTTGGAGGAGAACGTCTCCCAGTCCTTGAACGCGGCCTCCACGTCGGCGTGACGCGACAAGGCGTACACGTCGTGCTCCTCGTTGTAGTACAGCGGCTCCTCGTCACGCATGCGCCGGTAGGTGTCCCACGGCGCCACCCGAAGGTGCGGCGCATAGGGATCGAATTGCACGCGATCGGGCGATGCGGTGGTCACGGAGCCTCCCTGGGGTCACGACAGCACCGCCCCGGGCGATGCTGAGCACATGCTAAGCACATCGGACGCGACAATGCAATGGTCCTGCACTCCCTTGTTTGCTAACCTCTGCAAGATGCTGTGCAGTCGCTCAATGCCGATGCTCTCATGACGCAGCCGCGCCGGATCGGAGGCGCCGACTCGACGACACGGCTGCGCCTGCTGGAGGTCGCCGAGCGCCTGATGGTCGAGGAGGGGTACGCCGCCGTCACGTCGCGACGGATCGCACAGGTGGCCGAGGTCACCTCGCCGCTGGTGCACTACTACTTCCGCAGCATGGACGATCTGTTCATCGAGCTCCTGACGCGGATTGCCGACGAGAACCTGGCCCGCCAGGAGAGGGCACTCGCTTCTCCCCGCCCTCTGCTGGCGCTGTGGAACTTCACCAGCCACCCCGCCGGAGCGAGGGCCACCGCCGAGTTCGCCACGCTGGCGCTTCACCGCACAGAGATCAGTGCAGAGATCGCCCGCCACGCAGCGCGCTTTCGCGCGCAACAGATCGACATCCTCAAGAACATGGCCGCACGCGGAGCCTTGAAGATCGACCCAGCCGACGTCGCCGGCGTCGTGGTGGCGATCACCAGCCTGGGCAGGATCGTCGGCGAAGAACACGAGCTCGGCATCTCGCTCGGTCACGAGGAGGCGCGGGCGTTCGTGGCCCGCCTCATCGACGAAATCGAGGGGACCGCGCCGTGAGCGAGGCAACCGGTTCACCCGCCGTCGATTGGACGGCCGAGTGGATCGGGCCCGCGGAGGAGGATAGGGCCCGCGCCGGCGACCGCCCGGCCTACCTCCTACGGCGCGACTTCGACCTCGCGGCGGTACCGAACATGGCCTGGATGCACTCGACGGCACACGGCGTGTACGAGTGCTTCCTCAACGGACGGCGAGTGGGCGACATGGAGCTCACTCCCGGTTACACGAGCTATGAGACCCGCCTGCAGGTGCAGACCTACGACATCCGTGATCTGCTCGCGCCGGGTCGCAACCGCTGGGAAGTGCTGCTGAGCGACGGCTGGTACCGCGGCTGCAACTCGATCAACCAGATGCGCGATTGCTACGGCACGCAGGTCGCCTTCCTCGCCCAGCTCCATCTCGGCGAACAAGTGGTCGCCACTGGCCCGGCGTGGACGTGCGACGTCTCGCAGATCGTCGCCGCCGACCTGATGCGTGGCCAGACCACCGATCTGCGCCGACTGCCCGACCCGGTGCGCCCCGTACAGGTGCGCGATATGGGCACCGACACGCTGTGTTGGTCGCCCGCTCCCCCGGTGCGTCGCGTGGAGGAGATCCGCCCCGTGCGCATCGCCACGCTCGCCGATGGCGCACAGGTGGTCGACCTCGGCCAGAACATCAACGGCTGGGTCCGCATCACCGTCGCCGCCCCGGCCGACGGCGAGATCGTCCTCACCCATGGCGAAGCCCTGTGGCCGAACGGCGACGTGCGCCGCGACCATCTCGACGTGCTCGACCGCTTCTCGGGCGAGGGCCACGACGCCGGCATGGTCGACCGGGTGATCTCTCGCGGGGTGGCCGGTGACACGTTCGAGCCGCGGCACACCACCCACGGTTTCCAGTACGTGCGCATCGACGGGGCCGATCGGCCACTGACCGCCGACGACGTCACCGGCATCGTGGTGCACACCGACCTGCGACCGATCGGCACGTTCACCTGCAGCGACGAGCGCCTCAACTGGCTGCACGAGGCCACCCGCTGGAGCTTTCGCGGCAACGCCTGCGACGTGCCCACCGACTGCCCCCACCGCGAGCGGATGGCCTGGACGGGCGACTACCAGATCTTCGTGCCATCGGCCGCGTTCCTCTACGACGTCGCCGGGTTCACCCGCAAGTGGCTGCTCGACGTGATGGCCGAGCAGCAAGCGACCGGCCGCATCCTCAACGTGTCACCCGACCCGCTGCGCCTCAATGCACTGCGTAACGGCGACACGGTCTGGGACCTCCTGCAGGGTTCGGCCGGCTGGGGCGATGCGATCACGATCGTGCCGTGGGAGCTGTACCTCGCCACCGGCGACACCCAGTTCCTCGCCGAGTGTCTCGACGCGATGGTGCGCTGGGTCGGCTTCGCGGCCGACGCCGCAGCGAACGGACGCCACGAGTCGCGAATCGCTCGCTCGGCGCAGGCCGCGCCCCATGAGCAATTCCTGTGGGACACCGGCTTCCACTGGGGCGAATGGCTCGAGCCCGGCCACAGCGAGCTGACGGCCGAGGAGTTCATGGCCGACAAGGGTCACGTCGCCACCGCCTACTTCCATCGCTCGGCCGCGATCGTCGCGGCCGCGGCGCGCCTCCTCGGCCACGACGAGATCGCCGCCCTCCACGGGGCACTCGCTGCCGGTGCCCTCGACGCATGGCGTCGCGAGTACCTCGACGCGGCCGGCCACCTCTCCCCCGACACCCAGGCCAACCATGTCCGCGCATTGGCGTTCGGGCTGGTGCCCGATGAGTGGCGCCCAGTGGTGGCGGCGCGGCTGGTGCAGCTGATCGCCGAGGCCGGCGGCCACCTGGGCACCGGGTTCCTGTCGACGCCCTTCCTGCTGCCGGTGCTCGCCGACACGGGCCACCTCGATGTCGCCTACGAGGTGCTGCTGCAGGACACGCCGCCGTCGTGGTTGGCGATGCTGTCGCGCGGCGCCACCACGGTGTGGGAGGAGTGGGAGGGCATCGACGCCGAGGGCGTGCCCCACGCAAGCCTCAACCACTACAGCAAGGGTGCGGTGATCACGTTCCTGCACCGCTACGTCGCCGGCATCCAGATCCTGGCCGACCATCCCGGCTACCAGCGGTTCCGGGTCGCCCCGCGGCCGGGCGGCGGGCTCACGTCGGCCGCCGCCACCCACGAATCGCCGTTCGGCCTGATCTCGGTGGCGTGGCACCTCACCGACGGCATGTTCGTAATGGACGTCTCCGTACCCCCGGGCGCCACCGCCGAGGTGGTGCTGCCCGATGGTTCGGTCAGTGAGCAGTCGGCGGGCGGGCAGCGATACACCTCGCGGGTGCAGTAGCCCTACCGCGACATACGCGTTGGCGGCGCTCCGAGGAACGCTGCCGTGCCGTCGAGCACGGATTCGACGAAGAGCCCGAACGGCGGCACCGCGCCACCGCCCTCCCTGGTGCGTTCGCGGTCACCGGCGAGATGCAGACACATCAACTCCGTCTGCGAGACACGCACATGGCGCAACGGAGCGTCGACATGTGCCAACAGCCGATCGAGATCGCGGCGGAACTCCTCGTGCTCACTGCGCCCTTCGTCGGGCAAGCCCCGCAGCCCGGCGATCGGCGCGGTCGCCGTCTTCTGCTGGCGCTGCAGCTGTTCCACGAACGACACGTAGAGGTTGTCCGGCTCCTCCGCCAGACTGAACAACGGCAGGTAGTGCGCTTCGAGACGCGAACGCAGGTCGTCGTGGTCGCACCGCATTGCGAGCAGTTGGCGCGCGCTGTTCAACTGCGGGAGGCGGTGCTCGAAGATCGCGACGATCAGGGCATCCTTCGAACCGAAGTGGTAGTGCACCGCCGAGTTGTTTCCCGACCCGGCCTCGGCCGCGATTTGCCGCAGCGACACACCATCGATTCCGTGCAGGGCGAACAGCCGCTCGGCCGTGAGCACGATCCGCAGCGCGCTCGAGGGTTTCCCGAGCGTCGTAGTCGGTGTCACGGCCGTTGAGTCTGCCACTGGGTGAGCACTCCGCGGAGCACCTCGGCTCGCGCCTCACCGGCGTAGGCCTCGAACTGGGCGATCACCTCGCCCATCTCCTCGGAAGTGAGGTCTCCCGACCCGAGCGCCGAGGTGACGTGCGACCAGATCGGGCCGATCGCATCGGACACGCCCACGCACGGGATCGTGAGCAGGCGACGCTCGCGCCGGGTGAGGCCGGGCCGGCGCCACAGGTGCCCGAACACGAAGTTGAGGATGCCTGCGTAGTAGTACGGCGAGTCCTGCGACGGCGCCTGGATGAGGTTGACCTCCTTGAAGCACTCGACGCCTTCGTCGATGCGCGTCTGTGGGTCGTGGGTACCGAGGTCCTCGACGGTCAGCGTCGGCAGCGTCGGAGTGGGCAGGCCCTGTTCGTCGTGCAGGCGTTTCCACTGGCTCCGTACACACCCCTCGAGTTGCGACGCTCGTGGCCAACCGCAGTAGACCGCGAAGTGCAGTGTCGCTTCGTTCAACTGCTCGATGGTGAGGTCGCCGCTCCTCAACGCTCCGTACACCTGCGCTTCGACCTGCGGCACGTCGACCGCCGCCGCCACACACACGACCGTCACGAGGCGACGCTCGCGCACCCCCAGCCCTGGTCGAAGCCAGACCGCTCCCTCAATCTCGGGCGCGCTCATGTCAGTTCCCCCTCCCGGGACGTGCCAGCCCCATTCGCTGCAGGGCCGCATCCGCCGTGCGCAGCAGTGTCGAATCGTCGAGCCCGAGGTGGTCGGCGAGGATGCCGACGTCCTTGGCCAGCAGACCACCGGCCGTCGCCGCCATGCGCTCGAGGCTGTAGCCCGCGCGGGCAGCGACCTCTGCGCCGTAGCTACGGCCGCTGCCACCCAGCAGGACCGCCGCGACGGCCGCATGGTCGAGGCCACGGGCGACCGCGAGTTCGAACACCTCGGCCGCGAGCGCCAGGTGCGCGGTGAAGACGGTGTTGTTCAACACCTTCATGATCTGGCCGGCGCCGAGTGGGCCGAGGTGCAGCACCGGATCGCCGAACGTGTCGAACACCGGGCGGCACCGTTGCACCACGTCCGCGTCGCCGCCCACCATCACCACCAGTTCCCCGGCCGCGGCCTTCTGCCCTCCCCCGCTGACCGGCGCATCGACCACGTGCAGGCGCGGGTGATCGGCCTGCAACCGCAGGCAGGTGTCGGGGTGCACCGTGCTGTGCACGGCCACGACCGCACCGTCGCGCATCGAGGCGAGCGCGCCCTGCGCGCCGAGCAGCACTTCGCCGACCCCGGCATCGTCGACCACGCACACGCACAGCACGTCGCTGAACGCGCCGAGTTCGGCGAGCGATCCGGCCACCAGGGCGGCCGAGTCCGCGAACGGCTCGAGCGAACCCGCCCGGCGCGCCCACAGCATGGTGGGAAAGCCGGCATCGACGATGCGCCGCGCCATCGGCGCACCCTGGCTGCCCAGGCCGACGAATCCGACCCTCATCATGAATTCTGCTCCTCGATCAACCGCTGGAGGTACGCCTCTGGGTCCGTGGCCCGTTCCACGAGTTCGTCGTGGATCTCCGGTGCGGTCACGACGAGGAACCGTCCGCCTTCGATCGCATCGACGATGAGGTCGGCCACCTCGTCGGGGCCGACCACACCGTGTTGCGGCGCGCGGGGCGCGGTAGCGGCACCGTAGAACGTGATCTGCTCGACGATGTTGGTGGCCACCCCCGACGGGCACGCACAGGTGACCCCGATGCCACGGGGGCCGAGGTAGAGCGCGAGGGACTCGGAGAGCCCGACGACGGCGTGCTTGCTGGCGACGTAGGGCAGGCGATCGAAGCCGTAGGCCAACAGACCCGAGGCCGACGCGGTGTTGACGATGTGCCCACGCCCTTGCTCGATGAGCAGGGGCAGGAAGGCCAGGTTGCTGCGCACGATGCCCAACACGTTGAGGTCGAGCACCCTCTGCCACGCCTCCAGCGGCAGTGTCTCGGGTGGACCCATCGCGATCACGCCGACGTTGTTCACCACGACATCCACGCGGCCGTACCGATCGAGGCACAGGTCGCGCAGCCGTTCGAGGTCGCCGTCGAAGGCGACATCGACCCGCGTCGCCACTGCTTCGCCGCCGCCGGCACGCACCAGCGCCGCCGTCTCCTCCGCCCGCGCCGCGTCGATGTCGCTCACCACGACGCTCGCACCGTGTTTGGCGAGAGCGAGTGCCGTGGAGCGACCGATGCCACTGCCGGCACCGGTGAGCGCGGCAACACTGCCGCCGAGCTCGAACGGGACGCTCACTTGACGGCCACCGCCTTCGTGCGTAGGAACTCGTGCAATCCTTCCAGACCACCTTCACGGCCGAATCCGGAGATGCCGACCCCACCGAAGGGCAGCTCGCAGCCCACCACGGGCGACGCGCCGTTCACGTAGACGCCGCCGGCCTCCAGCCTCGGCACCAGACGGTTGATCCGGCGAACGTCGTTCGCCCAGAGGTACGAGGCGAGACCGTACGCGGTGCCGTTGGCGATCTCCAACGCCTCTTCCTCGCTGTGGAACCGCATCAGCGACAGCACCGGCCCGAACACCTCCACCTGGGCCACTTCGCTCTTCGGATCGACGTCGCCGAGCACCGTCGGCTGTACGTAGAAGCCGTTCGGTGGCGTGTCGGCCGGAACGCCACCGCCGCACAGCAACGTCGCCGAGCCATCGGCAAGCGCACGCTCGATCATGCCCAGGATGCGTTGCTGTGCGTCGCGGGACACCACCGGGCCCATGCCGATCGCGAGGTCGAACGGGTCGCCGAGCGTGATCGCCCTTGTGAACGCGACCACCTTCGCCGAGAGTGCCTCGTACACACTGTCGTGCACGAGCAGGCGGGTCGCCAGCGCGCACCCTTGCCCGGCGAGTGTCTGGTGCACCGAAGCCGTGACGGTGAAGGCAACGGCATCGAGGTCGGCATCGGGGAACACCAGGCTCGCCGACTTGCCCCCGAGCTCCATCACCGCCGGCTTCAGGTTTTCGGCGCAGGCGGCCAGAATCCGTCGCGCTGTCGCCGGCCCGCCGGTGAAGCTGATCTTCTGCACCAAGGGGTGACGCACCAGCGCTTCGCCGGCAGCGGCCGTGCCCGGCACCATGTTCACGACTCCATCGGGGATGCCCGCCTCGCGCACGAGCGCCATGAAGTGTTCCGTCGCGTAGGGTGTCAGCTCACTGGGCTTCACCACCACGGTGTTTCCTGCGGCCAGCGCCGGGAGAACCTTCATCCCGATCGACACCAGCGGTCCGTTCCACGTGATGATGACGCCCACCACGCCGTACGGCTCGGGCGTCGTGTACGCCAACTCGCGGCCGTGCGTCGGCGATGAGGTGACCCGCCCCTCGATCTTGTCGGCCCAGCCGGCGTAGTAGCGCGCGTAGTCACCGACGGAGGTTGCCGTGAAGTGGGCGATCCCGTAGGTCATCGCGTTGTCGAGGACGGACAGCCGGGCAAGTTCGTCACGCGAGCGTTCGAGCAAGCCGGCGAGCCGCACGAGCGCGTCGCGACGCTGCCAAGGCGTGAAGGTGCGCCACACGTCGAACGCAGCACTGGCGGCTCGCACGGCATCATCGACATCGGTCGCGTCGGCGAGCGGCACCTCGCCCTGCACCTCGCCCGTGGCCGGGAACACGTGCTGGTGAACCCCACCGCGACCGACGGCACGTTGCTCGCTGCCGATGTGCAGGTGCACCGGCGGCACTGTGCGGTCGATGTTCATCTCATCCTCCTGGCCGAAAGGCGCTCGGCTTATCTTCTAAGTCACTTGACTTCACACGATTCTTGTGGTCTTGTCAAGCGCATGTCCGTCACCAACCTCTTCGACCTCACCGGCAAGGTCGCCGTGATCACCGGCGGTGCCGGCGGAATCGGCGTCGTCTACGCCCGCGCACTCTGCGCTGCCGGAGCCGCAGTCGTGGTCGCCGACCTCGACGGCGCCGCAGCGACGAGCATCGCCGAACAGTTGTGCAACGACGGGCACCGCGCGATCGGCGTGGCGCTCGACGTGCGTTCCCCCGAATCGTCGCTCACCATGGCCGCCGCGGCAGTCGAAGCCTTCGGCGGGATCGACATCCTGGTCAACAACGCGGCCATCATGACCGACCTGCCCCCGTTCGGCCTCTCCACCATCCCGGCCGACCAATGGGACCGCGTGATGAACGTCAACCTGCGCGGCCCCTTGCTGTGCACCCAGGCGGTCGTACCCGCGATGGAGGCTCGCGGTGGCGGCCGCATCGTCAACGGCCTCAGCGCCGGCGCGTTCATGCCCGGCGGCATCTACGGCGTCAGCAAGTACGCCTTGCACGGGCTGACGATGAACCTCGCCGCCGAGCTTGGCCGGCGCAACATCAACGTCAACGCCATCGCCCCCGGCCTCGTCGACAACGAGAGCGGCTATGCCTCGTTGCCGAAGGACTCGCCGTTCCGCGACGCACTCGCCGCGGTGATCCCCGGCAAGACCTCCGGCCCGCCCGACGATCTCGTCGGCGCCCTACTGTTGCTGTGTTCACGGGCCGGCGACTGGATCAACGGGCAGACGATCCTCATCGACGGCGGCTGGATCACCCGGTTCTGAGGCTGGAGGTCGATGATGGAACTTCACGGCAGGACGGCGATCGTGGCCGGCGGCGCAGGCGGCCTGGGTGGCGCGACCGTGCGCCGACTGGTCGAGCTCGGCGTCGGGTGCATCATCCTCGACCCCGATGCGGAGCGCAGCGCAGCGCTCGCCGACGAGCTCGGGGATCGGGTCGCGTCCGTGACGGGTGACAGCACTGACGACGCCGCGGTGGGCGCAGCGATCGCTGCCGCCAAGCGCCTCGGCACGTTCTCCATCGCCGTCAGCGCCACGGGGGTCGTGATCCGTAGCCCGAAGCTGGTCGACGCGGACGGCGCTCCGATCCCGATGGAGGTGCTTCGTCAGAACCTCGAACTGCATGTCGTCGGCCCGTTCAACCTGGCACGGCTGTCAGCCGCGGCCTTCGCGGAGAACGAGCCCGATGCCGACGGGCAACGCGGTGTCATCGTGCAGACCGCGTCGATCAGCGCCTTCGACGGCCAGCAGACGATGGTTCCGTACGCCGCGGCCAAGGGCGCCGTGGTGAGCATGACCCTGCCGATGGCTCGCGACCTCGCCGCCATCGGCGTGCGCGTCTGCGCCATCGCGCCCGGCGCCTTCCTCACCCCCCGGCTGTCGTCGCCGGCGGTACAGCACCTGCTGATGGAGGACATCGTCTTCCCCAAGCGGCTCGGCGACCCGGCGGACTACGCACGGCTCGTCGAGACGATCATCCGCACGCCGTACCTGAATGGCGAGGTGATCCGCCTCGACGGCGCCACGCGACTCGGGCCGGTGATGGGTGGCCGCAGCGCTCCCATCGCCTGAGCGGCTCGCGTCAGGAGAAGCAGAAACTGTTCTGGAACTGGCGACACATGAATGCATCGCGCTGTGCACGACCTGGTCAGGGCCCGTCGACCGTCTGGCGAAGGTCGACGCTGAACACGATCGCCTGCCCCGTGGGCAGCGTCCCGTTGGCGCCCACCGTCAAGGTTCCGACGACCCCGCCCTCTGCCGTGACCGTGCCCTGGAAGCGCACCTCCGTGCCCGGGCAGTTGGCGATCGTCGCCGTGGTCGCCAGATCGACCGGGGCACCGATCGCGGCGATCTCGCCGGTCGCCGACACACCGGGGAAGATCTCGCCCAGCGTGAGCGTGATCGCCCCGCTCGCCGTGTTCCGCGTCTGCAACACCTGCCAGGTCGTGTTGGGCGCGACACAGCAGTCGTGGCCCGCCGGGTCGGCGGCGACGGTGACAACGCCCGTGTAGGTGCCAGTGACCAAGCGAGCGATCGTCGTCGTGGTCTCCGCCACCGTGGTGGATGTCGTCGCCGCGACTCCGCTGGTGGTGGCCGTCGTCCCGATGACGGGCACCGTCGAGTTGGCCGGCGCGTTCGAACCGCCACCCCCCACGGCCCACAGTGTTGCGCCCACGAGCACGCCGGCGACGACCAGCCACCCCCACGCCGGCAGCCGCGCCGACCGCGGGCCCTGTGCAGGCGGGGCTGCGAGTGGCACCTCAGCGCTGACCCCTACTGCCTTGCCCCACCGCGGGCTGTCGCTCACCGACGGGACCAGGTTCGTCGTCACACCGGCCACCGGGGGCGTACGCAAGGCCCCCGCGACATCACGCTCGGGAGGCACCCAGGCCGAGCGCGGCGGCAGCGAGTCGCACCACGCCACGCCGGTGAGCCGCTCGACATCCGCCCAGCCGCGCACCGTCCGGCCCCGCGGCACATCTGCAAGGAACGCGGACACCTCCCCGTCGAGCGCGCCGGACTCCATGTCATCGAGGAACCGGGCGAGGACCCCCGAGGGCACGACGACATACCCGCGGCGTACGCCGGCGAGCACGAAGATGGTGACCCACCAGTTGGCCACGATCGCCGCGCACTCGAACCCCGGGCGGTGGTGGGTCGCGAGCGCTCGCCCGAACTCGTTGGCCGCGCAGCCACCACTCACCGGTCGCGGCACACGATCGATCGGAAGTTCCATCGCGAGCGGCAGCAATCCGTCGACGAGCGCGTCGAGGTCGGCGAGGTCGAGGGGCGAGACGAGCTCCGCCAGGGCATCGCGCACACACGCTGCCGCCGCGACGAGCTGCTCCTGCGCAGTGATCGAACCGCCACCGGCGACACGGAGCACCGTGGCGCGGCCGGTGCCGTACAGGTCGGTACCCGCGGCCCGCCGGTCGAGGTACCAGCCATAGCGCTCTCGGGCCGGCACCAAGAGCAGGTCGAGCAGCGGGGGCAGACGCGAGGCCGATCGCCTACCCTCGGCGGCCCACGCGCAGGCCGCGACGCCGCCCGCGGCGAGCACCGCTGCGGCCCGTCGAGCAGCACCGGTCACATAGTCGGTCCCGAGCTCCAGCCGACCGACGCGCGGCCGCACCAGGAGTCCGTCCGCGTCGGTGCGCTCGGTCAGCAGGAGCAACGGCACCCCGAACCGGCGGGCGAACATCGGCGCCACCCGCCGGGCGAGGTCGGTCGCCAACCCGACGTTGAAGTGGGTCGACATCGCCTGCACGGTGATCCCGGGCACGAGCGCACCGAGGAGCAGCTGCTCCCCCGCGTCGGCCACCGCGTCCAGCCGCGCCATGCCACCGGGCGCGACGACTATGGGGGGTGTCGCGATCTCGGCCTCGCGTCCGTCAGCCGTGAGCGCCACACCGGTCGGCGTGCGGATGGCGTACCGATCGCCGGGGTCGATCCGCCGACCTTCGACCGCCAACGTCGGCAGCAACCCACGCACATCGATCGGAGTGCCGTCACGCGCGAGCGCGTACTCGTGCTCGAGACCGATCCGTGCGGCGACGGAGCCCACCCGCTGGTGCAGGCTCAGTCCATGCCGCAGCTGGGACATGGTCCCGGCGCAGCGGGACGGTCCTCCCCGCACACCCGGCACGGCACCGTGGACGGCGCTGCCGCGCCACCGCCCGCGGCCATCGGCCCATCGTCGACAACATTGCCGCGCTCCATGGTGACCTCCTTCGCGCTCGCCCCCAGCGGCGCTGCCGCGATCATAGATCGCGCGCAAGTGCCCGTGACCGGGCACGCCCTCACACGGGTGGCAAGGGCACTTTGGGTGGTTTGCCGCGGGGTTGGGTGATGCGGTGGGTGCCGTCTGGCCAGGTGAAGTGCATCTCGGCGCTGGGCAGTACTTTCACGATCACTTTCTCGCGGTGCACGAGGTGGTGGTGGCGGCTGCAGAGCAACCCGAGGTTGTCGTAGTCGGTGAAGCCGCCTTTGCGCCAGTGGTGCAGGTGGTGGGCGTCGCAGTGCGACACGGGGCGGTCGCAGCCGGGGAAGCGGCAGCCACCGTCTCGTTGGGCGGTGAGGCGGAACAGGTGGCGGGGCACGCTGTAGCGGGCCCGCCCGTAGCCGATGGGCAGTTCGTTCGTGCCGAGCATGATCTGGTGGATGAGACAGTCGCACAACACCGTTTCGGTGGTGGCGTGATCGAACAGGCGCCCCGTTTCGGGGTGCTCGGCGAGCAGGAGGTCGCTGGTGAGGGTGTCGCCGCGCAACGACAGCTCGACGTGAGGGTGGCGGCGCTTGGTGGTGGGCTTGTCGTTCTGACGGTTGTAGAACGCACAGACGTCGTGCAGTGCGTCGGCGTCGCGTTCCAACTTGGTGCGGGTGTCGTGTTCGCCCTCGTAGGTGGAGGCGGTCTTGAGCGCGGCGGCGACCTCTGCCGCAGCGCCGCCGTGGAGTTCGAACTTGCCCAACAGCCCACCATCGGAGGCGGTGGTCATGGACAACGACCGCTGCGGCTCGGCGTGGGGTTCGCTGCCCTCGATGATCGCCTCGGCCTTTTTGCGCCAGTCGTCCATCACCTTGATCGTGTCGGCCGTGCTGAGGCTGGTGAGGGTGGGTATCACCTCGTGTTGGTGGTCGTCCATCAACGGACGCAGCCGCGGCGGGCAGAACGCGCGCAGCACATCGATCTGGCCGGCCGACAACTCACCAGTGAGGGCACGGTCGGCGACCGTGGTGAAGCGATCGAGCAAACGTGCCCGACTGACCCAGCGGCCGGCCTGCTCGTCGGTCATCCGGGCCCTGTCGCGCAGCCAGGCGCGGGTGGTGAGTGCCTTGTCGTGGGTGGCCAGTTCACCCGAGTTCTCGAGCCGCCGCAGCGCCAACGCGAGGCGGGCCGAATTGCGCTCGTGAGCGACCATCTCGTCGACGAATTCGTCGGGCGATAGGAAGAAATCCGTGTCGTCCAGTGCTGACGAGATCATCGAACTCATGTTCGTGAACCTATCAGACGGCGCGCGCCGACACAACCAGAAAACACCTATTGACCAGGGATTTCTTTCGAAATCCGAATACGTGAACTCAGCGACGATCGCCGGCCGACGGCTGGAGCGGCCGGCCGTCACGGGCTACGAAGAAGTGATGTACAACCCCCGACCGGCATCGACGTCACCCGTGAACTGCGTACGTTTGCCGATGCGCACTTCGACCGCCCGTAGCTCATCCCGAGGAACAAGTCTCATGGCCACCCTGAACGACACCGAACAGCTCATCGTGAACACCGTCCGCGACTTCGTCGAGCGCGACGTACGACCGTTCGTGCAGGCGATCGAGCACGCCAACGAGTACCCCGAGCGGATGATCGAGCAGATGAAGGATCTCGGCATCTTCGGCCTGGCGATCCCCGAAGAGTTCGGCGGCACGCCCGTGTCGATGCCGTGTTACGTGCACGTCACCGAGGAGCTGGCGCGCGGGTGGATGAGCCTGGCCGGCGCGATGGGTGGGCACACGGTGGTGTCGAAGCTGATCCTCGCCTTCGCTACACGCGAGCAGCAGAAGCACTACCTGCCGCGCATGGCGACGGGCGAGGTACGCGCCACCATGGCGCTCACGGAGCCCGGGGGTGGCTCCGATCTGCAGGCGATGCGCACTGTTGCCGTTCGCGAGGGCGACGAATACGTCGTCAACGGTTCGAAGACCTGGATCACCAACGCCCGCCGGTCGGGGTTGATCGCCGTGATGTGCAAGACCGATCCCGCGGCGCAACCGAAGCATCGCGGCATCAGCATCCTCCTCGTCGAGCACGGTCCGGGCCTGACCGTGTCGAAGGATCTACCCAAACTCGGTTACAAGGGCGTCGAGAGCTGCGAGCTGATCTTCGACGACTACCGCACTCCGTGCACATCGCTGCTCGGCGAGAGCGAGGGCCGCGGGTTCGCCCAGATGATGAAGGGTCTCGAGACCGGCCGGATCCAGGTGGCCGCGCGTGCCCTCGGCGTCGCGCAGGCTGCCTTCGACGACGCGCTCCAGTACGCGCAGGACCGTGAATCGTTCGGCAAGCCGATCTGGAAGCATCAGTCGATCGGCAACTACCTGGCCAACATGGCCACCAAGCTCACGGCAGCGCGCCAGTTGACGCTGTTCGCCGCCGAGCGCTTCGACGCCGGCGAGCGGTGCGACATGGAGGCCGGCATGGCCAAGCTCTTCGCGTCAGAGACAGCGATGGAGATCGCACTCGACGCCATCCGCATCCACGGCGGCTATGGGTACTCCACCGAGTTCGACGTCGAGCGCTACTTCCGCGACGCGCCGTTGATGATCGTCGGCGAGGGCACCAACGAGATCCAACGCAACGTGATCGCCCAGCAGCTCGTCGAGCGCGGTGGTGTTCCTCGCTGACGAGGCGGAGCCCTATCAGCCTCTCCTCGCCGCGTCAGCCAGGGATGATGGGCAGCACCACCCGTGAGGGGTGGAGCGGGTCGTGGTACACGGACTGTGCCGCCACCACGGACTCGGTGCTGTGGGTGATGCGGCCGCCGGTGTTCGGGTTGGGCTCGTAGGTGGGGTACTCGCTCGAGGCCACCTGCAGGCGCAGGTGGTGGCCGGCCTTCACCACCACGCTCGTGGCCGCGAGGTCGATCTCGTGGCGGTACACCGCTCCAGCGGTCGCTCCGTGAGTGCGCACCACGCCCTGGCACAGGGACACACACGTGCCGTCGGCGAACACCTCGATCAGCTTGGCGACGAAGTCGGTGCTCACCGCTGACGAAGCGGCCCACAGCTCGACACGAACCGGGCCGGTGACCTCCACTTCGGTGGCGAACGGCTCGGTGGAGTACGTGAGGACGTCGGGTCGCGCTGCCACCGCGTCGAAGTCGATCTGGTCGTCGAGCGTCGGCCCGATCGCGAGCGGTCCGGGGACGAGATCGCGAGGGTCGTACGTGTAGCGCTCTGGCGGGTTCTCGGCGGGCGCCTCGCCGGCGAGTCGGCCGCCCGCGTGCAGGTGGTACGCGGTCCACTCGGTGCGCGCCAAGGGCCACTCGTGCTCGTCGCGCCACTCGTTCGCGCCCATCACGTAGATCTTCACGGGCGCGGCATCGGCCACCGGGGCCTCGCCCTTCAGGTGTTCGGCGAAGAAGCGCATCATGGTGGATTCGGCGGAGAAGTCGAAGAAGAAGCCGGCGTTCCAACCGGCATCGGAGCGCGCCGAACCGCCGTTGTGGTTCCACGGGCCGGCGAGGAGGCGCTGCCCCTGTCGCGCCGCCTCGGTGGCTGCCTCGCGGCGCAGCGTGGTGTAGGCCTGCAGCCCGCCCTTGGTGAAGTAGTCCTGCCACCCCACCACGTGCAGCACCGGCAGGTCGATCTCCGTCGCCCGCGCCGCGGCGCTGGTGGCACGGTTGTACGGGTCGGCCTCATCCGGGTGGTCGCACCAGTCACGGAACCACGGCGCCAACTCCACGAACTCGGCGATCTCCCGGAGCGGGCGCTGGGCGAGCAGCGGTTGCACCGCAGCAACCTGGATGGCGAGGAACTCGCCGAGCTTGTCGAGGTTGCCGAGGGCTCCCCCGTCGATCATCCGCGCCACTTCTGCGAACTCGGGCAGCGGCGAGTCGACGCCTCGGCGCTCGGCCTCGTGCGCCGTCATCTGCGCGCTCCACAACACGTCGAGGCCCATGGTCAGCACCCCGTCGTTCTGGTACCAGCCGCCGACGGTCCAGTCCCACGTGCACAGGCTCGGAGCGATGCAAACCAGGTGCGGCGGGCGCGAGATCGCCGCGGTCCACTGGCTCATCCCGCTGTACGACACGCCGTACATCCCCACCTTGCCGTTCGACCACGACTGTGCCGCGGCCCACTCGACGGTGTCGTAGCTGTCGGCGACATCGGGCACGAACGGGTAGAACACACCTTCCGACCCATACCGGCCACGGCAGCTCTGCACCACCACTGCGTAGCCCTGCTGGGCCGCCATGCGCCCGAACATCGACATGAAGCCGTCGCGCGGGCTGTACGGGTAGCGCATCACCAGCACCGGGTACGGCCCATCGCCCACCGGGCGGAACACGTCGGCGCGCAAGCGCACGCCGTCGCGCATCGGCACCATCACGTCCAGTTCGTCGAACACTTCGACCGTCATCGTCACTCCTCAGAAGTCGATCTGCTGCGCTTCGGTACGCATCGCCGGTGCGTCGTCGGACAGGAACCACCCGTGCGCGATCAACTCGTCGAGCCGCGTGTTGAAGCGCTCGACATAGGTGGCCCGGTCGCCGTACAACTCCTGCAGCGTGGCCGTGTCGAACGGTTCGTCGACGCCGACGGTCACATAGCTCGGACGACCATCGGGCCCCAGCGGGTTGGCCAAGTACTTCGTGTGCGGCACGTCCATCTGCGCGCAGCGCACACCCCCGAGCGTGTTGCCGTGCTCGTCGGTGGCGAAGAAGCCATCGGAACCCGTCTGGAGTCGTTCACCGCGCGGCGGCACCGAGCCGTAGGCCACCCACTGCACGAGGTGGTGCAGGCACATGTTGAACATCTCGAAGTGGGGCAGGCTGTTCATCCTCTGCCCGAAGGCGACGCGCTCCTGGTCGGGGAAGGTGGCCATCCACAGCGATGCGTCGTTGTACGGCGGCACACGGGTGCCCATGTGCGCGATTCCGGCGAGCTCGTAGAGGCGGTACTGGTCGCCGGGCGTGTCGCTGTCGTCGCGGCGGTAGCGCCGGCCCGCGTATGCAGGGCGGAACGCGAAGTCGGGCCGGGCGACATCGCCTTCGCTCATCACGTGCACCACCGGCACCCCGACGTTGCGGTACGGCTCGAACGGGAATCCCGTGGGGAAGAACCCGTCGTAGATCGAGGCGCCGCCGGCGAGGCGCTGCTGATGGTGCACGTCGCGCAGGTAGTAGCTGGCCACACTGCCCGTCTGCGAGTGGCCGGCGAGGATGACGCGGGCGGCGACGGCGTTCGCCACCGGCCCGCCGGGCGCACGCAGCGCCGCGCCGACCTGGGCGAGGATGGCGCTCGCGGCGCGGGCCCGGCGCTCGCACTCCGACCAGAAGAACTCCGCCGTGTCGGGCTGGTCGAGGCGCGGCATCGGGTCGAAGTCCGAGGTGTCAGGCCCCTCGATGTGCATCGCCGCGTACCTCGCAGGGTTCGAGCCCTTCACGTGCATGTCGAGCGTGAACTTCTGTGCGGTCACGCACACCCACGTGTGCCCCGAACGCACGATGTACTCGCCGGTGTACAACCACACGGGCGCGATGCCGTGCACGTGCAGCGTCTCCACGATCACCGTGCCGCTGCAGCGCGCCGCGTCACGCGGCCGGCGCACGCACAACGTGGTCTCGTAGGCGTGACCATCCTCCATGCCCGAAGCCACCCACTCCTCCTGCACATAGTCGTGCTCGGCGAGCGAGGGCGTGTCGCACGCGTACGGGCTGAACACGGGCGAGCCGTCGTCGGGCAGCAGCCGGAGTTCGGAAAGGGTCACCATGGTCATCGTCTGCTGCTCCTGACTGGCCGGCACCTTCGCTCACGCCCAGATGCTGAACATGTGTTTAGCATCTGGGTGCCAAGCCGTCAACCATCGGGTCGACCTCGCGGGTGCCCCAGTCCGTCGGCGCGAGAACGCAACTAGCGCCGAGCGATCACAGCCCTCTACGCTCTGCGACCTGGGGAAACGAAAGGACTGACATGGACGTCTCGAAGGTGCGCGCAGTGGTGGTCGGTGGAGCGTCGGGCATGGCCCGGGCCACCGCCGAGCGGATCGCCGCGGCCGGCGGCAAGGTGGTCATCCTCGACCGCGCCGGCTCGGCCGGCCCCGAGGTTGCCACCGCGATCGGCGGCCACTTCGTCGAGTGCGATGTCACCGATTATGTGGGCACCGAGCACGCGCTCGACGCCGCCGTCGAGATCCTCGGTGGCCTCGACGTGGCGGTGAACACCGCCGGCGGCGGCATCGGCAAGAAGACACTGGGCAAGGACGGCAGCCCCCACGATCTCGAGTCGTTCCAGGGCTGCGTGAACCTCAACCTGATCGCCACGTTCAACCTCAACCGCCTGCAGGCCGCGCACATGAACAAGAACGAGCCCAACGACGACGGCGAGCGCGGTGTCATCATCAACACCGCATCGATCGCAGCCTTCGAGGGCCAGATCGGCCAGGTGGCCTACGCCGCATCGAAGGCCGGCATCGCCGGCATGTCGTTGACGATGGCCCGCGATCTCGGCCCCAACGGCATCCGTGTGAACGCCATCGCCCCCAGCCTGTTCATGACCGGCGCACTGGCCGGGCTCAGCGACGAATTCCTCGCCCCGCTCACCCGCGACGCAGCGTTCCCCAAGCGCCCGGGCAAGCCCGACGAGTACGCCCGCCTGGCCTGCGCGATCATCGACAACCCGATGCTGAACGGCGGCACCATCCGCCTCGACGCCGGACAGCGCTTCGCCCCCAAGTGACCCGCTGACCCGCCGTTCTTGTCATACATCGACCACGGCCGGCCGTGGTCGATGTGGGTCGAGAACCAGGGTTCTGGATCACTCGAACTCGTCGAGGCTCCATTCGTCGCGCCAGTCGAGGTGGGCCACGTCGCCCTCGAAGCGGATCGGCAGCCACACATAGTCGGCGATCGAGGTGTCGCAGCGCATCTGCACCATCTGCGCGACCTCCGGCCCGATCGGTACTTCTTTGGTGAACTCCTGAGCGGTGCCGAAGCGACCGTGCGGGTCGGTGCGCTGCGCCGACGCTGAGGCGATGCGGCGCACGAGGTCGCCGTTGGCGAAGCTCTCCCCCGCTGCTGCCGGCAAGCCGGGCAGCCAGCGGTCGGCCAGCGCGATGTACAGATCCTGCTTGCCCGGCACCTCGAACACCGATGTCACCTGCGAGTTGAACGACGACAACGACGCGTCGCCCACGTGCGGGTCGCCGAGCACCGTCCACGGCCCGTGGTAGCTGGGCGCGCTCGCCACCATCGACGGGTTCGGCAGGTAGCCGGTGGTGCCCGAGGTGATGAGGTAGTGCAGCCCGTGGCGCACGAAGTGGGCGGGCGCCTCGCGCACGTACGGCGGCACGCCGTACGGGAAGTGGGTGGAGTAGTACCCCGTCACGTTCGTGCAGTCGTCGGTGAGATCGGCGCAGATCAACTCACTGTGCACACGCTCGAAGTAGTAGTACGCCTTGCCATCGTGAGGGTCGACGACGAGATCGAAGTCGCCGGCGCTCATGCCGAGCGGGCGCAGAGCACTGTGCACCACCGTGTACGGGCCCACGAACCGGTCGGCGGTGAGCACGACAGAGCGCTGTGACCCGTCGGGGTACATCACCTTGATCCAGCACACGTACGTGCCGGTCTCGCGCGAACGGATGATGTGCGGCCGGTCGACCATCTGCGCAGGATGCAACGGCGACGACTCGTCGTCGGGCTGGGGCGGCACGATCAGGCCGAGGTCGTCCCAGTTGTAGAGATCGGTCGACGAGTAGCAGCGGATGCCCCAGTGCCAGATGCTGTTGTCCGGCTTCGTGCGTTCCTTGTTCTCGCCGTACCAGTAATAGACGCCGTCCTCGTGGAAGATCGAGCCACCGTGAGCCTGGATGCGATTGCCGGAGGTGTCGAGCCACACCTCGCCGGGCCGGATGGATGTGTAGATCACGTCGCGCTCCGCTTTGCCTTCGCGAACGGGCCGTTCACCACAACGCGCTCGTGGAAGCGCTCGGCCATCAGCGCGTAGCCCTCGCCGTTCGGGTGCAGGTCGTCGGGCATCAGGTGTGCGTCAGCCTCGCCGAACAGTTCAGTGCCGTGCAGGAAGTGCAGGTTCGTGTCGCCCTTGCCCTGCCGCACCGCGACGATCATCTCCAGGACCTCGCGGATCCGACGCAGGGTGAGCGCGCCGACCGCGAGGTCGTCGGGCCGGGCGACGGAGACGAACTTGCCCGAGCCGTTGTTCACGGTCGGGCCAGGGCGGTCCTCGGCGACCGGACAGAAGATCGGCGACACCACGAGCAGCGGCGTGTGCGGGTGACCAGCGCGCACCGTGTCGAGGAAGGCGTGCACTGCAGGCACGAACGCGCGCTCGCGCATCGAGTCGGCGTTGACGATGTTGATCCCCAGCTTGAGGCTGATCACGTCGGCCGGCGTGGCGGCGATCGCTCGGGCCAAGGGCTGATCGAGCTGGCACTGGCCGGCGAGGCCGAGGTTCGTGAGCGCATGGCCCGCCGTCCCTGCCACGAGCGCCGGCCAGGTGCCGGTGGGCGACGGCGCTTCCCCGCAATGGCTGATCGAGCTGCCGTGGTGCACCCAGCGCGGACGGTCGGCGGGCGCGGGGTGAGCCGTCGCGCCTTCGGGCACGCGCACGTCGCGCAGCATCGTCGACGCCGAATTCGGCAGCCACACCTCCACGCGGCGGGCACCGGCCGACGGCGGCAACGACACGCCCACGACCGCTGGGCCGCCATCGACCTGGCGAAGCTCCAACGTCGCCATGTTCACGTGCATCTCGGTGACGTCGGTGATCTGCGCGGACGACACCAAAGTGCCGTCCACGACGATGTCGACGCAGGGTGCCGGCGAGACCGCCATCCCTGCGACCCGCACGACCGTCACGCCGAGCTCGATCTCGATCTCGGCGGCGTCGGTGAGCAGATCGAGCGACACCCCGGACGGCACCGTGCTGACGAACGCCATCGCCGGATCCCACACCTGATCGATGTCGGCCGGCGTGCGGTGCAAGGTGATTCCCTGCTCGGTGCGTTCGATGCGCAGGGCACCGACCACCGCGTCGAGCGCGGTCTCGAGGATCGACTTCATCGTGTTGCTCCCTTGGCCCAGTGTTCGTCTGCGAAGCGTTGAACCTCGGCCTCGTAGTCCTGCTCCTCCGGCGCCGCGCCGAGGTAGCGGCCATGGGCGGCGGCCTCGAACACATGCAGCTCGGATGGCAGGCCGGCCTGGCGCAGAGCACGGTGCATGCGCACACTGTCCGACAAGAACAGATCTCGCGTGCCCGAAAGGAGGATCGACGGCGGGAAGCCGTTGGTGAAGTCGCCGAACAGCGGCGAGAGGTACGGGTCGCGCACGTCGTGACCACCCGCGTACATACGACCGACAGGGGTGATGCTGCCGGTGAGCACGTTGTCGAGGCCGAGGTTCGTCACCAGCGTGTCGCCGGCACCAGTGAGATCGAAACCACCGGACATCAGCACGACGGCGGCAGGCAGGGGCAAACCCTCGTCGCGGGCACGCAACATCGTTGCCGCGACGAGGTTGCCACCGGCGGACGAACCGCCGGCGATGATCTCGTGCGGCTCGCGCTCGTTGAGCAGCGCCCGGTACGCCGTCATGCAATCGTCCAGCGGCGCGGGGTACAGGTGCGCGGGCGGCATCCGGTAGTCGACCGACCAGGTGCGAGCGCGCATCATCTTCGCCTTGACGGTGCCACGCATCGGGTCGTCGAGAATGAACGCCCCACCGTGGACCTCGAAGAACACTCGCCGATCGTCATCGGCCACACCTTCAGGCGTGTCGACGAACACCCGCACGCCATCGATGATGCGCTCCTCGACGGCCACGTCGGGCAGTGGGCCGCGTCCAGCCATCATGGCTCTCGCCGAAGCGCGGTACTCCTCGACGACAGCGCGCCAGATCTCCGGGTCGTCGCTGTCGGGCCACACCGTCGGCGGTCCGAGCGGACCGAGAGCGATGATCGCCTGCGCCTCCGGGCTCACCGACGCGGGTACTGGGATGTCGCGCGCCGGGAGGTGCAGTGGCGGATAGGGCGTGCTCATGAGGGCTCCTTCGCGGGGTCGACGCGGAACCCGAAGGCGGGCACGCCGTTGGGATCGGGGTGCACGACATCGCCGGTGATCGTGGCGCTGTGCTCCAGCCCACCCACCAGCCCACCCACCAACACGGTCACGTCGCCGGGCTCGACGCGGAACCGCATGTCGCGGCCGTGGAACCCGAGTGCACCCGCCGGGACGGTGAACCCGACGTGCACGGTCTCCCCCGCCGCCACCGTCACACGCTTGAACGCCACCAGCCGCCGCACCGGCACGCCCACCGACGCGAGCTCGTCGCGGGCGAACACCTGCACCACCTCGTCGCCGGCACGCTCGCCGGTGTTGGTGAGCGTGACCGCCACCTCGATGTCGTCGAGCGTGGAGCCAGTGGTGACGGCGAGGTCGGAGTACGACCATGTGGTGTACGACAGGCCGTGGCCGAAGCGGAACAGCGGCGACACCGGGCCGTCGCTGTAGTCGCCGTAGAGCAGGCTCTGGCCACCGCCATGGTGATGGCCGGGGTGGCCGCCCACCTGACCCACCGCGCGCAGCAACGACACCGGCAGGCGGCCGCCGGCATCGACGTCGCCGGCGAGCACGTCGACGATGCCGCGCGAGCCCTCGTCGCCGGGCAGCCAGGCCATCACGAGCGCGTTGGTGTGGGGCACCACCTCGCTGAGCGAATGCGCCCGCCCACCGATGAGCACGACCACGGTCGGCACGCCGGTCGCAGCGGTCTGCTCGATGAGCGCTAGCTGCTCGGGGAACAGGCGCAGGTCGCACGCGTCGCGGAACTCGCCCGAGGTGTCCTGCGTGGACATGCCGCTGCGGCCACCGACGAACAGCACGGCCACGTCGGCACCCGCCACGTCGTCGACCAGCTCGAAGAGCTCGGCCATCGCCTCGCGGGGGGTCAGCACACGGCGCACGTCACCGACCGCGTCGCCCGCCCGATCGTCGAGCAGTTCACCGGTGCCCTTGTGGGTGAGCTTCGAGCCGTACGAGTAGTCGCCGTACAGGCGCCGCGCATCGTCGGCCGAGGGCCCGAGCACGGCGACGCGTGCCCCGGCGCGCAGCGGCAAGGCGCCGTCGTTGGTGAGCAGCACCATCGTGCGGGCGGCGGCCCGGCGGGCCAACGCGAGGTCGGCCTGGGTCTGGAACTCACCACCGTCGCGCGGACTGAACGGGTCGGCGAACAGCCCGAGCTGGGCCTTCTCCACCAGTACCCGACGGCACGACCGGTCGATCAGCGCCTCGTCGACGAGGCCGGCGCGCACCTGGTCGGGCAAGGTGCGGTAGTAGATGTAGCCCGGCAGTTCCACGTCGAGACCGGCCTCCAGCGCCATCCGCGCCGCCTCCTCACGAGTGGCGACGATGTGGTGCAGATGGTCGAGGTCGTCGATCGAGAAGTAGTCGGCGAGCACCGGGCCGTCGAAGCCCAACTCGCCGCGCAACAGGTCGGTGAGGATCTCGGCCGACCCCACCACGGGCATGCCGTCGAGGTCGTTGTACGCGTTCATGACGGTGGCCAAGCCCGCCTGATGGATCGCGGCGCGGAACGGCGCCGCTTCCACATCGCGCAGGCGGCGCGGCCCGAGCGCCACCTCGCCGTGGTTGAGCCCGCCGAGGGTGCTCGCGTGGCCGAGGAAGTGCTTGCCGCAGCAGTGCACCCCTTCGCCCTGCATCCCGCGCACGAAGGCCACACCCATACGGCTGGCCAGCTCCGGGTCTTCCCCGAACGTCTCCTCCAGTCGCCCCCAACGGGGATCGCGGGCGATGTCGAGCACCGGCGAGAGCGCCAGGCGGGCACCGACGGCACGCACTTGGCGGCCGGCCGCGGCGGCGGCCTGCTCCACGATCTCGGGGTCCCACGAGGCAGCCATACCGATCGCCTGCGGGAAGTTCGTGGCGCCCGGCCCCATCAGGCCGGCCAACGCCTCCTCGTGTGGCAGGGCAGGGATGCCGAGGCGAGTGTGCTCGGCGAGGAAGCGCTGGATGCGATCGACCGCCGCCGCCGCGTCGGCCGGTGCGAAGCCCGTGCCGGAGATGCGGGTGACCTGGCCGATGCCGTCTCCGAGCAGCTGTTGCATCTTGGCCTCGTCGAACTGGCCGGCGGTGAACAGGTCGCTGAACCACACCCCACCGAGCTGGGCGCACTTCTCCTCCAGCGTCATTCGCGAGAGGAGGTCGTCGACGTCGATATTCGCGATCACGCGGGTTCCTTGGCGAGAAGGCGGGCGAGCCAGTCGAGCTTGGCCTGGCGCGCGCCGCGCGAGATGGCGGCGTCGGGGGCGGAGAACTCGAAGCCGTGCGGGCCGCCCGGCCACACATGCAGTTCCGCGTCGCCCCCGCAGGCCCACATCGTGGAGGCGAACGCCACATCCTCGTCGCGGAACAGGTCGACCGACCCGACCTCGATGTACGTGGGAGGCAGGCCCGACAGGTCGGTGGCCCGCGCCGGCGCGTCGTAGGGCGACACGTCGGGGCCGCCGCGTGCGGCACCCAGGTACGCGTTCCACCCCGTGTCGTTGCTGATGCTGTTCCACAGGATCGTGCGGGCGAGCTGCGTCTTGGCCACCCCGATGTCGCGATCATCGAGCATCGGGTACACCAACATCTGGCCGGCGAGCAGGAGACCACCGGCGTCGCGGTGGCGCAGCATGGCGCCGGCGAGAATGCCGCCACCTGCGCTCCACCCCACGGCCACGATGCGCTCGGGATCGACGCCCAGTTCATCGGTGTGGTCGAGCAACCAGCGCAGCGCGGCCAAGGTGTCGTCCACCGCCGCCGGCGCCGGGTGCTCGGGGGCAAGGCGGTACTCGGGCACCACCGCGACGGCGTCGAAGTGCTCCACCCAGTCGAGCACCGGGGCGAGATCGCCGGCACGATTGCCCATCACGAACCCACCGCCGTGCACCTGGAACAGGCACGGCCGGGGTATGGCCGCGGAGTCCACCCGACGGATCACGGACACCGGTTGGCCGCCGACGTCGTGCTCGACGTGGGTGACGTCGCGGCCGGCGAGCAGGTCGTCGAGCTTCGGCGAGAACTCACGGGCGAGCGGGAGGGCTTCGAGTGTGAGCGCGGCGTCGCCGTCGATCGCTCCCACGAGGCGCGCCCAGGCCGCGGCAGCGGCGGGCTCGACGGGTGGCATCGGATACGTGCGGTCCATGTCGGTTATGGTAGCGCTGTCACGAGACCCGTCGAGCAGAGGGAGGCACGGCATGACCATCGATCGTCGAGCCCTCGTGCGCCGCCACGACGTGGTGCTCACCGCACCCGACGCGACCCTTCCGCTCACGGTGGGTAACGGCGACTTCGCCTGCACGGTGGACATCACCGGCATGCAGACCTTCACCGAGTTCCACGACCCCCGCGCGGCCTTCCTGCGCCCGGCCACCAACACCTGCACCCAGACCACCTGGGGCTGGCACGAGATGCCCAACCCCGAGGGCTACACGATGGCCGGCGCGACGACGGTGTACGACACGCCACGAGGCCCGGTGGCGTACCCCGATCGGTTCGACATGATGGCCGCGCTCGGCGTCGGCAACGTCGACCCGGAGATGGCTGCCGGCAACTGGCTGGCGGAGAACCCGCACCGGCTCGACCTCGGCCGGGTCGGGCTGGCGTTGCGCCCACACGCCGCCGCCGAACCGGACACCGACCCGGCAGTGCTCGCCGACGTGCACCAACACCTCGACCTGTGGACGGGCACGATCCACAGCCGGTTCACCTACGCGGGCGAAACGGTGGAGGTCACGACCGCGGCCCACCCTGATCGCGCCGAGGTGGCCTTCCGCATCCGCTCGCGCCTGCTGCTCGACGGGCGAGCGACGGCGGCATTGCGCTACCCGTACGCGAGCGACAACTTCTTCCTCACCACCGACTGGAACGCGCCGGAACGCCACACGACGACGGTGTCGCCGCGACCGCGCGGCGCTCGCATCATGCGCATCCTCGACGCCGCCACGTACGGCGTGACCGCGGCATGGAACGCGGCGGCGATGTCGATGCCGGCGGCCGCCTGCCGGTGACCCTGTTGCGCTCGGCCGGCCAGGTGGGCCTCACCTCCGCGCACCACCACGGCGGCGGCAAGAGCATGTTCCTCACCACCTACGTCGACGCGCCGAACACTCCCCTGTTCCCCCTCGGCCACGGCCTGTCGTACACCACGTGGGAGTACGAGCGGGTCGAGGTGGCGATGGGCACCGCGGCCGACGACGTGATCGTGGAGGTCGACCTGCACAACAGCGGCACCCGCGACGGCGAGGAAGTGGTGCAGGTGTACGTGCGCGACGAGACGGCATCGGTCGGCGTGGTGGCCAAGCGGCTGATGGCGTTCCAACGTGTCGCCGTGGCGGCGGGCCAGCGGGTGCAGTTGCGGTTCACGATCCCAGGCGGTCGCTTCGGCTTCCACGGCGCCGACGTGCGCTACCGCGTCGAGCCCGGCGACTTCACGTTCCTCGTCGGCGGGCACGAGTTGCTGCGCACGATGACCGGAGAGTTGGCCCACCCCGACCTCAACTCGCTGCCGCCGTTCCGCTGCCAGATCACTGGAGACCAGCCATGACCGACAAGTGGAGCGCCGATCGCATCCGCGCCCGCTCGCGGGTGATCAGCGACAACGACTACCGCGGCGACCCCGACGGCGTGGTGCAGCTCGCCCACCTGCTGCTTTGCCGATCCGCGCATCGGATCGGCGAGCGCGTCGACGCGTGGTCGCAGGGCATCCGCATGGGCGAGACGTACAGCTTTGGCGACGTGACGCTGGTGACGCTGGTGGCCCTCGGCGGGTGCTACGCGCCCGAGCCGATCGCCGGGTGAACTCTCGAGTGCCACCCGGCATCCTTGAAATTCTAACGCTGCCCGTTAGCATATCGAGCATGATCGTTCGTGAACGTGCCCACCATCTGCTGGCGGAGGCCTTGGACCGCTCGCCGGTCGTCGTGCTCACCGGGCCCCGTCAGGCAGGAAAGACGACGCTCGCGCGTCAAGTGGTCGACTCCCCGGCGGCGAACTTCTTCGACCTCGAAGACCCGCGCGACGACGCCCGCCTCGGCGACCCCACTCTCACGCTGCCGGCATTGACGGGAACCATCGTCATCGACGAGGCCCAACGACGCGGTGCTCTGTTCCCGATCCTGCGAGTACTCGTGGACGCCGACCGCCGCAACGGGCGGTTTCTCGTCCTCGGGTCAGCCTCACCAGATCTCGTCGGCCTCGCCGCGGAGAGCCTCGCCGGCCGCGTCACGATGATCGAACTCACCGGCCTCCAGGTCGCGGATGTCGGCGGCGAGGTCGACACGCTGTGGCGGCGCGGCGGGCTCCCGCTCTCCTTCCTGGCAACAACCGAGGAGCGCTCTGTGGCGTGGCGAGAGGACTATGTGCGGACGTTCCTCGAACGCGACCTCTCCAATCTCGGCGTGCGCATTCCGGCAAGCACGATGCGACGCTTCTGGACCATGGTCGCCCACTACCACGGCCAGACCTGGAACGGCGCCGAGATCGCCCGCAGCCTCGCCGTGTCCGAGCCCACCGTGAGGCGGTACCTCGACGCCCTCACCGACGCCCTCGTGATCCGCCAGCTGCAGCCATGGCACGCCAACATCAGCAAACGGCAGATCCGTTCGCCGAAGGTGTACGTGCGCGACTCCGGGCTGCTCCACCGGTTGCTCGGCATCGACGACCAGCAGAGCCTGCTCAGCCACCCCAAGCTCGGCGCCAGCTGGGAAGGCTTCGTCATCGAACAACTCCTCGCCCGCACCGACACCCACGATGCCTGGTTCTGGGGCACCCACGCCGGCGCCGAGATCGACCTGCTACTACGACACGATGGTGAATGGATCGGCATCGAGGTCAAACGCACCGATGCTCCGCGCAACACTCCATCGATCCGGAATGCGATCACCCACCTCGACCTTGCGAGGGTCGTGGTGGCACACGCAGGGTCCGCTCGCTATCGCCTCGCCGACAACGTCGACGCCATCGGCGCCGCCGATCTGCTGATGAACGGCATCCCCACGAGTCCCCGACGTTCGGCGCCGTAGCGGTGGCCCTCGCCATCCGCCGGCCCGCGGTGCCGCTGTCTACGAACGAGCGCTACGGGCGCGTGTCACGACCGTTCCGCGCGTGACGCCACTGCCGTTGAAGGTGTCGACCGCCACCCAGTAGGGCACCCCGGCGGTCAGCGTCGACAGCACCAGCTCGTTGGCGCCGTGCACGAGCCACGAGTGGTACAGCTTGTCGGGCGCGCCGCCGTAGCGCACGTTCGCCCCCTCGGCATGCTCGTCGGCGGGCCACGCGACCCGGACGGTCATCTCGTCGAGACGCTCGACGTGCACGGCTGCGGCCGGCGCCGGAGGCGCGCCTGCACGATGCCCGAAGACGCGCACTCCGCTGATCGCCAGCGGCGATCTCCAGGCGCCCGGCCCGCCCGTCACGCGCACGTGGCGCATCGGCGTGGGCTGGTCGAGCACCACCAGCCGGTGCGGTGAATCGACGCCGTCGGGCGCGAGCACCGTGTCCCATTTGGCTCCGTCCGATGACACCTCGACGCGGTACTCCACCGACCGCTCGAGCGGCTCGATGAAGCGGGTCATGCCCGGCGCAGGATCGGGGCCAAGGTCGGGCGCCGGCTTCGCCGACGCCACCTCGTGGTCGGCGAGGTTCACCTGAACCGCCGACACGGTGCAGCCCTCGCCAAGGTCGACGGTGACGCCCTCGTCGGTGCCGATCGAGGCGGCGACCCACCAGGTGCGGATGTCCTCGTCGGTGACGAGCTGCGGCCCGTGGTCGGGGTGCGACGAGGTCGCGGTCACGGGCCGCCCGTACGACAGCAACCGCCACCCGGGTGACAGCTCGGTCCACGGATCCGCACGGCGCTGGGGCACGACCATCGGATGGTCGGCGAACTCCTGGTTGCAGAACAGCACCCCATCCGCGTCGAAGCCGGCCGGGTAGATGCCGATGCGCCGCTCGAAGGGGTGCTGCACGGAGATCCGTGATGTGGCGACGTGCCACCAGTTGCCGTACTCGTCCTGCACGGTGCTGCCGTGCCCGGCCCCGGGCGCGAACCCGCCGGGCAGCGACGAGAACGGGCTGTGCGGCGAATACGTGAACGGGCCCAGCGGCGCCGGCGCGGTGTAGTACCCGTCGGCGTAGGTGTTGAACTCGGTGCCGGGCGCCGCGTACTGGAGGTAGTACGTGCCATCGTGCTTGGTCATCCACGCGCCCTCGATGAACGGGGCCACGTGGTCGCCGGAGAAGTCGCTGGTACCGGTCGGCGCCGCCGTGCCGTCGGCCTCGCCGAAGAGCTCCCAGCCGTGACGGCCTTCGTCGCCGCCGAACAGGTCCACCGGCGGGCCCAGCGGGTGGAACGTGGCCCGGTCGAGCTCCACGCCCCGGATCGGCTGATCGTTCGTGCAGCCCCAGTACAGGTACACGCGCCCGTCGTCGTCCTGGAACAGGCACGGATCCCAGAAGGGGAAGGAACCCGGGATCTCCTCGAACTCGCCCGAGAGTGGGTCGGTCGTGCGCCAGAACGAGCACGCTTTGGACCCGTGCGAGGCGGTGAACACGAGCGCACCGTCGATCTCGCGCACGTCGGGGGCGTAGTCGAGGATCGGCAGGCCGGGGGTGGCGACGAACTCCCACGACGCAAGGTCGAGCGAGTGCCAGAACCCGCCGCTCATCGACACGAACAGGTAGTACCGGCCGCGGTAACGCACCAGCGACGGGTCGGCCCCCTCGCGGCACACCACCCGCGCGAAGTCGGGCACCACCATGTCCTGGTAGCGGTACGGCAGGTCGATCGGGTTGCAGATGATGCGATTCATGACAGCCCTCTCAAGCGCGCGACCCACCTACCGACTATCCGTGACCGAACAGCGTGAGCATCGGCTCCAACCGTAGGGGCAGCCACACAGCGGTGAGCACTCCGTTGATCGCCAAGCCAGCCACCGCCAGGCCGACGGCGCTCGGGCAGGAGCGGCCAAGGGCACCCGCGCCGATGCCATGCGCCGTCACACCCACACCCAACCCGTACCCAGCGCTTTCGTCCAAGCGGAGCCAACTGGCCAGTAACGGCAGCACGACCGCGCCGTACACGCCTGCCAGCACGCAAGCGGCTGCCACCATGCCTCGATCAAGCTCGTAGGGCATGTGAATCGCGAGCGCGATCGGTGCGGTCACCGACTTGACCGAGACGACACCCATTACCGCGCGGTCGGCTCCACAGGCTGCCGCGACTGCGACCGCCACGGCGCTGCTGACCATGCCCCCGGCAAGCACCGCTCCGATCACCTTGGCAACCGAGCGAAGGTCGCCCAGCTGACGAAGAGCATGAGCTGCGGGTGCCCCGAGCGCGACAACGGCCGGCCCGAGAAGCCAGGTGAGCGGTCGTGTCGACGCCACAAAGCTCGTCGCGTCCGCCCTCGTCACGGTGATCGCCGTGAGCAGAACGACGGGGCTCCAGAGCACAGGTGCGGCGTATGCGGGCCTTCCCAATCGAGCCGCAATCCGATCAATGAGTACGTATGCCACGACGGTGGCACCGATCGCGGTGACGTAGCTCACCTCGCCACCAACGCCACGACGACAAAGCCCAGCGGCACGCTGACGAGGATTGCCAGGGCGATCGCGATCGGTGAGTGTTCACCCACCACTGCCGCGCCCCCTACCGCAAGTGGGACGAACAACATCGGAAGCCACCGGGAGACCACCTCTGCGGTGGGCATGATCCGAGTGCCTGCCGTCGGCCAGATCGTCAGCGCCGCGGTGAACAGAACCAGTCCTGCAATTGGTGCCGGCACGCCGAGGGTGTTCTCGATCACAACTCCGATCCCGTACACGGCGAAGACCACAGCAATGTTGGCGAGGTGACGAACAGCGCTCATCCCAGGGGTCGATCTACGCCGCGGATGATGTAACAGGGCTGATTGGCCAGCCAAGGGTCGAGGAAGGTGCGGTCGCAGAACCAGGGCAGGTCGTGGTCATGAGGTGCATCGATCTGGACGACCGACCCACCGGTGGTCATGATGCGGTCGGCGTGCTGCCGGTCGGCCACTCGACATGAGAGAGCGACGCGAGGGCGTACACCAACGCCTGGGTGCCGCTTCGCCCTCGACCCTGCGCCTGTAGTGCCACATAGAGCTGGCGAGCCAGAGCAAGGCCCGGCAACGCGAGCCGAGCGGACTGCGCCTCGGCAAGGGCAATGCCAAGGTCTTTCACCAGGTGATCGACCATGAATCCTGGCGCATCGTTCCCCACGATGATGCGAGGCGCCAGGTTGGAAAGCGTCCAGCTGCCGGCTGCGCCAGTGGACACCGAGGAGAGTACCTGCTCGAGGTCAAGCCCGACCCGGTGGGCGTACAGCAGCCCTTCGGCCATCGCCACCATCGTGCTGGCGACCAGGATCTGGTTCACCATCTTCGTGTGCTGGCCGGCTCCGTGACCACCCTGCAACACGATCGCAGCGCCAAGCCGTTCGAAGCAGGGACGCACGGCGTCGAACACACTCTCTGGACCGCCGACCATGATGGAGAGAGTGGCGTTTCTCGCCCCGATGTCGCCACCCGACACGGGAGCGTCAAGCACGTGGACGCCCTTGGCCGCTGCTTGCTGGGCAATCTCCACGGCGAGGGATGGCTCGCTGGTCGTCATGTCGACCAGCACGAGCCCCGGTGCCGCTCCCCCGAGCACGCCATTCGGCCCCAACACCACCTCACGAACATCGCTCGGCATTCCGACCATCGAGAACACGATGTCGCTCGCCGCCGCGACGTCGCGCGGCGTGTCGGCCCACTTGGCCCCTGCCTCGAGTAGGGCGGCAGCGCCCTCGCGGCGCCGGGTGTTCACCGTCACCTCGAAGCCTGCGTCGAGCAGGTGTCGAGCCATCGAGTTGCCCATCACCCCAGTACCAATCCAGCCGATACGCGTGGTCCCCGGGGCAGCGGACGTGAGCGTGGTGTGTTCTTCGCTCATCTTGATGAGCCCTTCTCGATGAGTGTCGCCAGCGGCGTTGATCCCTTGATCTGCAGAACCTCGAACAGCTCGAGCGGTGGAAGGTCGAGCACCCACTCGCCACTCACCTGACGCGGCTCGAGCTCGACGCCCGAGACCAATGCAGTCGCTGTTGCGGTCGACGTCTCATCGGTTGCCGGCCAGCGCAGGCTGCCGCCCGACACGGTGACCGGACGACCGAATGCCTTGGGCCGCACACCCGACATGTTCACCAGGTGGACGACACAATCCTGTCCAGAGCGGCCAAGGACGACTTCGACCTGCTCGGGAAGATCGGCCGTGAACGAGGCCGGCACGACATCCTCGATCACACGCAGGAATAGGTCTCGCACTTCATCGGTGCCGAACTCGCGGAACGTGCTGCCGATCGTCCAGGGCACGACAGTGACCGACCCCGAGCCGTGATCGAGCCGAACAGCGACTGGTTGATCCCCCACGACGTGCCCATAGCACTTCTCCGGCGGGCCGTACGGAGCCGGCGGCAGTATGTTCCCGCGTGTGATCGCCTCGGCCTCCCACTCGTAGGCCGCAGCGGATCCGAATACCGGCACGACCGACGATCGATAGGCGAAGTCGGCCGCTGCGTCTTGTTCGTCGAGTGTGGCGTAGGACGACCACAAGCGATCACCGGTCACAGGGTCGCCGATGCGAGCCACCGCCGGGCTGGTGGCCAACTCGGCGTTGCCGGCAGAGTCGACCCCGCCCGAGCCAGTGACGACGACGTGCCCGCCTCCCCGAACGAAGTCGTCGAGCACTGCCGCACCGCGCGAACCGAGTGGGCCTGGGTCTGGCACCACGATCAGGCGAACGTGATCGAGCTGACCGGTTCGACGCACGTCAGCGAGCGACTCAACAGCGATGACGTCGAATGGGACGTGCAGTTGCTGGAGGCTTGAATACACGCCGCGGAACTCGGCAACGGCGGCAACGTACGCAGGCGGGCGCATTGCGAATCGATTGGGCCGCACGATCGCCACCTGTGCAGCAGCCTGCAGCCCGCCGTACAGCTCCGCATGACGTGCGTAGAAGCGGTTGACGTCGCCGCCCTTGGCAAGGTTGGCGTACGGGATGCGACCGGGGGCACCCATGAAATAGGTGGACGGGCGCCCCCCGCGGGAGATCGTCTGAACGAGGTACTGAGCAAACCGCTCCGGCTGCTCGGCCCCCATCCGATACGGCATATCGACGAACGACACCGAGTTCACCAGCACTGGGACATCCGGGTCGGAGTTCACGAGCGCGCTCACCGACTCGCTGGTCTCGTGGTGCCATGTCTCCTCGCCGATCGCGTGAGCGGCCTCGTGGTACCTGACCGACGCGTTCTTGCGCAGCACGAGCGCAACATCGGGGCGCCTCCGGGCGATGTAGTCGCGAATCCGCTGTGTCAGCTCGGCGGTGACCGTGTTCGAAAAACCCAACCACGGCCAGTAACTCGGCGCCTGCGGCCCAGCAGGCAGGTCGCCACCACCCTGAGCGGCGAACCCACGGTGGCAGCTGTCGCAGTGACACACGCCGCGATACACACTGCTGTAGTCGCGCTCGTTGAAGTTGAACCAGTTGAAGAAGAACCCGTCGACCGCATACCTCGACATGATCTCGTCGAGCACCTCGATGCTCTTGTCCTGGTAATAACCCCCGGACGGGCACACGCTGTACAGGCCGTTGTAGATCTGCGGTTCCCCCTCGGGCGATCTGTACAGCCACTCGGGGTTTGCATCAGCGATCGGCCCGGCGACTTTCGACAAGTCGAGCCGGGCGATGACGCGGATGCCACGCTCGTGCGCGGCCGCAACGGCGTCGCCGACCAGATCTCCCGACTCGCGCAGATGCAGGTACGGGCTTCTCGTCTGGAATGGAAGCTCTGTGGGATAGAACGACACGATCCCGGCACAGTTCAACAGCCAGGTGCTCGCACCGTAGCCGGTGATGAAGTCAAGAGCGGCAGTGACGTCGAGTGAGGCATCGATCTCTTGGAGGTTCGTCTGCACGACGGAGAATGGGCCCTGCCACCAGGCGCCGTTCGACGATTCATGACCGATGGGCGGCGAGAGATCTTGACCTGTCACTTTCCGAATAGTACACACCTATGTATATTTCAGCCAACTGCACATGACCACCGAAGACTCACCCCCTTCACGCCCGCGCCGCCGGCCCACACTCGTGGAAGCCGTCGCGCTCGAGTCCGCTCTCCACGATGCTGCAATCGAGATGTTCCTGGATCGTGGCTATGACGCCACCACCATGGATGCCGTCGCACGATCTGCCGGCATCACCCGACGCACGCTCTACGCCCGCTATCCCAACAAGCAGGTGATGTTCTCCGACGTCGTACGCGAAGCGCTGCGCAGCCTTCCCGACGAGCACGAGATCGTGTTCGACGCAGAGGATCTGCGAGCCGCCCTGAAACAGATTGCGGACTCGGCGTACGCCCGAGCAGTCGACGAGCGCACCAGCCGGCTCAGTCTCTTGCTGATGAGAGAAGCACCGCGCTTCCCCACGCTGGTGCCCAAAGAGCACCACCTCATACGTCTGCCCCACATGCAGCTACTTGTCGAGCTGCTACGTCGCCACGAGGCAGCAGGTGCGGTGAAGATTGACGACGTCGAGCTGGCTGCCGAGCAGTTTCTGACGACCGTCGCCTCCCACCCAGCGCGACTCGCATCGTTTGGGCTACGACGCTCCGGCAGATCTCGCGACCGCTACCTGACACATGCAGTCGATCTGTTTCTGCGCGGAATAGCCAGCCAGGAGACCCACCGATGACACATCCGCCTCTGCGCAACATCCAAGCGGTTCTGTCCACCCTCTACTTCGAGCCCCACGAGGTTGAGCAGCTACGTCAGGCGTTCGCCCCCGCCGAGTTCATCCAACTCAATGCCGGCGACGTGGACGGCATCGCCAACGCCCTGCAGCGGGTGGATGTTGCCGTCCTGCCGTTCGATCTCGATCAGCGATTCCTCGACGCTCCGCACCTGAAGTGGGTGCACTGCGATCACGCCGGGCTTGAACGCTCGGCGAGGCCAGAGGCGTTTGCCAAGGGTTTGCTCATTACCGGTTCGGCCGGGCGTTCCGCCGAGGCCCTTGCCCAGCATGCGTTCTACTTCGCCCTCGCGCTCACCTTCGATGCGCGCGGCCTGTTCGAGAAGCAGAACCTGCGACAGTGGGGCGGGATCGCCGGTTACGAACACCGACAAGCGCTGCACGGCAAGACCATGGGCATCGTCGGATTCGGCCACACCGGCCAGGCAGTGGCCGTGTTGGCGAAGGCGTTCGGCATGCCCGTCATTGCGTATCGGCGGGAGGCAAACACACACCATGAACTCGTCGACACAATGCTCTCGGCAGACGCCGGCGACCCGCTCGACACCTTGCTGAGGCAGTCGGATGTCGTGGTTCTGGCCGCAGGCCTCAATGACGCTACGCACCACATGATCGGCACCGAGCAGTTCCGCACGATGAAGACTGATGCATTCATCATCAACATGGCCCGTGGAGGCCTGATCGACCACGAGGCGCTGGAGACGGCGCTGAAGGACGGGGCGATCGGCGGCGCAGGCCTCGACTGCACAGAACCCGAACCGCTGCCGCCGACGTCGCCCCTGTGGGACATGCCGAACGTCATCCTCACACCTCACATGACGCCGAAGCTGCCCGACAGAACCCAACGTTCGATCGCCGTGATCGTGGAGAACATCCGCCGCTATCGCAGCGGCGAGCCCTTGCTCAACGCCGTCACGGCGTCAGATCGCTTCAGCGCCGGCCGCTGACGCCTCATCCCACAAACGCGTACGAGGGCGCCGGGATCAGTCCCCACGCCCTCGTACGCTGCACACAGTCTGGTGTCAGTCGGAGATCACCCAGCGATTTGTCGCCGGGTCCCACTCGTAGAGGCTCAGCGTTGGGTCTCCATCCACCGAGCTACCCGGACCGTAGAAGTAAGGGTTGGGATCTCCGAAGAGATACACCTCGCCGAGGGTCTCGCCTGCGTGCTGGAAGGTGCCGTAGTCCAGGTTCGGCCCTGCCTTCTCCAGGAGGGCCATCAGCAGTTGCACCTGAGTGCACACCGCCTGGGCAGCCGTCCATGTCTTGCCGAGTCCGCTCTCGAACGTCCAGCCCTCACGCTCTGCGAGCTCGATGCCATGACTCCGCAGTGCATCGACGCACCACACGGTCGGTTCATCGGTCATCTCGAGGTACACATCGGCATGGTCGAACGCTCCTGCGCTGTAGGCACCCTCCAAGATCGATCGATCGCGTGTGGCATCGCCGTCGAACATCCCGATGCTGCCGCGGCTCGTGAACCTGATGGCAGGACGCCAATCCGTCTTCACCAACTCGTCGAGACCAGTCGTCGAGACGCCAGGACCCACGAACAGGATGATTTCGACGCCCGCGGCCTTTGCCCCTTCGAGCGCCGTCGACACCGCAGCCTGGTCGGCCGCAGTGTCGCCGGTGCCGATCTCAACGAACGCCTCGCTGACGATGTCGATTCCGGCTTCGTCGAGCATCGGCCTGCTGGTGGACTCGTAGTAGCTGACATCGCCCGATGTCCCGATCACGCCCACCGTGCCGTTGAGGACACCGCCGGCGATCAGCGCCCGCAGTGCGTCGCCCTCGGCGTCGCCGCCCTGCGTCTCCGCAGTGAACCAAGGCGCCTTCGCCTGCGCTCGGAGCTCGTCGTTCTGGCTACCACCTACCACAGCAGTCTCGTGGGTGTCGAGGAAACACATCGCCTGGTCGCCACTGCTGAAATACCCGAGCACGACGAACACCTCGGTGTCCTCGGTGAGTGCAGTACACGCGGCATCATCCACGCCGTCGACGCCAAGGTCGATCTGATAGAAGACCGGGTCGAGGGTACGTCCGTGGACACCGCCCTCCTGGTTGACCTGATCGATCACTGCCTCGAACATCGCCCTGTAGTCGCCATGCCACGAACGCAGCGACTTCTTGATCTCCTCGGTGAAGAACATGTACTCGACACCGATCTTGATCGAGGTATCCGACACGCCGGGAGCACGATTGTCGGTGCTCACGAACTCGCTGGACCCCGTGGTATCGCCGGTGGTGCCGGCAACCGTGGTGTCGGACACCACAGTGTCTTGCGAAACCGACGACTCCTTTGTGTCGTCGGACGCCTTGCAGGAGGCCAGTACCAGCAACGGCACCGCCACCAACGCGCTCACCTTGCGCATGGATCTCCCCTTTCGATAGATCGTGATAACGCTAACACACGCACGATGATAACGCTAACACCAATGTGTCGCACGTCACCCGTTCTTGAGTGCATCACTGCGCTCGATGGTCGCTTGGTTGCTGCCCAGATAGCTGGCGATCACCATCGGATTATTTCGTACTGAAGATGGGTCGCCTTCGGCGATCACCCGACCGGCCTCCAGGCAGTAAACCCGATCGCTGATGCTCATGATCAGCGGCATGTCGTGCTCGATGATCAGCATCGATGCGCCCAGCTGACGACGGATCTCCACGAGGAGTGGACCCATGGCCTCAGCTTCTCGCTGAGCTATCCCTGCGGTCGGTTCGTCGAGGCAGAGTAGCCGCGCATCCAGTGCGAGCAGGCCGGCAAGCTCGACAATCCGTCTCGTGCCGGTGGACAGCTCGGCGATCAGACGATCGGCGTAGCGGCCAAGACCGAGAAAATCGATGAGGTCGGAGGCCTGCGACCGCTTCGCCGTTTCACGGACCCGCATGCGCGGCGAGAAGAGCAGCGTGCCCGCCATGCCCGACCGCCCTCTCGCTTCCAAAGCGACCATCACAGTTTCCCGAACCGTGAGCTCTGGGAAGAGTGAGGCGGCCTGGAACGTGCGGCCCAGACCCAGCCGGGCGCGCGTCGGCGCCGACGCGTGGCTGACATCGACACCGAGGAGGTCCACGCGTCCAGAGGCTGCGACATAGCCTCCGACGGCGTTCATCAGGGTGGTCTTTCCCGCTCCGTTCGTACCGATGAGACCGACGATCTCATTTGCGCCCACTTCGATGCTCACTCGGTCGTTCGCCCGCAAGCCACCGAACCTGACCGACACGTCGGTGGCACGAAGCACATGGTCGACTGGCTCTGCTGCCGCACGCTCCCGACCAACCAATGCCCTCGGCGTCGAATCCGCTTTCACCACTGGCGGTAGCCGCCGCTCGAGCGCTTGGTAGATCGCGCCTCGGATTCGGTGTGCGATGTGCACAAGGCCACCGGGGAAGTACAGCAGCAACAGCAGGAGCCCGAGACCGGATGTGAGCAGGGGTACGAGTTCGTTACTGGGCCACAGCGCAGGAAGCCCAATCACCCACACCGAGCCGACGATGGCACCTGCTGGCGTGCTCACCCCGCCAATGACGACAACAGCGACGAGCACGAGTGACTGCGCCGGCTGAAACCGAGTGTCGGTGAAGCGGAATGCCTGCCCGATGCCGGCCAGCAGCGCGCCACCAAGCCCTGCCAAGAAGCCAGAGAACGCGAAGGCGCGCAACTTCACAACGCCCGAACGCACCGTGTACGCCTCGGCTGTCGCCGGATTGTCGCGAACGGCGATCGTCACCCGACCAACCCCGCTGCGGCGCAGACGCGAGACCGTCGCGGTGCACACAGCCAGGAGCGCCAGCACGAAGAGGTAATACGTGCGCTGCTCGGAGAGATCGAAGTGCTGAACACTCGGATCGAGGAACGGACGATCGGAGTAGAACACTGCGTCGAGCAGCCCCGCCGACGTCAGCGCCACCAGCCCGCCGCCAACGACCGCCAACGAGGCGGCGGTGATGTAGAGCGATCGCCACGTCTGCCGGCGCACAGCCCGAACGACAACCACCACCACCGCGACCAACACCACGAGCGCCATGACGGTGATGGTTCGCCCGTACATGTCGAGTTTCGGCAGGTACAGCTCGCCGCGCCGCCACGGCACCCGCGACTCGTTGCCACCGTTGAGAGCGTCGAGGCGATAGAGAAAGTTCTGCGCGGCAAACGCGAACGCGAAGGTGCTCACCGCCAGCAGCAAGCCGCGCACGCGAAATGCTCCGGCTCCGACGGCAGCGGCAATTCCCGCAGCCACCAACGCACCGAGCGGCATTGTCAGAACGAAGGGCAACGGGTACAGCTCGAAGTTGAGCAGCTGGAGCCCCCCGATCGCCCAATCGACGGTGAGGCCGTTGGTGAACGCGGCTGCAACGAGCGCTCCAATGCCGCCGAAGGCCATCTGGCCGAGAGAGAGTTGGCCCGCCCAGCCCGTGAGCACAGTGAGCGAGAGACCGACGATTGCGTAGCAGAGCATCGACGCGTAGAGCTGATGCTTGGACGGCGTGTCGACGATGAAGACGAGCGCGGTGCCCAACACCAGCATGATCAGCATCACAAGGCGATCGAGATGACGAACCCAGAAGTACCCCTCGAGCCGCGCTGGCAGCGCCATCACCTTCGGCGCGTGCGAGAAGGTGGCGTCGCCAGCGCTGCGTTCCCGCGCTCGCGCTCCAACCGCCACCATCACGGCGACGAGCAACGCGAGATCGACGAACCCCTGCTGCCGAGTCAGGTTGAGATTGAGCAGCTGTTCGCCGATTCCGATGGCGATGGCAGCAACGAACGCGCCGCGCACGGAACGGAATCGCACGATGGCAGCAGCGACGAGACCTCGCAGCAGCGTCGACGGCCCAAGGTTGGCGATTGCCGATGTCTGGTCAGTAAGGCTTGTGATCAGAATCATCGTCAGCGTCGCCAGGCCACCTGCCAATGCCCACACGATTGTGGACACGGTCTTGGGGTTCACGCCGGAGAGGCGGGCGAGATCAGGATTCGCCGCCGCGGCGCGAACGCAACGGCCTGTGGTCGTCGCGGTGAGGAACCAGGCAAGCAGAACAGCCACGAGTGGCGTGGCCACCAGCACCAACACCTGAGGCCCCTGGATCAGCAGGTCGCCCACGTAGAACTTCGAGCGAAGCGCCTGAGGGAACCTTGCGCTGTCCGGAACGGAGGGAAGTGCAACCGTCGCTGCAAGGCCGACTTGGGCGATGCCGATGGTGGCCACGAGCAGGATGACGCGTGGTGCCTTGAACAATCGCCGTACGACGATCAGCTCGACGATGGCGCCGAACAGAACTCCGACCAGCAGCCCGAGCGACACCGCCAGCCAGTACGGCACGTTCCAGGTGAGTGCCATGACCATGAACAGGCCCGCACCCAGCAAGCCGAGATTGCCCGCTGCGAAGTTGATCACCTTCGACGAGTTGAACACGAGCACGAGCGACACAGCCAGCAAGGCGATCACCAGGCCACGCACGAGGCCGTTGAAGACGACCTGCTGGTTGAGAACGAGAGCGATCATCAGCCGCCCTCCTTCCCGAGGAAGACTGCCCTGGCAAGATCGTCTCGCTCGACCAGATCAGCCATCGGACCTTCGAAGCGGACGTGCCCCTTCTCCATGAAGACGGCCCGATCCGCAATGGCTGCCGCAACGTTCAGCGACTGTTCGACCACGATGATGGTCAATCCCTCCTGCTTGAGTGCGTGAACGACCTCGAGCAGGCGCTCGACCATCACGGGCGCGAGCCCGAGCGAGAGCTCGTCGATGATCAGGATCTCCGGGTCGGCGAGCAACACCCTCCCCAGTGCCAGCAACTGTTGTTGTCCGCCGGAGAGTTGCGACGCGAGCGAGTCCTTCTTCTCCTCCAGTTCGGGCAACAGTCGGAACACGCGGCCGATGCGATCGTCGACATCCGCCTTGTCGCCACGGTAGTTGTACGCGGCGACCAGCAGATTCTCCATCACGGAAAGCTCAGAGAACACACCCTTGCCACCAGGCAGCATGCGGATACCGAGTCGTGTGCGCATCTCAGGCGACACGAAGGTGATCGTGCGGCCGTTCTGGCGCACGACGCCCCTCGCAGGAATGCCGAGGCCGGCGATCACCCTCAGGATGGTGCTCTTGCCAGCGCCGTTCGTGCCCAGCAGGGCGAGCACCTCACCCTTTCGCACCTCGAAGCTCACGTCGAACAGGATCTGCACGGTGTCGTAGGAGAAGTCGACACCCCGAACCTGGAGAGCCGGAATACTGCCGGGGTCTGCCGACATCCGCGCAAGCTCCTGCTGCTCCTCCTTCAACTCGTTGGCGATGAGCTGCAGGTCGGGACGAATCGACATCGACCCGCGCACCATCATCAGGCCGCCGACGAGGGTCGAGGGGATGTAGATCACGAGGATCGCCGTCCGCGGTCCGTACATGTTCGACAGCGCCCCTGAGAGGAGCGCTCCACCGGTACCGCCGATCAGGAAGATGTAGAGCGACCCGAGTGCCGAGCCGATCCCGCGCAACCGGTACGGCGTCACGCTGGTCATCAACGGACCGGTCATGGCGAATGCCGACATCGTCATCACCTGTTGTGGCACGGAAAGGACCGCGAACAGCACAGGATTCGGCATGAAGAACTGGAGGGGCACAATGATCACGAGCGGCAACAGGAGCATTCCCACGAGCCGCAGGGCGCGGCTGGGATCCTTGCGGTACAGGTGGTCGTAGTGCCGGCCGACGAAGGGGGCGACGGCAAGTACGAAGAAGCCTCCGATCGTGCCGATCAGGCCGCGCCCGAACGAGCCAAGGCCGTACTGGCGCTCGAGGAAGAGGCTGCCCAGAATCGGCACGGTGAACATGCCGAAGCCGAGGGACGCGAAGGCTACGAGGACGGTCTTCAGCGTCCGGATCTGCAGCAGGCGCGCAAAGCCGGCCTCCATCGAGATGGGCGCGGGCCGGTCGTCCTCCACCACTTCACCGAGGACGTCCTTCTTCTCCCACTGGCCACGTGGTGGGTTGGGCGTACGGAAGGCGAACACACCGGCGATCAACACTGGGATCGCAAGTGCGAGGTAGGCCCAACGCCACCCAGCTCCGCCACCGGCCAAGGCGGCAATGCCACCCACCAGCAGCGGACTGAGCGCACCGGTGATACCGCCTGCGAGCGACATGGCGGCACCGACTCGTCCGCGAGTGGTGATCGGGTACGTGTCGGCAGTGACCGAACCCTGCACGACGAACTGGTTCGACTTCGACAGGCCTGCACCGAGGCGGCTGACGAACAGCATGAAGGCGTTTGCCGCCAGACCCGACGCTGCCACCATCGCGCCGAACACGATCGTCGCCCAGCCAATGATGCGGCTGCGCTTGAAGCGGTCGGCCATCCAACCCATCGGCACCGCGCCGAGGATCAGGAACGAGCCGGCTGCTGCGCTGATGAACACGATCGTGCCATCCGTCATGTTCAGCGACTTCTGGATGTCCGGGGCAAGGGTGCCGAGCGTGGATGCCTCGAGATTGTCGACGGCCGCGAGGATGGCGAACATCATGAAGGTGAACGTGCCCCCGGCCTGCAATGCGTCGCGCAGCGTCATCGCCTCCTCACCCATGCCGGGCAGCACCTCGTTGTCGTCGGCAGCGCGAGTTGCGGCGTGCTCGGCGAGCCGCTGCTCCTCCATGTCCATGATGCCCGCAGCGAGCGAGCCGACCCCGGCGGAGTCGTGGTTGCTCTCGTCGTCACTCATCGACCGCTCCTCCATCGCGCGTACATGGACCCACTGTTTCACCGATTGTTAACGCTAACACAACCCGTGTGGCCAACGTCACAGCACACACTCTGCCGCCTGCGGCGTCGCAGGTCAGGCGGCGAACTGCTGCACCATGATCCGGTGCATCATGCGCGGTGATGTCGACGAGTACGGCATCGCCCGGTGGAGCACGCCCTGATTGTCGAACATCACCATGTCGCCCACCGACCAGCGGTGGTGGATGACGAACTGAGGCTGGGTGCACCACGCGAGCAGGCGATCAAGCAAGGCCGCACTGTCGGCCGCATCCCACCCCACGATGTGGTCGGCAGTGGCGCCCACCATCAGCCACTTGCGACCATCGGCACGAGTGTTCACGAGCGGGTGCACTCCGGAGGGCGCGTCCTCCCATGCCGCTTGCACCTTCTCCGGCGCATCCGGGTACGACCTGCGCTGCGCAGCGGCGAACGAGTGCTTCACCTGCAGCCCCTCCACCAACGCCTTGTCCGCGTCGCTGAGGGCGTCGTAGGCCGCGTAGCCGTTGGCCAACTCGGTGTCGCCGTCGTCGCCCTCGGCCACCCGACGGCAGATGAGGAATGTCGCCCGGTGCGGTTGTGGCGTGGTGGTGCCGTCGATGTGCCACAAGAACGTGCCCTTGCGGTACGCGGCGAGCTCGTTCTCGTTCGGGTCGCGGGTGATCGCCTCGATCTCGGGATGACTTGCGAGCGTGCCGCGTGGCAGCAGCACCAGTTCGCCCAGCTGGTGACCGAACTCGACGTACAGATCGTCGTCGATGCCGAGCTTCGGGAACACCACGACACCGTGGTGGTCGAGCGCCTCGCGGATCGCCGTCGCCGCGCCCGGCGCGAGCCGGCCGTCGACGAACGCACCCTCCAGGACGGCGCCGATGTGTTCCTTGATGGCGGTGGCGGTGATGGCCATGGGGTGCCTCCTCAGGCGGCCGGCGACAGCTGGCGCACCATGATGCGGTGCATCAGACGCGGCGACTCGGACGAGTACTGCATGGCGCGGTGCAGCACGCCCTGGTTGTCGAACATCACCAGATCGCCCTGCGTCCAGCGGTGGCGTAACACGAACTGGGGCTGGGTGACCCACGCGTCGAGCCGGTCGAGCAGCGCCCGACTCTCCGCCGGATCCATGTCGATGACATGGTCGGCCGTGGCGCCCACCATCAACCACTTCCGGCCGTCGTAGCGCTCGACCGCCAGCGGGTGCACCCGGCTGGGCGCATCGTTCCAGGAGGCCTGCACCTTCTCCGACGCGTTGGGGAATGCCTTGCGCTGCGCGGCGGCGAAGGTGTGCTGCACCTGCAAGCCGTCGATGAGCGCTTTGTCGGCGTCGCTGAGCGCGTCGTAGGCGGCGTACGTGTTGGCCAGTTCCGTGTCGCCCTCGTCGCCTACGGCGATGCGTCGGCAGCTGAGGATCGTGGCCCGGTGCGGGTTCGGTGTGGTGGTGCCGTCGATGTGCCACAGGAACGCACCCTCGCGGTACTTGGCCAGCTCGGGGCTCTCGTCGGGGTCGCGGCTGATCGCCTCGATCTCGGGGAAACCGGGGATCTGCCCCCGGGGCAGCACCACGAGTTCGCCGAGCTCATGGCCGAAGTCGATGTACACCTGATCGGCGAGGTCGACCCCGGGGAACACCAACGCGCCATGACGATCGAGCCCTGCGGCGATCGCCTCGGCGGCACCGTCGACCAGCCGGTGGTCAGCGAAGGCACCGGTCACCACCGCTCCGATGTGTTCCTTGGCAGGCGCGATCGAGATGGTCATCAGCGAGAACCCCCTTCTCCGCCGCTGACAGCGGCACTCTCACGGGGAACGATAGTGCGGATCGACCGCCTACGCCAGGGGCCAACCGCACCGCAGGGAGCGTCAGCCACCGTCCGCACTCCTGATCAGTGCACGAGTTCGACTCGAAAGGCTCCGATGGTGTTCGGGTCGGGATGGTCGACTCCCCCGGCGATGGTCGTGCGGCACGACAAACCGCCGCAGAAGAACGTGACGTCGCCGGGCTCGACCCGGAAGCGCATGTCGCGCCCCTGGAACCCGAGGCGCCCGGCGGGGATCGTGCAGTGCACACGTGTGGACTCCCCGGGCTCGGCGGCAATGCGCCGGAAGGCGACCAGGCGTCGTTGCGGCACCCCGATGGACGCCACCTCGTCGCAGGCGTACACCTGCACCACCTCGTCGCCTGCCCGCTCGCCCGTGTTGGCGACGGTGACCTCGACGACGATGTCGTCGGTGGTGGTGCCGACGCGCACCGCCAGGTCGCTGTACGCCCACGTGGTGTACGACAGTCCGTGCCCGAGGGGGAACAGCGGGGTGGCCGGCCCGTCGATGTAGTCGTCGTACACCACGCTGCGCCCGCCACCGTGGTGATGGCCGGCGTAGATGCCCACTTGCCCGACCGTGCGCAGGATGCCGATCGGCAACCGCCCGCCGGCGTCGACGTCGCCCGACAGCACATCCACGATCCCGTGCGCGCCCTCGTCGCCCGGCAGCCACGCCACCATCAGCGCGTTGGCGTGGGGCACGACCTCGCTGAGGGAGTGCACGCGTCCGCCGATCAGCACCACGACCGTCGGCGTGCCGGTGGCCGCAGTCGCGGCGATCAGCTCGAGTTGCTCCTGCGGCAGGCGCAGGTCGCTCGCATCGAGGAACTCACCCGAGGTCTCGTGGCGCATGGCGCCGCTCTGCCCGCCGACGAACACCACCACAACGTCAGCGGTCGCAGCGTCGGACACGACCTGGTAGCGCTCCGCCAGCGCCGCCAGCGGGGTGAGCACGTGGGCGGTGGAGGAACCGTCGTCGTGCGTCGCCGCCACTTCGGCGTTCGAGAGGTGCGCCTTCTTGAACGCGAACGAGTAGTCGCCGAACAGACGGCGCGCGTTGTCGGCGGAAGGGCCGAGCACCGCGACCCGCGTCCCTGGCCGCAGCGGCAGCACCCCATCGTTCTGCAAGAGCACCATCGTGCGAGCCGCGGCGCGACGGGCCAGCGCCACGTCGGCCGGTGTGTTCAGCGATGCGCCGACCGCGTCCGCATCGACGAACGGGTTTTCGAACAAGCCGAGGCGCACCTTCTGGCGCAGCACCCGGCGCACCGAGCGGTCGATCACCGCTTCGTCGATCAGGCCGTCGCGGACCTGCTGCGGCACGGTGCGGTAGTACTCGTAGTTCGGCAGCTCCACGTCGAGCCCGGCGGTGAGTGCCTGCCGGGCCGCGTCGGCACGGTCGACAGCGACGCGATGGAAGTGCTCGAGGTCGTCGACGGCGTAGTAGTCGGCCACGACGATGCCGTCCTCGCCCATGCCCAACTCGTCGCGCAGCAGGTCGATCAGGTACTCCGGCGACGACGTCACCGGCAGCCCGTCGATCTCGTGGTACGCGTTCATCGCCGCCTTCAGCCCGGCCTCGTTGATCGCAGCCCGGAATGGTGCCGCATCGACGTCGCGCAGGCGGCGGGGACCGATCACCACCTCGTTGTGGTTCAGCCCGGCGAGGGGCGAGCCGTGCCCGAGGAAGTGCTTGGCGCAGCACTCGACACCGTTGCTCTGCATGCCGCGCACGAACGCAACGCCCAGGCGCGACACCAACTCGGGGTCTTCGCCGAAGGTCTCCTCGGTGCGACCCCATCGGGGTTCGCGAGCGATGTCGAGCACCGGGCTGAGGATCAACCGCGCGCCGAGAGCACGGGCCTGTCGACCCGAGACCGTCGCCACCTCCTGCACGAGCGCTGGGTCCCAGCTCGAGGCCATCCCGATCGCCTGCGGGAACTGGGTGGCCCCCGGGGCGAGAACTCCTTCGAGTGCCTCCTCGTGGACGAGGGCAGGAATGCCGAGACGGGTGTGCTCGCGCAGGTGCGTCTGCAGCGCGTTCACCGCGGCGACCGCGTCGGCCGGCGTGAGCGACTGCCCGGCGACCGCGCCGAGCTGGCCGATTCCGTCGGCGATCAGCGGCGCCGCCTTGTCCATGTCGAGGCGAGCGTGCTCGTCGCGCAGGTGGGTGTGCCACACCCCGCCCAGCTGGGCGCACTTCTCCTCGAGCGTCATCCGGGCGATCAGGTCCTCGATCTGCTGCTCGTTCACGCCACGACCTCTTCACCGAGGAGCGTGGTGCGATGCAGGAGGCGGGGCGAGGTCGGTTCGAACGGCATCGCCCGGTGCAACATCCCGGTGTTGTCCCACGTGACGAGGTCGCCCTTGCGCCACGCATGGTGGACGACGAACTCTGGCTGCGTGGCGAACTCGAGCAGCCGGCCCAGCAAGGCGTCGCTGTCCTCCTGGCTCCAGCCCACCACCCGCGCCGCGGTGGCGCCCAACAGCAACGACCGGCGGCCGTCCTGTCGCTTCCACACCAGCGGGTGCACCCGGTCGGGCACACGGGTCCACGTCGCCCGGAACGCCTCGTCCGCATCGGGGTTGGCACGCTGCTGGGCCGCGGCGAAGGAGTGCACCACCTGCAGGTCGTCGATCAACCGCTTGTCGGCGTCGGTCAGCGCGTCGTAGGCGGCGTACGTGGTGGCGAACTCGGTACCGCCCTCCCCCGTGTCGTCGACCTCGATCGCGGAGAGGAAGGTGCCCTTCTGCGGACGCTCGTCGGTCGCTCCGTCGATGTGCCAGAGGAAGTTGCCGCGGCGGTACGCGGCGAGCACCGGGTTCGTCGCCCCCGGGCGCATCGTGATCGTCTGGATCTCGGGCCGCGCGTGCTCCCCGGTCGGCACGACGGCGAGCGTGCCGAGCCACGAGCTGAACTCGATCAGCGCGTCGTCGTCGATCGCCGCCTCGCGGAACACCACCACGCCGTGGCGGTCGAGGAGACGTCGGCACTCGTCGGCCACTCGAACGTCGAACGCGTCGGCACTGGTGACACCGGTGATCTCCACGCCGACATGTGTGCTGAGTGGGGTGACCTGCATGCGACGACTCCTCCGGGGGCTCAGAATTCGTACACTGTACGGAGAAGTACCATACACTGTACGAATAACTGGAGGAAACGATGACGCAGCCGGCAGGCGAGGCGATGGATCTGGCACGGCGAGCGGGCGATTCCTATCGGCCCGTCGACCCCGACTACGCGACGCCCTACATCGACGTGGATGAGTGGCGCGATGCCCCCGAGCCGCACCGATACGTGCACGGCGGTTTCACGGGCAGCGACCTGAAGTTCTCGTACTACTTCCCGCCCACGTCGCGGTACGCCGGCCGCTTCCTGCACGTGCTGCCACCGATCTCGGGTTTCGACCAAGGCGCCGGCACCGACCTGTGCTACGGCGAGCCGGGCTCCATCGGGTTCGCGTTCGATTCGGGCGGCTATCTCGTCGAGTCGAACATGGGCACACTCAGCCCGATGCCACCACCGGATGGCTCGATCCCCGGCTACCGAGCCAGTGCTGCAGCGGCCCGCTTCTCGCGTTGCGTCGCCGCGGCGATCTATGGCGAGCACCGCCCCTATGGCTATGTCTTCGGCGGCAGCGGCGGCGCGTTCAAGACCATCGCCTGCGTGGAGAACGCTCCCGACGTGTGGGACGGCGCCGTGCCGTTCGTACAGGGCAGCCCGATCGCCATTCCGAACTGTTTCGCCGCGCAGGCACATGCGATGCGCGTACTGGCCGACGCCGTGCCGCAGATCGTCGATGCGATCGAACCGGGTGGCAGCGGCGACATGTACGCCGGTCTCTCCACCGAGCAGCGCGAGGCCCTCGCTGAGGTCACCCGGTTCGGCCTCCCGCCGGGCACATGGTTCGACATCGCCCGCGTCCGAGCGGGTTACACGATGATGTGGGCCGCGTTCGCGGGCCCGATCGCCGCGGTCGACCCCACATACTTCAGCGACTTCTGGACGGTGCCCGGGTACCTCGGCCACGACGCGCCCGCTTCACTCCGTGCGGCTCGGGTCGACGCCACCCTGTCGGTCGCCGACGTGGTGAACGCTCGGGAGGCCCAGCAGCTCGGACTCCCGATGCCGATGGCAATCGCCATGGGCGGCAACGACGACATGCCGGTCGCCCTTCGCCTGAAGGGCAGCCCTGGAGGCGACCCGTTCGGGTCGAAGCTCCGTGTCGTCTCCGGCAGCGCGGCGGGCCGCGAGTTCTATCTCTCGGCGGTTGCGGGGGAGGTCGTCGCGGTGCAGATGTTCGGTGGCGACGGCCTCGTCGGCATCGAAGCCGGCGACGAGGTGCACATCGACAACTCCGACTACCTGGCGTTCCAGACCCTCCCCCGTCACCAGGTGCAGGAGGGGTTCGACGGTTTCGACCAGTACGTGGCTGCTGGCCGGCCGATCCACCCGCAACGGCCACGGTCCGTCGGCCAGAGGATCGCCCGCGGCAGTTGGGGGCACACGCAGTCGGGTCGTTTCGGCGTGAAGATGATCGCCGTCGCCGCGATGCTCGACGAAGCGGCCTACCCCTGGCAGGCCGCGTGGTATCGGCGCCGGGTACACGCGGTACTCGGAGAACGGATCACCGACCAGTACCGACTGTGGTTCGTCGAGCACGCGATGCACGGGCCCGCCCAGCCTGCGCTGGTGCAGAGCGATGGCCTGCGTCCGGCCGCGGCGACCCGCACGATCACGTACGTCGGCCTTCTCGAGCAGGCGATCCGCGACGTCATCGCGTGGGTCGAGCACGGCGTCACGCCACCTGCCGACACGGCGCACGAGGTTGTTGATGCACAGGTGACACTCCTTGGTGACGGATCGTCCCGCGGCGGCATCCAGCCCACCGTCCGACTCACCGCTGGTGCCACCGACCACGTCCGGGTCCGCGTCGGCGAGTCGGTCGACTTCCTCGCCGACGTCATCGTGCCTCCGGGCACGGGCACGATCGTCGCTGCCGAGTGGGACTTCGACGGTGACGGCGACTTCCCCGAACGCGACCTCACGATCGACGGCACGCTCAGCACCGCCACACTCCGAACACAGCACACGTTCGACGTTCCCGGCACGTACTTCCCAGCCGTGCGCATCACCACCCATCGCAGCAGCCGCATGGAGACTCCCTACGCGCGGGTGCAGAACCTCGGCCGGGTACGGGTCGTGGTGCAGTGAGCCGTCACCGGCCCGACCTCAGCCGCGACGCCATCGCTGCCGCTGCCCTCTCGGTGGTCGACCGGGACGGCGCGGTGGCGTTCTCGATGCGCGCGGTTGCTGCTGAGCTCGGGGCTTCGCCGATGAGCCTCTACCACCATGTCGCCGACCGAGCTGAACTCGTGCTGCTGATGGTCGACGCTGCCGTACGCGAGGTGCCGATGCCCGGCCCATCGGGCGACGGCTGGCGCGAAGACCTGTGGCACCTCGCCCGGTGGCTGCGCGACAGCGCCAGGCGACACCCTCACCTCGGCGCCCTCGTCGGCGAGATGAACGGCGCCACCGACGCCTTGTACGCGTTCGGTGAGCACTGGGTGGGCCTGTGGCGGCTCAGCACGATGCCGGAAGCCGATGCGTTCGACGCGGCGTTCGCATCGCTGACCGCGGTCGTGGCCATGGTGATGCACACCAGATGGCCCGGGACGCCCGGATCGAGTTCGCCCCAGCTGCACTCGGTTCCCAACCTGCGTCATGCAATCCATGTCGCGAATGATCCCGACGCGACCTTCGAGCTCGCGGTGCGCGGCACAATCGACGGCATCACCGCGCGAGCAGCGGCCCCCATGGGCTCGCAACAGCGCTGACCCGAGGCCCTCGGGTCAGCCGCGGTGGGCACGGAGGAACGTGGTCACCGCGGCGAGGAACGGTTCGAACGCCTCCCGCCGGATGTTGTGGCCGGCGTCGAGCACGACGACCTCCAGCGTCGGGCAGAGTGCGGCCGCTTCGGCGGCGATCTCGGGCGTGACGATCGCCCCCTGATCGGTGTGGCCGCACACGAGGAGCACCGGCGTCGAGAGGCGCGACGCGACCGACTGCCACGGCTCCATCCTGGCCAGCGGCGACTCGCCACCCGGATCGTGCGACACACGGAACTGCAGCTTCGACTCCCCCCACGCAGGGAACTCGTCGTCGTGCCACCGCGGGCTGGCGGCCTTGCCGTCGGCGATGACGTCGTCGACCGTTCGCACCGTCTTCTGGCTGGCCTGCCACGCCGTGTACGCCTCCACGAAGGCAGCGAACTCGGGGCTGTCGAGATCGGGCGGGGGCGCGATCACCATGCCCCACGGCGGATCTTCCAGCACTGCCGCGCGGAACGACTTCGGGCTGCGGGCGATGGCCGAGGCGACCGCGGCCGCGCCCATCGAGTGGCCCATCGCGAGAGGGCGATCGAGGCCGAGTGCCGCCACCAGGGCGATCAGGTCGTCGGCACCGTCGTGGTCGCCGTACGGCGTGCCGTCGGACAACCCGTGGCTGCGGGCGTCGTAGGCGATGATGTCGAACTCGCCCTCCAGGCGGCGCGCGACGCGCTCCCAGCAGTGCCCGTTGTCGCTCATCCCGTGGGCGAGCACCAACGGGGCGCCGTGCCCGCGACGCGAGTAGTGCAGCTGCACACCATTCACCGTCACGTCGGATTCGATCCAGCTCACGTCAGCCTCCGATCACGTACGGCACCACGGCGCGCAGGTCGGCGGCAGATGCCGCGACGACCAGGTGGTACTCGCCCGCGTCGACCTTCCACGCGTTCGTGGCGACGTCCCACCGGGCGAACGAGCGCTCGTCGAGATCGACGCGCGCGATCGCCGTCTCCCCCGGCGCGAGGCGCACCTTGGCGAACCCGGCGAGGTGGCGCACGGGGCGCAACACCGGCGAACACTTCGGTTCGACGTACACCTGCACCACCTCGCTGCCGGAGCGCGAGCCGGTGTTCGTGATCGGCACCTCGACGGTGAGGTCGGTGCCGGCACTCGTGACCGTCGGCGTGCCCCATTCGAACATGGTGTACGAACCTCCGTGGCCGAACGGCACCATCGGCTCGATGCCGCGGGCGTCGTACCAGCGATGGCCCACCCACAGCTCCTCGCCGTAGCGCTCCACCCCCGCCTCACCCGGGTAGTGCAGGAAGCTCGGCGTGTCGCGCAGGTTGTGCGCCCACGTGGTGGGCATGCGGCCGGCAGGTTCGGCCTCGCCGGTCAGCACATCGGCAATCGCCTCGCCGCCCTCCTGGCCAGGCATCCACGCCACCACCACCGCAGCGGCATCGGCGAGCCACGGCATCTCCACTGGCGCGCCACAGTTCAGCACCACCACGGTGCGCGGGTTCGCGGCGATGACCCGCTGCACCAGTTCGTCCTGATCGAGTGGCAGCTTCAGGTCGGCGCGGTCCTCGCCTTCGCTCTCCCACTCGGCGTTCGAGCCCACGACCACGACGGCGACATCACTTGCAGTCGCCGCAGCCACCGCTTCACGGATCGCCACTTCGCGCTCCCCCGCGGACGGGACGATGCCGAAGTCGATGAGCTTGTACTGGCCGTTCATGCCCGGCTGCCCGGGCGAGTCGATGACCACCGTGTACTCGCGGCCGGCTTCCACCGTCGTGTGGCCGACGCCACCACGCAGGCCCATCCCCGCGAAGAAGCTGTCGGTGAGGTTGTCGGCCACCTCCACACCGTCGATGAACGCACGGCCCTCGCCCATCGCCGCGACCATCACGGTCGCGGGGCCGGTGAAGTCGGGCACGATCGTGAACGTCGCGCGGATCGAGAACCCGGTCGTGATGCCGTAGGCGCCCGCGTGCCACACATTGAAGACGCACAACCGCTCCTCGGTCGCGACCAGCTCGCCGGACAGCCCTTCGCGGTACACCTCCACCTTCACCGGGCCGCGCATCCGGTCGAGCGTGATCGACGGAGCACGGCGACGCAGATCGATGCCCGTCGCATGGGTCAGCGTGCCGCCCCAGCGCTCGCGCAAGCTGGCGACCACGTTCGTGTCTCGGTACGGCGTCATGTGTGCCGAGCCGCCGCCGAAGCAGGCGGTGTGGGCGGCGCCGGGGCCGACCAGGGCCACGGATGCACCTGGTGCCAGCGGCAACACACCGTCGTTCTTCAACAGCACCATGCCGTCGGCCGCAACGGCGCGCACGAGCGCTCTCCGTTCGAGGCTCTCCCGCAGCACCGGCTCGGGCGGGGCCTCGCCCTGCAAACGGCCGCGCCACGCCAGCAGGCGCAGGATGCGGCGCACCTTGTCGTCGACCTCGGCCAAGGGCACGCTGCCGCCGGCGACCGCGGCCTGCAGCTTGCCGGAGCCCCAGAACTCGCCGGGGCCGGGCATCTCCAGGTCGAGGCCGTGCAGCGCGGGCGCCACCGTCTCCTTGATCGAACCCCAGTCGGACACGACCACACCGTCGAAGCCCCACTCACGCTTGAGCACCTCGTCGAGGAGGTGGGGCTGCGCCGAGGCGTGATGGCCGTTGACGAAGTTGTACGACGACATCACCGAGCGCGCGTCGGCTTCCGCCACCGCGGCCTCGAACGGGGGCAGGTACACCTCGCGCAAGGTGCGCTCATCCACGTGCACGTCGATCGTCATCCGCTCGTGCTCCTGGTCGTTGCACAAGTAGTGCTTCACGCAGCTCGACACGCCCGTGGACTGCAGCCCGTCGATGTATGCCACCGCCATGCGCGCCGACAGGAACGGATCCTCGCTCATGCACTCGAAGTGGCGGCCGGCCAGCGGCGAGCGATGCAGGTTGACGGTGGGCCCGAGCAGCATGTCGACACCGCGGTCGTTGCACTCCTCACCCAGCGCGACACCGATCGCGTACACCTGGGTCTCGTCGAACGTCGCCGCGAGCGCGGTGGACTGCGGTACCGACAGGGTCTCCCCCATCGTCGGCCCTTTGCAGCCCATCGGCCCGTCGGAGAGCCGCCAGCCGGGGATGCCGAGGCGCTCGCAACCCGCGCCGTCGAACGCGGTGGCACCGTGCAACATCGCGACCTTCTCGTCGAGTGTCATCTGCGCGAGCAGGGCCTCGATCTGCTGTTCGGTGGAGGCGTCGGCGCTCATTCCTCCGGATACCTCATCCCGATCTCGGTGCGGATCGCGTCCATCGTGTGTGCCAACGCGAGCGTCTCGCTGTGGGGCATGACCGGGCTCTCCATCTGCCCCTCGGAGATGCAGCGCATCACCTCCACGGCCTGGTACTTCAAGCCCTGGCCCTCGACCGGACAGAAGATCTCGGTACGGTCGCGGCCCTTCTGCACGGTGAGCGAGTTGGGGCAGTGCATGAGGATCGGAACCTCGATCACACCCTCGGTGCCGGCGATGCGAGCGGTGATCGACATGTTGGTGTTGATCGCGGCCTTCACCACGGCGACGGCTCCGCTCGCGTAACCGAGCACACCGGCCATGCACTCGTCGACACCGGACTGGCCGATGTGGCCGACCGCCTTCACCGTGTCGGGCGCGCCGAACACCATGTGCGCCAGGTTGATCGGGTAGATACCGAGGTCGAGCACACAGCCACCGCCCTGCGCCAGGTCGAACAAGCGGTGGGTGGGATCGAACTCGCGCCGGAACCCGAAGTCGGCCTCGACGAGGTTCGGCTCACCGATCTCGCCGGCGGCCAGCAGTTCGCGCAGCTTCACGTAGGCCGGCAGGAAGCGGCTCCACAGCGCCTCCATCACGAACACACCCTTGGCCTGCGCCGCTTCGAACATGCGCCGGCTCTGCGCCTCGTTGAGCGCGAACGGCTTCTCGCACAGCACGTGCTTGCCGGCCTCGATGAACATCAGCGTGTCGTCCATGTGGCGCGACTGGACGGTGGCGACATAGACGATGTCGACGTCGGGGTCGGCGGCGAGATCCTCGTAGCTGCCGTGCGCGTTCGGCGCGCCATATCGGCCGGCGAACTCACGCGCCCGGTCGATCGAGCGCGAGCCCACACCGACGAGCTCTGCATCGTCGAGTTCGGCCAACCCGTTGGCGAACCCGGTGGCGATGGCGCCCGGACCGGCGATACCCCAGCGAAACGTCATGACACGACCTCCTGTGTCGCCCCTGCGACCTTGGTATCGCTACCATAGCCCTCGTTCACGGCTTGTCGACACCCCCGAACCGGTGTCGGTGCAGAGGAGGTCTGACATGGCACGGCCAACCGGCGCAGTGGCTATCGGCGTCGATTTCGGCACCCTTTCGGCCCGGGCCGTGGTGGCTCGTCTCGCCGACGGAGCGGTGCTCGGCACGGGCGTCAGCGCCTACCGCCATGGTGTCGTCGACGAAACCCTGCCGACCACCGGCGAGCGCCTGCCCCCCGACTGGGCGCTGCAGGTTCCTGCCGATTACGTGGAATCGTTGGTGGCGGCCGTGCGCGGCGCATTGGCCGACAGCGGGGTCGACCCGGCCCACGTGGTGGGCATCGGCACCGACTTCACCGCGTGCACCGTGCTACCCACGCTGGCCGACGGCACGCCACTGTGCGAGCTGCCCGACCTCGCCGGCCGCCCCCACGCCTACGTGAAGTTGTGGAAACACCACGCCGCTCAGTCGCACGCCGAACGATTGAACGCCATGGCGCACGACCGTGGCGAGCCGTGGATCCAGCGCTACGGCGGCAAGCTGTCGAGCGAGTGGGAGCTCGCCAAGGCGCTGCAGTTGCTCGAAGAGGATCCCGAGGTCTATGCCCGCACCGAGCGCTGGGTCGAGGCCGCCGACTGGATCGTCTGGCAGATGTGCGGCGTGTACCTGCGCGGCGTGTGCACCACCGGCTACAAGGCCGCCTACCAGGATGGCCAGTACCCATCCCCCGCCTACTTCGCCGCGCTGAACCCGGCGTTCGAGCACTTCATCGCCGAGAAGGTCGACCAACCAATCGGCCAGTTGGGCCAGCGCGCCGGTGGGCTGACCGCGGCGATGGCGGACGCGATTGGCCTGCCCGCGGGCATCGCCGTGTGCGTCGGCAACGTCGATGCCCACGTCACCGCCCCCGCGGCGGGCGCCGTCGGTCCGGGCCAGCTCGTGGCGATCATGGGCACCTCGACCTGCCATGTCATGAGCGGCACCGAGCTGAAGCCCGTCGAGGGCATGTGCGGCGTCGTCGAGGGCGGCATCGTGCCCGGCCTGTGGGGCTACGAGGCCGGCCAGAGCGGTGTCGGCGACATCTTCGGCTGGTTCGTCGATCAGGGCGTGCCCGCGTACGTGCACGAGGCTGCAGCCGCCGCCGGCCGCACTGTGCACGAGCACCTCACCGCGCTCGCGCTCGCGCAACCGGTGGGCGCCCACGGCCTGGTGGCACTCGATTGGCACAGCGGTAACCGATCCGTGCTGGTGGATCACGAGTTGAGCGGCCTCATCATCGGCCTCACGCTCGCCACGAAACCCGACGAGATCTACCGCGCGCTCGTGGAGGCCACGGCGTTCGGCACCCGCGTGATCGTCGAGCGGCTGAAGCAGGCGGGTGTGCCGGTGAACGATTTCATCGCCGCCGGCGGCCTGTTGAAGAACCCGCTCGTGATGCAGGTGTACGCCGATGTCCTGCGCCGCCCGATCCATGTCGTCGAATCGGACCAGGCCCCCGCCGTCGGCTCGGCGATGCACGCCGCGGTGGCCGCCGGAGCGTTCCCCGACATCGTTGCCGCAGCCGCGGCGATGGGGTCGGTGCGCCGCGACGCGTGGCTGCCCGACCCTGCCCGGGCCGACGTCTACGACCGGCTCTACGCCGTGTACCGCGACCTGCACGATCACTTCGCCGCCCACCGCGACCTGATGCACGGTCTGCGCGCAATTCGAAGAGAGGCGCGGAGCGCCTCGGGCGACCGCGCGAGCGCCAGCGAGCCGGGCGCCGATGGGGTTCGGGGGCGCAGCCCCCGGGGAAGAGAGGCACTCGCATGACCATCACCGCCGCCATCGCCCGCCTGCGTGACGATGTCACCCGCGCGAATCTCGACCTCGTGCGCAACGGCCTCGTCGTCTGGACCGGGGGCAACGCGTCGGCCCGTGTCCCCGGCGCGGAGCTGATGCTCATCAAGCCGAGCGGCATCGACTACGACGACCTCACGCCCGAGTCGATCGTGCTCTGCGACCTGCATGGCAACGTGGTGGAGGGCGACCTCGCGCCGTCCAGCGACACTGCCTCGCACGCGTACATCTACCGCCACCTGCCCTCGATCGGCGGCGTCACACACACCCACTCCACTTATGCGTGTGCGTGGGCCGCGCGCGGCGAACCCGTGCCGTGCGTGCTCACCGCGATGGCCGACGAGTTCGGTGGCGACATCCCATGCGCGCCGTTCGTGCTCATCGGCACCGAGGCGATCGGTGAGGTGGTGGTTCGTGCGCTGCGCACGTCGGCCAGCTCCGCGGTGCTCGTGCAGAACCATGGGCCGTTCACCGTCGGCGCCGACGTGCGCGCCGCGGTGAAGTCCGCTGTGATGTGCGAGGACGTGTGCCGCACCGTGCACATCTCGTACCAGATCGGCGAACCCCTCCCCATTGCCCCGGATCACATCAGGGCCCTGTACGACCGGTACCAGAACGTTTACGGCCAGCACCCAACATCGGAAAGGAAGGACTGAACATGAGCTTCGACGACAAGCAACTGTGGTTCCTCACCGGCAGCCAGTCGCTCTACGGCGACGACACACTGCGCCAGGTGGCCGACCAATCCGGCCAGGTCGTGGCCGCGCTCGCGGCTTCCTCGGCCGTCCCCGTGCGCATCGTCAGCAAGCCCGTGCTGACGACTGCCGACGCGATCCGCCGGGTGATGCTCGACGCCACCGCCGACGATCGCTGCATCGGCGTGATCGCCTGGATGCACACGTTCTCCCCGGCGAAGATGTGGATCGCGGGTCTGCAGGCGCTCGGCAAGCCGTTGTTGCATCTGCACACACAGGCCAACCGGTCGCTGCCCTGGAGCACGATCGACATGGACTTCATGAACCTCAACCAGGCCGCCCACGGCGACCGCGAGTTCGGGTTCATGCAGACCCGTCTGGGCATTGATCGCAAGACCGTGTTCGGCCACGTCGATGAGCCAGAGGTGCAAAGCGCCGTCGGCCGCTGGGCCCGCGCTGCGGCGGGGTGGCACGAGGTGCACCATCTGCGCCTGGCCCGCTTCGGCGACAACATGCGCGACGTCGCCGTCACCGAGGGCGACAAGGTGGCCGCCCAGATGCGCTTCGGCGTGTCGGTGAACACCTGGGGAGTCAACGAACTCGTCGCCGAGGTCGGCCAGGTGGCCGACGCGGACGTCGATGCGCTCGTGCGCACGTACGCCGATGAGTATCGGATGAGCGCCGACCTGCGCGCCGGCGGCGATCGCCACGAGTCCGTGCGCGAAGCGGCCCGCATCGAGCTCGGCCTGCGCAGCTTTCTCGCCACCGGCCGCTTCGGCGCGTTCACCAGCAACTTCGAGGACCTCGGCGGCCTGCGCCAACTGCCGGGCCTGGCCGTGCAGCGGCTGATGGCCGACGGCTACGGCTTCGGCGGCGAGGGTGACTGGAAGACCGCCCTGCTCGTGCGCGCCGTCAAGGTGATGGGCGAAGGCCTGCCCGGGGGCACCAGCTTCATGGAGGACTACACGTACCACCTCGGGCCGGGCGAGCCGAAGACACTCGGCGCACACATGCTCGAGGTGTGCCCCACGATCGCATCCGGTCAGGCCTCGCTGGAGGTGCACCCGCTCGGCATCGGTGGCCGCGAGGATCCCGCCCGCCTCGTGTTCGACGCCGCGCCCGGGCCGGCGACGGTGATCGGCCTGGCCGATATCGGCGACCGGTTCCGCCTCGTGGCCAACGCGGTCGACACGGTCGCACCCGACGAGCCGCTGCCGTCGCTGCCGGTCGCGCGCGCGGTGTGGAAGGCCCAGCCCGATCTGCGCACCTCCACCACCTGCTGGCTCACCGCCGGCGGCCCGCACCACACCGTCTACACGTCGGCCGTGGATCGCGAGATCATCGAGGACTTCGCGATCATGGCCGGTGTCGAGCTGGCGTTCATCGATGCGGACACGAGTTTCCGCAACTTCCGCGACCACCTGCGATGGAACGCGGCGTGGTACCGCCTGTCCCAGGGCATGTGAGCGTTACCATTCTCGTATGAGCAACGGCGAGCGGACACCCGCGATGGCCGACGTGGCGCGCCTCGCGGGCGTCTCGTTGATGACCGTGTCGCGGGTGATCAACGACCACCCGCGGGTCAGCGTCTCCACCCGCCAGAAGGTTCAAGCGGCGATCGACCAGCTCGGGTACCGCGCGAACATGGCTGCGCGCACACTCGCCGGCGGCCGCTCACGTGTGCTCGGGGCGATCAGCTCGGAGACGATCTTCTACGGCGCGTCGCGCACCTTGTGGGGTATCGAGGCCGCGGCCCGGGCCTCGGGCCACTTCGTCAACTTCGTCACGCTGAAGTCGCCCACGCGCAAGGAGATGGGCCGGGCGATCGACCACCTCCGCGACGCGCACGTCGAGGGCATCGTCGTGCTCGCGCCGATGAAAGCGTCGATCGACGCGATCGTCGACCTGCGCAGCGACGTGCCGATGGTGGTCACGTCCGGTTCCACCAACGTCGCCACCACCGTGGGCATCGACCAGGAGCTGGGCGCCCGCTTGGCGACCCGCCACCTGCTCGATCTCGGCCACCGCACCGTGCACCATGTGCGCGGCCCGAAGGGCTGGATCGGCGCCGAAGCGCGCGCGAAGGGCTGGCGCGACGAGCTGAAGGCCCACGGCCGGCCCGTGCCGGCGACCCGCGTGGGTGACTGGACACCGGCTTCGGGCTACGCCGCGGGCAAGGCGATCGCCGCCGACCGCGACGTCACCGCTGTGTTCGTCGGCAACGACGAGATGGCCCTCGGGCTCATCCTGGCCTTTGACGAGGCCGGGCTCCGCGTGCCCCAGGACGTGAGTGTCGTCGGCTTCGACGACACGCCCGAGTCCGCGTTCTTCTCGCCCCCGCTCACCACGATCCACCAGGATTTCACCGAGGTGGGTCGGCTCAGCGTCGAGCAACTGCTCGCGCTCGTCGAGGGCGAGCCGCAGCAGCAGATCACGATCGAGCCCTCGCTCGTCGTGCGCAAGAGCACCGCCCCGCCCAAGCGCCGCTGACCGACTCCCTCTTCGAGGGTTTCCTACCGCCGACGGCTTGTTCGAGTGTTTGCGTCGACACAGGGTCGACGCAAACACTCCGAGGCGGGCTCGTGAACAGCGTCAGTCGACTGTGGTCATCCGCAGCGCGAGGTACGGGCGCGCCGGGATCTCGACCTCGGCCTCGCCACGGTGCACGCCGAGATCCTCGATCGTCATGTTCCACGTGTCGAGCAGTTCCACCCGGTAGTCACCGGCCGGCACTTCCAGGGTGCGGCGCGCCGGCTGACGGTTGCTGTTGTACGTCAGGTACCAGCCCTTCCCCGCGCCGGCCGTCGCGTACCCACGCCGGCTGAGCACCGGGTCCAGCGGACCTGGCGCCGACTCGATCACGGCACGGAGGAACGCGATCCGCGCCGGGCTCGTTCCGTGCAGCGCGCCGCCCTTGCCCCACCACAGCACGTCGTCGGGGTCGAGGAAGCACTCGCCGTGGGTCGCGTAGCCGCCCCGCAACGTGGCCTCCCAGAAGCGGCGCGTCATGTCCTCCCCCGTGAGATTGCCGAAGCCGAACTCGATGTCGCCCTCGTAGCAGCACTCGTCGATCATCACCGGCTTGTTCCAACGGTCGCGCAGGGTCGCCACGGCCTCCGGCTCGCTGCCGGCCTGCGACTGGATGCTGCAGTGGGTGACCCACGGCAGCGAGTGGTCGTAGACCTCGAGGCCGTTGTGCACCCCGAGGAGATGGTGGTGAGGATCAGCAGCGCTGACGATCTCGCCGAAGCGCTGCCAGTCCGGCAGCGTCTTGTCGTACATGAAGTCGTACTCGTTGGCCAGCGACCACCACACGTTGGCGAACGCGCCGAGCCGGGCCACGACGTAGCGGAGGTAGAGATCGTCCGCCGACGGCGGCATGTCGGAGTAGCCCCACTTGTCGTAGGGGTGGAACAGGATGAGATCGGCCTCGATGCCCGACTCGGCGAGTTCGCGCAGGCGCTGCTCGAGGTGGTGGAAGAACTCCGGGTTGAACCGGGCGACATCCAGCGTTCCGTCGTCGTGAAGCGCGTACGCGTGGTACCGCGGCTCGACCATGTTGAACGGGTACCACTTCGGGAACACGCACATCCGCACCTTGTTGAACGGCGCCGCCGCGAGCGTCGCGAACGTCTGCGCCTCCAGCACGTCACTCTGATGCGTCAGGCCGTACACCGTCGTGCCGATCGGGCGGAACGGGGTGCCGTCTGCGTGGGCGAAGTGGAAAGTGCCGGCCACACGCACCGGCCCGTGCGCTCCCGGCGGCGCAGAAGTGCAGGTGAACGAGCCGGCGATGCCGGCGAGAGAGCGGGCATTGCTGGAGGTGACGAAGTGCCACTCCCCTTCGAACTCGGGCATGAACCGCACCCGGTACACGCCATCCCCGTCGTAGAAGCCCGGCACATCGGCCGTGTGGACGCCGCAAGAGAACGACGCCCCGAGGTGCACGTCCACAAATGGGTTGCCGTGCGACGGGCCGGCGAGCACCACTTCGAAGACACCCCAGAGTGGCGTCGATGCAGGGATCGTCGGCCGGGCCGAGCCAGCTGCGACCTCGGTGCCTTCGTACGCCTCGTCGATCGACACCAACACATCACGCGGCGCTGGCTCGGGCACATCGGCGAGCGCGGCGATCAAGCGCTCGACCTCCGCCGCCGGCACACCCAACATGTTGGTGAGATCGCGCAACGAGAGCATGCGCAACATCTCGATGTAAGGCGACTTGGGCAACGAAGAGAACTCGCGCTGCACCAGCTCGCGCGCCGGTGCGTAGCGCATGATCGTTCCGAGCTTGGTCTCTGTGGTGACGTTCATGCCGTTCCTTCTTGTGTGGAGGCGACCAGCTCGCGGGCGGTCGCTTCGTCGATGACGAGATGGGTGATGAGTCCGCCGCGCAACGCCCCGCGGATGGCGTCGATCTTGCGAGCGCCGCCGGCCACGGCGATGCGACGCTGCACCTGGCGCAGTTGGTCGAGCGACAGACCGATCACTCGATCGTCGAGCGCCGACGGCGTTGGTTGGCCGTTCATGTCGAAGAAGCGCAGACAGACATCGCCCACGCCGCCGGCCGCAGCGACCTCGCCGAGTTCCTCGCGCGTGAACACATTGCCGCTGCGCGCCAGCAGCGGCGACGGCTCGAGCGAGCCGATGCCCACCAGCGCAACGGTGATGCGCGGGAACCACGCCAGCGCCTGGCGCACATGCTCGTCCTGCTCCAGCACTCGCCGCGCCGCGGGTGAGCCGACGATCCCGGGCACCGGCAGCAGCACGGGTGTGCCGCGTAGCAGCTGCGTCAAAGTTCGGGTGAGTTCGGTCGCATACACCTCGGCGGCCGGGCTCCCCACGCCACCAAGGATCTGCACCACGGTGACGTCGGAAGCCGTCGTGATCGGATGCATCGCGTTCACCATCGCCAGGAGGCTGGCGCTCCACGAGGAGATGCCGACGACCTCACCGCTGCCGAGCGTCGTCTCCACGAGTTGTGCCGCGGCTTCGCCGAGGTCGCGCATCAGCACGGTTTCGTCGGCCGTCGTGGTGACGACGACAATGGCCTCGGTGAGCCCGTAGAGACCCTCGATCGCTTCCTCAAGGTCCGCGTGCACGCCGAGTGGCACCCGTACGGTGATGCGCACGATGTCGCTTTCGAGCGCCTGCTTCAGCAGCCGCGACACCTTCGCCTGGCTGAGGTGCAGGCGCTCGGCGATCGCCGACTGCTTCAGGCCCGATTCGTAGTACAGGCGCGCCACCCGCGCGATCAGCCGTGTCTCGTCGCGCGGCGCCATGGCGTCAGTCGCCCCCCGGCCCGATCACGCGATCGACCGCCGCACGCCACGCGGCACGGCCGCCAGCGCGTTCGACCGCAGCCAGCGAGGGAGCGAAGGCCGTGCTCGGCCGCGCCAGGCCCTCAAGGTCGACGGGATCGCGCCACACACCTGACGCGAGGCCGGCAAGCTGGGCTGCTCCGAGTGCTGCCACCTCCGCAATGTCCGTGCGCACCACCGTCGCAGCCGTGATGTCCGCCACAGTCCGCGCGAGGAACTCGCCGCGCATCGCGCCACCGTCGACCGCGAGCGCATCGACCGTTCCGCCGCCCGCAGCGACCAGCGCATCGAGCACGTCGGCCACTTGGTGGGCGACTGCCTCGAACGCGGCGCGTGCGATCTCGGCCCGGCCCGAGCCGCGGGTCAACCCACCGATGCAGCCACGGGCGGCCGGCACCCAGTGCGGCGCACCGAGGCCGGTGAACGCGGGCACGAACGTGACGCCGCCGGATGTCGCACAGGTGCGCGCCAACTCGTCGAGCGCCCCCACGTCGTGCCCGAGGCCGAGCAGCTCGGCGACCCACTCCAGCGCGGCGCCGGTGGCGTAGATGTTGCCCTCGATCGCCGGCACGACGTGGGCGACGCCGTCGGTATCCTTCCACGACCAGCCGATCGTCGATGCCAACGAATCGGTGCGCACCCGCTGCGCGACCGGCGCCATCACTGACGTGCCCGTGCCGAACGTCGCCTTCACCCGCCCGGGGCGCAACGCTCCGTGCCCCACGAGCGCGGCGTGCGAGTCGCCGGCCATCGCGCGGATCGGCACGCCGTCGAGAGCGCCCCGACCCCGGACGTTGCCGAAGTGCGACGACGACGGCTGCACGCGCGGCAGCACGGCGGCAGGGATGCCGAACGCATCGAGCAGCACCGGGCTCCACTCGCCGGCATCGAGGTCGAGCAGCTGCGTACGTGACGCGTTCGTGAGGTCGGTCGCGTGCACATCACCGCCCGTGAGGTGCCACAGCAACCAGCTGTCAACAGTGCCGGCGCGCAGCTCGCCCGCGGCGGCGCGAGCACGACCGTTCGGCACCGAGTCGAGCAGCCACGCCAGCTTCGAGGCCGAGAACATCGGGTCGAGCGGCAACCCGGAGATCTCGCGAACTCTGGCCTCCACGCCCATGGCCCGAACCGCCGCGCAGTGATCGACACCGCGGCCGCACTGCCAGCTCACCAGCGGGCCGATCGGAACACCCGTCAACGCCTCCCACACGACCACCGACTCGCGCTGGTTGGAGATGCCGATCGCCAGCGCCTGCTCACCGGGCGTCTGTGCGAGGCACGCGGCGACAGCTCGCTCGACGGTGTGCAGCACCTCGACAGCGTCGCTCTCCACCCAGCCGGGGCGTGGAAAGCTGATCGGCACACGCTCGCTCGCCGAGGCCACGACGGAGCAGTCGGCCGCGATCAACACCGCCTTCGAGTTCGTCGTGCCCTGGTCGATGGCGAGGATCAGCGGACGGCTCATCGCCCCCGCCGCGCCACCAGGTCGCGTGTGGCCACGACGATGCCCGCGGCGTCGAGCCCGAAGTGGGCCAGCAGGTACTCGTGCGAACCCACTGGTGCGAACACGCCGGGCACACCGAGCAGACGCATCGGCACCGGCGCTTCCTCCACCACGATCTCGGCCACGAGCCCGCCGAGCCCACCACGCGTGGTGTGCTCCTCGACGGTGACGATCGCGCCGGTGTCGCGCGCCGCGGCCAGCACCTCGTCGCGGTCGGCCGGCGTGATCCAGGCCATGTTCACGACTCGGGCTTGGACGCCCTCACCGGCCAGCCGGTCGGCCGCGGCGAGCGCGTGGTGCACGACGGTGCCGTTGGCGATGATCGTCACGTCGCGACCTTCGCGCAGTCGGCACGCCTTGCCGGGCGTGAACACGTACCCGGCAGCGTGCACCGCGGGCACCGGGGTGCGGCTGGTACGAATGAACAGCGGGCCCGGTGTGGCGACCGCATGGCGCACGGCGTGCGCAGTCTCCGCGGGATCGGCGGGCGCCACCACCGGCAGGTCAGCGATCGCGCGCAGCCAGGCGAAGTCCTCGATCGAGTGGTGCGTGGGGCCCAGCTCGCCGTAGGCCATCCCGCTGCTGATGCCCACCAGCTTCACGTTCGCGTGCGAGTACGCGACATCGGCCTTGATCTGCTCGAGCGCACGCGCGGTGAGGAAGCACCCTGCTGCGCACACGAACGGGATCAGGCCCCCATTGGCGAGGCCGGCGGAGATACCGACCATGTCCTGCTCGGCGATGCCGACATTGAACAGCCGGTCGGGGAACTCGCTGCGGAACGCGCCGAGCTTGGACGAGCCGACCGAGTCGTTCACCACGGCGACGATGCGCTCGTCCGCACGGGCCAGATCCACGAGTGTCGAGGCGAACGCATCGCGGCAGTCGAACATCGCGGGGGCTTCAACGGTGGTCATGACGACACCGCTGCGAGTTCCACGAGCGCCCGCTGGTACTCATCCGCGTTCGGCACCCTGTGGTGCCACGCGACGTTGTCGGTCATGAAGGCGACACCTGTTCCCTTGTTGGTGTTGGCGATGAGGCAGTTCGGCTTGCCCGCCGCGAACGGCTCACCATCGAGCGCGGCGCGCAGCGCGCCGTGGTCGTGCCCGTTCATCTCGCGCACCCCCCAGCCGAACGCGCGGAAGCGATCACCGAGCGGGTCGAGGCGGTTTGTCTCCTCGGTGCGGTCGCCCTGCTGCAGCCGGTTGCGGTCGACGATCAGCGTCAGCCGATCGAGCCCATGATGACCGGCGGTCATTGACGCCTCCCACATCGAGCCCTCCTGCAGTTCGCCGTCGCCGCACAGCACGAACGTGCGCCACGACGAGCCTCGCAGCCGGGCGGCGAGCGCCATGCCCACCGCCACCGGTAGCCCGTGCCCGAGCGGGCCGGTATTGGTCTCCACCCCCGGGATCTTGCGCCGGTCAGGGTGCCCGCTGAGACGCGACAACGGTTGCATGAACGTGTCGAGTTCGGCATCGGCGATGAACCCCGACTGGGCGAGGGCAACGTACAGCGCGGCCGCGGCATGGCCCTTGCTGAGCACGAAGCGATCGCGCTCGGGGTCGGCCGGGTTCGCCGGGTCGACCCGCAGCACCGCCCCGTAGAGCACGGCGAGGATGTCGGTGCAGGAGAACTCGCTGCCGAGGTGACCGAGGCCGGCCTTCACGACGATCTCCATGTCGCGCAGGCGTGCCTGGCGCGCTCGCTCCGCCAACGCCGCGGTAGTCACGCCCATCAGCGCTTCCCCAACCCGAGCATCTCGTCGAGCACGAGCCGCTGACCGGCCATCGCGTCGTGGCGCGACTGGGCCGCAGCGAGCGCGTCGAGATCGAGGCGGTCGACGAGGCGGAGCATCGCGTCGAGCGTCTCGATGCTCTGCAGCGCGGCCGTCACCGGATCCTCGCGGAAGGGGAACTGGTCGAGCAGCAGGGGCTTGGTCCAGCCGATGCGGCGCACGGTGATGAGGAACTCGATCGTCTCCACCGGGTGCAGCGCGCCGACGGTGAGGTCGTCGTCCCACTCCAGCCGGTTGTCGTTCAACTCGACGCTCACCAACTTGCCGCGCGAGTGCACGAGTTGCAGCGCAGCGGACGGCGCCTCCTTGGCGAACAGGGAGTGGCCGAAGTCCATGACGATGCCGAGGTTGTCGGTGCCGACGTCCTGGATCGCCAGCAGCGTGGTGGCCGCAGTGGACATCAGCATGTGGCCGCGGGGCTCCTTCAGCTTGTACTCGATCGCGAACTGCACGTCGGGCGCGCTCTCGACGACGGCGCGCATGCCCTCCACCTCGTCGTGCCACAGGCGCGCGTGATCGACCTGCAACGGGTAGTCGTGGCCGTCCTGGCCGGGCCAGAACTTGGTGTAATCGGCGTTCAGCTCGACACAGATCTCGCTGGCCCGCTTGCACAGGTCGACCGCTGCTTTCCGCACCGCCGCATCGGGGTTCGTGAACGAGCCGTTCTGGAACACACGGGTGTAGATGTGCGGCGTGATCGCCGCCGCCCGCAGACCGTTCCGTTCGAGCGCGGCACGCACGTCGGCGACGGTGATCGAGGGGTCGGTGAACGGGTAGTTGATGTCGAGGCAGCTCAGCCGCCCCACCCGGCCCGCCGCGTCGATCGCTTCGAGCGTGCTGACGGGCGGGCCGTAGGCATCGCTCGCGTAGCGGTCGACGAACTGACCGAACAACCACAGCCCTGCGCCGTACTCCATCGCAGCCATGACACGACCTCCGTTCACGACGGGCCGCGTGGCCACGCCGTCAGCGACGATCGTACCGCGATTGTGGCAATTCATTCAATAGTGAATATCTATGCATCCTCGTAGTCCTCGACGCGCCATTCGTCCTGCCAGTCGAGGTAGGCCATGTCGCCCTCGAAGCGGATCGGCAGCCACACATAGTCCGAGATCGAGGTGTTCACGCCGCGGATGTTGATGAGCGCGTCGATCACTTGCGGCGGCAATGACCCGGCGTCGTACTCGTGGGCGCTGCCCCAGCGACCAGCCGGATCCTGCGACTTCGCGGTGACGGCTGCGATCCCGCGGGCGATCCGACCGGAGGCGAAGTCGTCACCGCACGCGAGTAGGTCGGGGATCCAGCGGTCGGCGAGCGCGATGTAGAGATCACGCTTGTGCGGGTGCTTGAACACCGACGTCACCTGCGTGCAGTACGAAGTGCGCGACGCGTCGTTCGGGTGAGGGTCGCCGATGATGGTCCACGGTCCGTGGTAGCTGGGCGCCGTACCGACCAGTGAAGCATTCGGCAGGTACCCGCTGAGGCCCGAGGTGATGAGGTAGTGCAGGCCGTGGCGCGTGAAGTGCGCCGGGGCCTCACGCACATACGGCGCAACCGCGAATGGGAAGTGAGTGGAGTAGTGACCCGTCACGTCGGTGCAGTCCGGAGTGAGATCGGCGCAGATCAGCTCGCGGTGCACCCGCTCGAAGTAGTAGTACGCCTTGCCGTCGTGTGGATCGACCACCAGGTCGAAGTCGCCGGCGCTCATACCCAGCGGACACAGGTCGGTGCGCACGATGGTGTACGGCCCGAGGAAGTGATCCGCGGTGAGGATCGTCGACCGCTGTGTGCTGCCGTGATGCACGATCTTCAACCAGCACACGTACTTGCCGGTCTCGCGGGAGCGGATGATGTGCGGCCGGTCGACCAGCTGTGCCGGATGCAGCGGCGAGGACTCGTCGTCGGGTTGCGGCGGAACGATCAGCCCGAGGTCTTCCCAGTTGTAGAGGTCGCGCGACCGGTAGCAGCGCACACCCCAATGCCAGATGTCGTTGCCGCCGGTCGTGCGCTCCTTGTTCTCGCCGTACCAGTAGAACGTGTCGTCCTCGTAGAAGATCGAGCCACCGTGGGCCTGGATGCGCTTGCCCTCGGTGTCCAACCACACCTGGCCCGGCTTGATGGAGGCTGCGACATCCGACATGTCCCTATGTTAGCGTTAACATCCAGGCAGGATCGCAACGACCGATCGACAGAGGGGACCGCGCCATGCTGAGGCCGCAGGACAACGGTGTACGCGAGGCCAAGCTGCTCGACGGCCTGTGGGACTTCGTCGCCGATGCCGCCGGCACCGGACGCGTGGAGGAGTGGTGGCGGAACCCCCTGCCGTCACCACTCACCATGCCCGTGCCCAGCAGTTACAACGACCTGCTCGTCGACCGGGCGCTGCACGACCACGTCGGCGACGTCTGGTACCAGCGCACCGTCACCATCCCCCGGGGTTGGGCCGGCCGCCGCGTCGTGCTGCGCTTCGAGTCGGCGACGCATCGCGCCGTCGTGTGGGTGAACGACGCCCAGGTCGCCGAGCACGAGGGCGGGTACACACCGTTCGAGGCGGACATCACGGCTCATTGCACGCCCGGCCAACTCGCCCGTCTCACCATCGTGGTGAACAACGAACTGAACTGGCAGTCCATCCCGCCGGGCATCGTCAGCGTCGCCGAGGACGGCAGCAAGAAGCAGACTTATTACCACGACTTCTTCAACTACTCCGGCCTGCACCGCAGCGTGTGGCTGCACTCCACCGAGCATGTCCACCTCGATGACGTCACCGTCGTCACCGACATCGACGGCGCCACTGGCATCGTGCGCTACACCACCTCCGTGGCCGGCGGCGAAGCGGACGTGTCCGTCGTGCTCCGCGACGCGAAGGGCAGCGTCGTGGTCGAGGGCAGCGGCGCGAGCGGCCAGCTGCGGGTCGCCGACGCGAACCTGTGGGCACCCGGCCGCGGGTACCTGTACGACCTCGAGGTGCGTGTCACCGCCGGCGGCGCGCTCGTCGACGTGTACCACCAGAAGGTCGGCATCCGCACCGTGCGCGTCGATGGCACACGCTTCCTCATCAACGGCGAGCCGTTCTACTTCAAGGGCTTCGGCATGCACGAAGACCATCTCGTGCGCGGCAAGGGCCACGATGCGCCGTCGATGGTGCGCGACTTCGCACTGCTCGGTTGGATCGGCGCCAACTCGATCCGCACCTCGCACTACCCATACGCGGAGGAGGTACTCGACCACGCCGACCGGCTGGGCATCATCGTCATCGACGAGACCGCGGCGGTGGGCCTCAACCTCGGCGTGACCGGCGGGTTCTTCGGTGGCGGCGCGCGCACGACGTTCAGCCCCGACACGATCAACGACGCCACGCAGGCCACGCATCGCACGGCCATCGAGGAGTTGGTCGCCCGCGACAAGAATCACCCGTCGGTGGTGCTGTGGTGCATCGCCAACGAACCCGAGACCCACACCCCCGAGTCGCGCACCTACTTCGAGCCGCTGCTGCAGCGGACTCGCGAGCTCGACCCGTCGCGGCCGGTCGGCGTGGTGAACATGATGTTCGCCACCCCCGGCAAGGACCACATCATCGACCTGTGCGACGTCATCATGATCAACCGCTACTACGGCTGGTACATCATGCTCGACGACCTCGCCACCGCGGAGACGGCGTTGGAGGGCGAGCTGCGGGCCTGGGCCGAGTACGGCAAGCCAGTGATGATGACCGAGTACGGCGCCGACACTGTCGCCGGCATGCACAACGTGGAGGCCTTGCCGTACAGCGAGGAGTACCAGGTCGACTTCCTCGACATGCACCACCGCGTCTTCGACCGCGTCGACGCCGTCGTCGGCGAGCACGTCTGGAACTTCGCCGACTTCGCCACCGCCACCACCATGATCCGCGTCGAGGGCAACAAGAAGGGCGTGTTCACCCGAGGCCGTCGCCCCAAGGCAGCGGCGCACGCGCTGCGTCGCCGCTGGACCGGGGCGCAGTGAACGCGCCGTTCGCGCTGCACCCCGACCGCTTGCTGGGCCCCGACCCAGCAACGCGCGCCATCGCACGCGAGCTGTACTCGGAGGTCGCCGAGCTGCCCCTGGTGTGCCCGCACGGCCACACCGACCCGCGTTGGTTCGCGGAGAACGAAGCCTTCGCCGACCCCACCAGCCTGCTCATCACGCCCGACCACTACCTCACGCGCATGCTCTACAGCCAGGGTGTGCCGATGGAGGCCCTCGGCGTGCGCCCGCTCGCTGACGTCGGTGGCGTCGCGGTGGTGGCCGAACCGCGCGAGGCGTGGCGAACGTTCGCCGCTCACTACCACCTGTTCCGTGGCACCCCCTCGGGGCTGTGGTTCAACCACGAACTGGCCGAGGTGTTCGGCCTCACCACCCGCCTCACCGCGGACACCGCCGACGCGGCCTACGACCACATCGCCGCGTGCCTCGCCGAGCCTGGGTTCCGGCCGCGGGCCCTGCTCGATCGCTTCCGGATCGAGACGATCGCCACCACCGACTCGCCGCTCAGCGACCTCCACCACCACCGCCGCCTCGCCGACGACGGCCTGGCCGGCCGGGTACTGCCGACGCTGCGCCCCGATTCTGTCGTCGACCCCGACCACGACGGGTGGGCGCACAACGTGGAACGCCTCGGGGTGCTCACCGGTCGCGACGTGACCCGGTGGAGCGACTATCTCGCCGCGTTGTGGGAGCGCCGCCAATACACGATCTCGCTCGGAGCCACTGCGACCGACCATGGTCACCCCTCCGCCTGCACCGCCGACCTCGACTCGGCCGCCGCGCAACAGCTGCTCGACCGTGCTCTCGCGGGCACGCTCGACGCGGCCGGCAAGGAGGAGTTCCGCGGGCAGATGCTCACCGAGATGGCGCGCATGAGCATCGAGGATGGGTTGGTGATGCAGTTGCACCCCGGCTCGCGGCGCAACCACAACCGCGAGGTGTACCGCGACTACGGGCGCGACAAGGGCGGCGACATTCCCGGCCCGACGAACTACGTCGATGCGCTGCGCCCCTTGCTCGATCGCTTCGGCAACGACACCCGCCTGCGGATCGTGCTCTTCACACTCGACGAGACCACCTACACCCGCGAGCTGGCGCCGCTCGCCGGCCACTACCCCGCCCTGTTCCTCGGGCCACCCTGGTGGTTCCTCGACAGCGTCGAGGGAATGCTGCGCTACCGCCGCGCGGTCACCGAGACGGCCGGCTTCGCCAACACGACCGGATTCGTCGACGACACCCGCGCGTTCATGTCGATCCCGGCCCGCCACGACGTCGCCCGCCGCGTCGACTGCCGCTTCCTCGCCGAACTGGTGGCCGACCACCGTCTGGAGCTCGACGAAGCCCACGAGGTCGCGCTTGACCTCGCCGTTGGCCTCTCGCGGCGCCTGTTCAAGCTGGAGCGCACCGGTGCACCGGCCGCGGCTGTCTGACGCCACCTTCCAGCTCGCAACCGCGGACCGTCCCGGGTACGACCGCGGGCGGGTGAGCAGCGGAGTGGTCCACCTCGGTCTCGGCGCGTTCGCCCGCGGCCACCTCGCCGTCTTCCTCGACGACCTGCTCGCGGCCGGCCACCACCGCTACGGCATCACCGGTGTCTCGCTGCGCAGTGGCGACATCACCCATGCGCTCGCCCCGCAGGACTGGTTGTACACGGTCGGTGCGGTGGAGGGCACCACGATCTCGCCGCGGGTGGTGGCCAGCGTGCTCGAAGTGCTGCACGCCCCGACCCAGCCTGCCCGAGTGCGCCAGGTGCTCGCGGCGCGCGCCACCAGCGTGATCTCGATGACGGTGACCGAGAAGGGCTATTGCACCGACTCGGCGAGCAAGCGACTCGACCTCGACCACCCCGACATCCGCCACGACCTGCGCACCCCCGAGCACCCGCGCAGCCTGCCCGGCCAACTCCTGCTCGCCGCCCGCGACCGGCGCGACCAGGGCACCGGCGGGGCGACCCTGCTGAGTCTCGACAACATGCCGGCCAACGGGCACACACTGCACGGCGCGCTCGCCGACCTCGCCGCGGCCACCGACGCGTCGCTGGCCGATTGGATCGAAGCGCACTTCCGTTTCCCGTGCAGCATGGTCGATCGCATCACCCCCGCCACCGACGCGGCCTTCCGCGAGCGCGTGGCGGAGCTCACCGGCCTCGACGATGCCTGGCCGGTGAAAACCGAGCCGTACTCCCAATGGGTCGTGGAACGCGGTTGGTACGGCGCGACGCCCCCGCTCGACGAGGTCGGCGTCAGCATCGTCGACGATGTCGCTCCGTGGGAAACGATGAAGCTCCGCATCCTCAACGGGATGCACACCGCCGCTGCCCACTACGGCCTGCGACACGGGCTCGACACGATCGACGAAGTGACCGCCAGCCGGGAGGGGCACGGGCTGCTGCGCAGGGTCGCGGCCGAGGTGACGGAGGTGTTGACGCCACCCCCCGGCGTTGACCTTCCCACCTATGTCGCCGCGACCCTGCGCCGCTTCGCCAACCCCGCCCTCGGGCACCTCTGCGCACAGATCGCGACCGACACGAGCCAGAAGCTGCCCCAACGGTTGCTCGACACCGTGCGCCTCCGCCTCGACCGGGGCCTGCCGATCGACGGTTTGGCGGAGACGATCGCCCTGTGGGCGTGGAGCACGCTCGGCCGCGATCACACCGGGGCGGCCCGCACCGTCAACGACCCGCTCGCAGTCGAGTACGCAGTGATCGCGGCTCGTAGCAGTGGCGATCCGGCGCAGTTGACAGCGGCCCTGCTGGCGATGGAAACGATCTTCGGCGACCTCGCCGGCAATCCCCGCCTCGTCGGCGCCGTCACCACCAGCCTGCGCCCCCTGCTGGGGTGAGCCGCGCTCAGCTCTGCAGGAGCTCGCGCGTCGACCAGAGGCCCATGGCCGGGTTGGCCACATGGAAGAACGAGTCGCCCTGCGCGTCGCGGCGCTGGCCGGTTGGTGTGCGCGCATCGACGGCGAGCTCACCGAGCGTCTCGGCGAGCGGACGCCACCCGTAACCCACTGACTCGACCTCCTCGCGGGTGAGGCCACCCGCCGCAGGATCGGTGCAGTAGACGATGCGAAACCTGCCCTCGGAGCTGCCGTGCACGAGGTGCGCCGCCGCGCCGAGGTTGGCCGCCAAGTCAGGGTCGGTGCGCACGGCCGCCAGCGCGGCCGTTGTGCCGTGGTAGCCGTGGCGACGGATCAGGCCGTCGATCACGTCGTCCTCGCCGAAGCGGTGCACACCGGGGGCGAGCACGGTCAGCTCTCCGCCGTCGGCGATCGCCATGCGCGTGCGGTACACGGCCTTGTTGCCGAGCCAGGTGCTCTTGAACTCCACTGGGTCGAGCCAGCAGACCACCCGCGGCAACGGCGCCTCGACGACATCGATGTTGACCCGCTGGGCCAAGGCGGCCGCCGCGCGGAACGCAGCGCCGCCCGTCCGCATCGTGCCGCCCTCGCCAACGAACAGGCCGCGCTGCACCATCGTGCCGCCGACGTCCTGCACGACGGTTAGGAACCACATCACCGGAACGAGCGGGTTCACGAAGCGATCGAACGCGGCATCGACCACGTCGCGCACGGCGGACGTGGCGCGGCCCATGATCGCCTCCATGCCGGCGACGGCCCCGACGAAGTGGCTGCGGTGGATCGTCGGCGCGCCGCCGAGCCCGATGACCACGTTCTTGGTGAAGTTCGCCATGCCGATCACCTCGTGCGGCACCACCTGGCCGACTGAGACGACGAGGTCCCAGCCGTCGAACAGTTGGGCATCCACGGCCACCGGAATCGCCTCGCCGAAGCGGCCACCAGTGAGGACATCCACCTCCGCCGCCGAGATCTCGCCGAGGGTACGCAACCCGGTGCGCCACTCGTGCAGCAACAGCCGGTCGGCTCCGAGGCCACCGTGGAACAGCGCCGCCGCATCGGCTTCACCCATCGCCATGTGGGTGCCGAGCGCGGGCAACACACCCACCTCACAACCATGAGCTTCGAGTTCGTGCAGCAGCATCACGGTGATCACGCCGGCGCGTGAATGCAGCCGGGTGTGATCGGGCGGCACGAGCAGCACGCGGCGCACGCCGCGGGGGATCACATGGGCCGCGACGACGGCCGCGACGTGGGCGGCGAGTTCGGCTTCGCCGATGTCGCGCTCGGAGCTGCCATCGGCGAGCAGGGGCGCGACCGCCACGCCGGCGGACGTGTGGCTCACGCCGGCGGCCGCCGACGCAACAACGGCCTCTAACGCCGCGCTCGCGTCGAGCGCGAGCACGTCGGTCTCCTCCGCGGCCGGGCGTTCGAGCGCAGCAAACTGGCTCTCCACCATGGCCGCGCTCATGAAGTGGCCCTCGCGAGCTGCGGCGCGGGCGTGGGCGGCGTCGAGGGTGAGGTCGAGGTACACGAAGCACACACCCTCGGCGTGGCGCAACAGGTCGCGGTAGCGGCGCTTCAGTGCCGAGCAGGCGATCACCACCGGCGCACCAGTGCGCAGCTCGGCCCGCACGCGGGCCAGCCACGGCCACCGGTCGTCGTCGTCGAGCGGGGTGCCGGCGGCCATCTTCGCCACGTTCGCCGCCGGGTGCAGCGAGTCGCCGTCCACGAAGCGGGCGCCGAGCCGCTCGGCGAGGGCCTCGCCGACGGTACTCTTGCCGCTGCCGGCGACCCCCATCACGACGATGCGAGTGGCATTCACGCTCCGAGGATACCCCATCCAGCTCCTCCGTGTTAGCGTTAACACGCATGCGAGGAGGCTTCTGTGAACCGAGTGCTGTTCGACGACGACTGGTCCGTGCTGCGTGGTGAGTTGCCGCAGCCCGTGGCGCGCAACACGGCCAAGACGGGCACCGCCGGGCTGGCCGCCGATCTGACGCTCGCCGAGGGCGGCAAGATGCCCATCCCCGACCACCTCATCGACAAGATCCCGCCTGCCCTCATGGAGGCCGCACGCGCCGAGTTTCGGACGGTGAAGGGCGACTGGCTGACGGTGAGCCTGCCCGATGACTGGACGACGCGCACGCCACCCGACCCGCCGATCACGGCGCTCGCCGATCAGGAGAAGGCCGCCGCCGATCCGGCGGTGCGCGCCGGCTACCTGCCGATGGGCGTGGCGTGGTATCGCAAGGTGTTCGAGGTTCCCGCCGAGTGGGACGGGCGCCGGATACGACTCGACTTCGACGGGGTGATGCGCGACGCGCACGTGTGGGTGAACGGCAGCTTCATCGGTAGCCACTACTCCGGCTACACCGGCTTCAGCCTCGATGTCACCGAGTTCCTGCGCTACGGCGACGAGGGCCGCAATGTCGTGCTCGTGCGCACCGACACGACCAGCCAAGAAGGCTGGTGGGCCGACGGCGGCGGTATCTACCGCCACGTGTGGCTGGTGTCCACGCACCCGGTGCACATCGCCCGTCATGGCGTGTTCGTCGCCACCGTCGCTCTCGAAGGCACGGCGCTCGCCGCCGGGCGGGCCACGCTCGAGATCCACACCGAGATCGACAACGACAGCACCGATCCTGTCGAGGTCGCGGTCGATCACACCGTCACGACGCCGACGGGCGCGGTGATCGATGTCGCCGGCCCCACCACCTCGATTGCTCCCCTCTCGCGGGCCACCGTCACCGAGCGGGTGACGATCGACCACGCCCAACTGTGGAGCCTCTCGTCGCCACTGCTCCACCACCTGCACTCCGAACTGCGCGTCGCTGGCGAGGCCGTCGACACGCACATGAACACGTTCGGCATCCGCACCGTCGAGTACGGCACCGACGGCCTGCTGCTGAACGGTGAGCTCACCCCGATCAACGGGGTGTGTTGCCACCAGGACTTCGCCGGCGTGGGCGTCGCCGTACCCGACCGCGCCCACGAGTACCGCATCCGCCGTCTGCAGGAGATCGGCTGCAACGCCTATCGCATGGCCCACCATCCGCCCACGCCCGAACTGCTCGATGCGTGCGACCGACTGGGGCTGCTCGTCCTCGATGAGAACCGCCGCCTGGAGACCAACGAGGTGGGCCTTGCCGACCTCGCCGAGCTGATCCGCCGCGACCGCAACCATCCCAGCGTCTTCATGTGGAGCCTGCAGAACGAGGAGATGATCGAGGGCACGCCCATGGCCAAGCGCCTGCTCCGGCGCCTGGTCGCCGTCGCCCGCGAACTCGATCCCACACGGCCGAACACGATCGCCGCCGCCTTCGCCAAACGCGACGTCGAGTACATGTCGATCCCCGACGTCGCCGGGATCAACTACGACCGCGGGGCCTCCGGCGACTACCGAGCGGCGCGACCCGGCGCCCCGGTGATGGCGACCGAGGACGCATCGTTCATGTCGAGCCGCGGCGTGTACGCCGACGACCGAGCGGCCGGGCTGACCTCCAGCTACGACGAGGGCGGCTTCTTCGAGCGCATCGCCAAGCAGGGTGGCGTCGTGCTCGATCTCGGCACGGCCGGCGGCGCGCTCGGCACCGAGTCGGCGACGCTCGAGTCGACCGAGGCCAACCGCCTCGCCCATCCGTACATCGGCGGCGTGTTCCTGTGGACCGGCTTCGACTACCGCGGCGAGGCCGCACCGTTCGGCTGGCCGTCGGTGAACGCGGCCTACGGGTTGCTCGACTACTGCGGTTTCCCCAAGGACGTCGCCCACTACTGGCGCGCCCGCTGGACCACCGATCCGATGGTGCACGTATTGCCACACTGGAACTGGCCAGGCCTCGACGGGCAGGCGCTGCGCGTCGTCGTCTACAGCAACTGCGACGAGGTGGAACTGTTCGTCAACGGCACATCCATCACCACCGTGGTGGTACCTGTCACCGGGGCAGTGACCGCGGCAGTTCCCTACGCGCCGGGCCGTATCGAGGCTCGCGGTCGTCGTGGTGGCATGGTGGTCACCAGCACGGTGCGCGAGACCACGGGCGCTCCCGCGGCGCTGCGCTTGTCCACCGACGACAGCGAATGCCGCGCTGGTGGCCACGACGTGGTGATCGCTCGTGTCGACGTGGTCGATGCCGACGGTCGCGTCGTGCCCGACTCGTGCCCGCACCTGGAGTTCACTTGCGATGGCGGCGCCACGGTGCTCGGCTCGGGCAACGGCTCACCGGCTGATCACGTGCCCGCCGCCGAGGCGGCCCGCGCCGCGTTCAACGGCCACGCTCTTGTGATCGCGCGCAGCCCCATCACACCGGGCAGCTTCACGGTCACCGTCACCGCCGCGGGCCTCGGTTCCGAGTCCCTGCAGTTCGAGGCGCGCTAGCCGCGCGCCGTTCGTCACGGCCACTCACGTTCGACCACGGTGTCCTGGGTGAGCTGGTGGAGGTGACCGTCAGGCGCTTCTTCCACGGCGATCAGGCTGTCGTCGGCCCTCGCTGTCGCGCGGATCAGTTCGTCGAGCTTGCGCTGGGTCGCCGCGGTCTGGCGCGCCTGTGTGTGCTGGATGACGAACACCATCACGAACGTCACCGACGAGGTCGTCGCGTACAGCGACGTCGCCCACCACGATGGGAAGCCGGTGGCTAGGCCGAGCACTGCCCAGCCGATGACGAAGTGCGCGGCGCCGACGCCGGTGGCCGAGTGCGCCATCGCCTCGCCCAGCCGGTGCAGCACACGGCTGCTCCACTGACGCTGCTTCCACGCGGCCGCGTGACGTGTGGCCGAGCCCCGGCGAGGGAACCGGTGACGTGCGATCTGCTCATCCACCAAACGGGGTACCTTTCGCAACGGTCGGCGTGCACGGAACCGATACCCCGCGCGCCGTCCCTGCAAACACCGGACGCCCGGCCAGCGAGTGGCCCGCCTCACGGGCCGGCCGCAGCACCTGCGGAACCCGTGTACGGTCTGCCCAGGACGCCCACAACCGATCGGGGTCAACGATGACGAGCACCAGGACCTATTCGGACGTTGCGTTGGTCGGCATTGGATTGGTCGGGCTGCTCCTTGCCAGTTGCGGCGGGGCCGGCACCTCGTCCGCCGAAACGACCCTCGCCGAATCGACTCCGACGTCGTCGATCCCGCAATCGACGGTGGCGCCGACGACGACGACCGCTGTGCCCACCACGACGCCCGGGCCACCCGTCTACGACCCGCGGGCGGTCGGCGACATCTTCGATTTGCCGAGCTTCATACACACCGTCACGGTCGCGAACACGAACGGCGGCCAGCTGAGCGAGAACAGCACCAGCACCGGATTCATCAAGGACCCAAACAGCGTGTACCAGTTGGCCACGTTCTCCTACGACGGAACGACCGATGGAGTGCGCAGTTATCTCATCGACGGTCGCTCATACGAAGAGAACCAGTTCGGAGACTGGTACCTGTACGAGCGAGGAAGCTCGTCAGCGCCGCACTTCACGAACCGAAGCGACCTGCCGCCGGGCGCGCTGGGGGACGTGCTGACTGCCCGACTCGCCGGCCAAGAGGACTACTCGGGTATCCCGGCGAACCACTTCGTGTTCGACGAAACCGACCTCGGCGTCTACTCCGCGTACACGCCGGAGAACCCGAGCCCCACCGTCGAGGGCGACTTCTATCTCGCGCAAGAGGGCAACTACGTGCTCTATTCGCACTCGAAGGAGACCTCACCGGGCCGGATCTACGAAGTGACCGAGACGTTGTCGTCGGTCGGCCAGCTGACCGAGATCGTGCTACCGCCAGAACTCGCGCCGATGTCGCAGGCGCTCGACATCGGCGTCGAGTTGAGCCGGCTGCTCCCCCCTGGTAGCGAGCTCTCGGAGATGATCCGGTACACCCATGGGATCGGTGTCGATTACTACACCTACTTCACGCCCCTTCGTGCCAACGAAGACTTCCTCGCCTTCTTCCGGGCCCTGCCGCCGACCGATGGTTGGGCCGTCTCGCACATCGGCCACATCAAGCTGCACCTCGAACAGATCAACTGCGAGACGAGGGCCGACTGCGTGATCCTCAAGAAGGGCGGCGAGCAGATCGTGGTCTCCTTCGGCGCTGGCATCATCCTCGAGTATGACCACGAGCACGTCTTCGCACCGCTCTGATGCCGCGACACTTGGTCCGGGCCACCCCACGGCCACCCTCGTCGGCGGTGGGCCGGCCGGGCTGATTGCTGCGGAAAGGCTGGCCCTCGAGGGATGCGTCGTCACCGTCCACGAGCACATGCCATCGGTCGGCCGCAAGCTCTTGCTCGCCGGGCGCAGCGGGTTGAACATCACCCATCACGAACCGCTCGCCGACCTGCTCACCCACTACGGCGACGCCGAGGTCGTGAAGGCCGCGGTGGCAGCGTTCGATCCCGGCGCACTGAGGGAATGGTGCGCGGGGCTCGGGGAGCCGACGTTCGTCGGGTCGAGCGGCCGCGTTTTCCCCGAGTCGTCGCGGGCCACTCCCCTGCTGCGCGCCTGGCTGGGCCGCCTGCGCAAGCTCGGCGTGACCATCGAGACCCGCCACCGGTGGCTCGGCTGGGGCGAGCGCGGCAGCCGCTTCGCACGGGCCGACGGACAGATCGTCGAGGTGGCCACCGACGTCACCGTTCTCGCGTTGGGCGGCGCGAGTTGGCCGCGTGTCGGCTCCGATGGGTCTTGGGTGGACGTGTTGCGCGGCGCGGGCGTGGCCGTGAACGAGTTGCGACCGGCGAACTGCGGGGTGCGCGTCGCGTGGACGGAGGGTTTCGCCACCAGGTTCGCGGGAACGCCGCTGAAGAACATCGCCCTCGGCGTCGGCACCACCCAGGTGCGCGGCGACGCGGTCATCACGCCCGGCGGCCTTGAGTCCGGCCCCGTCTACCCCCTCGCGTCGGCGATCCGCGACACGATCGACCGCGACGGCCGATGCACCATCACCATCGACCTGCACCCCGACCTCACCACCCAGGCTGTCATCGCTCGCCTCGCTGAGCGACGCCCGAAGGACTCGCTGTCGTCCATGCTCCGGCGCACGCTCGGCCTCTCACGCGTGGCCATCGCCGTGCTCCGCGAAGCCACCGCCAATCGCCTGCCCACCGACGCGGCCGAGTTGGCCTGGCTGGTGAAACACGTGCCGCTCGCCGCGCACGCGGTCGAGCCGCTCGCGCGAGCGATCTCCTCCGCCGGTGGCATCGCGCTCGACGAGGTCGATTCGCGCCTGATGCTTCGCCGGCTGCCCGGGGTGTTCGTCGCCGGCGAGATGCTCGACTGGGATGCGCCGACGGGCGGCTACCTGCTCCAGGCAAGCTTCAGCACCGGCGTCGCCGCGGCCCGCGGCGCGCTGGAGTGGTGGGCCGAGGTCGCGCCGACCCGATGACCTAAACGCTGTGCGCCCAGGCGGCCTCGAATCGCACCTCCACGTGCTCGAAGCCGAGCGAGCGGAGCATCACAGTGAGCATCGACCGCGTGTTGGCCTCGGTGCGGGTGAGCAAGTCAGTGCTCTGCGCCGCGGCCGCGATCTTGTCCTCGGCGAGAAGCACGAGACCATGTTCGCTGGTGGGGTCGTCGGTGAAGATCCCTGCGACCCGGTTCACCAGCCCCCGGTCGCGGTTCATCACGTGGCTGAGCTCGGTGTCGATCACCGGTTCGGCCAGGTACGGCGCGCGCAGGCTGATCACGACCGAACGGCCGTCGTCGCTGACCTGGACGGCGGTCGCGCTCATGCCAGAGAAGTCGACGATGCCATCGACGGTACCGACGGCGATGTACTGCACGCGCTCGCCGGCGATGAACGACGGCATCCAGGCAACGTCGCGCTCCTGGTCGATGGTCACTTCGAACTGCCCTTGAGCGGCGTGGAAATCGGCCAGGTTGCGCAGTTCGAGCAGCACGGGCGGCGCCGAATGATCGCGGGTCGTCGTGGAGAACGGGAGGCTGAAGAACTGGCCGAGCACCAAGAGAGCGACGGCACCCACACCGATGAGCGCTGCCAGGCCGACCATGAACGAGCGGATTCGACCGCCGCCACTGGATCGGGTAGATGCCATGAGCTGTGCTCCCTTGTTCGTACAGAGCCGCTCGTGAACCCCAAGGGGCGGGACGAGCATGTGGCTCCATCGATCGGAATCTCAGGTTAGCGGTGGTTGCTGCCACTGTGGCCGCGGGCCCTGTCGCTGGGGTCACGCCCACTCGCGCTCAGCGATGGTGGTCTCGGTGAGCTGGTGGAGGTGGCCGTCGGGCGCCTCCTCCACGGCGATCAAGCTGTCGTCGGCCCGCACCGTGGCGCGGATCAACTCGTCGAGCTTGCGCTGCGTCGCCGCGGTCTGGCGCGCTTGAGTGTGCTGGATGACGAACACCATCACGAACGTCACCGACGACGTGGCGGAGTACAGCGACGTTGACCACCACCCGGGGAAGCCGGCCGCGAGGCCAAGGAGGGCCCAGAAGATCACGAAGTGCGCGGCCCAGACGCCGGTAGCGGCATGCGCCATGGCTTCGCCCAGGCGGTGCAGCACCCGGCTGCTCCACTGCCGGTCCTTCCACGCCGGTGCGTGGCGCGGCACTGAAACCCGACGAGGGAACCGGCGACGGACGACCGGGTCGGTGGAGACCGGCTCGCGCGACTCGGGGCGGTTCGTGGGCGACATGGGGAGTGGGCCTTTCCGATCCGACGGTCTCTGGGGCAATGGATACCCTCCGCCGCTGAGCGCCAAACGTCGGCGCTGAACGCGGCGCCCAGGGGCCATTGTCCGCCCCGGCGATCACGACTACCCTCCACTCATGGCTCGCGCTGTAGCCACGACCCTCCGGGTCGCGACCGTGGTGCTGCTGGTGGCGTGCAGTTCGGGGAACGGCAGCAGCACCGGCAGCACTTCGCCCGCGGGCTCGCCGACGAGCACAGTGGCGGCCACCACCACCGAGCCCGAGCCGACCACCGCGTGGGAGCAGGTGCTCGCCTCGTTGACGGACACACCGTCCGTGCAGACGGCGGTCGACGCGTTCTCCACCGCCTTCCACCCGATCGACGGGGCGACACCGACAGATCTCCCCTCCGGGTACTCCGGCTCGGGCAGCGGTCCGCTGCGGTGGCTGCTCGCGCACCGGGACGAACTCGGTGCGGCGCAGCGGCAAGCACTCGACGACACCATCGCCGCCTGGGACGACGTCGAAGGCACCGACATCGGCGGCGGCGGATTCACCCGTCGCCCGACGGCCGAAGCTCCCGTCGCTCTGGTGCAGGACATGGTGGTGAACATCGAGACGCTGCTCGGGCGCGAGCTGGGTGTGCCGATCACCGTCAAGGCCGGCACCAGTGCGGCCGACGCCGACAACGCGATGGCACTGACCGTAGGACGCGACTCCACTGGCGGGTTCAGCGGGCCGATGGTCAGCTGCACCATCATCTTCGCCCCGGAGGGACTGGCCCAGACCGGCAGTGCGCTCGTCGCGCTCGCCGCGCACGAAGTGTTCCATTGCTTCGAGGGCACGCTCGGGACGCTCGCACAGTCGATCAAGCGACCACCCTGGATCGTGGAAGGGATGGCCGAGTGGGTGGGCGAGTCGATCTCCGGTGGGTCGCAGCTCTCCAAGAACACGTGGGGCATGTGGATGACGCACGCATGGCGGTTGCTGTTCAGCCGCGCTTACGACGCGATCGGGTTCTACGCCCACGTCAATGACAATGGCGTCGACGTGTGGAGCACGCTCGACGCGGCCATCACTGCTTCCAATGCAGGATCGGCCGCGGCGTATCAGGCGCTCATCGGCACCGGCCCACCGGATCTGGTGAACAGTTGGGCCGCTGGCTACTTCCGCGATGCGGGCGATTCGCCGTTGTGGGATCAGGCCGGGCCGGGTATCACCGCCGAGAAGCCGAAGGTCGACTCGGAGCTCGTCATCAACAACTCGAGCACGACCCTCGATGCGCCGCCGTACAGCGTCTACTTCATCGATGTGAACGTGCAGGCCGAGGTCGTCACACTCGAGTCGCCCGGCGCCGGGCTCGCTCGCCTCACCGACGGCACGACGACAGCGCTCACCGAACTGCACGGCACCGCGTTCTGCACCACGGAGTCGTGCGTCTGCCCCGAGGGATCGCCGCTGGCCGGCACCGACTTCACCGAGATGGCGCCGGGCGTGGTGCGACTGGCCCCCACCGGTGATGTGTCGGGCTCGCACGTCGTCGCCATCGGCTGGACGCTCGACCGCTACTGCAAGGGCGAGCGCTGCGAGGTGGGTACGTGGATGAGCAGCATCTGGCATGCACCGCGTGTCATCGCCGGCGGTCGCGGCGCGGCGCTGGTGATCACCAAGGAGGGCGAGGGCTACATCGACTGGTCGACTGCCGACGACCTGATCGGCGTGGTACCGGCGGGCACCACCGCCGGCCCCGATCTGCTCCCCCTCAAGGTCGACATCAGCGGCGCGAGCCACTTCTTCCTGGAGCCGGCGGGCGGATCGGCGCGAGTCGTGTCCGCGGCCGGATCGTTCGCGATGACCACCTACATCGACTTCGGGCAGGGCTGGTTCGAGACCGGTCCGGGAGCCGACTCCATGCAGTTCGCGGCGGTGAACACCAGCGCGAAGTTCACCTGCGGCGGCAACACCTTGCTGCTCAACACCTCGATCGAGTTCCGCCGCGTCAGCAACGAGGCGGTGATTCCCCCCGAGGCGTCCGAGCTCACCCCGACCACTGACGCCGGTGGAGGCAATGGTGGAGGTACCGGAAGCGTCGGCGAGATGCCCTCGCTCGACCCGTGCGCGCTGATTCCCTTCGCCGAGATCAAGTCCCGATTCCCCGCGGCCACCGAGCCCACCGCGGCCGAAGCGACGGGGAGCAATGTCATCCAGTGCACCTATCCGGGGGCGTTGGTGGTGGAGGTGTTCGCCCCCATGCCCCAGGACACGTTCACCGGCGATCTCACCAGTGTCGGCATCACGGTCGCACCCATCGCCGGAATCGGCGAGTGGGCGGTTGGTGAGATCACCGCCGCCAACCCCCAGTTCAACCTCGAACCGTCGGTCCTGCTCGTCGCTGCCGGCACATCGCTGGCCACCATCGCCATCGTTCCCTTCGTCGACGTCGCGCCGAACAGCACTCAGTACACCGCGCTCACCGAGCTGCTGGGCATCGCCATGGGCGCGATCTGAGGTCGCCGAGACGCCACGAAGAGTATCCGCTGACAGATTCTTGAACTTCGCCTCAGGGTGAAGGATGGATCGGCCGATGAAACAGGAGTGGAAAGCCACACGCACCTGGTGGACAGAACCGCCCCGGCGGCCGTCGCTGCCACCGTCGGAGACCGACGACAGAGGCGCTTGCTCGTCGCGCTGATCGTGATCGGCGTACCGATCGCTGCCTACGTGGCCGCCCCAGCAGGTGTCGCCTCCGAGGTGACATACCTCGCCGCACTCGGCACGGCGGCGATCGTCGCCTGGCTGGGTGCTCGGCGCAATCGCTTCGAGACCGTCGCCCTCCTCGTCGCAGTGTGCGTCTCTGTATCGGCCGCTGCCGATGTCCTGTGGCAGGTGGTCGCCTGGTCCCGCGGCAGCGCCCCGGAAATCTCTGCGGCCGACTTCTTGTGGGTCGGGTCGTACGTTGCACTCGGCGCCGCACTGCTGCGCGCGTCGGAGGGAGGTCAGCACATCGACCGCGACGGCATGGTGGACATGACCGTCGTCTTCCTCGTCGCGCTCCTGGTCCAGTGGGAGCTGGCATTCGACACGATCGCCACCGACACCACCCTGCCGATCCGGGAACGGCTGGTGTACCTGTTGTATCCCACCCTCGATGCGGCCCTCCTGGCCCTTCTGGTTCGCGCCCGGCTCGCGGGCCGGATGCAGGGCATGAGCGCCCTCCTCATTGCCGGGGGCACGACCTGCTGGCTGCTGTCGGACTTCGGTTACAGCGTCTTCGCCGGCTATGGCGCGTTCGAGGACTGGATGAGCGTCGGGTGGATCCTGGGCAGCATGCAACTCGCTATGGTCAGCTGGCACCCGCGAGCGGCCCGAGACCCACGCGTCGTCGACGGCATCCCCGAGGCAGGACACACCGGGGCGGCTCAGCGGGGCGGCCTCGCCGTCGCGATCGTGCCGCTGCTGGCTCCCGGTGCAGTCGCGGTCGTCGGGCATATGCGGCACGATCCAGCGAATCCATATCTCACCTACGCCGTGACCGTGATGCTCGTTGCGCTGGCCTTCACCCGGGGCACCAGGATCCTGCGCGCCGAAGCCCTCGCACAGTCCGCACTGCAGACGCAGGAGCGCTACGCGAGCGCAGTTGCGGTCAACTCTGCCGACGCCTCGGTGCTGCTCGATGCCACCGGCGCCATACTGAAGGACGCTCCCCGGTTGTCAGCGTTGCTCGGGCGCGCCGGCTCGACGACGATCGGCGAGAGCTTCCTCGGGCTCCTCGTTCCCACAGAACGCGGCGACGCCCGCGCCGTGTTCGAGCGCTGCCGGACGAGCAAGGGTCAGATGTTCGAGCAGGAGCTGCGCCTCCAGCACGCAGATGGATACGACCTGTGGCTCGGTGCCCGGCTTGTCGACCTCAGCGACGATCCCGACGTCGGCGGGATCGTGGTGAACCTGCACGACATCAGCGAACGCATGCGCGCCCAGGCGGAGCTGCAGCATCAGGCGTTCCACGACGGGCTCACCGACCTCGCCAACCGGGCCCTCTTCAGCAACCGGGTGGAGCACGCGTTGCGCCGAAATGCCCGCACGGGACTCAACGTCGGCGTCGTCTTCCTCGACCTCGACGGGTTCAAGACCGTCAATGACAGCCTCGGCCACGGAGCCGGCGATGTGCTCCTCAGGGAGGTCGCCGGTCGCCTCAACCAGGCAATCCGCAGCTCGGACACCGTCGCTCGGCTCGGCGGGGACGAATTCGCCATTCTCATCGAACAGAGCGCGAACCCGATCGAAGAGTCCGAGGGTGTTGCCGAGCGGATCCTGCAATCGCTCGCATCACCGATCGAGCTCGGCAGCCAAGCCGTCACGATGTCGGCCAGCTTCGGAATCGCGGCCAGTGACGTGGAGTCGACTGCGACATCGCTGCTCCGTGATGCCGACGTCGCCATGTATCGCGCGAAGGCCGCCGGGAAGGCGCGGTGGGTGATCTACGATCCCGAGATGCGCGCCGCGGCGGTCGAGCGGCTGGTGTTGGAGAACGACCTCATCGGCGCCCTCGCCGCTGGACAGTTCATGCTCGTCTACCAGCCGGTCGTCCGGCTGGAGACGGAGGAGATCGTCGGCTTCGAAGCGCTCCTGCGCTGGAATCACCCGACCCTCGGCCTCATCGAGCCGGATCGGTTCATCTCCATCGCCGAGGAGACGGGGATGATCGTCCCGATCGGAAGGTGGGTGCTCAACGAGGCAAGCGCCACGGTGGCACGTTGGCACAGCGCACACCCGCAACACAGGAATCTCTCGATGGCCGTCAACGTGTCTGCCCGCCAGATCGCGTCAGCCCATCTCGTCAGTCACGTCCGTGACGCGATCCTCGCATCAGGCATCGAACCGGCATCACTCGTCCTCGAGATGACCGAGACGTCGCTCATCCACGACACGACCGTCGCCGCCACCCGGCTCAAGGAGCTGAACCAGCTCGGCGTCCGGCTCGCGATCGACGACTTCGGCACCGGATATTCGTCGCTCAGCTACTTGCGTCAGTTCCCGGTCGACATCCTCAAGATCGATCGTTCGTTCATCGGCACGATCAGCGATCGCGCGCAGGTCCCCGCGATCGTCCGCGGGCTGCTCGACCTCGGTCGCACGCTCGAGCTGGAGACGATTGCCGAGGGTGTCGAACTCGGCGCGCAGCGCGACCAGCTCGTCGACGAAAAGTGTGGTTACGCGCAGGGCTACTTGTTCTCGCGGCCGCTCGAGGCGGCCGATGCGGAGAAGCTGCTTGGCCGACTCACCACGCGGATGGCTATTCCCTGAGGTCCACCAGGCGCTGGCAGGTGCAAACCTGTTTCGCCTCCGCTCCGAGATCAGTTGGTCGGCGCTGGATCGACCGGCTTCCTCGGTACTCGGCGGACAGCCCACGCGGTCAGCCCGCCCAGTAGCACGACGACGCCGACGGCGATCGGGACCCACGTGGTTGACCCACCGGAGGAGTCCGGAGCCACCGTTGCCGGAGCGTTCGTCGCGACCGGTCGGGCCGTTGCCGGCTCGTCGACGAACTCCAGGGCGGGCATCGGCACCCCGACACCGTGGTAGCCGTAGAACATGTCGTCGATGTCGAGCGCGATGTCGAGCGGCTGGCCGTCGGCGGTGCGGGCCAGGATGTCGACCACGTACACGGTCTTCGGGTCGAGATCACCCAACGTGTTCGTGGCGATGATGCAGTGGGTCACGGGCTGCGGTCCGGGGCCGAGCGTGAGGGTCACGGTCTCCCACGCGCCCTGTTCGACGACACGACCGTCCACGTACTCCAACGGCATGGTGCCGATCCGCAGTTCCACCACCACCTCGTCGGGGGTGTCGAAGTGATCCCAGCCGTCGCGCATGGCAACGCTGTTCTCGCCCTCCAGGACCGTGAACCCGTCGGGGAAGTGCCCGAAGCCGACCACGAAGCCGAAGTAGTCGAGCTGGCTCTGCAACCTCCCGGCACCTGCCTGGAGCGCCCAGTGCGTGTCGCCCACGAGACGCAGCACGTTGGGCGGCGAGGTCGTCCAGAGGTCGCCGGCCGGGTCGTCGGTGACGAAAGCGATGGAATCCGTGCGCGGCGCGTGGAGCACGTTCGGGTGCTCCGCATCGGGCGGATCGAAGCGGATCTCGTACGCATCCCATTGGCGCAGGTACAGCGGGTGGCGATCGGCGAGCACGGCCTGCTGGAGCGCGCCAGCGGGGTCTTCGCTGTCACCGAGCGACCGGTTCCAGCTGTCGAAGTCGACGATGATCGCCGTGTCCGGGATGTCGCACGCGGCGCCGCCCACTACCGCCGTCGCGGGCGGCGGCGGCTGCGTGACCGTTCCGTCGTCGCCGTCGTCATCCGGCGGCGGCGGCACCGTGGTGGTGGTAGTCGTCGTCGTGGTGGTGGAAGTCGTCGAGGTGGTGGTCGTCGTCGCGTGCGTGGCCGGGATGGTGACGGTGAACGTCGTGACGGCCTCGTCGAAGAACTCGCTCGCGCACGAACCGCAGGCGTAGATGGTGAACGGCCCGAGCGGCGTGCCCGCAGGGATCGTGATGTGAACACCGAACAGCCCACCCCCGGACGAGGTGCCGGTGCCGAGTAGCGACCCGCTCTTGGACCCGCGGTGTATCTCCACCGGCACGCCATGCAGGAAGCCCGAGCCGATGACCGTGACCTCGGTGCCGACCGGCCCCGAACCCGGGATCGGTGAGATCAGCGGCGCATAGGCCTCCGCAGCAAGAGTAGGGACGAGCACCAGCGAGCCAAACGCCAGGCTCAGCGCAGCAAGAAGTCTCATGACGGATCCTCCTCGAGTGTTCCCCGTCGGACGTCCACTGATGACGATACGCCTGGTGCCAAGCCCAGGCCAGAGTCGTTGTGCCGGCCGGCGATACGCTCCGTCCACGGTTCGTGACGACCCTGGAGGATCCGATGGCGAAGGCGATCATGATGGTGTTCACACAGCCCGCCGACCCCTCCCGGATCGACGACTACCGCCGCTGGTACGACGACCACATCTCCGGCGCGATGGCCGTCGTCGGCGACATGCCCAAGGCCGTGCGCTACCAGGTAGTGCCCGGCCTGGCCTCGGCCAAGGCCGCGCCGAGCCAGTTCGTCACCCTCTACGAGATCGACAGCGACGACGTGCACGGGGTGCAGGCCCGCCTGCACGAAGCGTGGACGAACGACACCATCACCAAGAGCGAGATCATCACCCCCGGCCCCGTGATCTTCTGGCAGCTCGACGCCGAACTGGCCCCCAAGTCGCCGATGGACTGAGGTCCGGAGCGCAACAACGAACAAGGCCCGACCTGACGGCCGGGCCCTGTTCGTTTCGAGCGGACGACGAGATTCGAACTCGCGACCCTCACCTTGGCAAGGTGATGCTCTACCAGCTGAGCCACGTCCGCAATGCGCCGAGCAATCTAGCGACCTGGCCCCATGGGTGACAACGCCATTGGCGCAGAACCCCGCTCAGCTGCGCTGATCCGCGGGGCGCAGATCGACACGCAGAACCAGGAAACCGTCTTCCATGGTGGCCACGGCGTCGCCGATCAGGGCGAAGTCGCGGAAATCGGCCTGGGCCTGCTGGATGAACCGTGAGCGTTCCTCGCCGGCCACGGGCGGCAACGGGCGCTGCTTGACGGCATGTGCCCGCTCACGGAAGCGGGCGATCATTGCGTCGGTGTCGAGAGCATCAGCCATGCGACGAGGGTACCCGCCGCGGGGTCACCAGAAGTCGCCGTCGTTCAACAACGGGTCGATCGGACGGCGCGTCGCAGTGGGCGCTGACCCCCACAGATCGTCGTCGGAGGCCGGCGCGGACGACGATGCCCGACGCGCGGATGGGCGGGCGTCGGCCCACGGATCGGCCTCGTCGGCAAAGCTGTCGGAGAATTGATCGAACAGGCCAACCGAAGCGCCGGGGGCGGGTGCCACCGGCTCTACGTCATCGACCTGGTCCTCGTCGAAGCCCTCGAAGGGTTCCTCGGATCGGGACGCCGTCGGCCGAGGGGCCGCGATCACCGACACACCCGACATCTGCTCGGCGCGCTCGACGATCGTCCCCGCCTCCGGCGAGCCAACCTGCAGTGTGGGCTCGGGGCGCACGCACTCGATCCGCTCGCGTCGCTCGTCGTCGTCGCTCTCCAGCCAGCCACGCGAACTCATCACTTCGAGTGGCGCCAGCGCGGCCGGCTCGATACCGCTCGACCGCCACCACAGCACGGTGGCCACGACGAGCGCGATCGCCAGCACCACCAACCCGCCAGCGGCGAAGAAGATGATGCGGGCGTTCTTGGGATCGGAGAAACTGGCGGCGATCACGGCGACAGTTTCGCACGTCGGAGCCCCGTTCCCCACTCACCAGGTCGATCGGGCGACGCGGGTACCTGTCACATCGGCCATGCTGTGGCCGTGGACTATGTGTGGCTCGCGCTCCTCTTCGTCGGTATGGGCGGCCTGTGGTGGCTCGCCTATCGCATGGAACCGCATTGGTCGAGCAAGGACGGCCGCCGCTTCCTGTGCACCACCCAGGATCTCTCCAACCCCACACACCCCGGACGGACCCGCGAGACGCGGATCTCCGTCAGCCCCGACGGCGCGCTGCTCATCAGCCGCAAGAACGGCCTGCGCCGCGAACAGACCATCTGGACGCTTACCGGCAAGGTTCCCGAGCCACCGCGCAAGCGCGAGGTGTTCCTGGCCGAGCGGCGCGGCGACTCCAAGGAGCGCCTGCTCCTCGCCATCCGCCTGCCCGCGAACAGCCGGTGCGTGGCCGTGCTCGATCGCGCGCTCGCCGGTAAGCCGCTCACGCCGGACTGAGGATTACCGCCCCAGCGTCTCCAGGAACTTCTGCACCGGGGGCGCGACTGCTTCGAGGTTGATGAGGAAACCGTCGTGCCCGTGCGGCGACTCGATCTCGATGTACTCGGCGGGTGTGCCGTTCGCGGCGACGAGCTGGCGGATCTGGCGCTGCTGGTAGGTGGGATACAGGATGTCGCTGCTGATACCGAGGACGAGCGTCGGCGCTTTCACGCGGGCCATCGCCGCGGCGAGGCCCGAGCGCCCGCGACCCACGTCGTGCAGGTCCATCGCCTTGCCGATGATGAGGTAGCTGTTGGCGTCGAAACGACGCACGAGCTTGTCGCCGTGGTACTCGAGGTAGCGCTCCACCTCGAAGCGCTGCCACAGGCCGAGGCTGTCCTGCTGGGTGGCCCCATCGGCCAACTCGCGGCCGAAGCGGTCGGTGAACACGTTGTCGCTGCGGAACGTCACCTGCGCGACCATGCGGGCGATGGAGAGCCCCTCCCAGGGGCCCTCCCCGTCCGCGGCGTCGTAGTAGTCACCGCCGCGCCACTTGGGGTCGAGACGGACGGCGCGGCGGCCGATGGCGCCCCACGCGATCTGCTGCGCGGTGGCCTGGGTGCACGTGGCCATCGGCACGATGCCGCCGACGCGGTCGGGGAACATGATTGCCCACTCGATCACCTGCATCCCGCCCATCGAGCCGCCCACCACGGCATGCCAGCGGCCGATGCCGAGATGGTCGGCCAGGCGCGCCTGGGCGCGCACCATGTCGCGGATCGTCACCACCGGGAAGCGACTGCCGTACGGGCGGCCGTCGTCGGGATGGGGCGAAGCCGGCCCGGTGGAACCCTGGCAGCCGCCGAGCACGTTGATGCACACGACGAACCAGCGATCGGTGTCGATCGCCAGACCAGAGCCGACGACGTCCTCCCACCAGCCCGGCGTCGGATGACCTTCCTCGGCCGCTCCCGACACATGGCTGTCGCCGGTCCAGGCATGGCACACGAGTACGGCGTTCGAGGCGTCGGCGTCGAGGCGGCCCCACGTCTCGTAGGCCATCGTCACACCGGACATCGTCGTGCCCCCGTCGAGCGCCATCGGGCGGGGGAACGTGAAGAACCGGCGCGAACCGGCGGGGTCGCCGGCCATCCACGCACCCGTCGCGGGGTGTGGGCGCCCTGGGCGGGCAAGTGCCATGTGATCCTCCTCCGGTCGCTCGTGCGGTATGTCCGTCAGGCAACCGAGGCAAGCGGCTTGTCCGGCGGGGCCGGACCACATCCCCGCCGAAGCGGGTAGGCACCGTGGGGCTTCCACCCCGGTTGCCGGACCCCCGGCGAGCCGGGTGTCACTCGTGATGCATGACGCAGCCACGTTAGCAACCGCGAGCCGCACCAGCGCGGGCATTCCCCGAGCTCGCTGATCGGTCGGGCAGTCTGACTGATCCACACGTCAGTTCGGCTGATCCATCAGGAGGTGGACGCGGAGGTCGAAGGGGCACCAGGATGACACCCGATGAGCGTCAGCTACCTCTCCCCCAAGGCCCGCCCGGTGCACCTCGGCGCGGCCGGTCGCGGCTCGGTGGCCGTCGACCCCATCGCCGCCGGCGAAGTCATCGTCGCGTTCGGTGGGCGGGCGATGACCCGCGACGAGTTCGATCTCTTGCCCGTCGGGCAGCAGTCGCGCAGCATCCAGATCGAGGACCACCTGTTCCTCGCCGGTGCCCCCGAACCCGAACCGGCCGATTTCATCAATCACTCGTGCGAACCGAACTGCGGTATGAGCGGCGCCACCGTGCTGATTGCCCTGCGCGACATCGAGCTCGGCGAACACCTCACGTACGACTACGCGATGAGTGACGGCAGCGACTACGACGAGTTCGAGTGCCTGTGCGGAGCCCGGACCTGCCGCAACAAGGTCACCGGCGACGACTGGATGCTGCCCGAGTTGCAGCTGCGCTACCGCGGCCACTTCAGCCCCTACCTCGCCAACCGCATCGCCTCGCTCGCCACCGCGGGCGCAGGCCGCCGCGCCTTCGCCTACTGACACTGCCGCCCGGGCTAGTGTCCCGGTCGTGCGTGTGCTCGTTATCGGCGCCGGTGGGGTGGGATCCTCGATCGCTTCTATCGCGGCGCGCCGCGATGTGTTCGAGAAGATCGTCGTCGCCGATCTCGATCCCGCCCGCGCTGCGCGCGCCGAGGCGATCGCCGACTCGCCGCGAGTCGCCGCTACACGCGTCGATGCCTCCGACCAGCTCGATCTGGTGGAGCTCATCGGCTCGGTGGGCGCCGACATCATCGTCAACGCCTGCGATCCGCGGTTCAACCCGCCGATCTTCGACGCCGCGTTCGCGGCGGGGTGCCACTACCTCGACATGGCGATGCACATGTCGACCCCCCACCCCACCGACCCGTACCACCAGTGCGGCGTGAAGCTGGGCGACGCCCAGTTCGCCGTCGCCGATCAGTGGGAGGACCGCGAGCTCCTCGCGCTCGTGGGCATGGGCGTCGAGCCGGGCTTCAGCGATGTCGTCGCCCGTTACGCCGCCGACCATCTGTTCTCGCGCATTGACGAGGTGGGCGTGCGTGACGGCGCCGATCTCATCATCCAGGGCTTCGCCTTCGCCCCCACGTTCAGCATCTGGACGACGATCGAGGAGTGCCTCAACCCCCCGATCATCTACGAGCGCAACCGCGGCTGGTTCACCACCGAGCCGTTCAGCGAGCCCGAGACGTTCGTGTTCCCCGACGGCATCGGCCCCCTCGCTTGCGTGAACGTGGAGCACGAGGAAGTACTGCTGATGCCGCGCTGGCTCGATGTCGGCCGGGTGACGTTCAAGTACGGCCTCGGTGACGAGTTCATCGACGTGCTGAACACATTGCGCAAGCTCGGCCTCGACAGCACGCGGCCGGTGAAGGTGCGCGGTGTGGAGGTGTCGCCCCGCGATGTGGTCGCGGCGATCTTGCCGAACCCCGCCGAACTCGGTGACCGGATGATGGGCCGCACCTGTGCCGGCTCGCTCGTCACCGGCCTCGGCCTCGACGGCCGCCCCCGCCGCACCTACCTCTACCAGGTGGTGGACAACGACTGGTCGATGCGCGAGTACGGCCATCAGGCCGTGGTGTGGCAGACCGCGGTGCACCCGGTGGTGGCGCTGGAGATGGTGGCCACTGGCGAATGGAAGGGCACCGGCGTGAAGGGCCCCGAGGCGTTCAGCGCCGATCCTTTCCTCGCGCTCCTCGACGAGCACGGCGCGCCATGGCAGATGGAAGAACGCCCGGGGGGCTGACGCACGGGGTTCACGCGATCGAGCCGACGACCGGCTGGGCGAGCACCAGCCGCCGATCGAAGCCCGCTTCGGTGGGTAGGAACCCGTTGCGATCCGGCCACAGCAGCTGCACCGCGTCGGCCGCCTGGCCACGCCGCCACGCCACGGCGGTCGCCATCAGCGGCGCGGCGACATCGGCTCCGACCGGCAGGAAGCGGCAGCGCAGATCGCCGTCGAACAGTCCGGTCAGCTCCGCGCCGAGCGGAATCTCGGTGCCACCGCGGAGCAGGTCGGCGAGCAGCTCGAACAGACCGTTCGCGGCCGACGGCGTCAGGCCGAACAGCAGAACCTCGGGGAACCCGACGGCCTCGGGAAACCCGATCGTGTAGGCGTACGCCGCGCCCGGCGGCTCGGCCTCGGGCCGCGCCTCCACCACCTCGAGTGCCCACCCATGGGTCTCGATCATCCACTCGATCTTCTCGGCGTGCGGTATGCGGAAATCGGGCAGCTCCACGCGGCGACCCTAGATCAGCGAACCTAGATCAGCGACTCGCTGGCGAGGTCGAGGGCGTGGCGGACGTGGCCCGTCGCCATGGCCGCGAACATGGCCTCGCTGCGGTCGCTCTTGCCGACGACCTGGGAGGCAACCACCGTCATCACGATCCCCGAGTAGGCGTCGCGGCAGTAGTGGTGCCAGAACTCGCCGCCGTCGACGGCCACCCCGTACGCGGCGAGTGCGGCGCAGTAGTCGTCGACGAGGCCTCGCTCGATCTCGCGGCGCACCTCGGGCGACGGCCCGGCACCGAGGAAGTAGCTGACGTCGCCGCTCGCCGGCCCGTGACCGGGCGTCTGCCAATCCACCGCCGCCACAGGGCACCCGCCGCGAGGCGACGCGAACATCAGGTTGTCGAGGCGGTAGTCGCCATGGGTGACGGTGTCGGGCAGGGTGCGGCCGGCGACCCACTCGGGCAGCTGCGCGCCGAAGCGCTCGACGAGGGCGACGCCCTCGCCGTCCAGGTAACGCGAGTAGGTCTGGAGGAAGCCGGGCACGAACATGTCCCACAAGGTCTTGAGCTGTAGGCCGTCGTCGGGCGTGCTGCGCTGCAGGAACTCGACGGCGGCGAGCGCCGGGTCGCCCCAGCGCGGGCCGTGCAGGCGGGCCAACTCCAGCACCGCCACACGGGCGTGGTCAGCCGAACAGCCAGCAATCTGATCGCCGGGTTCGGCTGGGGCGAGATCCTCCAGCAGCAGCACGAAATCGCCCTCGCGCTCATGCCACTCACCGTGCCAGCAGTGGGCGACGCGGATGTCGACGGTGGGCGCGATCTCGGCGTAGAACTTCACTTCGCGCTCGTAGGTGCGCAATGCGAGCCCGGCGGCCCGGCTGGTGGGGTCGGGCGACGGCAGCTTGGCGACGACGCTTCGCGGCAGCTCGCTCGCCGCTGCACGATCGAGTTCCAGCCGCAGGTTCATCCCCACCAGCCCGTCGCCGATGCGCGTGGTTCCGGCGATGCGCACGTCCTCACCGAGGACCGAACTCAGCCATTCCGAGGTGATCGCCTCCGGGGTCATGGCGGCGAACGTATCCCTAGCGTCAGCCCACGGCGTCACCGGGGCGTCGTTCCCGCTACCGTCGGGGCCGCATGTACCGGTTCCTGCTGCGGCCGAAGTGGATCGCGTTCCACCTCCTGTGCCTCGCCGCCATAGTGGCGATGGTGAACCTGGGGCTGTGGCAACTGCGCCGCCTCGACGAGCGCACGGCGTTCAACGACCGCGTCTCGGGACATATCCACGCGGACAGCACGCCACTCGCCGAGCTGCTCCCGCTCCCCGCGGACGACGCCGAGTACCGCCGGGCCGACGCGGCAGGCGAGTTCGTGCCTGGCCGCGAGTTCCTCGTGGTCAACGTCACCCAGAACGGCGAGACCGGCCGCAACGTCATCGATGCGTTGCTGCTCGACGACGGCACGATCATCATCGTCAACCGCGGCTTCGTGCCCAACGGAACACCCGTGCCGCCCGCGCCCGCCGGCCACCTGGAACTCACCGGCCTCCTGAAGAAGAGCCAACACCCCAGCGGCGGCGAGCCTGCCGACGACGGCACCCAGACGCTCACCGAGATCCGCCGCGTCGACCTCGACGCGCTCGCGCAGCAATTCGAGCAGAGAGTGCAGCCGCTCTACATCGAAGTGCTCTCCTACACCGGGCTCCAGCGCGAGCCGGGTATCCAGGCCATCCCCTACCCCACGCTCGACGACGGGCCCCACCTCAGCTACGCGCTCCAGTGGCTCGCGTTCACGATCTGCGTCGCCATCGGCTGGGTGCTCGCGATCCGCAAGAGCGCCCGCGAGCGCGCCGGCATACCGTCGCGGCGGCGCAAGGGACCGCCCCCGATTCTCGAAGACGAGTGACTCCCCGCGGCGTTGTGAACCCGTTGCGAGCCTGCTAAACACCTGATCAGCACATCCTGAGGAGCACCCATGACCGACGTCGCACTCATCATCAACGGCGAGCGCCGTGACGCACCGAGCACGTTCGGCGTCGTCAACCCGGCCACCGGCCAGGTGCACGCCCAAGCCCCCGACTGCACCCCCGAACTACTCGACGAGGCCTTCGCCGCGGCCGCGGCGGCGTACGGCAGCTGGCGCAGGGACGAAGCCGCTCGCCGCGAGGCGCTGCGGGCGGCTGCCGGCGCGATGATGGCCGCGGCCGACACCATCGGGCCGGTGCTCACCGCCGAGCAGGGCAAGCCCCTCGCCTCGGCGAAGATGGAGTGCTTCGCGATGGGGTACTGGTTCAACTACTACGCCGATCTGGAGATCCCGCGCCAGGTGATCCAGGACGACAAGCGGGCCTACGCCGAGGTCGTGCGCCGCCCGATGGGCGTCGTCGCCGCGATCACGCCCTGGAACTTCCCGCTCGTGCTCGCCGCCTGGAAGATTGGTCCCGCTCTGCTTACCGGCAACACGATGGTGCTGAAGCCGTCGCCCTACACGCCGCGCAGCACCCTGATGATGGCCGAAGTGCTCAACAACGTGCTGCCGGCAGGCGTGCTCAACGTCGTGAGTGGCGGCGACGACCTCGGCAAGTGGATGACCTCGCACCCCACACCGCGCAAGCTCAGCTTCACCGGCTCGGTGAACACCGGCCGTCACGTCTACGCCTCGGCCGCCCCCGATCTCAAGCGGGTCACGCTCGAGCTCGGCGGCAACGACGCGGCGATCCTGCTCGACGACGTCGACCCGGCTGCCATCGCCGAGAAGCTGTTCCAGGGTGCGTTCGACAACTCCGGTCAGATCTGCTCGGCCATCAAGCGGGTGTACGCACCCGAGTCGATCTTCGACGATGTGGTCGATGCCCTCGCCGCCCGCGCCTCCGCGGCCAAGGGCGGCAATGGCATGGACGAGGGAGTCGAGCTCGGCCCGATCCAGAACAAGCCGCAGTTCGAGCGCGTGAAGGGCCTCGTCGCCGAGGCGCTCGCCGGTGGGGCGAAGGCGGCCACCGGTGGCCGCCCGATCGAGGGCCCCGGCTACTTCTTCGAGCCCACCGTGCTCGTGGGCGCGGTCGAAGGCTCGCGGATCGTCGACGAGGAGCAGTTCGGCCCGGCCGTGCCGGTGCTGAAGTACACCGACATCGACGACGCGATCGCCCGCGCCAACGGCACGAACTTCGGCCTCGGCGGTTCGGTGTGGTCGAACGACCTCGACCGCGCCGGTGCCATCGCCGAGCAACTGGAGTGCGGCACGGCCTGGGTCAACGCCCACGTCGCGCTCTCCCCCAGCCAACCCTTCGGTGGGTTCAAGACGAGCGGCGTCGGCGTAGAGAACGGCACATGGGGGCTCGAGGGCTTCACCGAGTTGCAGGTGCAGTACCGCGCTCGCAAGTGACGCGCCCGTACCGGCCGCAGCACCGTGGTGCTGCGAGCCGGTGACCGCGTCGAACAACGACTCGGCGGACACGTCGCCGTTCTCGGCGGCCTTGCGCAACGCTGCCGCGCGCAAGGCCGCGCCCAGCCGGGCCCGCGACGCAGCATCGCCACGCGATGTCTTTGTCTTGTCCGCCAGCCAGTCGGCCATGTCGCGCGCCCCGGAGCCTTCCCACACGCGCCGGCGGTCGGCCTCGTTGACCAGGTTCGAGTGGACGATCTTCAACCGCTCGATATGACGTTGCATGGTGACCACACCCGTGCGCAGCTCCGCGTCCGAGAGAGGTGAACTGGCACGCATGGCCACGCCGCTGACGGCGACTTCGAGGAGTTCCAGTGCGTCATCCATGTCCCTGATCCTATCGCACACACGTTCGATTATGGACCGGGTTGGTTGGTACACCAAGGGCCCGCCGGTAAACCGGCGCCCTGATTTGGCGTTGGCACCCCAGACTCACTCAGGGCACGAAGCCCTCGACCTCGGCCATCCGGCGGAACTGCTCGACGACATCGGGCGACACGTGAGCCGGGT
>JAYRWH010000057.1:0-9562 GCA_041918155.1 Ilumatobacteraceae bacterium | reverse complement strand
GTAGATGGTGCGCTCGATAGGACGGAACAAGCGGTCGCCCGGGGCCGAGCCATCGGTGCGAGCGCCGAACACGTTCGCCATGTACCGGCCGAGCGGCGGCACGGTGATCGCCAGCGCGGCGATCAGTGCCGAGAGTTGGAGGAAGTTCTGCCACGACATTTAGAAACGCTCCGGGAAGATCAGGACGGCGATCAGGTAGAGACAGGCCGCGACGGCCAGGCCGAGCCCGATCCAGTTGTCATAGGACTCGGTGGCGATCACAACGTCACCGGTTCTTTCTGCATGTCGGCGGTGACGCCGGCGGAACCATTGTCCGGCTCGTCGGGGCCGATGATGCGATCGCACCAGGAGATGTAGGCGATACACAGCGCGGTGAACGCGACGAAGATCGCGACATAGATGAAGTCCGCCATGGCTGCTCCTTAGGGGTAGTGGGCGGGAGTGGGCACCTCCCTTCCTACAGCGGCGGCACCTTGTTGAACAGGGCGTTGACGGCGCCTTAGCAGCGCTCCCATGAACCTTCACGGCTTCTTCACGCGGCACGTGAACCCGAACACCCGCACCGGCGACCGCACAACATGGCCTTAACGCGCCCTTAGCGCGCGACGGCCGATTCTTAGCGGGCCACGAACGGCGCCGGCGGCGCCGTTCGCCTTGACTGAAGAGGTGAGCATCGACGAGCGAACCGCGGCCCCCACCCCCTCGCTGGAGGAGCCATTCAGCTACCGCGTGAAGTCGAGACTGCTCGGTAAGCCGCTGCACAGCGAGCGACTCGAACACGAGACCTTGGGCAAACCCACGGCCCTCGCAGTGTTCGCGAGCGACTGCATCTCATCGTGTGCGTATGCCTCCGAGGAGATTCTTCACGTGCTGGTGCCGGTGGTGGGTATCGCCGCGTTCTCGCTCGTCACCCCGATCACGATCCTCCTGCTCGTCGTGCTCGGCTTCCTCATCCTCTCGTACCGCCAGACGATCAAGGCCTATCCGTCCGCAGGCGGCGCGTACATCGTCACCCGCGACAACTTCGGCCTGCTGCCCGCGCAGGTGGCGGGCGTCGCCCTGCTCACCGACTACATCCTGACGGTCGCCGTCAGCACCGCCGCCGGCAGTGCGGCCCTGGCCTCGGCGTTCCCCGGCGCCGCGCCGTACACGATGTGGGTGGCGATCGGGTTCGTCTGCCTCATCGCCTTCGGCAACCTGCGCGGCACCAAGGAGTCGGGCAAGCTGTTCGCCGCGCCCACGTACTTCTTCGTCGCCGTCATGGCGATCCTGTTGGCGATCGGTCTGTTCCGCACGATATTCGGCTCGCTGCCCGTCGAGCCGGGCGGCGCCGAGGGCATGCTCGTGCAGACCGAGCACCACGGGGACTGGATCTTCTACGGCGCCGGCATCATGATTTTCCTCAAGGCGTTCGCCTCCGGCGGCGCCGCTGTCACCGGAGTGGAGGCCATCAGCAACGGTGTTCCCGCGTTCCGGCCGCCGGCCTGGAAGAACGCCCGCGACACCCTGGTGATGATGGGTGCGCTGCTGGGCACGATGTTCCTCGGCCTGTCCTTCCTCGCGTCGAAGGTGCACGCGACGCCGTACGAGGGGGGCACCCCGACGGTGATCTCGCAGGTCGGCAAGCTCGTCTTCGGCGGTGGCGCCGTCGGTCACTCGCTGTTCTTCGCGCTGCAGGCCGGGACGATGCTGATCCTGGTGCTGGCAGCGAACACGAGCTTCGCCGACTTCCCGCGTCTGGCCAGCTTCCACGCGGGCGACAACTTCATGCCCCGCCAGTTCATGGTGCGCGGCCACCGGCTGGTGTTCTCCAACGGCATCATCTTCCTGTCGGTCGCCGCGATCGTCACCCTGCTCGGTACCGGCGGCGAGGTCAGCCGGTTGATCCCGCTCTACGCGATCGGTGTGTTCACCAGCTTCACGCTTTCCCAGGCCGGCATGACCCGCCACCACTTCCGCCTCAAAGAAGAGGGCTGGAAGATGGGTGCGTGGATCAACGGCATCGGTGCTGTGCTCTCGCTGCTGGTGCTCGTGATCGTCGCGTCGATGAAGTTCACGGAGGGCGCGTGGGTGATCATGCTGCTCGTGCCGATCATGGTGGTCGGGCTGGTGCGACTCAACAAGGCCTACGAGGCCGAGACCGAGGAACTGCACCACGATGCCAAGGCGGCAGCCCAGGCCCCGACGACCACCCGCCTCGCTGTGGTCGTGCTCGTCGACAACCTCGATGCAGCGACGGCTCGCGCGGTGCAGTATGCCCGCACACTCGGTGCCGACGACCAGTGCGCCGTGCACTTCGACCTCGACGCGTGGAAGACCGACATGCTCATCGAGGCCTGGCGCGACCTCGGCCTGGCCCGCTTCCCCCTCGACATCGTCGAATGCCCCGACCGGCGGGTACCGCGCGCCGCACTCGAATTCGTGCACGACATCGTCAAGGATGGGCGCACCGAGGTGAGCGTGCTGATCCCGCGGCGTGAATACACGAAGAAGTGGCACCGCATGCTGCACGACCACTCGTCGTCCACGATCGCCGCCGCACTGGCTGACGTCCCGCACTGCAATGTCACGTTCGTGCCGTATCTGCTCGGCTCGCCACGTTCCTCGAACGCGGACGTACGCCCGGCTCCCACCACGTCACAACCTGACCAGACAATGCCGGCGCCGCACGTCGGCCTGCCGTCGCAACATCTCGATGCGTCGGTGCTGCCGTCAGGCCGGACGAAGATCGCCGAAGTCGCCGAACGCTCGCGGGCAACCTTCGCCGGCCGTGTCCGCAGCGTTCGCGTGAAGCCGTGGAGTGGTACACCGAGCCTCGAATGCACGTTGGCCGACGAGACCGGCAGTATCACCGTTGTGTTCTTCGGGCGCCAGGCGATCGGCGGCGTCCGTACCGGAACCGTGATGTCGATCGACGGCGTCGCCGGCCGTCACCACGGGATGACGGCAGTGCTGAACCCCGAGTACAGAATCATCTCCACACCTGCCGCACCCGAGGCTCCCGGAGAGCACCACTAGGACGCGCCACACTGTCACCATGGCTCGCGGCACCTTGCGCATCTATCTCGGGGCCGCCCCTGGGGTCGGCAAGACCTTCGCCATGCTCAACGAGGGTGCCCGCCGCGCCGCGCGTGGCACGGACGTGGTGATCGGTTACGTCGAGACCCACGGGCGAATCAACACGCTCGAGCAGATCGGCGACCTCGAGATCGTTCCCCGCCGCACGAACGCGTACCGGGGGGCAACGTTCGAGGAGATGGACCTCGACGCGGTACTCGCGCGCAAACCCGCCGTCGCGCTTGTCGACGAGATGGCCCACACGAACACTCCCGGCTCGCGCCACGAGAAGCGTTGGCAGGACATCGAGTCGCTCCTCGCGGCAGGCATCGACGTCATCTCGACGGTGAACATCCAGCACCTCGAGTCGCTGAACGATGTCGTCCAGCGGATCACCGGCATCGGCCAGCGCGAGACGGTGCCCGATTCGTTCGTCCGCCAGGCCGATCAGATCGAGCTCGTCGACATGAGCCCCGAGGCGCTCCGGCGCCGCATGGCCCACGGCAACATCTACCCGCCCGAGAAGGTGGATGCCGCGCTCGCCAACTACTTCCGGCCGGGCAATCTCGGCGCGCTGCGCGAGTTGGCGCTGCTCTGGGTCGCCGATCGTGTGGAGGAGTCGCTGCAGGACTACCTCGCCGACCACGGCATCACCGCCACTTGGGAGACAAGGGAGCGCGTGGTGGTGGCGCTCACCGGCACGGTGGGCGGCGACCATCTGGTTCGGCGCGCGTCACGGCTGGCGGGTCGCCTGCGCGGCGAACTGCTGGGCGTGCACGTCGCGAGCGCTGACGGCCTGTCGTCGACCACCGGTGAGGGACTCGAACGACAGCGCGCGTTGGTACTCGAGCTCGGCGGCGCGTACCGCGAAGTGGTCGGCGACGACGTGGCCACAGCGCTCGCGGCCTTCGCCGCAAGCGAGCAGGCCACCCAGATCGTGATGGGAGCAACGCGCCGGTCGCGGATCACCGAGCTGATCCATGGCTCGCTGCCGTCGCAGGTGCAGCGCCGGCTTCCCGGGGTTGATGTGCACGTGATCGCCACGGACGGCGTGCACCCCGGCCGACTGCCACCGCTGCCGCGTAACAACACCCGCCAGATCAGTGCCATCCCGGCCGCGCGGGAACGGCTCGCCTGGGCACTGTGCCTCATCGGGTTGCCGCTGCTCACCTTGCTGCTGGTGAACCTGCATCGCCACCTCAACCTCAGCAGCGCGCTGCTCATCCACCTCGCGCTCGTGCTCGCCATCGCCGCGATCGGTGGCATCCGCCCTGGCGTGGTCGCTTCGATCGCCGCTTCCCTGCTCACGAACTGGTACCTGACACCGCCAGTGCACACCTGGACGATCGCCAACACCGACAACATCATCGCCCTCGGGGTGTTCATCGCTGTCGCCGTGAGCGTGAGCGTGCTCGTCGACCGTACGGCACGCCAAGGTCGCGAGGCTCGCCGGGCGCGGGCCGATGCGACCGCGCTGGCCCGCTCCACTGGCTCGATTATCACCTCCGCCGACCCCATGCCGGATCTCGTCGACCAGGTGAGGGCGCTCTTCGAGCTCGACTCGGCGTCGGTGCTCGAGCGGATCGAAGGCGGTTGGGCACCAACCGCGGTCTCCGGCGTCGACCCGCCGGCGTCACCGGAGGCCGGCGTTTCCTTCGCGCTCGACGAACTCGGCGACACCCAACTCGTACTACGCGGCAAGCCCGTGAGCGGCGACGACCTCGGGGTGCTGCGCGCGTTCGCTGATCAACTTGCGCTCGGCCTCGTGGCTCGCGAGCTGCGCCGCGATGCCGCCACCGTAGAGGCACTGGAACAGGCCAACGCGCTGCGTACGGCGCTGCTGCAGGCCGTGTCGCACGATCTGCGCACTCCGTTGGCCTCGATCAAGGCCGCCGTCACCGGCCTGATGGCCGCCGATGTCGGGTTCACCGCGGTCGACCGCGCCGAGTTGCTCGATGCCATCGACACCTCCACAGACCGGCTCGACCGCCTGATCGGCAACCTGCTCGACATGAGCCGCATTCAGTCCGGCGTCGCCACTGCGGCAGTGGTGCCCACCGCCACCGAAGAGGTCGTGGCCGCGGCGCTCTCGGCACTCGACGCACCGGCTGACAGGGTGCGCATCGATGTCAGCGAGCAGCTTCCCCTCGTGCTGACCGACCCGGCCCTCCTCGAACGCTCCGTGGCCAACCTCGTGTCGAACGCCCTGAGCTGGTCGCCGCCGGGCCGGCACGTGCACATCGAGGCCGCCGCGGTGGCGGGCCAGGTCGAGCTGCGCGTCATCGACCGCGGCCCCGGCATCCCTGCCTCCGACCGCGCCCGGGTGTTCGAGCCGTTCCAGCGTCTCGGAGATCGCAGCAGCGAAGTTGGCGCCGGCCTCGGCCTGGCGATCGCCCGCGGCTTCGTCGAACTCACCGGCGGCCGGCTGGAACTCGACGACACACCCGGCGGGGGCTGTACGTTCACGATCATCCTGCCCGTGGCGGAGGAGACGACATGACCCGAATCCTCGTGGTCGACGATGAACCCCAGATCCGCAAAGCCCTCAGCGTCAACCTGACCGCGCGCGGCTACGAGGTCGACCTCGCCGAGAGCGGTGAGGAAGCGCTCGCCCGCGCCGCGGCGCACCACCCCGACCTCGTGCTGCTCGACATCGGGCTGCCCGGCATTGACGGCGTGGCCGTGGTGGAAGGCCTGCGCGGCTGGACCACCGTTCCGATCATCATGCTGTCAGTGCGCGACAGCGAGGCCGACAAGGTGAGGGCGCTCGACGCGGGCGCCGACGACTACGTCACCAAGCCGTTCGGCATGAACGAGGTGCTCGCCCGGCTGAGGGCCGCCCTGCGCCGCCACACGCCGGCACCCGAGCAGGCCGTCGTGGTGACCGCCGCGTTCACGATCGACCTCGCCCAGAAGACCCTCGTGTTGGCGAACAACGAACAGGTGCACCTCACGCCGACCGAGTGGCAGATCGTGGAAGCGCTCGTGCGTAGCCCGGGCCGTCTGATCACACAGCGGCAGCTGCTGCAACAGGTGTGGGGGCCGCAGTACGAGCACGAGACGAACTACCTGCGGGTGCACCTGGCCGCGATCCGCAAGAAGCTGGAACCCGAGCCCGGTCGCCCGCACTATTTCGTCACCGAACCTGGTATCGGCTACCGGTTCGTACCCGACGCGGCAGAGGCCTGAGGCAACTCCGGCGCATCAGCGGGTCTCGGCCAACATCGCGTTCGCGAGGGTGATCGCCCTGGCGAGGTCGTCCTGCGCCGAGGGAACGAGGCGGCGGTAGCCCGCGAAGCCGTGGATCGTGCCCGCCATCTCGACATATGTCGTGCGCACGCCGGCGGCGATCGTCTTGCCCGCGTACGCCCGACCGCTGTCCCGCAGCGGGTCGAGCGACGCCGTGACGATCAACGTCGGCGGCATTCCTGTTTGGTCGTGGCGGACTGGCGCCGTACGCCAATGGTCGGGCTCGGCCGCGTACGCCTCCTGATAGAAGCCCATCGACTTCGAGTCGAGGCCGTACCCGTCGCTGAACATCTCGGTGGATGGATACGTGCCCGCGGGGTCGGCCGACGGGTAGAGCGCGAACTGCAGCACAACGGGTACCGCCGCGGGCCGATTGCGCAGGGCCATCGCCGTGATGATCGCCAGGTCGCCACCCGCGCTGTCGCCGCACGTCACCAGGCCGGTGATCTCGCGGCCGAGCGCGACGCCGTTCTCGGCCACCCAACGAGCGCTGGCCTCCGCATCGTCGGGCGCCGCCGGCCACGGGTCCTCGGGCGCGAGCCGGTACCACACCGACACCACCGGCAGGTCGAGCCCGCGGGCGATCTCCGCGCACATCGGGGCGTGCGTGTCGACGTCGCCGATCACGAAGCCGCCTCCATGGAAGAACACCACCGCCGGGCCCGGGCCGCGCTCGGCGCGCGCGTCGAACAAGCGGGCGGGCAGGTCGCACACCGGCCCGGGGATCACGAGATCGCGCATCACGGCCAGCTCGCCGACGGGCGGCTCGAGCATAGCCATGCCCGGCGCCGCGAGGGGCCGCAACTCGCCAATCGTCTCGTTCGTGAACGGCGGCCGCGGGTGCGCGGCGAGGATGTCGAGGAACGCACGGACATCGGGGCGGACATGCGGCTCGGACACGGCGCAACCCTAGGCCACGTCTCCGAGGCTGTGCGGCGGCAACGGCCCTCGGAGGGCTACGGGGTGATGGGCACGCCGCGGGCGGGGGTGGCGTCGCGGTCGAGCCACTTGTGCGGCGTCAGCGGCGCCGGCCCGGTGGCGAGCGCGATTGCTTCGTCGACAGTGCGCGCCCGCTGGGCGAGCATGCGGTGGGCGGGGCGCACGAATCCGGCGTCCACCGCCTTTTCCATCCACTCGAACAGCGGCGACCAGAAGCCGTCGACGTCGAGCAGCACCACCGGCTTGGCCACCAACCCGAGCTGATTCCAGGTGAGGATCTCCGCGAACTCGTCGACCGTGCCGAAGCCACCGGGCAGCACGACGAAACCGTCGGAGAGTTCAGCCATCCGGGCTTTGCGGTCGTGCATCGAGGGCACGACCTCCAACTGGGTGAGCCCGCGATGGGCAACCTCAGCACCGAGCAGCTGCTCGGTGATCACCCCGATCACCTCGCCGCCGGCGGCCAGCGCGGCATCCGCGGCGATACCCATCAGCCCCACGCTGCCCCCGCCAAAGACGAGCGTGATGCCGCGATTCGCCAACGCGGTGCCGAACTTGGCCGCCTTGGCAGCGAAGGCCGGCGCTGAACCCTGGTTCGAGCCGCAATACAGGCACAGGCGTGTCATGGCCGACAGCCTCGCACACCGGACCGGAAACCCCTCACGCCGTTTCAGAGAGTTCATCTACCGTTCGGTAACCTCGGCTCATGACCGAGATCGCATCCCCTGCTTCCGAAGTGGCCGCACCCGATCTGGCCGCCGCCGCCGACGTGATCGCCCTCGCCTCCGGGGTTGTCGCGACCGGCGTGAAGACTCTCGCCACTACCGGCGGACCCGACGTGCAACAGGTGTTGGCCTACGACATCGCCCACGCCGCGGCCCAGGTGGAGACCGCCCGCGCCCTGCTGCCATACGGCGCGAAGGGCGACGTCGAGGCCCGCATCACCTGCGCCTTCACCGCCGACATGGCCCACGACCTCATCAGCCGCCTGGTCGGCCGCGAGTCGTACTGGGGCGTCGGCGACCGTCCGCTGCAGGCCGCGCACGCCTTCCTGGAGAAGTTCCGCGCCCCCGAGTTCGTCGCCTCTCTCGCCGACACGCCCGGGCCGCGCCACCTCGCCGCTGACATGGAGATGGTGGCCGACACGTTCCGCAGCTTCGGCGAGAAGGTCATCAAGACCCACGCCGAGCACGTGCACCGCAACAACGACGACGTGCCCGAGGAGATCGTGCAGGGCCTGGCCGAGATGGGGGCGTTCGGCCTCAGCGTGCCCGCCGAGTACGGCGGCTTCAGCGAGGGCGGCGCGAACGAGTACATCGGCATGGTCGTGGCCACAGAGGAGCTCAGCCGTGCATCGCTCGGTATCGGCGGCTCGCTCATCACCCGTCCTGAGATCCTCACCCGCGCGCTCGTGAAGGGTGGCACGGAGAACCAGAAGCAGGAGTGGCTGCCCAAGTTGGCCACCGCCGAGGTGATGCCCGCCGTCGCGGTCACCGAGCCCGACTTCGGCAGCGACGTCGCCGGCATCAAGGTGACCGCCACCCCGGCCGAGGGCGTGGACGGCACGCCCGGCTACGTGATCAACGGGGTGAAGACGTGGTGCACGTTCGGCGGGCGCGCCGACGTGCTCGCCCTGCTCGCCCGCACCGACCCCGACCGCACCAAGGCCCACCGCGGCCTCAGCCTGTTCATCGTGCCCAAGCCGCGCGGCGAGGGCCACGGCTTCCAGTTCGTGCAGGAGGGCGGCGCGAAGGGGCTGACCGGGAAGATGGAGGGTCGCGCGATCGACACCATCGGCTACCGCGGCATGCACTCCTACGAGGTCGCCCTGGAGGACTGGTGGGTGCCCGCCGCCAACCTGATCGGTGAGGAAGACGGCATCGGCAAGGGCTTCAACTTCCAGATGGCCGGCTTCGAGAACGGCCGCCTGCAGACCGCGGCCCGCGCCGTCGGTGTGATGCAGGCCGCCTACGAGGCCGCGCTCGACTACGCGCACAACCGCAAGGTGTTCGGCTCGCCGATCGTGGAGTACCAGCTCACCCAGGTGAAGCTCGGCCGGATGGCGATGCTCATCCAGGCCGGCCGCCAGTCGGCCTACGCGGTGGCGCGGATGATGGGCAACGGCGAGGGCGCCACCGAGGCCGCCATGGTGAAGGCCTATGTGTGCAAGGCCGCCGAGTGGGTCACCCGCGAGGCGATGCAGATCCACGGCGGCATGGGCTACGCCGAGGAGTTCACCGTCAGCCGCCTGTTCGTCGATGCCCGCGTGTTGAGCATCTTCGAAGGTGCCGACGAGACCCTGTGCCTCAAGGTGATC
>JAYRWH010000056.1:0-75688 GCA_041918155.1 Ilumatobacteraceae bacterium | reverse complement strand
TGCGGCGGCTGCCGTTGATGAGCTCGGGCTTGCGCCGCTCGAGTGGCGTCATCGAGTTGATGATCGCTTCTACCGGTTTCAACTGATCGTCGCCGATCTGGGCGTCCTTCATCTCCTTGGGCATGCCCGGCATCATCCCCATGAGGCCGCCGAGGGGACCCATCTTCTTCAGCGCCTGCATCTGTTCGAGGAAATCGTCGAGCGTGAACTCACCTTCGAGCAGCTTCTCCGCCGCCTTCTCCGCCTGATCCTTCTCGAACACGGACTCGGCCTGCTCGATGAGGGTGAGCATGTCACCCATGCCGAGGATGCGCCCGGCCATGCGGTCGGGGTGGAACTGCTCGAACTCGTTGAGCTTCTCACCCGTGGAGGCGAACGCGATCGGGCGGCCGATGACCTCTTTGACGCTGAGCGCCGCGCCGCCACGCGCGTCGCCGTCGAGCTTGGAGAGGATGACACCGTCGATCGCCAGCGTGTGATGGAATGCCTCGGCCACCCCCACTGCGTCCTGACCCGTCATCGCATCGATGACGAGGAACGTGTAGTTCGGCTGCACCACGCCGGAGATCTTGCGCACCTCCTCCATCAACTCGGCATCGATGGAGAGGCGGCCGGCGGTGTCGACGATGAGCACGTCGCGGCCGAGGCGGCGGGCCTCCTCGAGGCCGCGCTTGGCGCACTCCACCGGGTCGCCGGGCTGGCTGAACACGGGCACGTCGATCTGGCGACCGAGGGTGCGCAGCTGCTCGACGGCGGCGGGTCGCTGGAGGTCGGCGCCCACCATGAGCGGCTGGCGGCCCTGGCTCTTGAACCAGCGGGCCAGCTTGGCCGAGCTGGTGGTCTTGCCCGAGCCCTGCAGACCGGCCATTAAGATGACGGTAGGCGGACGAGATGCATACGAAATCTTGAGGGTTTCACCGCCGAGCATGGCGGTGAGCTCGCTGTTGACGATCTTCACGACTTGCTGGCCGGGATCGAGCACCTCGCTGAGCCGGGCGCCGATGGCCTGCGCGCGGATGCGTTCGACCACATTGCGGACGACACCGACGTTGACGTCGGCCTCGAGCAGCGCCGTGCGGATCTCCTTCAGCATCTCGTCGACATCGGCCTGCGTCAGACGGCCCTTGCCGCGCAGACGCTTGACGATGCCTTCGAGTCGGTTGGACAGGGAATCGAACATGCGGGGACTGACGCTACCGCCAGTCCCCGCCTGCTCGCAGCGACGTGGGTCGAGTCTCAGCCGATCGAAACGACGGCGCTGATGACGCCGGCCTCGACGGCCACGTTCACGCGTGTAGCGCTGTAGTCCTCGGTGACGATCAGGTTCTCGCCGTCACGCTGGACGACCCGCAGGGTCCAGCCGTTCTCGTCGGCGACCTTGGCGGCTTCAGCCTCGGCGACTCCGACGAGGGCCTTTGTGGCCGCATCCGAGTCGACGCTCGACACCACTGAGCCGTCCGAGTTGCTCACGGTGTCAGCGGGCATCGGCTCGGGGGTCAGGCCTGCATCGGGGAGGGTGACGAATCGGTCGTCGACGGCGATGACCGTGAACGAGCCTTGATACCCGGACGTGGCATCGACCGAGCTGAATGTGTAGGCGGGCAGCAGCCACACCGTGCCGTCCACATCCCACACCATCGTCAGGTCGAGGCGCACCTCGCTGACGTGAACGGTGATCGTCTCGGGCGGCGGCAGGGTGCCGTCGTAGCAGTCGGCCGCGGGGTCGCACACGGGCGCGGGCATCGCGTCGGGAGCGCCGGCTGCCGGCTCGGTAGCGGTCTCGCTCTCGTTGGCGACGGTCTTTACCATCGCGCCGGCCGGGCCGTAGTAGCCCATCCACATGCCGCCCTGGGCGTTCATCCGGTCGAGGCCGGCCTGCACGCTCACCAGCGGGTAATCGCCGGCAGCCTCAGGGGTGGCCAGCGTGCCCGAAGCCCAAGTGACGGCACCTTCGGCGCCATATCCCACCGAGACGGTGAGGGGGCTGCGGTGACCGTCGACCATCAAATAGGCGGTGACCGAGGCGCTCCACTCGTCGGCATAGGTCTCGAACTCGTAGGTGCTCACGTCGTAGCCGAGGTCGGCCAGCAACTGCTTGGCGTTGGCCTCCGCCGTGGCCGCGTCCGGCACACCTTGGGGCGGCGACGGAACCTCGCAGGGCACCGGCACATCGCTGGTGGGCACATCAGTGGCGGGAGTGACAACCGGGGTGGTCTCCGGAGGGGCAACAGCGCCACCGGAGGTGTCGGCTGCCGGGTCGACGGCGACGCCGGGCTCGGCGCAGGCCACACCCGACGGGGTGCCGTACACCGACGGGTCCGGGTTGAACCACCAGCTCAGCATGCCGTCGGCGCTGACGTTGAGGTTGGCGCCCGTGTAGTCGGCCGAGCCGACCATCCAGCCGCCACCCTGGTCGGCGGGCAACTGGCGCACTTCGCCCTCGACGCCCAGCAGCTGAGCCATACGGGCGACGCGGGCGGCATCGACCTGCACACCTGCGGGAAGTTGCCAGGCGTGGGCCGTGGTGCCCAGGTCGGGCAGCGTGCCGTCGAAGACGAAGTTCATGATCTGGTAGGGCGCCATCATCTTGTCGGTGGCGGCACCAGAGGCCTCTGGCCGCGCGGACGTGGCCGGCTGGCCGAGGTGGATCACCATCGGGGTGGCCCCCGATGTGGCGGAGCGGGGTGCGTCACCACATCCGCTCAAGCCGATGACAATGGCAGCGGCGGCGAATGCGAAGCGGTGGGAGCGGAGCATGGCGATCCTTTCGGGTCGGGGCAAGTGGTTCACGATTGCACGTCCCATAGACGTTCCCGAGGATCGGCGCAGTTCCCGCGAATCCCAAACGCGCGAGACTCAGTCGAGCGAAACCAGGGCATCGACGAACTCGGCCGGCTCGAAGGCAACGAGGTCGTGCATCGTCTCGCCGAGACCCACCAGCTTCACCGGCAGGCCCAGCTCGGTCTCGATCGCGAACACGATCCCGCCCTTGGCTGAGCCGTCGAGCTTGGTGAGCACAACCCCGGTGACGCCTGAACCGTCGGGCCCGACGCTCGTGGCGGCCCCGAACTCGCGGGCCTGGGCCAGACCGTTCTGGCCAGTGGTGGCGTCGATCACGAGCAACACCTCGGTGACCCGGCCGCGACCCTTTTCGGCGACGCGGCGTACCTTGCGCAGCTCGTCCATCAGGTTGGTCTTGGTGTGCAGGCGGCCCGCCGTGTCGGCGAGCACGAGCTGGATGCCTCGCGCCGCCGCCCGCTCGATGCCGTCGAAAATAACCGAGCTGGGGTCGCCACCCTCCTTGCCACGCACGATCTCCGCGCCCGAACGGTGCGCCCAGGTTTCGAGCTGTTCGGCAGCGGCAGCACGGAACGTGTCGCCCGCGGCCATCAGAACACTCACGCCGGCCTCGGCCTGCAGCGCCGATACCTTGCCGATGGTGGTCGTCTTGCCCACCCCGTTGACGCCGACGAAGAGCCACACGTTGGGCTCGTCGGCGGGGCCGGGCTCGAGGTGGAGCGAGCGGTCGGCGCCCTCCAGGCGCGCGGTCATCTCCGCCCTCAGCGCGTCGAACAGCTGGTCCGGCTCGGTGATCTCCTTGGCCTTCACCCGGGCCCGGAGGCCGTCGAGCAATGCATTGGTGACCTTCACTCCCACATCGGCGCGCAACAGCGCCTCTTCGAGGTCGTCCCACGTCTCAGCAGTGATGCCGGCCCGCCCACGGATGCCGAGCAGGGCCCCGGTCAGCGTGGAGCGCGCCTTGCTCATCCGCTCGCGGAACGAGGGCCGCTCGCCGGTTGCCTGCTCCGCGACATCGACCGCATCGGGTTCGGCGGCCTCCTCCGGCTCGGGCTTGGGTGCCGCCATTGGCTGCGGTGCGGCGGCGGGAAGAACCGGCGCCGCGGAAGTGGCCGCCCCACCCGCGCGGCGGCTCCACAGGACGAGGCCGATGCCGAACACCAGGACGACGGCGATGAGAACGAGGTAGATCATGGCCCGGCCACGCTACCCGCGGCTCGACGGCGCGTCAGGTTTCGGGGCCGCCTTCGCTGAGCCGTTGTGCCAGCCAGGCCAGCGGGATCGACACCAACATCACCAGCGTCGCCATCACATACGGCAGCAGGGGGTTCTGGCGGTTGCTCAACTGGCTGAGCATCCACTTCGGCAGGGTCTCCAAGCCAGCCCCGGCGGTGAATGTGGTGACCACGATCTCGTCGAACGACAAGGCAAAGGCGAGGATGCCACCCGCCACGAGCGCCGACCTCATCAGTGGGAAGGTGACGTAACGGAACGTCTGAGTGCCCTGCGCGCCGAGGTCGGCCGAGGCCTCGAGCAGGTTCGGCGCGGTGCGCCGCAGGCGGGCGACCACATTGTTGTAGGCGATGACCACGCAGAACGTGGCGTGGGCCAGCACGACGGCGTGGAAGCCGAGGCCCACCTTGAACGAGAACAGGCCCAGGTTGATCGTGCGCGTGAACGTGTTCTGCATGGCGATACCAGTGACGATTCCCGGCAGCGCGATCGGCAGCACGAGCACGAACGAGACCGCGTTCTTGCCGAAGAAGCTGAACCGCGCCATCGCCATGGCCGCGAACGTGCCGAGCACCAACGCGAGCGCCATCGCCACGAGCGCGACCTTCACCGAGGTCCACAGCGCGTCCTTGGGACCATCGACCTCCCACACCTGGCGCCACCAGTCGAGCGTGAACCCGCTCCACCCCGACCAACCGACCGATTTGGTGGGGTTGAACGACAATCGGGCCACGACTGCCAGCGGGAGGTACAAGAACACCAGGGTCAGCACGGTGAACCCGGCGAGCGCCAACTTGGAAGGCAACGACAATCTCATCGACAGCTCACAGGCTCTCGAACGCGCCGGCGCGCTTCATCGCCACGAGGAAGAGGATGATGATGAGCAGCGGCCACAACGTGTACGCGGCGGCGAGCGGCTGGTTGGGGGCGCCGAGCACGGAGTCGATGGTGGAGCCGAACATGAATCGCTCGGTGCCGTTGTTCACGATCTTGGGCACGATGTAGTCACCGAGCGTGAGCGAGAAAGTGAAGATCGCCCCGGCAGCCACCGACGGGCGCAGCATGGGCAGGATCACGGAACGGAACGTGCGGAACGGGCGCGCACCGAGGTCGCCGGCGGCGTCGAGCAACGACGGCGGCAGCCGGTCGAGGCCGGCATAGATCGGCAGGATCATGTACGGCAGCCACAGGTAGATCTCCGCGAGCACGATGGCCACCCGACCAAAGCCCGGCGTCCAGCCGAACGTGCTCTCCAGGAAACCACCACCACCCTTGCCGGCTGCAGCGAAGCGACCGCCGGCCGGCGACACCATCGCCCGCCAGGCGTAGCCCTTGACCAGATAACCAGCCCACAGGGGCAGCAGCATCGACACGATGAGACCACGTCGCGTCCAGCGCCACGCGATCTTGGAGATGAAGAACGCGACCGGCACCGCGATGAGCGCGCACAGGAACGTCACCAGCAGGGCCACGCCGGCGGTGCGCAGGAACGGCCCGATGACCCCGTCCCACACATCGCTGTCCCAGAACTTGAACGTGGCGATGACGTTGTCGAGGGTGAGTTCGTGAGTGGGCTTCTGGGTGCGCGGATGCAGCTTGTACAACGCGCTGAAAACCAGAAGGGCGAGCGACCCGATGTAGATCACCAGCATCCACGTGAGCGGGGGCCCGAGCAACGAGCCGATACCGAGGCGGCGCCGGCCATGGAACAAGCGATTGAGCGCGCGGGAAGGGCGGGAGGGCCCGGAGGCCCACCCGCCCCCCGCCATGGGCTCCGTCACGACCGGAGCTGGGTCCAAGCGTTCACCCATTCGGTGTAAGGAACACACGACACGTCGGTGCGCCCGTCGAGGCACTCCTCGGTGGCCGTGGTCCAGTACCACACGTCGGTCCAGTACGCGTCGTCCGACGCATGGAACGTGTCGCAATGCTCGGCCATGCCGTCGAGCTCGCACGACTTGGCATTGCTGGGGGCCTCGCCGAACCACACCGCGACCTGGCTGTTCGCCCACGGCGAGGCGATCCAGTCCATCCACAGCTTCATGCAGTTCGGGTTGGCGGCCTGCGACGACAGCATCCAGGTGTCCGACCAACCAGTGGCGCCCTCGACCGGCTTCACCGCGTCGATGAGGGCACCGTTGGCCTGCGCCAGGTTGACGATGACCTGCCAGGTCGTGCCGGCGAGCACCGAACCGTCCTCGAGACCGGCCTGCTGGTCGGTGTAGAGCGCCCAGTACTGGCTGGTGAGAGCCTTCTGCGACTCGAGCAGGGCGACGGCAGCGTCGAACTGGGTTTGATCAAGGGCGTACGGGTTGGTGATGCCCAGGTCGGGCTGGGTGGCCATGAGATAAAGCGCCGCGTCGGCGATGTAGATCGGGCTGTCGTAGACGCTGACCGAACCGTCGGAGGCGGCGCCACCGTCGAACATCACGCCCCAGCTGTCCGGGGCCTCGGGGAACGCCTCGGTGTTGTACACCAACAGGTTGGCGCCGCGGCCGTGGGGAATGCCGTACGGCGTGCCGTCGGCGGAGTTCCACGGCTGCAGCTTGAGGCCGTCGAAGATGTCGGCGTAACTGGTGTACTCGGCCACATCGATCTCGGCGACCTCGCCACCGGCGATGAGCCGCTGGGTGGCGTCGCCCGAGGCCGACACACCGTCGTACTCGCCGCTCTGCATGAGCTGCACCATCTGATCGCTCGTCTCACCATTGGTGACGTTGACCGAGCACGAGGTGATCTCCTCGAACGGGGTGACCCAGTCGTAGGCCGGGTCGGTGCTGCCGTTCTCGGCGTAACCGGCCCACACGACGATATTCAGGTTGCCTTCGGCGCCCGCCAATACGTCGGCATTCGGCGTCCACATGTAGTCCGTCTCGCCACCGGCGGTGGTCTGCGCCCCCGACGTGTCGGCGGTGGTCGCGGCGGTGGTCGCGGCGGTGGTGGCACCGGTCGTCGTGTCGCTGCTCTCCTCGTCGTCGCCACATGCGGCGGCGAACATGGACAGCGACGCGAGCAGTGCCATTGCAGCTCTTGGCTTCCTCATTGTTCCTCCCCTAGCTCGGTGTCTGTTGCTGCGACTGTGAAGGCCGCGTAACGCGACCAGGCCAGGCGGAGTGGTTCTCCGATGGCCACGCCGACGAGCCCGTCGCTCGGCACGTTGGCGAGAATGTGCGATCCGTCGTCGAGTTGCACGCGGATACGGCTGTCGGCGCCGAGGTACTGAATGTCAGTGACGGTGCCCGCCACCGACACCTCACCGTCGCCCGAGCTCTCGTGCACGACACGAATACGCTCGGGGCGCACACTGTGCACCTCGGCCACTCCGAGCAGCCGCTGCGACTGCTCGACCGAGAGCAGGTTGCTGGTACCGACGAAACCGGCCACGAACGATGTCTCGGGGTGGTCGTAGATCTGCCGCGGGGTACCGACCTGCTCGATGCGACCGTGGTTGAACACGGCGATGCGGCTGCTCATCGAGAGCGCCTCGCCCTGGTCGTGGGTGACGAACACGAACGTGATGCCGACCTCGCGCTGAATCGCCTTCAGCTCGACCTGCATCTCCTCGCGCAGCTTGAGGTCGAGCGCACCGAGCGGCTCGTCGAGCAGCAGCACCTTGGGGTGGTTCACCAGCGCCCGAGCGAGCGCGACACGCTGGCGCTGGCCGCCGCTCAGCTGGTTCGGCTTGCGATGGCCGAACCCGGCGAGGCGCACGACGTCGAGCATCTCGCCCGCCCGGCGGTGCCGTTCGGCCCGGGACACGCCTTTCACCTTGAGGCCATACTCCACATTCTGTTGCACGCTCATGTGCGGGAACAGCGCGTAGTCCTGGAAGACGGTGTTGACATCGCGGTCGTAGGGCGGCTGGCGGGTGACGTCCTGGCCCTCGAGCAGGATCGCCCCTGCCGTGGGCAGCTCGAACCCGGCGATCATGCGCAGCACGGTGGTCTTGCCGCTGCCCGAGGGTCCGAGCAGCGAGAAGAACTCGCCGTTCGCGATCGTCAGATCGACCGAGTCGACTGCCGCCACCTCGTGCTCGCCCGAGCCGAACGTCTTGCGCAGCCCGACGAGCTGGATTGCGTGTGTGGACTCAGACGATGACGCAGACGGCATGATGCGTGGTGGACCCCCCAAGGCCGCGATGTTAGCCGACCTTGACAGGTGCCCTCGGCCCGATGCGTCAGGCGGTGGTGGAGACCCGCTCGACGATCACCTTCGACGAACCGCCCGGCTGCATGGTGACGCCGAGCAAGCTGTCGCCGGCTTCCATCGTGCGCTTCTGGTGGCTGACGATGAGCAGCTGCGCTTCCTGGCGAAACTCGTGGATGAGCCCGAGGAAACGGTGCAGGTTGACATCGTCGAGCGCGGCCTCGACCTCGTCCATCACGTAGAACGGCGAGGGGCGACTGCGGAACACCGCGAACAGGAACGCCAGTGCCGTAAGGCTGCGCTCGCCACCGGACAGCAGCGACAGCTTCTTCACGTTCTTGCCGCTCGGCTTGGCCTCGACCTCGATGCCCGTGTCGAGCAGATCGTCGGGGTTGGTGAGGATCAGCTTGCCCGTGCCGCCGGGGAAGAGAGTGGCGAACAGGCTGTTGAAGTGGGCACTGACATCTGCGAAGGCCGAGGAGAACACGGTCTGAATCTCGAGGTCGACGGCTTTGATGACCCGCATGAGGTCGCGGCGCGTGTTGCGCACGTCCTCGAGTTGTTCCTCGAGGAACTTGTGACGCGCTTGCAGCTCGTTGAACTCCTCCAGCGCCAGCGGGTTGATCGGGCCCATCAGACGCAGTTCGCGCTCGAGGTCGCGCACGCGGGCGGCCGGGTTGGTGCCATCGGGCAGCGGGGGCAGCTCTGCTGCTTCGGCATACTCGGGTTCCAGGTCGTGGTCGCGCCGCAGCGCCTCCACCGCGCCCTCCAACCGCAGGCGCACCTCGGCCTCATCGATCTCGACGCGGCGCATGCGCTCGCGCGACTCGTCGAGCTCCTTCTCGGCGGCGGAGCGACGACGGCGCAGGCTCTCCAAGCGCACGGCGACGGCGCGCACCTCGTCGCTCTGGCGGCGGCGGATCTCCAGCAAGGCGTTGTGACGCACCTCCACCGAGTGGCGGTGGAGGTCGACCAGGGCGGCGAGGCGCTCGACGGCCTGCAAGCTGCGCTCGACGGCCACGCGGCGCTGTGATGCGTCGACGCGAGCCGCCGTATCGGTCTCCAGGCGGCGCTCGGTCTCGGCGAGGCGACGATCGAGGAAGGCCTGGCGCTCGTGCAACCCGGCGTTGCGCACTTCCATGTCCTTGCGCCGCCCGTTGAGCAGCGACGCCTGGGCGTCGAGGCGGGCGCGGGCCTCGCCACGGGCCTTGGCGGCCTCGGCCTCGGCGGCTTCGTCAGCCTCGAGCGCGGGCACCAGCGCCTCCAGCTCGGCGATGCGGGTGCGCTCACGGTCGGTGCGCTCCTCGGCATCGACCAGTCCGCGCTCGACGGACTCGATCTCGGCCTGCGCCTCGCGGCGTTCGGCCTGCGAACGAGCGAGGGCCTCGCTGTTGGCGGTGAAGCCGGCGTCGTGGGCATCGAGCTTGCGGGTGAGTTCGCTCTCGTGCTGGCGGGCGGCCTGCAGCTCGGCCTTGGCGCCGGCGAGCGCGGTGTCGCGCCGGGACAGCTCGTCGGCCGCGGCAGCGCTGCGCTCCTGTGCCTCCTCCAGCGCGGCAGCCGTGGCACCCCCACCCGAGGCGCCGATGCGCCAGCCGCTGGGGCCGAAGCGATCGCCGCCGACGGTGACAACGACGGAGGCCGGGTTGGCGAGGGCGACGTCGAGTGCGGTCTCCCAGCCGTCGACCCGCACGGCCGTGCCGAGGATGGCGTCGAGCAGTACGGGCACGCCCGAGTGGCGGCTGCGGACGTGGGGACGCACGGCCTCGCCACTCGTTGGGGCACTCGTGGCGCTGCCGGCGCGGGCGCCGAGCGCGAGCACCGCACCGATGACGTTGTTGGCCTGCAGCGACTGCACCGCACGGCGGCCCGTGGCCGGATCGGCGACGACCACAGCTTGGAGCGCCTCGCCGAGCGCGGCCTCGACCGCTGCCTGCCAGCCCTCGTCGATCTCGATCACGTCGAGCAAGGTGCCGAGCACACCGTCGACGCCGGCGAGGTGCTCCGCGCCGGCGCGGGCGCGAGCGCCCTCCAACGCCAGGTGCAGAGCCTCGGCGCGCGCCTTCCAGCGGCTGGCCTCCTCGGCGGCCTCCTGGCGGGCGGTGAGGATCGCGTCGTGCGCTGCCTCGGCCGCGAGGCGGCGGGCCTCGGCGGACTCCACGTCGGCGACGAGAGTGGCTTCGGCGGCCTGGGCCGTCTCGCACTCGCCACGCAAGCGATCTATCTCCCCGTCGAGGCGCTCGGCGCGTTGGCGCAGGCTCTCGACGCGGGTGCGCTGGCGGCGCAGTTCGCCCTCGGCGCGATCGAGACCCGAGCGCAGCGAACGCAGCTCGCCGCGCACCTCGGCCGCGGCGGTGGCCGCCGTGCTGGGGTTGGAGACGCTCTCGATCGAGGCGAGGGTGTCGCGACGCTGATCCGCGAAGGCCGTCTCGTCGGCGGCGAGGGCCTCGGCCTCGGGGCCCAGCCCGACGAGCTCAACCTCCACCGAGACGAGTTCGTCACGCAGACGCTGGGCCTCGGCTTCGAGGTTGGCCACCACGCCCGAATCCATCAGCTGGCCGCGATCGCGCTCCATCGAGCGGCGGCGCTCGACGAGCACGGCGGCGATGCCGCGGGCACGCTCGCGCAACTGCTCGACGCGCACCATCTCGTCACTGAGGTCAGTGTCGCCACGGGCGGTGAGCTCGGCTTCGGCGACCATCACGTCGGTGTCGAGCGTGGCCAATTCGCTGCGCAGCTCCTGCTCCTTGGCGGACAGCGTGATCTTCTCCCCTGCCAGCGCGGTGAGCCGGGAGCGCTGCGAGGCGATCTCGCGGCCGGACAGGAAGATCTTCAACGCGTTCAGTTCGGCGACGAGATCGCCGTGGCGGCGGGCTGCGTCGGCCTGCCGTTCGAGCGGGCGCAGCTGGCGGCGCACCTCTCGCAACAGGTCCTGAACGCGCAGCAGGCTGGCTTCGGTGGCATCAAGGCGGCGCTCGGCCTTCTCCTTGCGGCGGCGGTACTTCAGAACGCCGGCGGCTTCTTCGATGATCGCCCGGCGCTCCTCGGGGCGGGCGTTGAGCACCGCGTCGATCTGGCCCTGGCTGACGATCACGTGCTGCTGGCGGCCGACACCGGCGTCGCTGAGCAGCTCTTGCACGTCGAGCAGGCGGCAGTTGACGCCGTTGATTGCGTATTCGCTCTCACCGGTGCGGAACAGGGTGCGCGAGACGGTGACCTCGGTGAACTCGATGGGCAGCAGACCGGCGGAGTTGTCGAGCGTCAGCACTACCTCGGCGCGGCCGAGGGCGGGGCGCTTGGCGGTGCCGGCGAAGATGACGTCGTCCATCTTCTGGCTGCGCACGGCGCTGGGGGCCTGGGCACCGAGCACCCACGCGATGGCGTCGACGACGTTCGACTTGCCCGACCCGTTGGGCCCGACCACGACCGTCACGCCTGGCTCGAGCTGGAGCGTGGTGGAATCGGCGAACGACTTGAAACCTTTGAGGGTGAGCGACTTCAGAAACACGGTGCAGCGACCCTAGTGGGCGCGACATATGCCTCCCAACAGGCCGGGTTTGACACCGCCGCCGAAAGGGAACAACTGGTGCAGACAACCAAGCAAAGGGGTCGCCATGTTGGCCATCAGTGCAATGAGTGCGTCGGTGCAGGCAATTCTCTACCTGATCGCTGTCGTGTGCTTCGTCCTCGCCGGGCTCTCGATGAATCCGGGCAAGAAGAACATGAACCTGATGGCCTTCGGCCTCGCGTTCTTCGTGTTCGTGTTCATGTGGAACGCGTTCGCGGCTGCGAGCTAGGCCTACTTCTGGCAGCGCGGGCAGTAGTGGGTGCCGCGGCCGCCAAACGTGACGCGCACAATGTCCGCGCGACCGCACGTGAGGCAGCGCTGGCCGGCCCGGTCGTACACCCGGTGGTGCAGTTGGAACCAGCCGCCCACGCCGTCGACACCCACGTACTGGGTGTCGGCCAGCGTGCTGCCACCCGCCTCGATCGCATCGCCGAGTACCTGCAGGATCGCCGCGTGCAGCTTGGTGATCTCCCGCGGCGTCACGTGGTCGCTGAGCCGGTCGTGGCGCACGCCGGCGAGGTGCAGACTCTCGTCGCAATAGATGTTGCCGATGCCGGCGATGATGTGTTGGTCGAGCAGCAGCGCCTTGATCTGGCGCGACCGGCCACGCAACACGGCGGCGAACTGGGCCCGTGACAAGCCATCCGCGATCGGGTCGATGCCGAGGCGGGCCACCTCGGGCAACTGCTCGGCGACGTGGCCCGGGTCGAACACGACCACTTCGCCGAACGTGCGCGGGTCGATGAACCACAGCTCCTGCGCAGGCGAGCCCGACAGGTGCATCACCACGTGGGTGTGCGGCGGGCGGTCCTCCCCCGCGGCGGCCACCAACAAGCGTCCGCTCATGCGCAGGTGCATCATCAGTTCATCGCCGGTGTCGAGCGGGCACAGCAGGTACTTGCCGCGGCGCCCCACCGACAGGATCGTCGCCCCGGTGAGCCCGTCGATGAGCGCCTGGCGCGACGTACGCCGCACGACCCGCTCGCGGCCGACCTCCACCCGCTCGATGCGGTGCCCGGCTACCTGCGCCTGCAGCCCGCGGCGGACGGTCTCCACCTCGGGTAGTTCGGGCACGGTGGCCGCCCTCAGCCTGCCGCGGCGTTGGAGAGCGTCAGCCAGGCCTGCTCGGCGGCGGCCTGCTCGGCGGTCTTCTTCGAGCGGCCTTCGCCCTTGCCAACGGCCTGCCCGCCCACGATGACAGTGGCGAAGAAGTGTTTCTGGTGGTCGGGGCCAGTGTCGCTGATCACGTACACGGGGGCGGTGTCGTGCAGGCGGGCGGTGAGCTCTTGCAGCACGGTCTTGAAGTCGAGCCGGTCGAGGCGCTGCGCCGCGTTGGTCATCCGCCCGCCAAACAGGCGCTCGATGAGAGCGAAGGCCTCCACCGTGCCGCCGTCGAGGTACACCGCGCCGAGCACCGCCTCGAGGGCATCGCTGAGGATCGACGGCTTGGTGCGCCCACCGGCTTGATCCTCCCCCTTGCCGAGCAGCAGGCACGGGCCGATCCCGATCTCCTCGGCGACCTCGGCGAGCGTGGACGCGTTGACGACGCTCTTGCGCAGGTCGGTGAGCTTGCCCTCGGTGAGGTCGGTGTGCAGGCGGTAGGCGATGTCGGCCACCACCCAGCCGAGCACCGCGTCGCCGAGGAACTCGAGGCGCTCGTTGCTCGGCCGTCCACCCACCTCGGCACACCAACTGCGGTGCGCGAGGGCGCGGCTCAGTAGCGCGGGGTCACGGAACTCGTAGCCGAGGCGCCGCCGGAACTCGGTGAGATCGGGTTCGGGCAGGGGGGAAATCTCAGGCGCCCTTGACTCGCTCGTAGACGTAGTCGACCGCGTCGCGCACGGTCTTGAGGTCGACGAGATCCTCATCCTCGATGCGGAAGCCCACCGAGCGCTCGGCGAGATCTTCTTCGAGCGCTTCGACGAGTTCGATCAGCGCGAGCGAATCAGCATCGAGGTCGTCGACGAACGACTGCCCCTCGGAAATGGTGGACGGGTCGATCTCGAGGATGTCGGCCAGGTTGGCGCGGACGATCTCGAACACGCCGTTGCGGTCGAGCGGACCCTGTTCGACATGGGTTTCAGCAGGCACTGGATACTCCGGAACATCTGGTGCCACCAGGTGTGGCATCGAAGTGGAGGCTACTCGTCCGCGGCGAAGGCTGCCGTGATCTCGGCGACGAGGCCGCTGCGGGACATCTCGTCGGCCAGCTTGATCGCATTCACCATCGCCGTCTCGCCCGAGGAGCCATGACTGATGATGCAGATACCGTCCACCCCGAGCAAGACCGCGCCGCCGTAAGTGTCGGGGCTGAGCTGGGCGTACAAGGGCAGCAGGGCCGGCAGCAAGGCGTCGGCGTGTTCCTTGTACTGCGGCTCGGCGGCGAATGCGGCGAGCAGGGCGCTGAACACGCCCTTGAGCGCACCCTCGAGCGTCTTCAGCGCGACGTTGCCGGTGAACCCGTCGGTGACGATCACATCGGCGGTCTTCAGCATGAGGTCGCGACCCTCGACATTGCCGATGAAATCGATCCCCGGCGTGTTGGAGAGCAGCTCGTAGCCCTCCTTGCGCAGCGAGTCGCCCTTGCCGGGCTCTTCACCGATGGAGAGCAGGCCCACTTTCGGGGCGGCGATGCCGAAGCGGTGGCGGGCGTAGATGCTGCCCATGCGGGCGAACTGGCCCAGCCACTCGACCTGCACCTCGGCGTTGGCGCCGGCGTCGAGCATGATGTTGGGAAGGTGGCCGGGCACCGGTACGGGCACGGCGATGGCCGGGCGGTTGACGTTCTTGATCCGGCCCATGCGCAACAGGGCGGAGGCCATCGTGGCCCCGGTGTTGCCCGCGGACACCATCGCGCCGGCCTTGCCGTCGCGCACGGCCTCGGCGGCGCGCACGAGCGTGGAATCCTTCTTGCGGCGCACACCCGACGCCGCGTCGTCGTCCATGGCGATGACTTCGGAGGCAGGGATGAGCGGAAGATCTCCAATGCCGTCGAGCCCTTCAGGGCCCACCAACACCACGGAGATGCCTAGCGCGGCAGCGGCACGAGCCCCGGCGAGGATCTCTCCGGGCGCCTTGTCGCCACCCATCGCATCGACAGCGATCGGCAGCATGGCGGTGCGGCTCAGCCGACTTCGATCGCGACGCGGTCCTTGTACCAGCCGCACGAGGGGCACACGGTGTGCGGCAGCTTGGCGGCGGCGCAACGCGGGCAGACGCTGCGCGACGGCGCGCCGAGCTTCCAGTTGCCGGCGCGGCGACTGCGCGTCTTCGACTTCGACTTCTTCTTCTTGGGAACAGCCATGATGACTCCCGGGATCGGCCGGGGACAGACACCCACAGCACACGAGCTAGAAGAGGTTAGCGGCGCGGCAGGGCCAGTCGCTACTCGCTCATTCCGGCGCGAGAAGGTCTTTCAGGCCGGCCAGGCCTTCCCAGCGGGGGTCGGTCGGGGCCGGGGCGCACCCACAGGGGGTCTCGTTCCGGTTCACGCCGCACGTCGGGCACAGGCCGGCGCAGTCAGGGCGGCACAAGGGGGTGGCCGGAGCGTCGAGCAGCACCAGCTCACGCACGAGGGGCGCCAGCTCGAGCAGGTCGCTCCCCAGCTCGAACGCGTCGGGGTCGGTGATCACCCGCTGGTAGAGCTCGTGCACCTCGCTGCGGAGGACGCCGGCAGTATCGGCCAGGCACCGGCGGCACGTGCCCTGCCACGGCACATCGAGGGTGCCGTCGACCACGATGCCGTCGCTGAGTGCCTCGAGCCGCAGGTGCACCGCCACTTCCGCCCCGGGCGCGAACCGCTCGTCCGCTTCCGCGCCCTCAACGGGGATACCAAGGTCGGCGAGGGGCACCTCGATGTCGACATGCTTCTCGGCGCCCGGCCGACGCAACAGCTCGGCGGCATTGACCCGCAGCGGTGACAATGGTTTGCGCATGCCGCGGATCAGCGGTCCTGGTCGAAGAAACCCTGCGCGAGTTCGTCTTCCTCGGCGGCCTCGGTGGCCTTGTGGGTACCGATGGCCAGCCGCGAACGGCCCGCCTGGACGGTGCGGGTGAGCTTGTCGAGCAGGATCTCGAAGCTGGCCAGGCGCTGATCGAGGAAGTCCTCTGTCTCGTGGCGCAGGCGGCGGGCGTCGGTATCGGCGGCCTCGCTGATCTGGCGAGCCCGTGTCTCGGCGGCACGCACGACCTCGGTGCGCTGCACCATGCGCTCGGCCTGCACGCGGGCGGCCTCGAGGAGTTCGTCTGCCTCGCGGCGGGTCTTGGCGACGAACTCCTGGCGCTCCTTGATCATCCAGCGGGCCTGACGCATCTCATCGGGCAGGCGGTGGAGGGTCTCTTCCAACAGTTCGATGATCTCGTCGCGGTCGATACGCGGCGACGACGACAGCGGCATCGTCGGTGCGGTGGCGATGATGTCGATCGCCCGGCGCAGCAACGCTTCGGCGTCGCCGACATAGCCCGCGGTGGAGCGGACGTACGCGTCGGAGTCGTTGGAATACTGCTGGCCGCCGTAGCCGCCGGCCTGCTCTTCGTATTCGTCGTCTTCGTACTCGTCGTCGTAGGTCATCGCATCGTCCCGTTTGATCAGGCGCCCTTGGGCGGGAACAACTTGGCGAGCTCGGCAGCAACCGGGGCCGGCACCAGGGAGGTGACGTCGCCACCGTACTGCGCGATCTCGCGGATGAAGCGGCTGCTGATGGACACGAGGGCGGGCTTGCACGGCAGGTAGACGGTGCGTACGCCGCTGACGGCGTGGTTGGTGTGCGCCATCTGCTGCTCGACCTCGAAGTCGCCGCCGGTGCGCAGTCCCTTGACGATGAACGCGGCCTTCACCTGCTTCACCGCGTCGACGGCAAGGCCCTCGAAGGCCATCACCTTCACCGACGGGAGGTAGGAGATGCTGGAGCGGATCATCTGCTTGCGCTGTTCGAGATCGAACATGCCCGTGGATTTGCCGGGGTTGTGCATGACTCCGACGATCACCTTGCCGAACAGCGCGACCGACTGCTCGATCACGTCGATGTGACCGAGGTGGAGCGGATCGAAACTGCCGGGGTAGAGAACCGTCGCCATTGGGCGTTCAGGCTAGCCGTTCCAGAAGCGTGACCCAGGTGCGCCCGTACCGGCGAGCGCGCACTTGGGTGTAGCCCGGGTGCGGTTCGACGGGGTCGTCGCTCTCGGCCACGACCAGGCCGGCATCGAGCAGGCCGAGCAGTTGGTGCCACCCGTCGAAGTCGTACGGCGGGTCGACGAGGGCGATATCCACCCCGCGCATCGCGGGCACCCACGCCATCACGTCGCTCGCATAGACCGTGCAGCGGTCATCGATGCCGAGCGTGGCGATGTTCTCCCGCAGCGCATGGAGAGCATTACGGTCGCGCTCGACGAACGTGCACTTCGCCGCGCCGCGACTGATCGCCTCGATCCCGAGCGCGCCAGAGCCCGCGTACAGGTCGGCAACCACTGCACCCTCCAGTACGCCCATGCTCATCAGCGAGTTGAACACGGCCTGGCGCACCTTGTCGGTCGTGGGCCGTGTGGTGACCCCCTCAGGGGCGACCAAACGGCGCCCTCCGAACTCACCCGCAATGACTCTCACCCGGCCAGACTAGGGGTGTGTTGGAACCAGAGGCCACCATCGTCTGTGTCGACTGTGGCGGCCGCTGCCACCTCCTCACTCCCCCACGCGAGGACGGCGAATGGCTGCCCGGCGACATCGTCGCCTACCGCTGTGAGGACTGCCGCGACCGCTGGGACCTCGTGTTGCCCGACGACGAGGACACCTCCGCCGGCGACGACGACTGGCAATAGGTCGGGCTGCCCGGCCGGGCCTTCATGGTTGGGCGCGTTTCGGGTCGCTGCTGACCGCCCCCGCCCCCACGGGCGCGATTTGGGGCCATCAGGGACACGAATCGCGCCCGTCGGACCTGGCTCGCTTGCAGAACGAGGCCCCCGAGCAGAGAATTGAGACAGCGACCGGCGAGTCGAAAGGGGCTCATGATGAAGCGCCCGACCAGGGATCGCAGGCGAGAGCAAGTGGTGCCGTGGTGGATCGGCAAGGCGTGGGCCGAGAGTGCGCCGGAGCATCAGGCCGAAGCGCAACGCTTCCTCCGTTTCTCCAAGTCAAAGAGCCAATGGTTCCTGACATGGCTGCTCGTCCTCGCCGCAGGTGCCGCCGGCTTCGCGTTCTACTTCTCGCGCAATGACGGTTGGCCGGACGGTGGGGAGAGCATGTGGATCGGCGGGATGGCCGCGGGCGTGATGGCCGTCCTGTGCTGCTTCGGTTACGCGGGCGGTCGCATCGGACGGAACCGTTACCGCACCGTCGAAGGGTTCGTCCTCGGCGTACTCGTCGGCCCGCTCGGCTGGCTCATCACCCTGTGCTTCCGTCGCCGGGTGGTCGAGGCTCCTGCCCCACTGCCCCCGCCACTCAGTTCTTGAAGAGGAACTCTTCGTCTTCGGGGTCGAACACCACGCGCAGCTCGTCGAGCAGTACGGGTGACTGCTCCAGCAGCGGGTCGGGATCGACGAGCGCGAAGGCGACCTTGCGCGCCTGCTCGACCAACTCGCGATCACGACGCAGCGACGCCAGCTTGAGATCGCTGCGGCCCTTCTGCGCGGTGTTCATCAACGTGCCTTCGCCGCGCAGGTCGAGATCCACCTCGGCGAGGAAGAAGCCGTCGGTGGAATCCACCAGGGCCTGCACCCGCGGGTTGATGCCGCCCGTGTCGCCCGTGAGCAGCCAGCACTGCGACTCGTGTCCGCCGCGGCCGACGCGGCCGCGCAACTGGTGGAGCTGGGCGATGCCGAAACGGTCGGCGTCGAGGATCACCATCACGGTCGCGTTGGGCACGTCGACGCCGACCTCGATGACCGTGGTGGCCACGAGTACGTCAAGGTCGCCGGCACGGAAGCGGTTCATCACGGCTTCCTTCTCGCCCGACGGCATCCGCCCGTGCAGTAGCCCGATCCGCAGCCCACGCAGCTCGTCGTACACCAAGCGCTCGTACGTCTCCTGCGCGCTGGCGACCTCCAGCTTCTCGCTCTCCTCGATGAGCGGGCACACCACGAACGCCTGGCGGCCGGCAGCGGCCTCCTCGCGCACCGCGGCCCACGCGCCCTGCTCCATAAGGGGCCCTTCGGCCCAACGAGTGCGGATGGGCGTGCGGCCCGGTGGCAACTCGTCGAGCACGCTCACGTCGAGGTCGCCGTAAACGGTCATCGCCGCGGTGCGCGGAATCGGTGTGGCGGTCATCACCAGGACGTCGGGCACGAGCGACCCGTCACCCTTGGCCCGCAGCGCGGCGCGCTGCTCGACGCCGAAGCGGTGCTGTTCGTCGACCACCACCACCGCGAGGCTGTGGAACTGCACGCCCTCCTGGATGAGCGCGTGGGTGCCGATGGCGATGTCGACCGTGCCGTCGGCCAGGCCGGCGAGCACGTCGCGCCGATCCGAGCCGGTCACCCGGTTCGTGAGCAACTCGACCCGCAGCGGGCGGTCGCCGAACAGGTTGCCTGGGTCGGGCACAGTGACCTCGGAGAGCAGGGCGCGCACCCCTGCCGCGTGCTGCTCGGCGAGCACCTCGGTGGGCGCCATCAGCGCGCCCTGGTGGCCGCCCTGCACGCCCGTGAGCATCGCCGCCACGGCCACGAGCGTCTTGCCCGCGCCCACGTCGCCCTGCAGCAGCCGGTGCATCGGGTGCGGGCCGGCGAGATCGGCCTCGATCTCCGCCATCACCCGTCGTTGCGCGCCGGTCAGTTCGTACGGGAACGCGGCGAGCAGACGACCGACCAGTTCACCCCCGACGACATGGCGGATGCCTCGCGACTCGCGCTCGAGGGCCCGCTTGCGCATCACCAGCACGGTCTGCACGCGGAGCAGCTCGTCGAAGGCCAGGCGGCGCCGGGCACGCTCCTTCTCCGCCATCGACTCGGGCAGGTGGATGCTGTGCAGCGCCTCGTGGCGCGTCACCATCCCCAGCCGTTGGCGCACCTCGTCGGGCACCGGGTCGGCGATCCCACGCGCCTCGCATCGGTGCAGCGCGTCCTCCACCCAGCCGGCGATTTCCCAGGTGTTGAGCCCGCTCTTGTCGCTTTGCGGGTAGATCGGCACGATGCGGCCGGTGCGGTCGCCGATCAGGTCGACGATCGGGTTCGTCATCTGCAACCCGCCGCGGTACACATCGGCTTTGCCGAACAGAGCGACCTGCAACCCCTCGCGCAATTGCTTCTCGCGCCACGCCTGGTTGAAGAAGACCACGTGAAAGCGGCCGCTGCCGTCGCCCACCAGTGCCTCCACGATCGGCCGGCGATTGCGGCCGATGCGCTTGTCGACGCTGCGCACCGTCACGAGCACCAGCGCCTCCTGCCCGGGACGCAGGTCGCTCACCCGACACTCATCGCTACGATCCACCCACCGGCGCGGATAGAAGGTGAGCAGGTCGAGCACCGTCTCGATACCCATCTCGCGCAAAGCTGCGAGCTTCTTGTCGCCCACCCCCTTCAGCCGCTCAACACCGATCGCGGCCAGGTCGCGAAGGGCCAGCTCGGTCATCGGCGGCCCATCATGGCGACACGTCACTCGACGCCAAAGAGGTACGGGTACAGCGGCTGCCCACCGCGGTGCACCTCGACCTGCACCTCGGGGCGGTGCTCGTCGAGCCATGCCTGGATCACGTCGGTGTGGCCGGCGGTCGCGTCGGCACCCTCCACGACGGTGACGATCTCGCGCCGAGGCTCGACCAGTTTCTCCAGCAGAGCCACCGTGGCCCCGTCGAGCGTGCCGGCGACGACAGCGATGCCATTGGGCAAGTGCTTGGCTCCACGCACGAGCCCCATCCAGTCGCCCTCGCCGATCGGGCCGGCCTCACTCTTGGTGGCACGCACGGCTTGAGTGACCTCGCCGGTGGCGACGGAGTCGGCGGCCTCGCTCATCTCCTGGAAGTTGGTCTCGGCGCCGGCCTCGGGGTCGTACACCACGAGCGCGGCGAGCGCTTCGGGCATGGACTCGGTGGGCACCACGCGCACGGTCTTGGCGGTGAGCTCATCGAGCTGCTTGGCCACCGGGATGATGTTCTTGTTGTTCGGCAGCACGATCACCTCGTGTGCGTTGACCGCCTCCACCGCGGAGAGCAGCTCGGCCGTGGATGGGTTGAGCGTCTGCCCACCCGTCACCACACCTTGCACGCCCAGTTGCCCGAACAGCTCGGAGAGGCCGTCGCCGCTGCTTACTGCCACCACCGCACACGTGACCGCGGGCAATCCCGCGGTGCCTTTGTGACCGCCGCCGAGCGCGGCCTCGCGCTGGTCGTGCTCTTCGGCCATCTCCTCGAACAGGTCGGTGATGCGGATCGTGCGGGGGCGGCCGCCGAGATCGAGGGCCACCTCGATCGCCGCGCCGATGTCGTTGGTGTGGACATGGCAGTTCCATAGCCCGTCGCCACCGACGACGACGATGCTGTCGCCGATACCGCCCCAATCCTCCTTGAAGGTCTGGATCTGCTCGTCGGGCAGGTCGAGGAAGTACATGACCTCGTAGCGCAGCTCGCTGACGTCGATCCCGCCCTCGGTGTGGCGGTGGGCCACGGCCTCGAGCTGGGCGATGGAGGGGCCCTCGTACTGCTCGGGCAGGGGCAACGGCTCGCCGTCCACGACGTGCAGGGCGGAATCGAGCAGCAGCAGGAACCCGGCGCCGCCGGCATCGACCACACCCGCGTCCTTCAGCACCGGCAGCATCTCGGGCGTGCGGGCGAGCGCCGAACGGCCCGCCGCGCGTGCGGCACGCAATACACCCGACAGCGACTGGCCCTCATGGGCGGCTTCGTACGCAGCATCGGCCGACTCGCGCACCACCGTGAGGATCGTGCCCTCGATCGGCTTCAGCACAGCCTGGTAGGCCGCGGCGGAGGCGGCCTTCAGTGCCTCGGCCACCTTCGTGGCCGAGCCTTCTTTCGCCCCCTTCAGCGTGGAGGACAGGCCGCGCAGGATCTGGCTGAGGATCACTCCGCTGTTGCCACGGGCGCCCATCAAGCTGCCGTGGCTGATCGCGTCGTAGGTATTGGCGTGGCCGTTGGCGCCTTCGGTGTCGGCGGCCTCCAGCTCGGCCACCACCGCATCCAGGGTGCGCGCCATGTTCGTGCCGGTGTCGCCATCGGGCACGGGATACACGTTGAGGCGGTTGATTCCGGGCGCGTGGGCCCTCATGGTGTCGCGGAACGTGATCACCGTGTCGCGGAGGGCTCGGTGATTCAGATGTTCCAGGGCACTCACGGGCGTCACACTACTGACGAGCGCAACAGCTGAGGCAGCCTCCATCGTTCAGGATGTGGTTGTGGGCGACCGGCTGGTAGCATTTCTGCGCTCATCTGATCGATTGCGGAAGAAGTACGACCATGGCAGCTGTCTGTGAAGTGTGTGGCAAGGGGCCCAGCTGGGGCATGAACGTGTCGCACTCGCACCGCCGCACCAAGCGCCGGTGGAACCCGAACATCCAGCGGGTGAAGGCGCTCGTCAACGGCGCCCCCAAGCGGCTGCACGTGTGCACCGGCTGCATCAAGAGCGGCAAGATCGTCAAGGCCGGCTGAGGCCCGCCGTGCAGGGCGTCATCAAGCTCTACGACCCGGCGTCGGGCGACGGCATCGTCGTGCGCGACACGGACCTGGCCGAGCTCAACCTCGCCGCCAACGCCCTCGAGGGCACCATGTTCCGCATGCTGCGCCAGGGCCAGCGAGTGGTTTTCGACCTCGACACCGACGGACGCGCCACGGCGCTGCGCCTCGGCAGCGAGGTCGATATGGAGACCCCGATCATCTGACGCCGGGCCGGGCTTTTCATTCCGGCGCTGCGCTTTGTCAGAATGGTTCCTGCCGGCGCGCAACCGTGCGCTCCTCGATGGCCCCGACTCGACACACGGAGTGATCCGCATGACCGCAACCACCAGCAATGCCCGTCTGCAGCAATGGGTGGCCGAATGGGCAGCGGTTTTCCAGCCCGACGACATCCATTGGTGCGACGGCACGGCCGAGGAGTACGACCGCCTGTGCCAGTCGCTGGTCGACAGCGGCACCTTCACCAAGCTCGACGAGGCCAAGCGCCCGAACAGCTACTGGGCCCACAGCGATCCGGGCGACGTCGCCCGTGTGGAAGACCGCACGTTCATCTGCAGCGACAGCCCCGACGACGCGGGCCCCACGAACAACTGGCGCAACCCGGCCGAGATGCGCGCCGAGATGACCCGCCTGTACAGCGGCGCGATGAAGGGCCGCACGATGTACGTCGTGCCGTTCAGCATGGGCCCGATCGGCTCGCCCATCGCTCACATCGGCGTGGAGCTCACCGACAGCGCATACGTGGCCGTCAGCATGCGCATCATGACCCGCATGGGCCAGGGCGCGCTCGACGTGCTCGGCGACGGCCAGTGGGTGCCGTGCCTGCACTCGGTCGGCGCCCCCCTCGCCCCTGACCAGGCCGACTCGGCGTGGCCGTGCAACCCGGACAACAAGTACATCGTCCACTTCCCCAAGACCCGCGAGATCTGGAGCTTCGGCTCGGGCTACGGCGGCAATGCCCTGCTCGGCAAGAAGTGCTTCGCCCTGCGTATCGCATCGGTAATGGCCCGCGACGATCACTGGCTGGCCGAGCACATGCTCATCCTCAAGCTCACCAACCCGGCGGGCGAGTCGAAGTACATCGCTGCCGCGTTCCCCAGCGCCTGTGGAAAGACCAACCTGGCCATGCTCGTGCCGACGGTCCCCGGCTGGAAGGCCGAGACGATCGGCGACGACATCTGCTGGATGAAGTTCGGCCCCGACGGTCGCCTCTACGCGATCAACCCTGAGGCTGGCTTCTTCGGCGTCGCCCCGGGCACCGGCTACGACACCAACGCCAACGCGATGCACTCCCTGTGGGGCAACAGCATCTTCACCAACACCGCGCTCACCGCCGAAGGCGACGTGTGGTGGGAGGGCATGAGCGACGACAAGCCGGCCCATGCCACCGATTGGAAGGGCAACCCCTGGACGCCCGACAGCGACAGCCCGGCCGCGCACCCCAACGCTCGCTTCACCGCCCCGGCGGCGCAGTGCCCGTCGATCGCCCCAGAGTGGCAGGATCCCGCCGGCGTGCCGATCAGTGCGATCCTCTTCGGCGGACGGCGCCGTACCACGGTGCCGCTGGTGACCCAGGCCTTCGACTGGGAGCACGGCGTATTCCTCGGCTCGATCATGGCCAGCGAGACCACTGCCGCCCAGCAAGGCGCCGTCGGCAACCTGCGCTTCGACCCGATGGCGATGCTGCCGTTCTGCGGCTACAACATGGCCGACTACTTCACCCACTGGCTCACCATCGGCCAGCACGACGGGCCGGAGAACTTACCGAAGATCTTCTTCGTCAACTGGTTCCGCCGCGACGACAACGGCCGCTTCCTGTGGCCCGGCTACGGCGAGAACAGCCGCGTGCTGAAGTGGGTGTTCGAGCGGGTCGACGGCTCGGTCGATGCGGTGCCGACCCCGATCGGCTACCTGCCTGCCGCCGGCACGCTCGACCTCGACGGGCTCGACGTGTCGCCCGCCGACCTCGATGCACTGCTGTCGGTCGATGCCGAGGGCTGGAAGGCCGCGATTCCCCAGATCGAGACCCACTACGCCCAGTTCGACGGCAAGCTGCCGCCGGCGCTGAAGGCCCAGCTCAGCAAGCTCGCCGCCGCGCTGTAGGGCTCAGCCGCAGCGTTCGAACTTCGAGACCGAGTAGTCAAGCCGGTCGGCATCGGCGCGGTGCAACAACATCTCGTCAGCGTGCGCGGCGACAAGCGTCCAGGCACCCTTCACCGAGCACACCAGGCCGTCCACGATCACCGTGTCGCCGTTCTTCAGCCCGCCGACGATCACGACCTTGCCCGCAGGGTCGAGGCCGGCTACGGGCGGGCGGCCGTCCCACCCGTCGGGCTGGGCGACGGTGGTGACCGTCGCGCCGACGGTGACTTCCCAGTGGCCCTCGTGCAGATCCGCCACCACCGGCTGATCGGGGAACGGGTGGCTGCACCAGTAGCAGTCGCCGCTGACGTAGGCGCCCTCGACGAGTGAGTACTCGGTCTGGTCGATCACGAGCACACCGCCCTCGAGTTCGTAGACGCGGTGGTCGTCGAGCACGGACACCTCGTCGACGGCTGCCGAACCGGTCTCGCCGCCAGGCCCATAGGCAGCGAGGCGATACGAATCGCCGTCAGCGACGAGTGCCTTCCTGCCGGTGGTGGACACCCACGCATCGGTGGGAGAGTCGAACATGATCGACGCCAGGGTCACGCCGGACAGCTCGCGTACCGGCACCTCCTTGTCGCGCACGGCGAGCACCACCGCGATGATGGCTATGGAGGCGAACACCACCCCGAGCATCTTCAACCCCAGCTTGCCCTGGGGCGTCACCGGGCTCATCGGCCCGAGACGATCAGCATCGCCCTGATACCCAAACCCATCACGAACAGGCTGCCGAAACCGTAGAGCAGGTAGAGGCGGTGCTTCATCTGGAAGCGGTAGCTGTAGATGATCGCCACCGCGATGATTGCCACGAACCCGTAGAACGCATGGAACTGGGGCAGGGGCACCTTGTAGCGGCCGACCAGGATGGCCCCGAGCGTGACCTGCACGAACACGGTGCCCTCGGCGATGCCGATGAACCACCACAAGGCACGCGTGCGCAACGGGGTGAGCCAATTGGCTGCCAGGGCCCACAGGCCGGCGAGCCCGTTACCGATGATCACCACCCATGCCCAACCCTGATGGATGTTGAGCGTGGTGCTGAATCCGCTGGCGAGCATTTGGACGAATCTACTCCCCGCAGCCGGTTCCACCCACGAACGAGATGATCGTGTCGTCATCGCCCGCTCCGGAGAGGAAGCCGTACAGCCCGTCCTGGATGTAGAACGACGGGCCCGAGATCTCGTCGGCGGGGTTGACGGTCACCCCTGGGTACACGGTCTTCAGGTCGCTGACGGTGTCGCCGACGCCGATGCCACCCTCGGTCTGCAGGCCGTACGGGTCGATCTGCGGGCCGAACGCCGGTCCGTAGGTGTAGCCGGAGAAGTGTTGGATGCCCTCGGCGTACGGCGACGAATCGCCGAACGTCAGGATGAGGTCGTTCCAGGTGATCTTGCGCACTTCGGTGCCGGGACAGGCCTCGCCCGTCGAGTGAGCATCGACCCAGCCCGAATCGGCAGTCGGTTCGCCGAGGATCGCCTGCACGTACGCGAGCACCCCGTCGGCCCCGGCCCCGAACGAGGCCTGACCGAGACCGTCGGCCGACAGCTCGAGCCCCACCACCACCGGTGTGGTGGTGGACGTGGTCGAGGACGTGGTGCTCGTGCTCGACGTGCTCGACGTCGACGATGTGGAGGCCGGCACGGAGGATGTGGTGGTGACGACCGGCCACGATGTGGTGGTGGTGGAGCCGGACGAGCCCGAGTTGCACGCAACGAGCGCGATCGGGGCGACGAGCGCGAGGGCCAGGAAATGACGTGTCCGCATGGCCTGATTCTGCCAGCGGATCAGCGGATCAGGGTGTCAGCCTCGTGGCCGCCCTCGAGGAGGCGCAGCCCGCGGTCGGGAGCGAACTCCACGACCGTCACCGAACAGTTGTCCAGGCTGCGGATCACGAGCTGGTCGTCGCCCAGTGCCGCACCGATCACGGCGTTGATCGCGACGAAGTGGCTGCAGATCACCGTGTCCGTAGGCATCGAAGCCACCGTGGCCAGCACGAGGTCGCGGTAGTCCGTATAGCGCGGGCCGAGAGCAGCCCAAGTGCCGCGCATGACGTCCTTCAGCCACTCCACCCGGTCGACCATCGCCACCCCCTCGGGCGAGGGGATCTCGGCGACAGCGGGCTCGACGGCGGCACTGACACCCCACACCGTTTCCAGCGGGAAGGCGGTCTGGCGGCAGCGCAGCAGCGGCGACGTGACGAGGTGCAACGGTCCGAGCGGGCGCAGGTGCGCGGTGACCGCGAGCGCCTGAGCGCGGCCTTCTGCGTCGAGGGCCGGATCCGGGTCGGTGTCCCAGCCGGCGGCAGCGCGCCCGTGGCGCACCAGGTACACACGGGTCATTCGAACAGCCAGCCCTCACGCAGCGGGTGTGTGGCGCCCTTGCGCGTGAACCACTCCGTGCCGAATGCGAACGCGAACGCCTCGTCGGGCAGGGTCATGAAGAACCCGGCGTCGGTGACCTGGCTGCGGTGACAGGAGATGGAGGCCTTCTTCAGCTTCACGTACGCGCTCACGTCGACGGAGTGAGTCAGCTCGGCCTCCGCGGTGCCCATCGGGTTGCCGTCATCGGCGGGATCGTCGGGATCCCACTCCTCACCCTCGGGCTGTGGGTTGACGCCCAGATTGCGGGCCTCCTCGAAGAAGCGCTTCATCGCATCGCGGTTCATTGTCGCCTCGAACACGGCCGTCGTGCCCGCCAGCTCGGCGGCGCGATGGCCCACCGTGTGCACCTTGATGTGGTCGGGGTGGCCGTAGTTGCCGTGCCAGTCGTACACGGTGAGCACGTCGGCGGCCTCCTCGCGCAGCACCTTCGCCAGCCGCTCGGCGGCTTCCTCCACCGGGGCCTGGAAGAACGAATGCTCGTGATCGTTCTGGTCCCAACCGGTCATCCCGCTGTCGGCGTAGTCGAGCCACACCACGCGATGGATGCCGAGGGTCTCCGCGGAGCGGGCGGTCTCGGCCTTGCGGCGATCATTGAGCGTCTCGCCTGGCGAGAGATCCTCGGGCACCTCACCGTGATCGCCGTTGGTGGCCACCACCAACACCACACGATGGCCCTCGGCAGCGGCGCGCGCCATGCTGCCGCCGGTCATCATGCATTCGTCGTCGGGGTGAGCGTGGAAGCAGACCAGGGTGCCCATAGGCCTGCGAGGGTAGCGACTTCAGGTGGAACTGGCGACCGCGCCCCCGGCGACGAGCGTGTCGATGCGCTCGGCGGCAATGCCCCAATCGCGCAGGATCGCGCGCGAGTGCTGCCCCGCATGGGCCGGTAGCCCGGCGATCTCCGGCGATGTGCGCGAGAAGCGCGGGGCCGGTGCCGGCTGGGTGACCCCACCCGACTCGATGAACGTGGCGCGGGCCACGTTGTGCGGATGTTGCGCGGCCTCGGGCAGGGTGAGCACCGGGGCGAAGCACACGTCGGTGTGCTCCATCGCCGCGCACCACTCGGCGCGGGTGCGCTGCCGGAAGATCTCGCGCAGGCGCTCCTTGAGCTCGGGCCAGTTGGCCCGGTCGTATTGCTTGGCGAACTCGGGGTCGTTGTCGAGCCCGGTGCGCTGCAGCAGCTCCTTGTAGAACTGCGGCTCGATCGACCCGATCGACACGTATAAGCCGTCGGAGCACTCGAACACGTCGTAGAAGTGGGCGCCGGAGTCGAGCATGTTCGTGCCCGGTCGGTCGAAGTCGTGCACCCCGAGGTTGTTGAGCCCGAAGAAGAACGTCATCAGGGAGGCGGCGCCATCGACCATCGCCGCGTCCACCACCTGGCCCTTGCCGCTGCCCTTGGCCTCCAGCAGGGCGCACACCACGCCGAACGCGAGGTACATGCCGCCGCCACCGAAATCGCCCACCAGGTTGAGCGGGGCGAGCGGCATCTCACCGGCGCGGCGGATGTGCGCGAGCGCTCCGGCGAGCGAGATGTAGTTGATGTCGTGGCCGGCCGCGAGCGCGTACGGCCCTTCCTGACCCCACCCCGTCATCCGCCCGAACACGATCCGCGGGTTGCGGGCAAGGCAGGCCTCGGGGCCGATACCGAGGCGCTCCATGACACCCGGGCGGAAGCCCTCGATGATCCCGTCCGCGTGCTCGACGAGGTCGAGCAGCACGGCCACGCCTTCGGGGTTCTTCAGGTCGATGGCGATGTTGCGCCGGCCGCGCAGCATCACGTCGCCGTTCGGCGTCTCGGGCGCCGGGCCGAACACGGATTGGGCGCGGTCGACACGGATCACCTCCGCCCCCATGTCGGCGAGCAGCATCGCCGCGAACGGGCCCGGCCCGATCCCTGCCATCTCGATGATCCGATACCCACTCAGCGGTCCTGCCATGCCCGCCGTTATAGCCGGGGCATGGACCGCGAACCGCACCAGCGGCGCGCCCTAATGTGCACCACATGACGATCTTCGGGGTTCATGTCGGGTTGCAGCAGACCTCGGTGGCCGAGCTGCAGCGGGTGTGGCGGCGCATCGAGGAGCTCGGCTTCGGCTGGATCAGCGTATGGGACCACTTCTACGGGGCGACCGGCAAGGCCGACGACGCCGACTGCCTCGAGGCCGTGGCGATGCACGCCGCGCTCGCCTGCACCACCACGAAGGTGGAGGTCGGGTGCCTGGTGTACTGCATCGGCTACCGCCACCCGGCCGTGCTGGCCAAGGCGATCACGAGCATCGACCACCTCAGCGGGGGCCGCGCCGCGATCGGTATCGGCGCCGGCTGGGCCGAGGTGGAGTACACGGCCTACGGCATCCCTTACCCCACCGCGGGCACGCGCCTGGACCAACTGGACGAGGGCGTGCAGTGCCTGCGCGGCCTGCTGCACGAGGAGGTCACCGACTTCGACGGCACCTGGTTCTCGCTCCACAAAGCGCGCAACGAGCCGCGCCCAGTGCAGGCCAAGCTGCCGATCTGGGTCGGGGGCGGCGGCGAGAAGCGCACCCTGAAGATCGCGGCCCGCTACGCCGATGGCTGGAACGTGCCGTTCCCCTCGCCTGAGACGTTCACCCACAAGTGCCAGGTGCTCGATGCCCACTGTGCCGAAGCCGACCGCGACCCACGCGAGATCCGCCGCGCCGCCAACGTCGGCCTGGCCTTCACCGAGGAGAGCCTGCGCAGCCAGTTCGGCCGCGCCGCCAACGTCGTGCGGCCCGGGGTGCTCACCGGCGGCCCCGAGGAAGTGATCGACCGCATCGGCCACTATGTCGAGGCCGGCGCCGACCAGGTGAACATCGCCCTGCGCGCCCCGTTCGATCTCGACCTGCTCGAGCAGTTCGCCTCGATGCTGAGGCTGTCATGAGCCGCCACGCCGTTGCGCCAGGGCGCGTCAACCTGATCGGCGACCACACCGACTTCACCGGCGGGCTGGTGATGCCGATGGCGATCGACCGATACACCGAGATCCACTTCACCCCCCAGCCCGATCGGGTGCACCTCTCCTCGCTCGACGATCCGCGCAAGGTCGATCTGCCGCTGCAGGTCGCCGACCCCGGATCGGTCGAGCCCGCGTGGGGACGCTACATCGCGGCCGTGATCGCCGAAGTCGGTCCCGCGGCGGGCATCGATGGCCATGTCACCAGCGACATCCCCATCGGCGCCGGACTCTCCAGCAGCGCGTCGCTGGAAGTGGCCGCCGCGCTCGCGCTCGGCTACGACGGCAGTCCACGCGAGTTGGCCAAGTTGTGTCGGCGCGCCGAGCATCGGGCGACGGGGGTTCCGACGGGCATCATGGACCAGTTGGTCATCGCCACGGGCGTGCACGGCCACGCCCTGCTCATCGACTGCTCAGACTTGTCGATCGAGCCCGTACCCATTCCTGACGACGTCGAGATCGTGGTGGAGTTCGTGGCCCACCGCACCCTCGTCGGCAGCCCCTACACCGAGCGCGTTGCCCAATGCGCCCGGGCCGAGGAGCTGATCGGGCCCCTGCGCCTGGCGACCCCGGAGACAGCGGCAACGATCGACGATCCAGTCGTTCGGGCACGGGCGCTGCACGTCACGGGCGAGAACCAACGGGTGCTCCGGTTCGCCGCCGCCCTGCGCGAGGGCGATCTCGACGCCGCTGGTCGGCTGATGGTGGAGAGCCACGCCAGCATGCGCGACCTTTACGAGTGCTCCACCGCTCAGGTCGATGCCGTGGTCGAGCGCATATGCGCCACCCCTGGCGTGTACGGGGCGCGCATCACCGGCGGAGGTTACGGCGGGTGCGTGGTGGCCCTCACCGAACCCGGCGCGCTGCTCAGCGGGTGGGTGGTGCGCCCGGTGGACGGGGCGCGATTGGTGTGAGCCCAAATCCGGTGAAGCAGCTGCTCAGCCGAGCAGCTTGTGCTTCTGCGCGTCGAACTCCTCCTGGCTGATCGTGCCGCGCTGCAGCAGGCCCTCGAGCCGCTCGAGCTGTGCGGTCACGTCTCCGCTCACCGCGTTGCCCACAGCCGCCGCTGCGTACCCGCTACGACGTACGGCCAGGCCCTCCATCTGCGCGTGCACGAGGTTCTGCACCTTGTCGGGGTGGCGGATGTCGGTGAAGCGCTGCTGGCCGTCCTCGCTGGCCGACTCGATGAGCAGGTCGCCGGCGCCGAGGATGCGCTCGAAGATGCTCTGGTTGAAGTTGACGTTGTTGACGCGGTCGAGCGGGATCTCGATGCCGCTCTTGGCGAACACACCCTGGCGGAAGATCATTCGCTGCGAGGTGATGACGAAGTTGGTGGTGATCCACTTCAGGTAGCGACCGACCAGCCACAGCGCCGACACCACCAGCAGGAGGAGCGCCAGCCAGCCTGCGGCCTTGCGCGCATTCGTGCCGCTGTCGGTCTGTGTGATGACGACGATGCCCACGACGATGGCGACGATCAGAGCGAACGCGGGCTCGGCGAAGTACCACCAGTGCGGGTGCATGTCGAGCGCAACGGTCTCGTTGGCGTTGAGGTTCTTCTTGGGGTACGTCATGACCAGGACTGTAGTCCCGGTCTCAGCAGCGCATCGGCAACCTGCTCGGGGTAACCGCATGACACCCACCCTCTATCGTGTCCGCTGTGATCTCCCCCACCGCGCCGAACAGCCTGCTGGCCGGCCTCGACGCGCAGCAGATCGAGGCGGTCACCACCCAGGCGGCGCCGCTGGCGATCATCGCCGCGGCTGGATCGGGCAAGACAACGGTGCTCACCCGCCGCATCGCCTACCGCGTGCTGGAGGGGCAGGCCCAGGCCCGCCACGTGTTGGCGCTCACGTTCACCCGCGATGCGGCCGGCGAGCTGAAGCGCCGGCTGCGCCGGTTCGACCTGCGCGAGCCGGTCGAGGCAGGCACGTTCCACGCGATCGCACTGCGTCTGCTCGGCGACCGCGCATTGGCGACCAACACCCGGCCCCCGCATGTCGCCCCCGACCGCGGGCGCCTGGTGCGCGAGTGCATCACCCAAGTTCGCCTGTCGGTCGAGGTCGGGGGCGCGCTCGCCGACATCGATTGGGCCAGGGCTCGCCTGATCACCCCCGACGCGTACGACAGCGCCTGCCGCAAGGCGCGGCGCCGCTCGGCGATCCCACCGGGCCGTTTCACCGAGTTCGTTCAGGCCTACGAGCAACTCAAGCAGCGCCGCGGCGTGGTCGATTTCGACGACCTGCTCGACCAGGTGGTGAGGTCGATGCGCTCCGACCCCCAGTGGGCCGAGGGCATCCACTGGCGCTATCGGCACTTCTTCGTCGACGAGGTGCAAGACCTCAACCCACTACAGCACTCGATGCTCGAAGCCCTTCGCGGCGGGCGGCCCGACGTGTGCCTGGTGGGCGATCCGCGACAGGCGATCTACGGCTGGAACGGCGCCGACCCGGGCCTCTTGGGCGAGGTCGAGCGCACCTACCCCGGTGTCACGGTCGTGCGCCTCGGCGCCAACTACCGCTGCTCACCCCAGGTGGTCCACGCGGGCACGGCGGTGCTCACCGCGGCCGGCCAGCCCGACGACACAGAGAGCCAGCGGCCACCAGGCGCGCCCGTCGCCGTGCGCAACTTCACCGATGAGCACTCCGAGGCACAGGCGGTCGCGGCCCACGTGCGTGGCCTCATCCACCTGCGCCCGGGATCCGACTTCGCGGTCCTGGCCCGCACGAACGAACAGCTCAGCGTGATCGACAAGGCGCTCACCGCGGCGGGCATCGCCACCGAGCGCAGCGTCGGGCGTTCACCGATCGAGCGGGCGCTCGCCGCGGCGTGCCGGTGCACGCGCGAACAACTCGCCGAGTGGACCGAACGCTCCTTCGCCGAGGGCGACGACATCGAGCGCCGGGTGGCCGAGGAGGCCGACCGCTTCCTCGCCGCCGGCGCCACCGGGTCGTTTCGCGCCTGGGTCGATGCCCGCACCCCGTTCGACGACCTCACGGCCGATGATCGATCGGAGGCCGTGTCGCTGCTCACGTTCCACGCGGCCAAGGGCCGCGAGTGGTGGGGCGTCGTGGTGGCCGGGGTCGAGGAGGGGCTGGTGCCCCACTCGTCGGCCACCTCAGAGGTGCAGCTCGCGGAAGAGGCACGGTTGCTCCATGTCGCCGTCACCCGTGCTGCGGAGCATCTCGTCGTCACCCACGCAGACAATCGCGGCCGCAAGCCCGTGCGGCCCAGTCGCTGGCTCGAGGCGCTCACCGCTGCCGGCCGGCGCGACACCGAAGTGGTCGCGCCCCCGACACGCGCGCCACGCGCGGTCGATCCGCTGGTGCCCTACCGGGAGTGGCGCACATCCGTCGCCCGTGCATCGGGCCAGGTCGATGTCGCGGTGTGCACCGACCGGGTGCTGCGTTCACTGGCGGCCGAACCTCCGACGTCCGTCGCCGATCTCGCGCACCGGCTCGGCATCACCGAGACCGCGGCGGCGCGGCTGCGCCCACTCCCCCACGCCGTCTGACCGGGCTGCTCAGTCGAGGTCGACCATGACGGGTGCATGATCGGAGGGCGACTGCCCCTTACGCGCATTGCGGTCGATGATGCTGAACGTGCAGCGATCCGCCACCGGGCGGGTGCCGAGCACGAGATCGATGCGCAGGCCGCGGCCCTGGTGGAAGTCGCCGGCGCGGTAGTCCCACCAGCTGTACAGCTTGCCCTCGGAGTGGTGCTGGCGGAACAGGTCGGTGAAGCCCCAGTCGCACAGCGCTGCCAGTTCGGCCCGCTCCTGCGGGCTGACGTGGGTGGCTCCGACGAACTTCATCGGGTCGTAGACGTCGAGATCGGTGGGCGCGATGTTGAAGTCGCCGGTCACGACGACCGCGTCGGCAGGTGTGCCCTGCGCCGCCACGTGCGCACGCAGGCGGGCGAGCCAGCGCAGCTTGTACTGGTAGTGCTCGTGGTCGAGAGAGCGGCCGTTGGGCACGTACACGCTGCTGACGCGGACACCTCCGCACGTGGCGGTGATGATGCGCGCCTCGGCGTCGGGCTCGGCGCCGTCGGCGAAGTTGGCCACGACATCGCCGAGGCCCACACGCGAGAGGATCGCCACACCGTTCCACTGCCCCTGACCATGATGTGCCGCCTCGTAGCCAAGCGCCCCGAACGACAGCGCGGGAAAGGCGTCGTCAGCGAGCTTGGTCTCCTGCAGGCAGAGGACGTCGGGCCGCATGTCGGCCAGCCACTCCTCCACGCGGGGCAACCGAGCCTTCAGCGAGTTGACATTCCAGGTGGCGATGCGCAACGCGGTGCCCTACCTCGCGGACTTCTTCGCCGCGGTCTTCTTCGCCGGCGCGTTCTTGGCGGGAGCCCTCTTCACTGGCGCATTCGCGGCGGGGGCCTTCTTCACCGGGGCGGCCTTCTTGGCGGGGGCCTTCTTGGCGGGTGTGGCCTTTTTCGCAGCAGTCCTCTGGGCCGGTGCCGGCCTCTGCGCGGAGGCCGGCTTGGCCGACGCGGCAACGGCCTTCTTCGCGGATGCCGGCTCTTTCGCGGGTGGCGCCGCCTTCTTGGCCCGCGACTTCGTCACCGGAGCGGCCGGGGCGAGGGTGGGCGCGTTGCCCACGCCGGGCACCGCGAGGTCGACGCTGCGCTTGGCCGGCACGAAGCTGTCGACCACGAGCGTGATCGATTCGCCGACCTTCATGAACTCGCGGGCGCTGCGTGGCGCAGGATCAGCCATCAGGCGCAGCGGCACGTAGGCGAAGATTTCGCCGACGCGGACGTACGCACCATGTGACGAGTAGTGGTCGACGATCGCGTTGACGCTCGTGCCCACCGGGTGTCCCTCGACGAACGTGAGGAAGCTCAGCAGGTCGTTCACCGTGGAGCGGGCATGGCTCGGCGTCGCGGATTCGGCGTGTGCAGCGGTAACCGCCGGGGGCTTGTGAGCGGCGGCCTTCGGCGCAGCAGCCTTGTGCCCCGCGGCCTTGGGCGTTGCGGCTTCCTTGCGCGCGCCCTTCGCCGGGCCGGGAGGCGGAGCTTTCGGCACCGGCATGGGCTTGCTCGCCTCGGGGCTGCCGACGCGCACGGTCTCGTCGCCGGCCTTGGGCTTGGCCTTGCGCTTTGCCTCGTTCATCGCCTTGCGGCTGGTGGGCCCGCGCACCGGCAGGCGATCGACGAACACCCAGCCAACGTGGGGTACGGGCTTGCCGCCGACGAGGCGGCCCTCGTCGAACAGCCACGCGTACTCGGGGTGGAACTCCTGGAAGCTGTCGTTGGAGAGGATCGTCGCCTGCGCCTTGTTGGCGATGGTCAGTACGAATGCGTCGCCGCGGCCGATGGCACCGGCCGGCGGAGCGACGAGTTCGTTGTTGGCGATCGCGGCATCGAACTCGGCGACCTCTTTGGAATCGATGCGATGGCCGAACGTGGCATCGACCACGACGGTGATGAGCGCTTTTGGGTGCTCTGCCATGTACGCCAGCACGGCGTCGTTGAGTTGCTGGAGGCTGGGGTTGGTGCGTCCTTCGGTCGCGATGTTCGACCCGTCGACGACGACATGATGTGGCATAACGTCGTCAGCCTACGATGCCCCGATGATGAAAGCTGTGCTCTGGGACTTCGGTGGGGTGATCGCATCCAGCCCATTCGAGTTGTTCAACCGGTTCGAAGCCGAACGCGGGTTGCCGGCCGACCTGATCCGCACCGTCAACGCCACCAACCCGCGCGACAACGCCTGGGCGCGCCTCGAACGCAGCGAGATCGGCCTCACCGAGTTCGACGTGCTGTTCGCCGACGAGTCCGCGGCGCTCGGGCATCGGGTGCGCGGGGCAGACGTCCTCGGGATGCTCGCCGGCGAGATCCGCGAAGCGATGGTCGACATGCTCGAACGGGTGAAGGCGGCCGGCTACAAGGTCGCCTGCCTCACCAACAACATGTCCGTCGGCGACGCCCCGAGCGAACGGCGTGCCGCGTTCGAAGACGTGATCCGCCGCTTCGACGTCGTGGTGGAGAGCAGCAAAGTCGGTATCCGCAAGCCCGAGCCGCGCTTCTACGAGATTGCGTGCGAGCTGCTCGCCGTCGAACCGCACGAGTGCGTGTTCCTCGACGATCTCGGAGTGAACCTCAAGCCGGCGGCGGCGATGGGCATGACGACCATCAAGGTGACGTCGGCCGAGCAAGCGATCGCCGATCTGTCCGCCGTGTTGGGCTGGGACTGAACACCCCGTCGGTGTCACTCCGTCAGAGGCCGCTGAACGTCTCGTCCATCATGTCGGCGAGCTCTTGGTCGTGGATCGCCTTGCTGCCGGTGGCGGGGCTTCCGCTGCCGATGCGGCTGACCAAGCGCAGCGAGTAGCCCTGCTCCTTCACGTTCCAGAAGCGGGCCTCGACGAAGTGCCACGGGCCCATGTTGTCGGGCTCTTCCTGCAGCCACACGATCTCGCGGGCGTTCGGGTACGAGGTGAGAATCTCGCGCATGCGGTCGCCGGGCAATGGGTAGAGCTGCTCGACGCGCACCACGGCCGCAGGCGCGTTGCGCTTGGCGCGCTCGGCCAGCGCATCCCAGGCAACCTTGCCGCTGCAGAACACGACGAGGCGCACCGCGTCGCGGTCGGTCACGAACGGGTCGTCGAGCACTTCTTCGAACGAGCCGTGAGTGAGGTCGTCGACGCGCGACCGGCTCTCCTTCATGCGCAGCGGCGCCTTCGGGGTGAACAGCACGAGTGGCTTGCGCACGTCGCGCATCACCTGGCGACGCAGGAGGTGGAAGTACTGCGCGGCCGTCGTCGCGTTGACCACCTGGATGTTGTCCTCCGCGCACAGGGTGAGGAAGCGCTCGATGCGCGCCGAGCTGTGCTCGGGGCCCTGCCCCTCGAAGCCGTGGGGAAGCAACAGCACGAGGCCGTTCTCCTGGCCCCACTTGTCCTCGGCCGCCACGAGGTACTGGTCGATGATGATCTGCGCGCCGTTGACGAAGTCGCCGAACTGGGCCTCCCACAGCACCAGCGCCTCCTGGCGCTCGTTGGCGTAGCCGTACTCGAAGCCGAGCGCGGCGTACTCGCTGAGCAGGCTGTCGTACACCCAGAAGTTGGCCTTCTTGCCGGGCAGGGTGGCCACGGGGATCCACACCTGCTCGTTCTCGTAGTCGACGAGCGCCGCGTGGCGCTGGCTGAACGTGCCGCGGCGGCTGTCCTCGCCGGCGAGGCGCACGGGCGTGCCGTCCATCACCAGCGAGCCCATCGCCAGCAGTTCGGCGGTGGCCCACTCGAGCTCGCCCTGCTCGTGATACATCTTCGCCCGGCCCTCGAACTGGCGCACCAGTTTGGGGTGCGCCGTGAAACCTTCGGGATAGGTGGTGAAGTGATCGAAGATCGCGTCGAGCGCGCCACGGGCGACGCCGGTCTCCACGTGGGGGCGCACGCCCATCGGCTTGGGCGGCTTGGCCACCTTCACCGCGGCCTGGGCCTCGGCGCGGGCTTGCTCCAGCGATGCCTGCAGCTTGTGCTGGAAGTCGGCCAGCGCGCTCTCGGCCTCTTCCACCGTCAGCTCGCCACGCTTCACGAGCGTCTCGACATACAGCTTGCGCACACTGCGCCGCTCGGCAATGGCCTTGTACATCAGCGGCTGGGTGTAGCTGGGGTCGTCGCCCTCGTTGTGGCCGTGGCGGCGGTAGCAGACCATGTCGATGACGACGTCCTTGTGGAACGCCTGGCGGTATTCGAAGGCCAGCTCGGCGACGCGAACACACGCCTCGGGGTCGTCGCCGTTGACGTGGAAGATCGGGGCCTGCACGGTCTTGGCCACGTCGCTGCAGTAAAGGCTGCTACGCGAGTGCTGTGGGCTGGTGGTGAACCCGATCTGGTTGTTGATGATGAGGTGAACGGTGCCGCCGACGCGGTAACCGGAGATGTCGCTCATCGCCAGGCACTCAGCGACAATGCCCTGGCCGGCGAACGCGGCATCGCCGTGGATCAGGATCGGCAGCGACGAGTACGAGTACTTCGGTTCGGCGGCGTCCTGCATGGCGCGAACGATGCCGAGCACGATCGGATCGACGGTCTCGAGGTGGCTGGGGTTGGCCGCCAGTTCGATGCGGATCTGCTCGCCGTGTGAACCCTCGTACGTGCCGCTCGCGCCGAGGTGGTACTTCACATCGCCCGAACCTTGCACGGAGCCCGGGTCGACATGGCCCTCGAACTCCTTGAAGATCTGGTCGTAGCTCTTGCCCATAATGTTGGCGAGCACGTTGAGGCGCCCGCGGTGGGCCATGCCGAGCACAGCTGCGTCGAGGCCCGCGTCGGCCGCCATCGAGAGCACTTGGTCGAGGATCGGGATCGCGCTCTCTGCGCCCTCCAAGCCGAAGCGCTTCGTGCCGACGTACTTCGTGGCGAGGAACTTCTCGAACGCCTCGGCCGCGTTCAAGCGTTCGAGGATGCGGCGTTTGCGATCCTTCGACAGGTCGGAGCGCACGCCCTCGATCTTCGACTGGATCCACCGCTGCTCGGCGGTGTCCTGGATGTGCATGTACTCGACGCCGATCGTGCGGCAGTACGAGTCGCGCAACACGCCGAGCAGATCGCCGAGCGTCTGCTTCTCGAGCCCGCCGATGCCGCCGGTGAGGAACTCTCGGTCGAGATCCCAGATGGTGAGGCCGTACGTGGCCGGATCGAGCTCGGGCGGCAGGTGCGGGTGCTGCCAGCGCAACGGGTCGAGATCGGCGATGAGGTGGCCGCGCACGCGGTGCACGCGCACGAGCGTGGCCACCTGCATCTGCTTGCGCAGCATGGCCTCCTCGCTGTTGACCGGGCTGACGTCCACGCGCCACTCGACCGAGGAGTACGGGATGTCGAGGCCGCGGAACACGTCGTCGTAGAAGTGGTGCTCGCCGAGCAGCAACTCGTGAACGCGCTTGAGGAACATGCCGCTCTCGGCGCCCTGCACGATTCGGTGGTCGTACGTGCTGGTGACCGTGACCACCTTGCTGACCCCGAGCGCGCCGAGCGCGCGATGGTCGGCGCCCTGGAACTCGGCCGGGTAGTCGATGTTGCCGACGCCGACGATGACGCCCTGGCCGGGCATCAGCCTGGGCACGCTCTGGACGGTGCCGATCGTGCCCGGGTTGGTGAGCGTGATCGTCGCACCCTGGAAGTCGGTGACGGCCAGCTTGTTCGTCTTGACCTTGCGGATGATGTCCTCGTACGCGGCGAGGAAGCCGGCGAAGTCGAGCGTGTCGGCGTCGCGCAGGACGGGCACCACGAGGGTGCGGCCGCCGTCGGCCTTGGCCACGTCGACCGCGAGGCCCATGTTGACGTGGGGGTTGCGGATCAACCGCGGCTTGCCATCGGCGCCGAGCGCGTACGAGTTGTTCATATTCGGCACTTCGTCGGCGATGGCGCGCACGATCGCGTAGCCGATGAGGTGCGTGAAGCTGACCTTGCCCTGCCCGGTACGGGCGCGGTAGCCGTTGATGACCGCCCGGTTGACCTCGAGCAGCTTGGCCGGCACATTGCGAAAGCTCGTCGCGGTGGGCACCGAGAGGCTGCGCTCCATGTTCGCGGCAATCGCCACCCCGGCGCCACGGATCGGCTCGCCCGGCTCCTCACCGTCGGCCGGGACAACGACGGGTGTCGCGACGGGTGCGACAACCGCCAGGCCAACAGCGGGCACGGCGGCCACCGGAAGAGGGGCTGCTGCAATGTCGACGGGCGTGCCGACGAGGGGGCGGTAGTCGTCGAAGAACTCGCGCCACGCGGCACTCACCGAATCGGGGTCGGAGCGGAACTGCTCATACATCTCCTCGACGAGCCAGGAGTTGGCCCCGAAGCTGGCAGCGGGTTGGTCGACGTTGGTCATCGCCATGGGATGGTACTCGCCGTCCACCGCAGGACCCCGGTTGCATTTCCGAAGTTCCCACTTGTATTATTGCGGTCATGCATTACAAGGTCGCTTCCCCGATCCTCGCCCTCGGGCTGGTCGCGCTCACCGCCTGCGGTTCCTCCAGCTCCTCCAGCTCCACCGCGCCCGCCACGGCCGATGTCGTCGTGCGCGCCACGGACGGCCTGCGGTGGAACGCCACCTCGTACACCGCCAGCGCCGCCGACGGAGCGATCTCGCTGTATGCCGTCAACGACTCGGGCCTCGCTCACAACCTGCACATCGTCGATAGCGACGGCAACGACGTCGGGTCGCCGATCGACCTGCCCACCAAGGGCGCGAACGGCACCGACGACCTCGATCTCGCCCCCGGCGAGTACCGCATCATCTGCAAGATCCCCGGTCACTCCGGCACGATGGACGCGCAGCTGACGATCACACCCTGACGATCGGCGACTGATCAGGCGTCGCCGAGCGCAACCCTGATCCGGTCGGCCCAGTCGACGTCCTCGGTACTACCACCGGCGGCCCGGATGTCTGCCCGCTGGCGGGCCAACTCGGCCGCCGCCTGCTCGACGCGCTCATCGACCACTTCTACGGCGATGCGGTCGCGCAGGTAGGAGGCCAGCGCCGGGGACGCCCCGCCGGTGCCCACCGCTGCCACCACCGGCCCACGCCGCACGACGGCCGGAAGCGTGAACGTGCAGTTGGCCGGGTCGTCGGCGCTGTTCACCCACACGCCCGCGGCTCGCGCCTCGGCGGCGACGGCTGCGTTCACCGCGGGGTCGTCGGTGGCCGCGATCACCAACTGGTGGCCGCCGCAATCGCCCGCCGCATACGGGCGGCGACGCACGTGGGCGGCCATCCGGACCACGCCCTCGGTCACGACCGGAGCGACGACGGTGACCTGCGCCCCCGCTGCGGCGAGGCCGGCCAGCTTGCGCTCGGCGACCGCGCCACCGCCGACGAGCAGCACGCGAACATTGGTGAGATCGAGGAACACGGGGTAGTCGAACGCCACCGCAGCAGCCTACGCGACCCGAATCGCCTTAATTCTGATCCTGTTAGTCAGCTTTCCGCTAACATGCGTGCTGTGGTCACTCCCCTTCCCACCTTCTCCGGCCTCACCTTCCCCACCGAGCTCGACGCGTGGCACCCGGCGGACGTGGTGCGCTGGGCGAACGAGCAGTTCAGCACGGCCGGCCTGGTCGTCACCGCCAGCTTCGAGGACGCCGTCCTCGTCCACGTCGCCGCCACCGCGGCGCCAGGCGTCGAGATCGTGCTACTCGACACCCAGTACCTGTTCGCCGAGACCCAGTGGTTGGTCGGCGAGATGCAGCGGCGGTTCAGCATCAACCTGACCGTCGTGCGCCCCCTGCCCGAGGTCGTACCCGACAACCGCTGGCAGACCGACATGGAGGGCTGCTGCCAGGTACGCAAGGTCGAGCCACTCGCCCGGGCGATCGCCGGGCGCCAGGCATGGATCACCGGCGTGCGTCGCGCCGACGGCCCCACCCGGGCCAACGCTCCAGTGGCGAGCTACGACGTGGGCCGCGGTCTCGTGAAGATCAATCCGCTCGCCACATGGACCGACAACGACATGGCGCTCTATGCCGAGATGCACGGGTTGCCCGCCCACCCGCTCGCCGACAAGGGCTACTCCAGCATCGGCTGCTGGCCCTGCACCCGCCCCGTGGCACCCGGCGAGGACAAGCGTGCCGGCCGCTGGAGCGGCAGCTCCAAGACGGAATGCGGGTTGCACCGATGAGCCTTCAGGTTGTCTCGCCCATTCACCTCGACGAGCTCACCGACGAGGCGATCACGATCATCCGCGAAGTCGCCACCGAGTGCGAGACCCCGGTGCTGCTCTTCAGCGGCGGCAAGGACTCGGCGGTGCTGTTGCACCTCGCCCTCCTCGCGTTCAAGCCGGCCCGCCTGCCGTTCCCGGTGATGCACGTCGACACCGGCCACAACTTCCCCGAGGTCATCACGTACCGCGACCGCCTGGTGAAGGACTGGAACGTGCGCCTCGTCGTGGCGAGCGTGCAGGAGAGCATTGACAGCGGCCGCGCCGTGGAGGATGTCGGCCCGCGCGCCAGCCGCAACCGGCTGCAGTCGGTGACCCTGCTCGATGCCCTGGCCGAGCACGGCTTCGATGCCGCCTTCGGTGGCGGCCGCCGCGACGAGGACAAGGCTCGCGCCAAGGAGCGCATCCTGTCGTTCCGCGACCGCCAGGGCCGCTGGGATCCGCGCCAGCAGCGGCCTGAGCCGTGGGCGCTGTTGAACCCGCGCATCCGCAAGGGCGAGCACCTGCGCGCGTTCCCGCTTTCGAACTGGACCGAGCTCGACATCTGGCAGTACATCGCCCGCCACGACGTACCCCTGCCGAGCATCTACTTCAGCCACACGCGCACCGTCGTCGAGCGCGACGGCATGCTCCTGTCCGTCGGTGGGCCCGTCGCTCTGGAGCCAGGAGAGCAGCCCTTCGAGGAGGTCGTGCGCTACCGCACCGTCGGCGACGCGAGCTGCACCGGCGCGATCCGCAGCGACGCCTCGACGCTCGACCACATCCTCGCCGAGACCGCCGCCGCCCGCATCACCGAGCGCGGCGCCACCCGCGCCGACGACACGTTCAGCGAATCGGCGATGGAAGATCGCAAGCGCGAGGGATATTTCTGATGACCAGCACCGAAACCGCCGTGCGCACGACTTTGCGCATCGCCACCGCCGGCTCCGTCGACGACGGTAAGAGCACGCTCATCGGGCGCCTGCTGCACGACACCAAGACCGTGTTCGAGGACCAGTTGAAGGCCGTCGAGAAGGCCAGCCGCCGTTACGGCGACGGCGAGACGAACCTGGCCCTGCTCACCGACGGGCTGCGCGCCGAGCGCGAGCAGGGCATCACCATCGATGTCGCGCACCGCTACTTCACCACCCCGCGGCGCAGCTTCATCGTCGCCGACACGCCCGGCCATCAGCAGTACACGCGCAACATGGTCACGGGCGCCTCCACCTCCGACGTCGCGATCGTGCTCGTCGATGCCCGCCACGGCGTGGTCGACCAGACCCGCCGCCATTCACTGATCGCCACGATGCTCGGCGTCGAGGCGATCATCGTCGCCGTCAACAAGATGGACCTCGTCGAGTGGGACGAGGGCGTGTACCTGCGCGTGTCGAAGGAGGTGCACTCCTTCGTCGACAGCCTCCCCCATCCGGTGCCGGTGTACTCGATCCCGATGTCGGCCCTGCTCGGCGACAATGTCGTCGATGCCTCGGCCCACACGCCGTGGTACGACGGGCCGCCGCTGCTCACGTTCCTCGAGGAGTTCGACGCGACGGCCAGCGACCTGCCCGGCGCGCGGGTGCACGTGCAGCGCGTGATCCGGCCCCAGGGTGGCGAGTACGCCGACTTCCGCGGGTACGCCGGCGTCGTCGTCGCCGGCACGCTCGCCGTCGGCGAGCCCGTGCGCGTACTGCCGAGCGGCCGTTCGTCGAAGGTTTCCGCGATCCACCGCTGGGGCGCTCCCGTCGATGAAGCCGTGCCCGGCCACGCCGTCGTGGTGGAGTTGGCCGACGATGTCGATGTGGCTCGCGGCGATGTGCTCGTGGCCGGCGATGCGATCCAGCCTCCGGAGGTGGCCGAGGACATCCTCGCCGACGTGTGCTGGATGATCGACCAGCCCCTGCTCGTCGGTAGTCGTCACTGGTTCAAGCACGGCACACGCACCGGTCACGCGACGGTCACCGCGATCGAGCACCGCTACGACCTCGTGTCGCTCGATCATCAACCCACCGACGAGTTGGTGCTCAACGACATCGGCCGCGTGCACCTGCGCCTCAGCGAACCGATCGTCGCCGATGTCTACCGCCATCACGCCGACGGTGGCAGGCTGATCCTCATCGACGCCGCCACCAACACCACGGCGGGCGCGGCCATGATCACTGCGATCTCGGCCTGGGCACCGGAGATCTGATGACTACGCCGGTGGCTCACGTCGCGCTCGTCGGGGCCGGCCCCGGCGACCCCGATCTGCTGACGGTGCGCGCCGCCCGCTTTCTCGCCGATGCCGATGTCGTCGTGTACGACGCGCTCGTGGGCGATGGCGTCCTCGCACTCGCCCGTGCCGGGGCCGAATTGATCGACGTGGGCAAGCGGCCGGGGCAAGGCGTGGCCCAGGACCTCATCAATGTGCTGCTCGTGAGATTGGCACGCGACGGCAAGCGGGTGGTGCGCCTGAAGGGTGGCGACCCGTTCGTGTTCGGCCGCGGCGGCGAGGAGGCCGTGGCGCTCGCCGAGGCCGGGATCGCCTGCGAGGTGGTGCCCGGCATCACGTCTTCGATCGCGGCGCCGGCCGCCGCCGGCGTGCCCGTCACGTACCGAGGGTTGTCGGCCTCGTTCACCGTCGTCACCGGCCACCGCCAGCGTGGCGAGTCCCCCGTCAATTGGCGGGCCCTCGCCCAGGCCGGGGGCACGATCGTCGTGCTGATGGGCGTCGCTCAGCGCGCCGAGATCGCCGCCGCGCTCATCGAAGGTGGCCTCTCGCCGGACACGCCCGTGGCCGCCGTCGGCAGCGCCACCACGCAGGCCCAGGCCGTCGTGCGCTGCCGCCTGGCCGATGTCGCGGCAGCGCCCGTGCAGTCGCCGGCCACGATCGTGATCGGCGCCGTCGCCGCCCTCGACGTCACTGCCCTGGCCCGCGCCGCCAACTCCCGCTGACTCGCCACCGACTTCGTCTGCCGTTCAACAGACAGGGCGGACGACAGGGACCAGCCTCGAACGGGCGGAAAACGGCAGCTGGGCCGCCCTCCCCCGACGGACGGAGGAGGACGGCCCAGCAGCCAGTTGTCGAGCGTTGGAGCTCAGGCCTTGAAGAGCACCTCAGTGAGGATGAGCGCCACGGCCCAGAAGCTGAACGCGGCGATCAGCGGGTTGCGAACGCCGGGGCCGTCATACAGCTTGTTGAGGCCCTTGTTGGCGCCGGTCTTCCACGGCATCATCCCGAGCGCGTTGAGTTCGAGGATGGCGACGATCAGCATCATGATGATCCAGTACGTGGCCAACTTGCCCCCGGTGAGGTAGCTGCCGGCGTACGGGCCGTGCGACTTGTAGACCATGAAGAACGCCATGGCGACCGAGAACACCAGGTTCTGACGGCTGGCCATGAGGGCCCTGCGACCCGCGGCCGGCGCATCGGGGTTGGCCTCGCCACCGGCGAGCACGTTGGCCGCGTTGGCGAGTACGACCTTCTGGTTGCGCCAGATGACGCCCCACACGTTGAGCAGCATGATCGTGCCGAGCATGATGCCGGTGCTGATGCCCACGTTGCCGCCGATGCGGCCCCAATTGATCGTGTCGTCACCGGTGTCGAAGTAGCCCTTCGTCGCGCCGAGGATCAGCAGGCCGGTGAGGAAGGTTCCCAACGCCGACCAGCGGAACCACCACAGCGCCTTGCGGGCGACCTTGTCGATCGCGATGTTGCGCGCCTTGGCGCCACCGTCCTTGTGCGGCTCGGCCTCGAACTGGGCGAAGGCCGGAACCTGCACCAGGTTGAAGTAGTAGAGCAAGCCGATCCAGGTGATGCCGGCGACTATGTGCAGCCAACGGAACCCGAACGTGCCCATGTAATCCCGGCTGAAGAACCCTGCGTAATCTGCGAGCACTTTTCCGTACCCCTCCCTTGTGAAACTGGTGACCGTAACGTAGCACTGCCGACGGCAGACGCGGTGAACCAGATCGTCACTGAATCGGGTCCCAGCCGCTGCGGCCCTGGTTGCTCACGTTGGCGGTCCATTGATGGCCGTCCCACAGGCGCAGTTCGTTGCGGCCGGTGGGGTCTTTGGCCCACTGCGCTCCCGGCGGCGGAGGTGGCACCGCACGGTTGCCGCGGCTCCAGTTCGATGCGCCAACCGCCACCAGCGCCCCCAGCGGTACAAGCCACACAAGGAGCATCACCACGCCCTCACCCATGCCGCCACGATAAAGGCCAGTTAGCCTGCGTTCCCGACATGGCCCACGAATTCATCTACACCTGTTACAAGCTGGCCCGGCACTACCCGCCCGATCGCACGGTGCTGGAGAACATCTCGCTGTCCTTCTACCCCGGGGCCAAGATCGGCGTGCTCGGCGCGAACGGCGCGGGCAAGTCCAGCCTGCTGAAGATCATGGCCGGCCTCGACGACGGCTACAGCGGCGAGGCCCGGCTCACCCCCGGCTTCACCGTCGGCTACCTGGCCCAGGAGCCCCAGCTCGATCCGGCCAAGGACGTGAGGGGCAACGTCATGGACGGCGTCGCTGCGGTCCAGGGCCTCATCGATCGCTACAACGAGGTCATGGCCATGTGGGCCGACCCCGATGCCGACTACGAGAAGGTCGGCGCGCTCCAGGCCGAGCTGGAGGACAAGATCGCCGCCGCCGACGCGTGGAGCCTCGAACGCAATGTCGAGATCGCGATGGACGCGCTGCGCTGCCCGCCCGACGACGCGGACGTCACCACGCTCTCGGGTGGCGAGCGCCGCCGCGTGGCGCTGTGCCGATTGCTGCTCAGCCATCCCGACCTCCTGCTGCTCGACGAGCCCACCAACCACCTCGACGCGGAGAGCGTCGATTGGCTCGAGCGCTTCCTGCAGGAGTACTCGGGCACCGTCGTCGCGATCACGCACGACCGCTACTTCCTCGACAATGTCGCCAAGTGGATTCTGGAGTTGGACCGCGGCCGCGGCATCCCCTTCGAAGGCAACTACTCGTCGTGGCTGGAGCAGAAGCAGGAACGCCTGGCCAAGGAGGAGAAGGCCACCGACGCCAAGCGGCGCACGCTCGAGCGCGAACTGGAGTGGGTGCGCATGTCGCCCAAGGCGCGCCAGTCCAAGGGCAAGGCCCGCCTCGCCGCGTACGACAAGTTGCAGCAGGAGGCCGAGGCCGCCGAGCGTGGCCCCGACAAGCTGGAGATCACCATCCCGGTGGGCAAGCGCCTCGGCGACACGGTCATCGAGGTGCAGAACCTGCGCAAGGGCTTCGGCGACCGCCTGCTCATCGAGGACCTGTCGTTCACCCTCCCCCGCGCCGGCATCGTCGGCATCATCGGCCCCAACGGCGCCGGTAAGACCACGCTCTTCAGGATGCTCACCGGCCAGGAAGCCCCCGACAACGGGTCGGTCACCGTCGGCGACACCGTGGAGCTGGCCTACGTCGATCAGAGTCGGGACACGCTCGACCCCGAGCTGAGCGTCTACGAAGAGATCACGGGCGGTGTCGAGCACATGAAGGTCGGCAACCGCGAGATCCACGGCCGCGCCTACTGCGCGAGCTTCAACTTCAAGGGCAGCGACCAGCAGAAGAAGGTCGGCGAGCTTTCCGGGGGCGAGCGCAACCGCGTGCACCTGGCCAAGGTGCTCAAGAGCGGCGGCAACGTACTCCTGCTCGACGAGCCGACCAACGACCTCGACGTCGACACGTTGCGGGCGCTGGAGACGGCGCTCGACAACTTCCCCGGCTGCGCCGTGGTGATCAGCCACGACCGCTGGTTCCTCGACCGCATCGCCACCCATGTGCTCGCGTTCGAGGGCGACAGCCAGGTGCGCTGGTTCGAGGGCAACTTCAGCGAGTACGAGGCGTGGCGCCACAAGGAGCTCGGCGCCTCGGCCGACCAGCCGCACCGCATCAAATACAAGCCGCTGGCTCGCTGAACATGGCCCGCCGCTGGATCCCTCGCATCTGCGCCATGATCTTCGCGGGCGGCATTGCCGGCATCATCGTCGCGAGCGTCAACGGCAACAACGCGGGCGTGGTCCTCAGCATCGGGCTGGTCATCGTGCTCGCCGCGGTGGCACTCCTCACGTACGGTGCCGTGACGGCCAAGGGGCGCATCGACGCCTTCGACGAGGCGGCCGCCGAGCAGTTGGAGGAACAGGTGTTGGCGCTCGTCGCTGCGGGGGCGCCCGAGGAACAGGTGCGGGCACTCGTGCGCGATGCCATGCGCGCAGGCCGTCTGTGAGCACCGAAACCGACGCCGAGCTCGCCATCCGCCTCGCGGTGGAGGCTGGCCAACTGCTCACGGCGGTGCGCCACGAACTGTCGTCGCGGGGTGCCGCCTCGTGGCAGATCATGGACACTGGCGACATGACGAGCCACCGCTTCCTCGTGGACGAACTCGCCACCGCACGCCCCGACGACGCGGTGCTCAGCGAGGAAGGCGTGGAGGACCCGCGGCGGTTCATCACCGATCGGGTGTGGATCGTCGACCCGCTCGACGGCACCAACGAGTTCGGCGAATACGGCCGCGTCGACTGGGCCGTGCACGTCGCCCTGTGGGAGGACGCACGGTTCTCCGCCGGAGCGGTCAGCCTGCCCGCATTGCGCACGGTGTTCGCCACCGACCCCGCGCCCGAGCTGGTCCCCGTCCAGCGCGAGCGGCCACGCCTCGTGACGAGCCGCACCCGCAACCCGTACTCGGCGGTCGTCGTCGCCAACGCACTCGACTGCGACGCCATTCGCATCGGCTCGGCGGGGGCCAAGGCGATGTCGGTCATCATGGGCGACGCGGACATCTATGTGCACGACGGCGGCATGTATCAATGGGACAGCGCCGCACCGGCCGCAGTCGCCCTCGCCGCCGGCCTTCACGTCAGCCGCATCGACGGCTCGCCGATCGTGTACAACGAGCGCGACGCCTGGCTGCCCGACTTCCTCGTGTGCCGCAAGGAATACGCGGCCGACGTGCTGCGCGCACTGGCCAGGTGACCCCGTGGAGCCCGGCGAGCTGACCTCCGTCCGCTTCGAGATCGCCGACGGCGTGGCCACGGTGTGGCTGCACCGCCCCCACCGCCACAACGCCTGGACCGGGCGCATGCACAGCGAGTACCGCACGGTGCTCGCCCACCTCGACGCGACCACGGCCGTGAGGGTCGTGGTGGTCACCGGCAGCGCGCCCGCGTTCTGCGTGGGTGGCGACAGCGAGGCCCTCGCCGGCCACGCCGAGCGCGGCGCGTACGACAGTGGCCTCACCGGTGAGCAGGCCCGGCCGGGGCACGGCGTGCGGCCCGAGTTCGACGCCGACTTCGCCAACCACTTCGCTTTGCGGTTCCCGCTCATCGCCGCGGTCAACGGCGCGGCCGCAGGAGTGGGCCTCGCGCTCGCCTTGTTCTGCGACCTGCGCTTCGGGTGCGCCACGGCCAGGCTCACCACGGCCGCGCCAAAGCTTGGCCTGCCTGCCGAGTACGGGCTGAGCTGGCAGCTCCCTCGACTCGTGGGCGTCACCCGGGCCGCCGACCTGTTGCTCTCCGGCCGCGTGTTCACGCCCGCCGAAACCGAGCCCTGGGGGCTGTGGAACGGCGTGGAGGCCGATGGTGAGGCCACGCTTGCCGCCGCCCAGCGCTACGCCCACCACCTGGCCCATGGGGTGGGGCCGCAGGCCCTCGTCGACACCAAGGCACAGCTCTACCGCGACCTCTTGCATTCCTCCCCGGCCGACGCGATCGAGCACTCCCAGAGCTTGCTCGCGCGGGCGATGACCACCGACGAGTACCGCGAAGGTGTGGCCGCATTGCGCGAGAAGCGCCCGCCACGTTGGGTATGACGGTGGGGATCGGCCTGACCGCTGCGATCATGCAGGGATGACAGCGCTCGACGACTGCCGGTGGGCCGCCTTCACCGAGGACGGCCCGTGGACGCTCCAGCGCGACGCCATCCGCTGGCTGCCGTTGGCCGAAGGCCTGCGCGCGGCGGCCCGGGCAGAGGTGCCCGCACTCACCCGCGAGCGCCGCGTGCCGCCCGGCCACCGCGTGATCAAGGTGGTGCGCACGCTCGGGGGGGCACTCTGGCCGTGGCTGTGGCGCAAACGGCGCGGCAACTACGACTCCGTGGAGGCCGGCCGCGCCGACCTATCGCTGCGCCTGCGCCGCGCTGCCGAGCGCCTCGGACCCACGTACATCAAGCTCGGCCAGATCATCTCCAGCGGGGAGGGCGTGTTCCCCGCCGAGCTCGTGAATGAGTTCAAGAAGTGCCGCGACCAGGTGCCGGCGGAGCCGTTCACCGCCGTGCGCATCGTGGTCGAGTCCGATCTCGGTGCCCGCCTGGAAGACATCTTCAGCGAGTTCGACCACACTCCCCTTGCCGCCGCCTCCATCGCCCAAGTGCACGCGGCGACGCTGCGCACCGGCGAGCGCGTTGTGGTGAAGGTGCAGCGCCCCAGCGTGGCATCGCTCGTGCACCACGACCTCAAGGTGATGTCGTGGCTGGCCCCGTTCCTCGTCGGTCGCATCCCGGTCGCTTCGCTGGCCAACCCGCCGGCGCTCGTGGAACTGTTCGGCGAGACCATCGTGGAAGAGCTCGACTTCCGCATGGAAGCGGCGAACATGATCGACATCGCGGCCATGCTGCACGAGCTCGGCAACCACGGTTATGTCGTGCCCCGCCCGCACCCGACGCTCGTCACCCGCCGAGTGTTGGTGATGCAGCGAGTCGACGGGTTCAACTTCGACGACGTGGCCGGCATGAAGGACGCCGGCATCGACACCGAGGAAGTCGTGCGCACGGCGATGGTTGCGCTGATGGAGGGCGCCATGGTCTACGGGGTGTTCCACGGCGACCTGCACGGCGGCAACCTGTTCGTGCTGCCCGACGGGCGCACCGCGCTGCTCGACTTCGGCATCGTCGGCCGCCTCTCCCAGCCGCGCCGCCTTGCCTTCCTGCGCTTGATGGTGGGCGCGACGATGAACGATCCGGTCGCGCAGATGGCCGCGATGCGCGACCTCGGCGCACTTCCCGCCGACACGGATCTTGCCGCGGTCATCAAGGATCTGCGCCTCGACCAGCCGGTGATCGACCCCACCACGCTCACCGGCGAGCAGTTGGTGGCCGAGGTGCAGCGTGTGGTGAAGGCTCTGCTCGGCTACGGGGCGCACATGCCCAAAGAGCTGATGCTGTACGTGAAGAACATGGTGTTCCTCGACGGCGCGATGGCGCGGCTGGCTCCCGACCTCGACCTGCTCGCCGAGATCACGAAGATCTCGATGATGTTCGCCGTCCGCCATGGCGAGCGTCTCGGGCAGGAGTTGGGCATCGACCCGACCACGTTCCAGATCGACATGGACGGACTGAAGGCCGGCTTGGGGGTCGACAGCGGCACGGACCAGCTCACCTACCGCGAGCTGCAGGCGCGCCGCGAGCTGATCCAGAAGCGCATGCGCGACCACGTCGGTCGTTAGGACAGCCGGAGGCGATAGTCAGGCGAGGCCCAGGCGGCCGGCGATAGTGGGACCTACCCACGTCACGCCGTGACGCCGACCGAGGGCGTCCATCTCGGCCTGATCCGGCGGCGCGGTCCGCGACATCATCTCGCGCAGGTACCCATCGAAGCCGCCGGGCGTCATCACGTTGACGGCGCGCACCGGTGGCTGCTCGGGGTTTGCGTTGGTGAAGGTGTGAGCGATCCCCGGCGGCACGGACCCGAAGTCACCCGGGCCGAGTTCCACGAGCTCGTCACCGATCTGCAGGGTGAGAACTCCTTCGAGCACGAAGAACGAGTCCTCCTGCTCATCGTGCACGTGCAGTGGCGGGCCGGCACCGAACGGGATGGTCGAGACGAGGAAGTCGAATCGACCTCCTGTTTGCGCACCACCGGCGCGCAACATTCCAGCCGGACCGGGCGGCACGTCGGCAGCCCGCGAGATCAGCGCTTCATCCATCGCCCCTCCTACAACAATGGCCTCAGCGCGAGAGAATAGCTCCAGCCGAACACGCGCCGGTCCGTGTGGTCGCTAACGTCGCTCAGCGTGCGTCTCGTCGTGGCCCGTTGCACAGTCGACTACCGGGGACGGCTCGACGCCCACCTGCCCGAGGCGGTGCGGCTGATCATGGTGAAGGCCGACGGGTGCGTCGCGATCCATGCCGACGGCGGTGCGTACAAGCCCTTGAACTGGATGAATGCGCCGAACACGATCGCCGACAACGGCGACCACTGGCTGGTGGTGAACCCCAAGGGTGAACAGCTCACGATCACCCTGCTGGAGGTGTTGCACGACACCGCTCACGTGTTCGGTGACGACCCCGGCCTGCAGAAGGACGGGGTGGAGGCCCACCTGCAGGAATTGCTCGCGGCCTCGCCACAGGCGATCGAGGACGGGCTCACCCTTGTGCGCCGCGAATACCCGACCGCGATCGGCCCGATCGACCTCGTGTGCCGCGACACGAGTGGTCAGGTCGTCGCGATCGAGGTGAAGCGGCGCGGCGACATCGATGGTGTCGAGCAGTTGGCCCGGTACATCGAACGACTGCACCTCGACTCGTCGCTCGGTGCGGTGCGCGGCGTGTTCGTCGCCCAAGTGGTGAAACCGCAGGCGCGCGTCCTCGCCGAGGCCCGCGGCTTTCGCGTGGTGGAGGTCGACTACGACGATCTGCGCGGCATGCGCCCAGACGAGCTGAGGCTGTTCTGATGCTGCGCATCACTGGCGTCGTGCAGCACTACACGTGGGGCGATCGCTACGCCCTCCCGAGGCTCCTCGATGTCGAGCCCGACGGCACCCCGTGGGCCGAGTTCTGGCTCGGCACCCACCCGGGTGGCCCGGCCCAGGTAGAGAGGGGCGGCCCGCTCCGTGACGTGGCCGGCAACCTGCCCTACCTGCTGAAGCTGCTGACGGCGGCCGAGGCGCTGTCGCTGCAGACCCACCCCGACGCGGCCACGGCCGAGGCCGGCTTCGCCCGCGAGCAGACTGCTGGTATCACGTTCGACGACCCACGGCGGGTGTACCGCGACCCGTACGCCAAGCCCGAGTTGCTCTGCGCGATCTCGCCGTTCGATGCGCTGTGCGGGTTCCGCCCGGTCGCTGTCAGCGACCTGCTGCTGCGCACGATCGGCGCTCGCGACCTCGCCGATGCCCTGCGCGAGCAGGGCCTGGCGGCCACCGTCGCCGGCCTCTACAGGGGCACGATCCCCACCGCAGCCACGGTCGCCGCCTGCCGCCTGTACGACACACCCGAGTGCGCCCTGGTGGCCACGCTCGACGACCAGTACCCGGGGGAACCGAGTGTAGTCGTCACTCTGCTGCTCAACCGGGTGCACCTGCATCCGGGCGAGGCGATCTACCTCGGCCCTGGCAACCTGCACGCCTACCTGTTCGGCAGTGGGGTGGAAGTCATGGGCGCGAGCGACAACGTCGTGCGTGGCGGGCTCACCAGCAAGCACGTCGATGTCGATGAGCTGCTGCGCGTGCTGAGATTCGAGCCACTCGTCGACCCCGTGGTGCGGCCGGTCGAGGCTGCCGAGGGGCAGTTCCGCTACCCCACCCCGGGCGCGCCGTTCGAGCTGTGGCGGCTGGAGGTCGACGGGCCGATGCCGCACACCGCGGACGGGCGCGAGTTGTTGTTGTGCACCGACGGCGACGCAGCGCCGCTCAGCCGCGGGCAGGCCGGCTACCTGGCCCCGGGGGAATCGGTCGAGTTCGACGGCTTCTGCACCGTCTACGGCGTCACCGAGCGGCACCCCCGCTAGAGCCGCACGACTGCGTCGAGCGCGAGATCGAGCAGGCGGTCGCGGGCACCCTGCTGCTTGTCCCAGTGGCGGTGATCCCACTCGGCCGCGCTCACGTCGTCGCCGGCGTAGAGCAACTGGCCGTACGTCGCGCCGCGGAATGCCGCGCAGGCGAACATCGCCGCGGCCTCCATGTCCACCGCGAGACACCCTTGCTCACGGCGACGAGCCACCTTGGCCGCGGTTTCACGGAAGAACGCGTCGGTGGTCCACACCAGGCCGCGGTCGTGGGGCACGCCCGCCTCGGTGAGCGTGTCGTCGATCGCGGCGAGCGCCCGCGGGTGAGGGGCCACTTCTGTGTCGTAGGGCGCGTAGTGGTAACTGGTGCCCTCGTCGCGCACGGCGCCGGTGGGCACGATGACATGGCCGACGTCGAAGCCCGACTTGACGATGCCTGCGCCGCCACAACCGACGATGTGGGTGGCACCCAACGCGATCGTCACCTCCAGCGAGGTGACCGCAGCAGGGGCGCCGACGCCCGGGCTGACCAGCGCGACCGGGGTGCCGTGGTGGTCGATGACGCAGATCGGGTGGTCACCGTGCTCGAAGGGCACGTTGTGCACCGGCTCGATGCCGACGGTGCGCTCGCGCACGACGTTGCCGAACCAGCACATGACCGCATGGCGCGGGAAGCCGAGGCGGGGTCGATGGATCGAGGGGTTGATGACCGCATCCGGCGACGGGTCGAACTCGAACAGCGGAACGTGATACGTCATGAGAAGGGCGCCAGCACCTGCGCCACCTCGGCGGCGAAACCAGTCAGCATGGGGCTCTCCATCACGTCGCCCTCACCCCATTCGGCGTACTGCGGACCCGGCCGCATCACCATCACCAACCGTTCCTCCACGTCGATCAGCCACAGTTCCTGCACCCCGACCGAGAAATAGTGCGCCGGCTTGCGCATCAGAGCCTTCCGACGGGTGCTGGGCGACAGGATCTCCACCGCCAGGTTGGGTGCATCGCGGTAGTAGGCGCGGCCCTCGGGCACACGGGCGGCCTCGTAGTAGGCAAGATCGGGTTGATAGCCCCAGTAGTCGGCGATGCGCACGAAGGCATCGGGAATCATCTCCCCACCCTGTGACCGCACCCAGGGGCCAAGCTCCATGATGAGGTTCACCAGGGTGAGCTGATGGTGTCGTTCCGGAGATGCCGTGTGCACCACCACTCCGTCGTGAAGTTCGGCGTCGTGGAGCTGCTCTTCCGGCAACTCGATGAAGGCCTCCCAGGTGAGGCGATGCGGTGCGTGTTCGGTGGCGACCGTCATCCTGCGGAGAATATCCCCCCGGCGGCCAGATGCGACGCCCGTAGCTGCTACGAGCCCCTGACTGTCCTGCGGATCTCGACGATCTTCTCCTGCGCATGGTTCGCGTCAGCGCCTCGGTCGTCGAGGGCGCGGAGGCGATCCTTCTCCGCCTCGCGCTCGGCGATGGTGGTGTCGGCGCGGGCGATCGCCGCGTCGGTGCCGTACGCGTGGATGAACTCTGCCCACTCCACGAGCGTCTCCACCATCTCGTCCTCGGGCACGACGGCGACGTTACGGCCCTTCACGAACAGGTGGCCCCGCTTGTTGCCGGCGGCGATCCCGAGGTCGGCCTCACGTGCCTCCCCCGGGCCGTTCACCACGCAACCCATCACGGCCACCTGCAGCGGCAGCTTGCGCTCGCCGAACGCGATCATCGCCCTGTTGGCGATGTCGATGACATCGACCTCGGCGCGCCCACATGACGGGCAGGCGATGAGGTCGACGTTCTTGCGCGTCCGCAGGCCGAGCGCTTCCAGCAACTGGCGACCAGCCTTGGCCTCCTCCACCGGGTCGGCGGTGAGGCTGTAGCGGATCGTGTCGCCGATGCCTTCGAGCAGCAACGTGGCGATGCCGGCGGTGGCCTTCAACAGGCCGCCGGGCAACGGCCCGGCCTCGGTCACACCGAGGTGAAGGGGCGCGTCGGTGACGTCGGCGAGCTGGCGGTAGGCCTCGACCATCATCGGCACGTTGGAGGCCTTCACGCTGATCTTGTAGTCGGTAAAGCCGACCTCGTCGAAGAATGCGATCTCGTGGAGCGCGCTCTCCACCATCGCCTCGGGCTTCAGCCCGTCGTACTTCTCGTAGAGCGAAGGGTCGAGCGAGCCGCCGTTCACGCCGATGCGGATCGGCAGGCCGCGATCCTTGGCCGCGCTGGCGACGGCCTTGATGTGCTCGGGGCGGCGGATGTTGCCCGGGTTGAGCCGCAGACCGTGCACGCCGGCTTCCATCGCCGCCAGCGCCATCTTGTACTGGTGGTGGATGTCGGCGATGACAGGAATGGGCGAGCGGGGCACGATCTGGGCCAGCCCCTCGGCCGCCTCGGCCTCGTTGCACGTGCAGCGCACGATGTCGCAGCCGGCGGCGGCGAGCGCGTAGATCTGCTGCAGTGTGCCTTCCACGTCGGCGGTCTTGGTCGTGGTCATCGACTGCACCGTGATCGGGCTGCCACCGCCCACGGGCACCTTGCCCACGGTGATCCGGCGAGTATTGCGTCGTTCGAAACTCACCCCGCCAGTGTGCCAGGAACGGCACGAGGAACGAGGCGCTCAGCCTCAGTCGGGGCCGAGAAGACTGACCAAGATGCGGGTGCCGAACAGGGCGCCGATGACCACGAACGTCTCGACACGGAAGCCCCAGGCCATCACCGGCAGCACGACGGCGAGCACGGCAGCGACGACGTTCGCCGCCATCCGCCCCCGCCGCCGCGCGTCAGCCCTTGATGAGGTCAAGGTACAGACCAGTGAGGAACATGAACGCGATGAGCGCCAGGCACACCGCGGCCACAGGCATGAGCTTGTTCACGTCGGCGTGGTACCGCCTGCCCTTGCGCGACCGGATGCGCTCGTAGGTGGCGATGGCCGCGTGGCCGCCGTCGAGGGGCAGCAGCGGGAACATGTTCAGCACACCGACAGACAGGTTCACGGTCGCGAGCAGTACGAGCACTTCCACCCAGCCACCGAAGTTGCCGGCGTCCTTGCTCATCTGGGTGGCGCCCACGATCGTGCCCGGCCGAGACGACGCGTCGGTGTTCGTACCCATCAGGTGGCCCCACACACTCACTGGGTTGAGCACCTTGGCCACGCCGACAATCGCCTGGCCGACGCCCCTGAACAGATCCTTCGGGCCCTCGACAAGCGCGTCACCGACGCCGAGCGGAATGCGCTCCTCGTCGCTGCTCGACACCCCAAGGTAGCCACGCGTCTCGGTGAACTGCGGGTGTTGCGCAAGGGTGGCCGACAGCGTCAGCAACTGTCCGTCGCGTTGCACCTCGATCGAAACCGTCGTACCCGGGGCAATGGCGGCGAGGGTACTCCTGAACTGGGCCGAGCTCGTGATGGCCACGCCATCGACGACCTTCACGACATCGCCCGCATCCACACCGGCCGCGGAAGCCGGAGTGCCGTCCTCGACGCTCCAGATCTGGACCGTGTCGGTGCTGCGTACCTGGCCGGCGAAGGCGTAGACGGGCACGATGATCGCGAACGCGAGGATCAGGTGCATCACCGAGCCGGCGGTGATCACCCACATCCGCCGCGGGTAGCTGCCCTGGCGGTAGGTGAAGCGTTCGTCCTCCTCAGGCACCTCGTCGACATTGGTCATGCCGATGATCTTCACGAAACCGCCGAGCGGGATGGCGCGCACTCCGTACTCCACGCCGCCGCGATGAGTGCTCCAAATGCGCGGCCCGAAACCGAGGAAGAACTGGGTGGCCTTCATGCCGCTGCGGCGCGCTGTCCAGTAGTGGCCGAACTCGTGGGCGATGATCGACGCCGCGAGCGCCACCGCGAACACGAACGCCCACGGGCTGTACCAGTAGATGAGCGCGAACATCATCACCCACACGAGCACACCACCGGCGATGTTCGGCGCGGGTGCTTCGGGGTCGATCTCGCGTTGCGTGCCGCCGGAGACGACCTCTTGCTTGAACTTCTCCATGCTCATGCGGGCAGGACCTCCCGGGCCACGGCCCTTGCTCGTTCGTCGGCGGCGATGATCTCGGCGACCGTGGAATCGGGCCCGGCCTCGTAGCGTTGCAGCACCGCCTCGTTGACCTCGGCGATCTGGCTCCAGCTGATGCGGCCCTGCAGGAACGCCTCCACGGCCACCTCGTTCGCGGCGCTCAACCACGCCGGCGCGGTGCTGCCGATGCGGCCGGCCTCGTAGGCCAGCGCCAGACAGCGGAACGTGGCCGTGTCGGGCGCCTCGAAATCGAGCCGGCCCAGCGTGCCCCAGTCGATGCGCCCGAAGGGGCTGCCGATGCGGGCCGGGTAGGCGAGCGCGTAGCCGATCGGTAGGCGCATATCGGGCATCGAGAGCTGGGCGATCGTACTGCCATCGGTGAACTCGGCCATCGAGTGCACGACGCTCTGTGGGTGCACCACGACCTCGATCTGGCCGTAGGGCGTGTGGAACAACTCGTGGGCTTCGATCACTTCCAGCCCCTTGTTCATCAGCGTGCTGGAGTCGATCGTGATCTTCGGACCCATCTTCCACGTGGGGTGGGCGAGCGCCTGCTCGACACCGACGTCGGCGAGCTCCGCGGCCGTGCGGCCGCGGAAGGGGCCACCGCTGGCTGTGAGCACGATCCGCGAAACCTCACGGTCGTTGTACGCGGACGAGCGCAGGCACTGGTGCACCGCGCAGTGCTCGCTGTCCACCGGCACCAGCTCCGCGCCGGGCACGTTACGCAGGGGCTGCACGACTGGGCCACCGGCGATGAGGCTCTCCTTATTGGCCAGCGCGAGCCGGCGCCCGGTGGCGAGCGTGCGAACGGTCACGGACAGGCCGGCAAAGCCCACCACCGCGTTCACCACCACATCGGCGGCCTCGACGAGATCGGCGAGGTCGGCCACGACATCGGCGAAGGGCAGCGCCGCGGCCACCTCTGCCCGCTTGGCCGCGTCGGCGACGGCCACCACCTTGGGGCGGAACTCGTTGGCCTGGGCGATGAGGACGTCGATCGACGAGCCGACGCCCAGTGCGGTGACCTCGTAGCGGCCTGCCCCTTCGAGTGCATTGGTGGCACGGATGACAGCGAGCGTCTGGGTGCCGATCGAGCCGGACGAGCCGGCAATGGCAACGCGGATCGGAGAACTCATGCGTTGTGGAGTCTGTCAGCCCTTCGGCCCGGTTGCACCGCGCCCGGCTCGGGTCACTTCGAGGTCCAGGGCTGCAAGTACTCGAGCAGGTAGTACGCCGCCGGCATGGCGAACAGGAAGGCATCGAAACGATCGAGCACCCCACCGTGGCCCTTGATGATCGAACCGAAGTCCTTCACATCGAGGTTGCGCTTGAACATGCTCTCCGTGAGGTCGCCGATGGGCCCGACGACGGCCACAACCAGACCGAGCATGAGCAGCTCGCCGGTGCTGTTCCATGTGGTGCTCTTGCCCCACACGCCGACGAGCACCATCGCCCCCAGCGACGCAATGGTGCCGCCGATGAAGCCCTCGATGCTCTTGTTCGGGCTGATCCATGCGCGCAGCGGCGACTTCCCGACAGCACTGCCAACGAACAGCGCGCCGACATCGTTGGCGACCACCGCAATGGCGACCAGGGTGAGCGTGTCGGTTCCGATGGGATTGCCCCCACCCAGGTTGGACACGCCCACCATGGCCGCGCCGAAGGAGCCCATCATGCCGATCCAGCAGATGCCCAGCATGGAGATCGCCATGTTCGGCATCGGGTTCGATTCAATGCCGCGCGCGCCGATGAACGTGAGGGCGCAGGCCCCGAACGCGAGCACCATCACCAGTGGCAGCGCGTCGATGCCGTAGTGGTACACCGCCAGTGGGGCGGTGACGCAGGCGACGATGCCGGGCAAGAATGCCGGCTCGTAGCCCTTCTCGCGAACACGGTCGAAGTACTCGATGCCGGCCATGCCGAGCACGAGGATGACGAAGATGCCCACCACGACGGGCTTGGTCTTCACCGCGAGGATGAAAACCGCGGCGATGATCAGCCCGACAGCGATCGCCGTGGGCATGTCGCGACCCTTGGTGCCGCCCACAGGCCTGGGCGCGGGGCCACGCCCGGCGCCGACGGGTCGCGGCGGGCGGCCGCCACGGATGGGCTCGCCGGGGCGGGGGCGGCCACGCGGCATCGGCGGCCGGGCCATCGCCCCATCAGTGGGGTCGGTGCCGATCTGGATGCGCCCCTGCTCGCGCCGCGGCGGCGGCGCGTCGTATTCGCCCACCTCGTCGAACAAGCCCGTCACCGGCTCTTCGTACGTCGTGGGCACTTCGTACGACGCCGGGGCTTCGTACGCCGGGGCGTCGTCATCGAACAGGCCGCGCGACGGCTCCTGGAAGCGGGCCGGTGGCGCCTCCTCGAAGCGCGGCGACAGATCGTCGAGGTCGTCGAGATCGTCGAAGGTCGGCTTGCGCCGTGGCAGGCGGCCCGGCTCATGGCCGCCGTGCGCAGCGTCAGGGTTGGTGGGCTCGTCGCTCCACGTCGGCCCCTGATCGGAGAACGACGACCACACGTCGACATCGGGGTGCACGTCGTGCTGGCCGGTGGCGAGCACATCGGGCACCTCGCCGGTGGGTGGCTCGGTCCAGTGCGGAAGCGGTTCGTGGCGGGCCGCACCGAACGACAACGTCGATCGGTCGTCGCGGCCCTCGTCGAACAGGGGCGGGCCGAGATCGTCATCACCCTCCAGGCCCCGCCGGCGCCATACATCGTCACTCATCGGTTGCCCTCCTCGGACTCGGGTCCGGGTCGATCCGTCCGCTCAGACTTCCAACAACTCTTGCTCTTTGCGCCCGAATGCCTTGTCGATCAGCTCCACATGGTCGTGGGTGGTCTTCTCCAGCTCCTTCTCGGCGCGCTCGAGTTCGTCGGCCGAGATCTCGGCGGCCTTCTCTGCCGCTTCGAGATGCTTGCGTGCGTCGCGGCGGATGTTGCGCACCGCGATCCGGCCGTCCTCGGCCATGTGCTTGACGATCTTCACGTACTCCCTGCGTCGCTCTTCGGTTAGGGCGGGGAAGTTGAGGCGGATGACCACTCCGTCGTTGCTCGGGTTCATCCCCAAGTCGCTGTCGCGGATGGCCTTCTCGATGGCGCCCATCGTGGCGCGGTCGTGCGGCTTGACGATGAGCTGGCGCGCCTCTGGCACCTGGAAGCCGGCAAGTTGCTGCAGCGGCACGTGCGAGCCGTAGTACTCGACGAGCAGCTTCTCCACGAGCGCCGGGGTAGCGCGACCAGTACGTACGGTCGTGAACTGGCTCTGCACGTGCTCGACGGCCTTGGCCATCTTCTCCATGGCGTCGAGGATCGTTTCTTCGGTCACCCTGCCAGCGTACCGACCTCGGAGGTCCAGGTCAGTGCATAGGGCGCACAGCGGGCCCGCGGACGGTGGCGAAACCTCAGCGATCACAGACGATCGTGCCGACGGGCTCGCCACGCAGAATCGACTGCAACGCGCCCGGCACACCGAGGTCGAACACCACGATCGGGATCTTGTTGTCGCGGCAGAACGCGATCGCCGTGGCGTCCATGACCTTGAGATCCTTGGTCATGACCTCGATGTAGCTGACCTCGTCGTACTTCTTCGCGGTGGGCACCGTGCGCGGATCGGCGTCGTACACGCCGTCGACACCCGAGTGGGTGCCCTTCAGCAGTGCATCAGCGTCGATCTCGGCGGCGCGCAGCGCGGCGGCGGTGTCGGTGGTGAAGAACGGGTTGCCCGTACCGGCCGCGAAGATCACGACGCGGCCCTTCTCGAGGTGGCGCATGGCGCGGCGACGGATGTAGGGCTCGGCGATGCGGGGCATCTCGATTGCACTCTGCACCCGCGTGTCCTGCCCGGCACGCTCGAGCGCATCCTGCAGCGCGAGCGCGTTCATGACCGTACCGAGCATGCCGATGTGGTCGCTCTGTGTGGCATCCATACCGGACATCGCCCCCTGGCGGCCCCGCCAGAAGTTGCCGCCGCCGACGACCACGACGACATCGACGCCCATTTGGCGGACGGCGATGATCTCCTGCGCCGTCGCGTCGAGCGTGTCGGCATCGAGGCCGTACCCAGAAGGGCCGGCCAATGCCTCCCCCGACGGTTTGAAGACGATTCGCTTCCACCGCGGGGAGGTCATCGCGATCAGCCGATCTCGACCTGGGCGTAGCGGACGATCGTCGCCTTGCCGATCACTTGGGTGACCGACTGCTTGTCGTCCTTGGCGTAGGGCTGCTCGAGCAACGCAACGTCCTTGAAGAAGCCGTTGAGGCGACCCTCGACGATCTTCGGCAGCGCGGCCTCGGGCTTGCCCTCGTTGCGGCTGAGGGTTTCGAGCGTGGCCCGCTCCTTATCCACCAGGTCGGCGGGCACCTCGGTGCGCGCGAGGTACTTCGGGCGGGCGAAGCCGATGTGCACGGCGATGTCGTGGGCCAGCTCTTGCGTGGCGCCCGCCATCTCGACGAGCACCGCATTGACGCCGCGGCCGCCCTGGATGTGCAGGTAGCTGTCGAGGACATTGCCGGCGGCGGCCTCGATACGCACGACCTCGCCGAGCTCGATCTTCTCCTTCAGCGTAATCTTGAGATCGTCGAGGATCGCTGCCCGCTCGGCGACTGCGGCCTCGCCTTTGGCAGCCACCAGCTCGGCCAGCGCCTGGGCTTCGCCCTTGAACTGGTCGCTGGACGCGACGAAGTCGGTCTCGCTCTTCAGCTTGACGATGGCACCGACAGCGCCGTTGATCACGAGGGCCACGACGCCCTGGGTGTTCTCGCGGTCGTCGCGCTTGGCGCTGGCCGCGAGGCCCTTCTCACGGAGCCACTGCTTGCTGGCCTCCATGTCGCCGTCATTGGCCTCGAGGGCCTTCTTGGCGTCCATCATGCCGGCGCCGGTGGCCTGGCGCAGCGCCTGTACGTCCTTGGCGGTGAATGACATTGCTGATCAAGCTCTCTCTGGGTCAGTCGGCGGATTCGGTGGATTCGGTGGATTCGGCGGCTTCGGTCGGGGCAGCCGTAGCGGCGACCCGGGCGTCGCGCTCGGCCTGGGCGGCGGCCGCCTGGCGGCGGGCATCGGCCTGGGCGGCGGTGAAGGCAGCCTCGTCCTCAGCGGAACGCTTCGCCGCAGGGGCGGCCTGCGGGTTGCGCTTGTTGGAGATGTAACGGCCCTCGAGCACGGCCTCGGCCACAACATGGCACATCAGCGCGTTGGCGCGGATGGCATCGTCATTGCCGGGTATCGGGAACTGGATCACGTCGGGGTCGACGTTCGTGTCGACGACGGCAACCACCGGAATCTTCAGCTTGTTGGCCTCGGTGACGGCGATGTGCTCCTTCTTCGTGTCGAGCACGAAGATGGCATCGGGGCGCTTGTTCATACCCCGGATACCACCGAGGTTCTTCTGCAGCTTCTCGAGCTCGCGAGTGAGCAGCAGCGCTTCCTTCTTGGGCATCGCGTCGAACTCGCCGGCCTGGCGCATGCGCTCATACTCCTGCATCTTGGCGACGCGCTTGGAGATGGTCTCGAAGTTGGTGAGCATGCCACCGAGCCAGCGCTCGTTGACATAGTGCATGTTGCACTTCTCGGCGTAGCTGCGCACGGGATCCTGCGCCTGCTTCTTGGTGCCGATGAACAAGACCGTGCCGCCCTTGGCGGACAGGTCGCGGAGGAAGTTGTACGACGCCTCGACGCGCTGCATCGTCTGGTCGAGGTCGATGATGTAGATGCCGTTGCGCTCACCGAAGATGAAACGCTTCATCTTCGGGTTCCAGCGGCGGGTCTGGTGCCCGAAGTGAACCCCGGCCTCCAGCATCTGGCGCATCGTGACGACAGCCATGGTGATTGCTCCTCTCCTGCGGTTGGCGGTACACGTGCCCGGGCGCCAAGGCGACCGCAGGCGGGCACGTGTGTGTTTTCGGGCCCACCGGGATGGCAGACCGTCGATAGATGTTATCGGGCGCGACCCCAGGTAACTCCACCCGCCAGGGCTCTCGCCAGCGGCGGGGCCCTCGCGGCGGGGCACGCACCGCCGGGCGGCCCAGGGCGTGGGCGGGCGCCGTTCGTGGGCACCAACCGCGGGCGGGCGCGAGTGCCGCTGAGCGCCGGAGTGGGATCCACCGGCACCCCATCGCGTCGCCAGCCGAAGTACAGCCGGGCGCTGCTGAAGCCCACCACCCCACCGGCCGCCACCGACTGTCCGGAGTGCACCGCCGCGGCCTGCAGGAACCCATACGTGGCGAGCAGGCCGTCGTCCTGGCGCAGCACCACGTAGAGGGTGCCCGCCACGTTGCCGGCGAACGTCACCACGCCCGAGGCCACGGCGTGCACCGGGGTGCCCGGTGCCGGCGCGTACTCCACCCCGCGATGGCCCGGGCAGTACGGGCATGCCGGCTGGCGGAATGGCACCACGATCGGGCCGGGCACCGGCGGCGTGATGCACGGCCCAGCCAGCCATACCAGGGCGACGACGAGCAGGATCACTGCATTCCCGCCATCTGGGCCACCCCTACCGGGGCCGACGTGGCCGAGCTCAGGTGACGCCGGTGGCCGACAGGCGGGCGCGCAGGTGCAGCACGGCCTTGGTGTGAATCTGCGAGACGCGGCTCTCGGTGACACCGAGCACCGACCCGATCTCGGCGAGCGTGAGACCCTCGTCGTAATACAGCGACAGCACCAGCTTCTCCCGTTCGGGCAGGCGCTTCAGCTCGCCGCGCACCAGGCGGCGCACTTCCTTCTCCTCCACCATCGCCGAGGGCGAATCGGGCACATCCCCGGTGAGTGCCCGCGGCTCGGCGCCGGCCACCAGGGCCCGGTCGAGCGGGCCGACCGTGGTGGACGCGATCGAGGCCAGCCATTTCTGGAACTCGGTGCCGGAGATCTTCAACTGACCGGACAACTCTTCGTCGGACGGGGCACGGCCGAGCTTGCCCTCCAGATCCTGGAACGCGTTCTCCACCTCGCGGGCGCGGCTGCGCACCGAGCGCGGCACCCAGTCGAGCGAGCGCAGCCCGTCGAACACCGCGCCACGGATGCGGGGCACAGCGAACGTCTCGAACTTCACCCCACGCTCGGGATCGAAGCGCTCGACCGCATCGATGAGGCCGAAAACCCCTGCGCTGACGAGGTCGCCGGGGTCGACGCTGTTCGGCAAGCCGGCACCGACACGGCCGGCGACGAACTTCACCAACGGCGAGTAGTGCACGATCAGCCGGTCGCGTGCGACCGGGTCGCGCCGGTCGAACCAGCGCTGCCACCAGCCATCGAGATCGATCTCTGTTCTCATGCCCGCGGATGTGCCTCGGCGTAAGCGTCGCGCAACCGATGATTGCTGACGTGTGTGTAGCGCTGCGTGGTGGCGACATCGGCATGACCGAGTAGCTCCTGGACAGCACGAAGATCAGCTCCGCCATCGAGCAGGTGGGTCGCGAACGTGTGCCGCAAGGCATGCGGGTGGGTCGGTGCCAGGTTCTGCCCCAGCGACCGCCGGTCGATGATCCGCCTGACGTCGCGGGGAGTGAGCCGGGCGCCGCGCTCGTTGCCGAACAGGGCCGGGCCGGCCGCGGCCGGAACCACCTCGTGACGAACGGCGACCCATGCGCGCAGAGCGTGCACGGCCGGAGCGCCGAGGGGCACCCGCCGTTGCTTCGAACCCTTGCCCCACACTGTGGCGGCTCCCGCAGCGAGGTCGAGCGAATCCAGATCCAACCCACACAACTCGCCGACGCGGACGCCGCTGCCGTACAGCACTTCGAGCACCGCGTCATCGCGCAGACGCCGCCACTGCGGTTCGTCGTCGGGCGTCGGGCCGTCGAGCAGCCGGGACACGTCGTCGAGGTCGAGCACCCGCGGCAGGCGACCATCACCGGCTGGCGATCTGAGCGCCACCGATGGATCGACCGCCACCACGCCCGTGCGGCGCAGGTAGGCGAAGTAGCGCCGCAGCGCGGACACCTTGCGCGCCACCGTGCGCTTGGCCTTGCCGGTGGTGGTGAGGAAAGCGACATAGCGGCGCAGGAGGATGCGATCGACACCGGCCGGCGCGGTGGTTCCGCCGCGCGCGGCCCACTCGATGAAGCCCTCGACATCGCTTCGGTATGCGCTGACCGTGTTGTCGGAGCTGCTCGTGAGCGACGCCACGAACGCATCGATGCGCCATGGTTCGCCACCGAGCACAGCCGGTGCCGCCACCTCGACGGTCGGCAAAGGAGCAGCAGAGCGAGCAGCCATGTCTCCACAGGGTAAACCGTCCGTCTCATCGCAAGGGTGACCCCACACACTCGAACCACCCGTCGGCCTGCGCGATCCATCCCGCCGACTCCAACCGGGCGAGCGTCATGGCCACCTCGACCAGGCTGCCGCCAAGGCCCAACGCGACCCCGTCGATCGTGCGCGGCTCCGCTTGCAGCAGGCGGTACACCGGCACGTCGGCCCTACGCGGACGCACCCTCAGATCGACGGGCACGGTGATATCGCGCACATGCTGGAACGAGAGCTGGGTGAGCACATCGGCGGCACCCGTCACCGGGATTGCGCCGTCGCACAACAACTGGTTCGTGCCCGCCCCGGCCCGGCGACCCACCGGCCCAGGCATCGCCATCACCGGCACATTGCGCGCGGTCGCGTCGCCGGCGGTGAGCAGCGAGCCGCCCTTCTCGCGCGACTCGACCACGACCACGGCCTCGGAGAGCGCGGCAATGATGCGGTTGCGCAGGGGGAAGCGGTGCGCCTCGGGGGCCGTGCCCGGCGGCCCTTCGGACAACAGCAAGCCGCAGTTGGCGACCGCGGCCCACATGTCGCGATGCTCGCGCGGGTAGACGACGTCGTGGCCCGAAGCGACCACGCCGACGGGTCGACCGGAACCTTCCGCGGCGAGCACACCCTGGTGCGCGCAGCCGTCGATCCCGCGGGCGAGTCCCGACACCACGTGCACGTCGGCCGCAGCGAGATCGTGCCCGAGTTGGCGCGCCGCATGCCGGCCCGCGGCGGTGGCGTTACGCGTGCCGACGATGCCGACCTTGCGTCCGGCGAGCAGGCCGAGATCGCCCTTGGCGAACAACACCGGCGGAGGCAGCGGATCATCGAGCAGCAGGGCCGGGTAACGCGGGTGACCATAGGGCAATACCTCCAGCCCGAGGTCGAGGCAGCGTTGCCACACCTGCGCCGGCGGCCGCTCAGCCGCGCACTTCGCCCACGCGGCGCGCACGCCCTTGCCGGTGAGTGCCTGAGCGACCGGACCCCGGGCCGGCGCTTCGCCGACGGCCACGGCCCAGGCTTCGCGCGGCGAGTGGTGCCGCAGCAGGGCGGCCAGGCGGTGCACGTTCATGCAGAGGAACCCGGCGAGCGCGGCGACGAATGCCTCGTCGGGCAGCGACGCGTCGACGAGCGCAGGGTGGGAGTAGGCAACGGTGCTCATGCGGCACGACTCCGCGATGACACCGACAGGCGCACCCTCATCTGCAGTGCCAGCGTGACGTGCTCCTCGGTGACCAGCTCGTCCGCGTCGTGGAGATCGGCAATCGTGCGTGCCACCCTGCGGATGCGGTGGTAGCCGCGACCCGTGAGCGTGTCGGCCTCGAGCTCGTCGCGCAGCTTGCGGCGCGCCTCGGGGTGCAGCGGTGCCAACGCATCAAGGTGCGCCGGCGGGATCACGGCGTTGGCCATGCCGATGCGGGCGATGGCCCGCCGCCGCGCCGCGGCCACACGCTCGGCCACCACCGCGGTGGGCTCGCCGCCGCCGCTGGCCAGCAGGTCGTCGACCGCCGGCCGATCGACGCCCACCCGCAGGTCGAAGCGGTCGAGCAGAGGGCCCGACAAGCGGCGCAAGTAGCGCAGCCGGGCCACATCGTCGCACTCGCATTGGCCGGGTGGGCCGCCACCGCACGGACACGGGTTGGTGGCCGCGACGAGCAGGAAGCGGGCCGGCATGGTGGCCGACGCGCGCGCCCGGGCGAGGCGGATCACACCCTCCTCGAGCGGTTGGCGCAACCCGTCGAGCACCACCGGCGCGAACTCCCCGAGCTCGTCGAGGAACAACACGCCTCCATGGGCGAGGCTGATCTCACCAGGGCGCAGGGACGTACTGCCGCCACCCACCAGCGACACCATCGAGCTGCTGTGGTGCGGCGCACGGAACGGGGCGCGGCGCACGAGCCCGCCCGGGGGCAGGCGCACCCCAGCGGCCGAGTGCACCATCGTCGCCTGCAGCGACGTGGCCGGATCGAGCGCCGGTAGCAGGCCGGGGATGCGCTGGGCGAGCATCGTCTTGCCCGAGCCCGGCGGGCCGACCAGCAAGAGATGATGGCCGCCCGCCGCACATACCTCGAGCGCCAACCGGGCCATCGCCTGGCCGCGCACGTCGGCCAGATCGGGCGGGGGCGGTTCGTCATCGACGAGTTCTCCCACAGGCGGCTCGGGCCACGGGGCCTCGCCGCACAACGCTGCCACCACCTCACCCAGGGACGTGGCCACGCGGGCGGCGTCGCCCACCACGCCCTGGGCCTCGCGAAAGCTCGCCGCGGGCACCAGCGCGCGCACGCCATCGACCCCGTTGCCGGTCTCGGCGCACAAAGCGACGAGCATCGGCGCGACACCGGACACGGCGCGCAGGCTGCCGTCGAGCCCCAGCTCGCCCACCATTGCCAACCCCTCCAGCGCGCCCACCGGCACCTGCTCGCTGGCGGCGAGGAAGCCGACCGCAATCGCGAGATCGAGCCCCGAGCCGCCTTTGCGCTGATTGCTCGGCGCGAGGTTCACCGTCACCCGGCACGAGGGCCAGCGCAACCCGCTGGAGAGCACCGCCGCACGCACCCGATCGCGCGACTCGCGGCACGCTTCATCGGGCAGGCCGACGATCTGGAACGCGGGTAATCCGGTGGACACGTGCACCTCGACGGTGACAGCGCGGCCCTCGACCCCGAACACCGTGGCGGAACGAACTGCGGCGAGCATGGCGCCTCCTCCGACGATCTGCGGCGCGGCGCGCCGGCGTACGTGGGAGGGAACGGCAACCGGTTCCCCGACGGATGAAGCGGAACATATCGGGCCGACGACGGTTCGCAACCTGCCACCCTTCGAGAGGTGCCGCCTGGAAGAATCACCCGGTGCTCCGTGCCGCCGCCCCCTTACTCGCCTGCGCCGTGTTCGGTCTCGTCGCCTGCAGCGACGACGCCGCGCAGCGCACCGAGACGAACTACTGCAAGCAGGTCAACGACCACCTCGCGGACCTCAGTGCTCCGGTGATCTCCACCGACGCCGACGTCAATCGCGTGGTCGGCGCATGGCGGGCGGTGTCGAGTGCCGCGCCCCTCGCGGTGCAGGACGAATGGGTGGCAATGGTCGACAACATCGTCACCGCCGCCACCGTGGATTCCGCCGACCCCGCCTCCGTACAGCGCGTCGCCGACAAGGCGCGCGAGACCGAGACGGCTGCCGACCGGGTGATCACCTACACCCAGGCGACGTGCGGCGTGGCGATCGGGTCGCCACCCCCCGGACCCTGACGGGTCAGTTGATCTCGCCGCGCTTGACGATCACCTTGTCGACCAGGCCGTAGGCCTTGGCCTCGTCCGCGGTGAACCAGCGGTCGCGCTCGCTGTCGGCCTGGATCTTCTCCAGCGGCTGGCCCGAGTGGTGGGCGATCAGCTCGGCCATGCGGCGCTTGGTGTAGGCCAACTGCTCGGCCTGGATGGCGATGTCGGTGGCCTGGCCGCGCAAGCCGGCGAGCGGCTGGTGCATCATGATGCGCGCGTTGGGCAGGGTGTAGCGCTTGCCCTGCGCGCCGGCGGTGAGCAGGAACTGACCCATGCTCGCCGCCATGCCCATGCACACGGTGGCAACGTCGCAGGCGACGAACTGCATGGTGTCGTAGATCGCCATGCCGGCCGTCACCGAGCCGCCAGGGCTGTTGATGTACAGCCAGATGTCGGAGCTGGGGTCTTCGCCCTCGAGGTACAAGAGCTGGGCGCAGATCTGGTTGGCGATGTCGTCGTTGACATCCGTTCCGAGCATGACCACCCGGTTCTTCAGCAGGCGGTTGAACACGTCGAGGCGGGGATCCATACCGGAGTCGAGCGCCATCGGTCGAGTGGTGTCGGTCATGCGGGCAGGCTACCGTCCGGAATTGACATGACCGACGAGCCCTTTCACCCGAACGCCGACGAACTGCTCACCCACAACGAGCGCTATGTCGCGCAGTTCGCCGACGGCGACCTGGCCCTGCGCCCCCGCCGCCATCTCGCCATCGTCGCCTGTATGGACAGCCGCATGGACATCTTCCAGATGCTCGGCCTCGACCACGGCGACGCCCACATCGTGCGCAACGCCGGCGGCGTCGTCACCGACGACGTGATCCGCTCACTCGTGCTCTCGCAGCGCTTGCTCGGCACCCGCGAGATCATCCTCATCCACCACACCAACTGCGGGCTCGAGGCGATCGACGAGTACCGCTTCAAGGCCGAGCTGGAGGCTGAGGTGGGCATCAAGCCGTGGTGGGCGCTGGAGGGCTTCGGCGACCCGTACCTCGACACCCGCCAGAGCATCAACCGCCTGCGCCACAGCCCATTCATCACGTACAAGGACCACATCCGCGGCTTCGTCTACGACGTTCACGACGGCCGCCTCCACGAGGTCGCGGTGGACGGCTGACGTCCGTTGTCCGAGGGTTTCCTACCGTTTCGGCTTCCTTCGAGTGTTTCCTACCCGGATCCGCGTAGGAAACACTCCGAGGCGCCGCTCAACCGACGAGAGCGTGCGCGCCGGCGAACGCACGCACGCGAGCCCTCTCGCCCTCGAAGATGTTCGGGTCGTGCAGCCGCAGCTCGCACACGCGAGCGAGCAGCCGTCGGGCGTCGTCCGTGAGCGGTGTCCCGTCGATGAAGCCCTGGGTGAGCGCACGGCGAACCAGTCCCGACACCGGCTTCAGCAGCAGGGGCACTCGCTCGGGCGAACTCGTGGCCATCAGCATCCAGGAGAACATCACGTCCGCCAGCGGGTCGCCGACCACCACATTGGTCCAATCGATGATCATCGGCCCGTCGGCCGTCAGGATCACGTTGTCCGGATGGAGGTCGAAGTGCAGGAGGGCATCGCCATCGCTGAATCGTGGCAGGTCGATGTCGCCTGCCGAGATCCGATGCACGCGCACGTGCAGCGCAGCCAGCTCGCGCCCGATCGCGGCAGCACGCCACGGCTTCGACTTCATCACGTCGAGCATCGTCGGCCCGTCGAGTCGCTCCATCACGAGGTCGCTCCCCTCGGCGGCGAACACTTCCGGCACCGGTGCACCCTGGTCGCGCAGGTGGCGCATCGCACGAGCCTCGTGCTCCACCGACCCCGCACGAGCGGTGCGGTAGCGGCGCAGCACGCGTCCGTTGCCGAGGTCGAACACGTCGGCCGCACGGCCTCGGCCGATGAGCGGCAGGTCGCTCACGGGCGCGCCGTCGTCAACGTGGCCACCGGGCGTTGCGCTCGACGTCGTTGATGTCGAGGTGGTTGCGCATGTACTCGCTCGCGCCCGCGCGCGGCGGGGTGTAGTCCCACGGGGTGAACGTGCCCTGCCGCAAAGCCTCGGAGATCACCCGTCGGCGGGCCTGGTCCTGCAGCACTCCGTCGAACAGCCGGTCGAGATCCCACCGCTGCGCGACCTCGGCCCGGAAGGTGGCGACGACATGCGCCCAGTGCGGGTCAGGGGCGAGGTTGACCCGCTCGTGCGGATCCTCCACCAGGTCGTAGAGCTGGTCGGGGTCGGTCGAGCAATGCACGAACTTCAGCGACCCACGGCGCACCATCACGATCGGCGCGCACGAGGCCTCGGCCATGTACTCGCCGTAGACCGTGCGTTCGTCGGCGTTCGGGTCGCCGGCGCACAACGGCAGCAGCGACGCCCCGGCGAGCGGCTCCACGGCATCGGCGGGTGAGGCGCCGGCGAGTTCCATCAGCGTCGGCAACACGTCGACGATCGACACCGGCTGGGCAACGCGGCGAGCGGCGAAGCGACCCGGCGCGTGCACCACAAGCGGGATGCGGCACGAGCCCTCGTAGAAGCTCATCTTGTACCAGAGGCCGCGCTCACCGAGCATGTCGCCGTGGTCGCCGACGAGGATCACCACGGTGTCCTCGGAAAGGCCGAGCGCTCCGAGCGTGCCGACGAGCCGCGAGGTCCATTCGTCGACGTAGGAGATGTTGCCGAGGTAGGCGCGCCGGGCGCGCAGGATGTCGGCCTCGCCGATCGCAGTGCGGTCCATCGCGCACGCGGCGCGGATGCGGGCCGAGTGTGGGTCGTCGGCGATCTCGCCGTCACGCACCGCGGGGAGGGGGATGTCGACGCCCTCGTAGCGTTCCCAGTACTCCTGGCGGGTGACGTACGGATCGTGGGGGTGGGTGAAGCTGGCCACGAGCAGGAACGGGCGCACGTCGCTCGTGCGGGCGACGTCGTGCAGCGCACGCACGGCGTGGTGGCCGACCTCGTCGTCGAACAGCAGCTGGTTCGTCACCTCGCCGACGCCGGCGCCGACCACGCTGTCCATGTTGTGGTACCACCAGTCGATGCGCTCCTCGGGGGCGCGCCAATCGGGGGTCCAGCCGAAGTCGGCCGGGTAGATGTCGGTGGTGCGCCGCTCCTCGAAGCCGTGCAACTGATCCGGCCCGACGAAGTGCATCTTCCCCGACAGCACCGTGCGGTACTCGGCCGCGCGCAGGTAGTGCGCGTACGTCGGGATCGTGCTCGCCAGGTACGCCGCGTTGTCGTACCCTCGCGTGGCCGACGGCAACTGGCCGGTCATCATGCAGTACCGCGCCGGGGTGCACAGCGGGCTGTTCGTGTACGCCGACTCGAACACCACTCCCTCGGCGGCGAGGCGATCGATCGTCGGCGCGACCGCCGGCCCGCCGTGATACCCGAGCATCGCCGGGTTCAGCTGGTCGTACATGACCACGAGGATGTTGGGACGGCGGGGTGGGGTCACTGTGCGAGTTTGCCAGGCGCGTCGGCGGTGATGGGCCAGGCGGCGGGAGCGGTCCTGTGAACCGCACTGGTTGGTCAGGGGACAGGGGCGGACCCTGGGAACCGCCACGGGTCGATCCAGGGCTGATGCGAGAACAGACACGTGAGTGCCATGTCGAGATCCAGGCGGTCGCCGATCCACTGGCAACGGCCGTCGTCCGCGTTGCGGGCGTGGGCGGCCACGTCCGCGGCCCGACCCGTCGCCATTTCCCTCGTGGGCATGATCACCCGCCCATCAGGAAGGTGGAACTCGATACCGGCCTCGGTGGCGACCGCGTTCCAGCCACCTTCGTGCAGGAGGTGGTGGTGGTATCGACAGGTGAGCCCCAGGTTCACCGATGCATTGCTTCCGCCCTTGCCGCGGTGATGGAAGTGCTGATCTCGGCTCGGCCGCGCCGACCACAACCGGGCACGATGCAGCTGCGATCGCGGGCAAGGATCATGCGACGAAGCCGGCCGCGGATGACGCTAGCCCGGGAGGAGATGCCGATGACCCCGCCGTCGTCGGCGTGCAGCACACGCTCCGAATACGCGCGCCCGAAGAGGTCCCGTCATCCAACCGCAACGGTGGCGGTTCACAGGAACCACTTGGGTGGCAAGAAGCGTCCCGTTGCCAAGGGTTACGGTGCCGATGTGACCCGTCCTCGCCGACAGTTCGCTCCGACTAGGAGCGCGCCTCCCGCCAGCGGGCCACCGTGGCCTCCTCGTCGAGCGGCATCACCGTGCTCGGCGGCCCCTCCGCGCCACGGCGGTTCACGTCGCGGATCTTGCCGTTGATGTCGGCGATGATGCCGCGCACCACATCCTCCCGGCGCGCCGCGGCTATGGCCTCGCGGGCTTCCTCCAACTCCTTGCGCACGCGCAGCGTGGGCGGCAAGTAGCTCAACCGCTCGGCGCGCAGCTTGGCCTTCAGCCACCAATCGTCGTCGTGGAAGTCGGGGAACTCGGCGAGCGGCTTGCCCTTGCCGGGCAGGTCGTCGAACGCGCCGTCAGCGACGCCCTGGCGGATCTGCCGGTCGATCCAGCTCTCCCAGCTGACGCCCTTGGGCTTGCGACCGTCGGGCGGAGTTCCCTGCGGAGTGCTCACGCACTCATCGTCGCACGCCGCTGAACACCACTGCCACGCGCTCGTCCTCGGCGACCGAGCCCCGCAGCGCGAGCAGGCCGGCCAACCCGGCCGTGCCCGTGTGGCTGGCGTCGATTCCCGTCGCGCGGCAGCCGACATCGTTGGCCGCCAGCACCTGCGTCTCGCCCACCACCACGGGCGAGCCGTCGGTGTCGGCCATCGCCGCCAGCACCGGCAGCCAGTCGTACGTTTCGTCGTCGAGGATGCCGTCGGCCGACGACGTGCCGACGTGCTCCCACGGCCACATGCACTCGCTCCAGTGAGCGCCCGCCGCGGCAGGCCCGCCGACGGACTGCGACCGCTCCCACGCGCGCTGCAGCGGCGCGCAGGCCTCGGTCTGCACCGCGTGCAACCGGGGAGTGTGGCCACCGCCACTCGCGCGTAGCCCGGCGGCAACGCAGGCGGCAAAGGCTCCCCCGCCCACCTGCACGAACACACGGTCGAGCACCACGCCCGACGCGGCCATCTCCCAGCCGACCGTGCGCCCACCATCGAGGCACCACGCATTCTCCGGCCCCTGCACGCTGAACGGGATCGCGCCGCCGGCAACGGCCTCGCGGAAGCGGTGCACGCACGGATCGCCCGGCGGGTCGGTCGCCAGGCGCGGGCACTCCACCACCGTCGCCCCCAACTCGCGGAGCCGATTCGTCACGTGGAGGTTCGCCGAGTGAGGCACGAACACCCGGATCGGCCAGCTCACAGCGGCCGCCAAGGTTGCTGCCGCGAGCGCGGCGTTGCCGCACGAGGCGATCGCCAGCGGCGGACGCTCCGCAGCCGAACGCCACGGCGCCAACCCGGCCACCTCTGCCGTGCGCAGGTGCAGCAGGATCGTGAATAGATGCCGCGCCTTGTGGCTGCCGCCGACATTGTGCGTCTCGTCCTTCACCCACACGCCCCCGGCCGCGCTGAACCCGAGCGCGTCGCTCAGCGCATCGGCACGGGCGAACGGGGTGGTGACGAAGCCGTGCCCCTGCACCCCCGCCACCTCCGCGTCGAGCGTGCGCACCATAACGTTGCGGGCTTCCTCGGACAGCCCGGCCGCGGCGGCGAACGCGTCCCATGCCAGCGAGCGGCGGAACGCGATGAACGGGTTGTCGTCGCCGCTCGACCCGAACGGCGTGGCAGCCGACTCCACGATCTGCAGCACATGCCGACGATCCGCACCAGTCGAGTTCGGGCAGCGCCAGGAGAACGGGAGCGAGATGGGCACCGTCGCGCCACACACGGCGCACGACCAGCCCGTGATCGTCACGATGCGGCGCCGACCCGTTCGTTGAACTCGATGATCATGTCGTCCCACACGGGCAGCAGCCGGCGCAGGCCCTTCCAGAACGACTGCTTGCGGCGGGCCTCGAACAGCTCGAACGGGGTGCCCTGCTGCTCGACCCAGGTGTAGTAGCCGAGGTTGAAGATGCGGTTGCGGTCGCGCTCGGTGAGTTCCATCGTGCCGGCGGTTCCGACGTTGGCGAGGTGCTCGCCCCACACCTGCGCGGCATCGAGGTTGGTGAACCCGTTGCCGAAGTCGCGGGCCGTGATCTTGGTGTACTCGCTGGGGTACATCGCCGCGCCGTCGGTGGCGACCGTGAAGATCGCGTCATCTGGCCCGAGGTCGAGTGCCTTCGCCGTGCTGATCGCGGCGAGCACGTTGCAGATCGACGAGAGCCCGAAGTGCTGCAGCGAATCGAGCACCTGGCGGGGCACATGGCGGCGGTCGGCGAGGTAACCGAGCCCGTCCTCGCTGTTGAACATCGCGTAGAGCTGGTCGGTGGAGCGGTCGCTGACCCCCACGACGACGTCGGTGTTCATCACGTTGTGGATGAGCGGGATGTGCTTGTCGCCGATGCCCTGGATGTTGTGCTCGCCGAAGCCGTTCTCCAGCATGGTGGGGCACTCGAGCGCTTCGACAGCGACGATCTTCGTGCCGTAGTCGTCCTTCAGCCGGTCGCCGGCGGCAATCGTGCCCGCCGAACCCGTGGCGCTGACGAACGCGGCCAAACGCAGGTCGCGCCCCGAGGCGGCGCGGGCCTTCTCGAACGCGTGGCCGAACGAGCGACCGGTGATCTCGTAATGACCGAGGTGGTTCCCGAACTCGCAGAACTGGTTGAAGACGAAGTTGCCCGGGTCCTTGGCCAACTCGTTGCACGCGTCGTAGATCTCCTTGACGTTGCTCTCCGTGCCGACCGTACGGATGACGTCTTCGCGCGGGTTCTCGCACCACTGGTCGAGCCAGTCGAAGCGCTCCTGGCTCATGCCCGCGGGCAGGATTGCCACCCCGCGCGACGCCATGATGCGCGAGATGGCGATGCCACCACGGGCGTAGTTGCCGGTGCTCGGCCAGATCGCGCGGTGG
>JAYRWH010000055.1:0-20433 GCA_041918155.1 Ilumatobacteraceae bacterium | reverse complement strand
TGTGCCTCGGCCGACCACTGCACCTACCTCACCGACGCCGACATCGCCGCGCTCGCGGCGAGCGACACGGTGGCGACCTTCCTGCCGGCCACCGACTTCAGCACCCGCCAGCCGTACCCGGACGCTCGGCGGGTGATCGACGCCGGTGCGACGGTGGCGATCGCCACCAACTGCAACCCGGGCAGCAGCTACACCACCTCGATGTCGTTCTGCATAGCGCTCGCCGTCCGCGACCTGCACATGACGATGGAGGAGGCGCTGCTGGCCGCGACGCTCGGGGGAGCGCGGGCCCTGCGCCGCACGGATGTCGGCCACCTCGGGATCGGCGCCCGTGCGGACCTGGTGATCCTCGATGCCCCGTCGTACACCCATCTCGTCTACCGCCCTGGCGTGCCCCTCATCCACACCGTGATCGAGTCGGGCGCGGTCACCGTCGGGTAGGCGGGGTGTACGGTCCGGTCATGGGATCCAGGCGGAACCTTGTGGCGGCGGGCATCGCCTCGCTGGTGACTGTAGCCGTTGCCTGCTCCAGCGGCTCCACTGTGACGACGCAGACGACGGCGGTCAGCAGCATGCCGCCGGTCACTGCCGCCAGCACGACCACCGATGCCGCAACGACGTCGAGTCCAGTGGAGGTCACTTACATCCCGGTCCCGGGGTCGAGGCCGATGATCGTGCACGCGTCGATCGACGATGCCACGCTCGCCGGCTTCGGGATCGGCCCTAGCGATGCCGATTCACAGCGAATTTGGCTGGAACAACGCTGGGGACTCGTCACCGCCGATTCCGGGTGGATTCCCATCCCCGAGTCGTTCCAATGCCACCTCTACGCCGAAAGTCGGACGATCTGGTGGGGCGACATTGCCCTGTCCTTCGGTCGGCACCAGGTGTATTCCCCCGACGACGGGAGGGACTATCTCGAAGGCTGGTCGGTGGGGGTCGCGGACGGCTTCACCGTTCCCCTGCTGGGCAACCCGACCGCACCGCAGGTGAGAGTGTTGCTCAACGGCGAAGTGGAGATCGGGTCCTCCACCGCTGACCTCACTCGTTTCGTTCGCGAGGGTGGCTACACGTACATGGAGGGCTTCGTGTTCGGCCATTCGTACTTCCCGGTCTCGGTGAACATCCAGGACGGACGGGTTGTCGGCTTCGGCGTCAGCCCGTTCGAGTGCTACGACGACACGTCCGGGTTCTGAGCACCTCGTGACACGCCCGTGACCGACCCGTGCACAGGGTGCTGCAGGTCGGTCATCCGGTGGAACCGGGTTGCGGGCGTCAGGCCGCCGCCTGGGTTCGTGGTCGTGTCGCGGCGTTGCCGTTGGGTGGGCAGTGGATGATGGTGCCGTCGATCAGCCGGAGCCGGAGGTTGTTGGCGTTGCCCAACACTTGGACGCCGGGGCGGTGTTTCTCGGTGTGGTGGTGGCGGCACCACAGGGCGAGGTTGTCGATGTTGGTTGGGCCGCGGTCGTCCCAGGCGGTGAGGTGGTCGGCGTCGCACCAGGCGGCGGGCATGTGGCATCCGGCCCAGCGGCAGCCACCGTCGCGGACCATCAACGCTTTGTATTGGGCTTCGGTGGCGTAGCGGACGTCGCGGCCGAGGTCGAGCACATGGCTGCCGGCCATCAAGACCCGCTGGAGGATGGCGTCTTCGGCCAGCCGTTTCACGACGTGGGCGGGGACCTTGTCGCCGTGGGCGGTGACACCCTCGCCGGTGTTGTTGGTGTAGTCGTCGGCGTTGATGTTGATGAGGATGGTGGGCTTCTCGCGCCCGCCCTTGACCTCACCTTTGGCGTAGGCGACCGCGAGCTGGACGAACCCGTCGGCGAGACGTTGTTCGGTGGTGCGCGGGTCGGCCTCGCAGGGTTTGCCGGCGACATGGGAAATGGCGTTGGCGACCTGGCGCAGATCGAGCAGGGGCAGGATCGCGGTGAGTTGACCCATGCCGTCACCGAGTTGGCGGGTGGTGACGGAGCGCTTCTCACGCCGCCGGGCCTCCGCGGCTTCAGGGGTTTCCTTGGTGAAGGTCTTCTTCCAGTCCTCACCCGCCTCGCGCGCGTCTTTCGGGCTGGCGCCTTTGCAGGAGTCGACGAGTCCGTCGATGTCGGCAGATGTCGCGTCGGGGGTGTCGGTGACCGCGTCGAACAACGATTCGGCGGTCGCGGCGGACACGTCGCCCTCTTCGGCGGCTTTGCGCAACGCGTCGGAGGCGTCGAGTGCGGCGCCCAGCCGGGCACGGGATGAAGCGTCGCCGCGTGAGGTGTTGGTGAGCTCGGCGAGCCAGTCGGCGACATCGCGTGCACCGGTGCCGTGCCACAGGTGCCGTTGGTCGGCTTGGTGCAGCAGGCCGGCGTGGATGACTTTCAGCCGGTCGAGGTGCCGTTGCACGCCGATCACCGCACGCCGCAGCTCGGTGTCTGAAAGAGGTGAACTGGCGCACATGGCCACGCCGCTGACGGCGAGTTCGAGAAGCTTCAGTGCGTCCTCCATATAGAGAAGTATAGCGAACGTACGTTCGCCACCCAACCAACAATATCGACAATTTCGCCAGCGCTAAGGTCGGGCCGTGGCGACAGCGGACGTACTCCTCCCGGCTCTGTCCGGCGTCCACGGTGAGGGCCCGGGTGCGGTGACAGTCGCCGGCGAGTCGATGTCGTGGGCGGAGCTCGCTGACGCGGCCCACGCTGCCGGAGCGGCCATCGCCGGCGCGCGCTCCGTCGCGGTCGAGGCCACGCCCACGCTGGCCACGGTGATCGCCGTCGCCGCCGGGCTCGCTGCGGGCGTGCCGGTGGTGCCGGTGCCGCCCGACGCGGGGCCGCTCGAGCGGGCGCACATCCTGCGCGACTCCGGCGCCGAGCTGGTGCTCGGCGCGCCCGACTGGCCCGACAGCACACTGCCCGTGGTGCCGCTCGGCCCCCACGCCTCGACGCCGCGCCTGCCCGAACCGCCACCGACCGCTCCCGCCCTCATCATCTACACCTCGGGCACCACCGGCCTGCCCAAGGGAGTGTTGCTCTCACGGCGCGCGATCGTCAACGGCCTCGACGGCCTGGCGGCCGCGTGGGAGTGGACGCCCGCGGACACGCTCGTGCACGGCTTGCCCCTGTTCCACGTGCATGGCCTGGTGCTCGGCATGTTGGGCGCGCTGCGCGTCGGCAGTCGCCTGGTGCACACAGGCAGGCCCACTCCGGAGGCATACGCCGCGGCCGGCGGCTCGCTCTACTTCGGCGTGCCCACCGTGTGGAGGCGAGTGTGCGCTGAGCCCGCGCTCGCCGCACACCTGTCGTCGGCGCGCCTCCTCGTATCGGGGAGCGCGCCCCTGCCCGTGCCCGTGTTCCAACAACTGCAGGCCCTCACCGGTCATGCGCCGGTGGAGCGCTACGGGATGACCGAGACGCTCATCACGCTCACCACCCGCGCCACGGGCGAGCGGCGGCCCGGCTGGGTGGGCACGCCGATCGACGGTGTCCAGACCCGGCTGGTCGGCGACGACGGCCAGCCGGTGGCCCACGACGGCGAGACGATCGGCGAGTTGCACGTGGCCGGCACGACACTTTTCGACGGCTATCTGAACCGCCCCGACGCCACCGCTGCGGGCTACGACCGTGAGTGGTTTCGCACGGGCGACGCGGCCGTCATCGATGCCGGCGGATTCCACCGCATCGTCGGCCGGCTGTCGCAGGACATCATCAAGACCGGCGGCTTCAAGGTCGGTGCGGGCGAGGTGGAGACCGCGCTGCTCGGCCACCCGGCAGTGGAGGAGTGTGCGGTGGTGGGCCTGCCCGACGACGACCTGGGCGAACGCATCGTGGCGTTCGTGGTGGCCGAGGGAGTGGGGGAGCGCGACCTCATCGACCATGTCGCCGCCCAGCTCAACGCCCACAAACGTCCCCGTGAGGTGTGCTTCGTGGAGCACCTGCCGCGCAACGCCATGGGCAAGGTGCTGAAGTTGCAGCTGAAGGCTGGTCAGAACTTGTAGTGATACTCCATGGGGTATGTCTATGATACCCCCATGGGTATCAACACCGACCTGGACCATCCCGTCCCGCATCCCGACCTCGAGCGTGGCCACCACCACGAGGGCAAGCCAGGCCTGTTGGCCCGGATCGCCCGCTTCAGCGCCAACCGCCGCAAGACGGTGATGGTGGTGTGGCTGTTGCTGACCCTCGGAGCAGCGCCGCTCGCGCTGTCCCTGAACGGTGCCCTGTCCGGTGCCGGCTGGGACGCGCAGGGAAGCGTCTCGCAGGCGGTGCGCGACGAACTGCGCCGGGACTTCCCGAACGTGGGGGCCGAGGCGGCCTATGTCGTGTACCAGCAGGCGACCCCGCTGGCCGACGCAGACCTCGATGCACTCATCAGCGCACTCGGCGAGGCGCCGGGCGCGGCAGGCGTGATCGATCCCCGCGAGATGCCCGCCGAGGCAGGCCTCTACGCACCCGACGGTCGCACCGTGCTGGTGCCCGTCGCGCTCGAGGGTGCCACCGACGCGGACCTCCCTGAATCGGCCGGTGAGCTGGGTGCCTTCGTGGACGACCTGACCCTGCCGGACGGGGCGACCGCCGATGTCACCGGCGAGTGGGCCGTGTGGAGCGACTTCAACCAGAGCAACGAGGAGGCCCTGCACCTCGCCGAACTGCTGTCGGGCATCCCCAGCATCCTGCTGCTGCTCGTGGCCTTCGGCAGCGCGATCGCTGCCGGCCTGCCGCTCATCCTGGCCGTCGCTGGCATCGCCACCGGCTTCGCCTCACTGCATCTTCTTGGCGACCAGCTGCCCTTGTCGGTGTGGTCGATGAACTTCTCGATGATGATCGGTCTGGCCGTCGGTATCGACTACAGCCTCTTCATCGTCAGCCGCTACCGCGAGGAACGCGCCGAGGGCGCCGATGCGGTCGATGGCATCGCCAACACACTCGGCACCGCCGGCAAGGCAGTGTTTCTCTCCGCCCTCACCGTCGTGTTCTCCCTGGCCGCCGTGTTCGTGGTGCCGGTGATGGTGTTCCGCTCGATGGCGCTGGGCATGATCCTTTCGGTCGTGGCCGTCGCTTTCGCCTCGCTCACCCTGCTGCCCGCCGTGCTGGTCGCCCTGGGCGACCGGGTGCTGCACACCCGCAAGTCGAAGGTGCCGCACCACGAGGAGAACCCCGACATCGCCGCCGAGAGCCGCTGGGCCAAGCTCACTGCCGGTTCGCTGCGCAAGCCCGGCCGCACCCTGGTGATCGGTGTCGTCGTGCTCGGTGCGCTCGCCGCACCGGCGATCGGTATACGCCTCGGCATGCCCGGGCCGCGCGTCGTCGACGAGGGTCGCACCAGCCGCGACGGCTACGAGACGATGGCCGCTGCCTTCGGCGAAGGCGCTGCGGCGCCGGCGCTCATCACCGTCGATGCCACCGAGGCGCAGGCGATGGTGGATGCTGCCATGACCGTGGAGGGCGTCCTCGATGCCCGCATCATCGCCGAGCCTGCCGCGACCGGTCGTGTGGTGGTGCGTGTCACCGGCTCGACGGCCGTCGACGACCAAGCGACCTCACAGATGGTCAACGACTTGCGCGACGCCGCAGCAGTGGCTGCACCCTCAGCGCTCGTCGGCGGTCCGGCGGCGCAGAACACCGACCTGGCCGACATCCTCACCGGCAAGGCGCCACTCGCGATCGGCCTGATCCTGCTCGTCGCCTTCCTGCTGCTGCTCATCGTGTTCCGCAGCCTCGTGGTGGCGGTGTTCTCCGTGCTGATGAACCTGCTCACTGTCGGCGCTGCCTTCGGGTTTGCCACGCTGGTCTTCCAACACGGTTTCGGTGCTGGTTTGATTGGTATCGACCATCAGGGCTTCGTCGACGCCTGGGCACCGTTGTTCTTCTTTGCCCTCTTGTTCGGTCTCTCGATGGACTACCAGCTGTTCCTGCTGGCCGCCATCCGCGAGCGGTACGAGGCCACCGGTGACACGAACACCGCTGTTCGCGAAGGCATTGCCCGCACAGGCCGCCCAATCACCAACGCGGCCCTCATCATGATCGTCGTGTTCGTCGCATTCGGTGTGACGGGGCCGATCCCACCCACCGAGTTGGGCATCACTCTGGCCTTGGCTGTCCTCCTCGACGCCACCGTGGTCCGAGTTCTGGTGGTGCCCGCCACCATGGCCCTGCTCGGCGAGCGCAACTGGTATCTGCCCAAGTGGCTGGGCAAGGTGCTGCCGAAGGTCAGCTTCACCCACTGACGGCAGCCAACGACGATCACACCCCAGGGGGTACGGTATGGATATGCAGTTGCCCGAGGACACCACCGCTGATCTTCTCCGCCGCCTTGCGCGAATCGAAGGGCAGGTGCGGGGCGTTCAAGCCATGCTCCGCGAGCACCGCGAGTGCAAGGAGATCGTCGCCCAGTTGTCGGCGGCTGGTAAAGCCCTCGACCAGGTTGGCTTCAAGATGCTGGCCACCGGCATGGCGGCGTGCCTCTCGCACCCGGAGGTTGCCGAGCAGAGCGGTTTCGACCTCGCGGAGGTCGAGCGCCTGTTCCTGAAGTTGGCGTGACCCAACCCGGCCGTTCCACGGTCTTCGGCGGGGATGCCGAGGGGTACGACGCCGCCCGCCCCACGTACCCGCCGCCGGTGATCGACCGCTTGGTCGATCACTGGCCGGCCACGGCTGTCGACGTTGGATGTGGCACCGGGTTGGCCGCCCGCCTGGTCGCGGCTCGCGGAGTGAGGGTGCTCGGTGTCGAGCCCGACGAGCGGATGGCCCATGTGGCCCGTCGCCACGGGATCGATGTGCAGGTGAGCACGGTCGAGTCGTGGTCGCCCGTGGCCTGCGACCTGCTGTATGCCGCCCAGGCGTGGCACTGGGTCGAGCCCTTCCGTGCTGCGGATGCAGCGGCAGCGGCGGTTCGGTCGGGCGGCCGGTGGGCAGCGTTCTGGAACCATGAGGACGACCCAGAAGTGACCGCGGTGGTGCACGATGCCTACCGCCGCTTCGCCCCGCATCTCGAGCAGGAGCGGGTAGCAGTCGGTGCTCGGGTACTCGACCCCATGGTGGCTGCGGGCCTCGTCGCCACCGGCGCGTTCGGGCCGATCGTGGCCGAATACGTTCCGTGGACCGACTCGCTCACCGCCGGACGCTATGTCGACCGACTGGCGAGCCACAGCGGCAACCGCCTCCTCGTCCCCGACGTGGCCGACCAACTCCACGCCGCCCTGCGCAGCGAGCTTGGGGGAGCGGACGCCCTGCTGGAAGTGCGCTACCTCACCGCGATGTTCCTCGCCGACCGAACGTGAAGCCCTCGCGGACTCAGGCGACGATGTTCACCATGCGGCCGGGGACGACGATGACCTTCTTCGGCGTGGCGCCATCGAGTGCAGCTTGCACTTTGTCGTCGGCCATGGCGACGGCCTGCACTGCATCCGCCGAGGCGTCGGCGGCGACCGTGATGCGACTGCGCACCTTGCCGTTGATCTGCACCGGGTACTCGACCTCGTCGGCGACCAGCAGGGCCGGGTCGGCGACGGGGAACGGCTCATGGGTCAGCGAGCCCGAGTGCCCGAGCTTGGCCCACAGTTCCTCACCCGCGTGGGGTGCGAACGGGGCCAGCATCTTCACCAGTGCGTCGGCGCAGTCGGCCGGGCAGCCGCCGAGCTTCGTGAGGTGGTTGTTGAACTCGATCAGCTTGGCGATGGCGGTGTTGAAGCGGAGGTTGTCGAGTTCCTCGCGCACCGCGGCGATGGTGACGTGCAGCGCCCGCTGGGTGTCGGCCGACGACGGTTCGGGCAGTAGGCGTAAGGCGCCGGTGTCCTCGTCGACGGTGTTGCGCCACACGCGCTGCAGGAAGCGGTGCACGCCGATGACGTCCTTGCTCTCCCACGGGCGGGATGCATCGAGCGGGCCCATGGCCATCAGGTACAGGCGCAGGGTGTCGGCGCCGTACTCCAGGCACAGGTCCATCGGGTCGAGCGCGTTCTTCAGGCTCTTTCCCATCTTGCCGTACTCGCGATTGACGGGCCGACCCTCGAAGAAGAACGCGCTGTCGCGCTGTTCCACCTGCGATGCCTCGACGTACATCCCACGCTCGTCGGTGAACGCGGCGGCGAGGATGTAGCCCTGGTTGAACAGCTTGTGGAACGGCTCGACGGAGCTCACGTGGCCGAGGTCGTAGAGCACCTTGTGCCAGAAGCGGGCATACAAGAGGTGCAGCACGGCATGCTCGACGCCGCCGACATACAGGTCGACGCCGCCAGGGTGACCGGTGCCCTGCGGCCCCATCCAGTAGCGCTCGTTGCCGGGGTCGACGAACACCGTGTCGTTGGTGGGGTCGAGGTAGCGCAGCTCGTACCAGCAGCTGCCGGCCCACTGCGGCATCACGTTCGTGTCGCGGCGGTACTGCTGCGGACCGTCGCCCAGGTCGACGGTGACCGTGGTCCAATCGCCCAGCCGGTCGAGTGGGCTCTCCGGGTTGCTCATCGCATCGTCGGGGTCGAACGTGCGTGGCGAGAACTGGTCGGTCTCGGGCAGCAGCACCGGCAGCGTGTCGGAGGGCAGGGCGTACGGATTGCCCTCGGCGTCGTACACGATCGGGAACGGCTCGCCCCAGTAGCGCTGACGGCTGAACAGCCAGTCGCGCAGCTTGAAGGTGATCGTCGCGTGGCCGTGGCCGTGCGCCTTCAGGTACTCGTTCGTGAGGCGTACTCCCTCGGCGACCGAGTCGACGCTGTGCAGGTCGAACGCCTCGTTGGCGCTGTTGATGTACGGCGCATCACCGACGAACGCGTCCGCCCACTTCGCAGTGTCGGTGCCGCGACCGTCGGTGGGATCCTGGATGGCGGTGATCTCCAGCCCGAACTTGCGGGCGAACTCGAAGTCGCGCTGGTCTCCGCAGGGTACGGCCATGATCGCGCCGGTGCCATAGCCCATGAGGACATAGTCGGCGATCCACACCGGGATCTCGTGGCCAGTCAGCGGGTTGATCGCGTAGGCCCCGGTGAACACGCCGGTCTTCTCGCGGCCCTCATCCTGGCGCTCGATGTCCTTCTTCGAATCGGCGGCGCGACGGTAGGCGGCGACGGCATCGGCCTGCGCCGCGGTGGTGAGCCGCTCGACGAGCGAGTGCTCGGGGGCCAGCACCATGAACGTCGCGCCGAACAGGGTGTCGGGGCGGGTGGTGAACACGGTGATCCGCTCATCCGCAGCGGGGCCGTCGCCGGCGACATCGAAGTGCACCGTCGCGCCTTCGCTGCGCCCGATCCAGTTGCGCTGCATCGTCTTCAGCGCGTCGGTCCAGTCGAGCAGCTCGAGGTCGTCGATCAGGCGATCGGCGAACGCCGTGATGCGCATCATCCATTGGCGCATGTTGCGCTTGAACACGGGGAAGTTGCCACGGTCGCTGCGCCCGTCGGCGGTGACCTCTTCGTTGGCCACCACGGTGCCCAGCCCGGGGCACCAGTTGACCGGCGCATCGCTGACGTAGGCCAGGCGCCACTGATCGAGCTCCCGACGCTTGTCGCCTGCGGACATCGTGGCCCACTCGCCGCCCTTCGGGGCGCGGGCGCCCGCGTCGAACTCGGCGACCAGCTCGTCGATGTGGCGGGCCTTCTTCGTGGTCGGGTCGCACCACGAGTTGAAGATCTGCAGGAAGATCCACTGCGTCCAGCGGTAGTAGCCGGGGTCGGTGGTGTCGATGCTGCGGCGCAGGTCGTGGCTGAAGCCCAGCCGGCGCAGCTGCTTGCGGATGTTGGCCACGTTCTGCGCCGTTGTGATCGCCGGGTGCTGGCCGGTCTGCACCGCGTACTGCTCGGCGGGCAGGCCAAACGCGTCGAAGCCCATCGAGTAGAGCACGTTGTGCCCGGTCGCGCGCGAGTAGCGGGCATAGATGTCCGTGGCGGTGAACCCAAGCGGGTGGCCCATGTGCAGCCCAGCGCCGCTGGGGTACGGGAACATGTCGAGGATGAAGCGCTTCGGGCGGCCGCGCACGCCCTCCGGGTCGGCCAACGGGCCGGCCGGATTCGGCGCCTCGAACGTGCCCTCGGCCTCCCACCGATCCTGCCAGCGGGCCTCGATGTCCTGCGCGAGCGCGCCCGAGTACCGGTAGGACGGGGTGTCGGCAGCGGGGGTCGGGTCGGTGGCGCTCATAGCGGGTCGATTCTACGAGCCGGGCACTGACCGCGGCCGCCTCATTACCCGCTCGGTCAAGTTGGTGCTGGGGCTGGCAGCTCGCTTGAACCCCGACTTGTGGTTGCGGCGCATCACTCGCTCAACGTCGCGCTCCGCGCCCGCACTACGGTGTTCGGGCCATGGTCAGCACTCCCAGCGACTCGATCATCACTCGCCTCGTCAACGCCGCCGAGCGCCCCACCGGCGTGCGTTTCGTCGGCCACAGCATCAGCCCGCACGGCCCCACGTTCGTGCCGTGGTCGCAGATCCACACCGAGGCCCGTGCCGTCGCCGCCGCGCTCCAGTCGCGTGGCCTGGTACCCGGCGACCATGTGGCCATCCTCGGCCCCACCTCGCGCCCGCTCATCACGATCATCCAGGGTTGCTGGCTGGCCGGCTGCGCCAGCATGGTGCTGCCCCTGCCGATGCGCATGGGCTCGCTCGACGTGTTCGTGGAGAGCACCCGCGCCCGTATCCGCCACGGCGACGCGAAGCTCGTGCTCATCGACGACATGCTCGCCGACTTCTACGCGTCAGCCGCAGGCGACCCGCCGATCGAGCCGATGGCCGCCGTGCTGCCCAGTGCGCCCGGCGCCGTCGCGGAGAACTGGCAGCGACCAGACGACGACGGCGAGCGGCTCGTGATCCTCCAGTACACGAGCGGCAGCACGAGCGAGCCCAAGGGCGTGATGATCCCCGACCGTGTTCTGCGGGCCAACATCGACGCGTCCTGCGAGGCCGCCGAGCTGAGCCTCGACGAGGTGATGGTGAGCTGGCTGCCGCTCTACCACGACATGGGCCTGGTGGGCTTCCTCTCGCTGCCGATGACCCGAGGCGTGCAACTCGTGCAGGCCGCGCCGCAGGACTTCATGGCCAAGCCGGGCCACTGGATGCAGTGGATCAGCGATTGGGGCGGCACGGCGACCGCCGGTCCCAACTTCGCTTGGGTGCTGGCCACTCGCGCCCTCGGCCGCATGGAGGGCATCGACCTCTCCACGCTCACCCTCGCACTGAGCGGCGCCGAGCCGGTCGATCCCACCGCGGTGGAAGCGTTCGTGCGTGCAGCCGAGCCGTTCGGCTTCCGGCCCGGCAGCGTGTTCCCCGCGTTCGGCATGGCCGAGGTGGCCATCGGCGGTGCCTTCCCGCAGCGGCACCGCGGCATGGTGGTGGATTCCGTTGATCGCGAAGTGCTCGAGCGTGAACGCATCGCCAAGCCGCTGGAACTCGCCGATGCGGAAGAGGAGCTGGAGGTGCGCCGCCTGCCCCTGCTCGGCAAGGCCGTGCCCGGGCTGGAAATGAGGGTGGTCGACCCGGACACGTACGCCGAGCTGCCCGAGCGGAAGGTCGGCGAGTTGCTGCTGCGCGGCACGTCGGTGACGCCCGGTTACTACAAGCGCCCCGATGCCACCGCCGCCCTGTTCCGCGATGGCTGGCTGTGCACCGGCGATCTGGCCTACCTCGTGAACGGCGAGCTCGTGCTGTGCGGGCGGATCAAGGACGTGATCATCGTCGGTGGGCGCAATGTCTTCCCCGAAGACATCGAGCGTGCCGTAGGCGTGCTGGATGGGGTACGGGCGGGCAACGTCATCGCGTTCGGCGTGGAGGGCTACAAAGGGAAGGAGACCGTGGTCGTCGTCGCGGAGGTGCGCGCCGACGATCTCGTCGAAATGCGCCACCATGTCCACCACCGCACCCTCGACGTGTGCGGCCTGCCGCCCCGCGACGTGATGCTCGTGAAGCCCGGAACCCTGCCCAAGACCTCCTCCGGAAAGCTGCAGCGGGCCAGGTGCCGCGAGCTCTACCTCAACGAGGAGCTGGAGCTGGCCTGACCTGGCCCGCGCGGGCTGGGTCACCGAGTGCGGGACTCAATTGGGGTTCGTGTAGTCGAACTCGCCGGTGATCACGGCATTGCCCTTGCTGACACCGTTCAGCCTGGCGAGCACGTCGGTGACCGGGATCGTGAACGTGCCGGCGATGTGGTGCTCGTCGAAGGCCGTGATCACGAGTTGGCCCTGGGCGCTCGGGCCCCAGTTGGTGTCGGTACCGGCGAGGCCGAGCAGTGTGGTGATCGCCCCCGTCTGGCTGGCGCCGAACGCGTTGTCCGCCGGCTCGATCGTGTAGCTCGCCGGCGCCATCGGGATCGTCGATTCACCGGCGGGCAGGAAGCCGACATAGTTCTCGCCGTCGCCCTGGCAGTTGACGATGAAGAACGATTCGTCCAGGGTGATCCCGGCGACCGTCGCTGCCGCGGAGGGCACCCACGGGCCGTAGCCCACCGCGGAGGCGCCGCCGCCGGCGGTCCACTCGGCGGTGACGTCACCTTCCACCTTTACATGGCAGCTACCGAGCGCGGCGTTGCGGTCCGGCAGGGTCACGCCACCAGGCAAGGTCAGGCCGCTGCTGTCGTCGCCGCCCAACCCAGGGACGTTGCCATTCTTGTCGTCGCTGCATGCAGCGAGCAGCGAGACCGTGGTGATGCCGACGAGTGCGAGTGCGATGTGGCGCTTCATGGGGCGGGTACTCCTTGGTGCGTGGTGCGTGGTCACGCCGGTCCAGATCGCCCCGCACCGGATTCCTGTCACTTTCCTGTCGATGATCCGGCGGCGCCCGGCGTGGCAGGCTGGCGGGATGAAGGTCGTTCTTTCCGACACCCACAGGCTGCATTCACCCGAGGTGGAGGTCTCCACTTCGATGTCACACAGCCCGTTCGAACACGCCGGCCGGGTCGAGGCGATCCGTACGGCGCTGGCGGCCGACCAGCGCTTTGAGTTCGCCGATCCCAGCGAGTGGGGGCTCGACCCGATCGAGGCCGTGCACAACCCAGGGCTGGTGCGGTTCCTCGCCGAGGCGTGGGCGCTCTACAACGCCGAGCACCCCGGAACCCGCGAGGTGGTGCCCGACGTGTTTGCCATGGAAGCCCTGCGCCGCGGCATGTCACCGGGTCGCGAGCCCACCGCAATCGGCGGGCGCGTGGGGTACTGGTGCTTCGAGACCACCACGCCGCTCACCGAGGGCACGTACTCCGCCGCCCGTGGTGCGGTCGATGTCGCCCTCAGCGCCACCCAGGTCGTGCTCGACGGTGCCCACGCCGCGTACGGCCTGTGCCGCCCGCCCGGCCATCACGCGACGACCGACCTCTACGGCGGCTACTGCTTCTTCAACAACGCCGCGATCGCGGCCCACCACATCGCCGCCACCACCGGCACCCGTGTCACAGTGCTCGACGTGGACTACCACCACGGCAACGGCACCCAACAGATCTTCTACGAGCGCGACGACGTGCAGTACGTGTCGCTGCACGGCGACCCACAACGGGCCTATCCCTACACGGTTGGTTTCGCCGACGAGACCGGTGCGGGGCGCGGCCTCGGGCACAACCACAACTACCCACTGCCCGAGCGTGCCGACGACGACCTGTTCGTCGCCACGCTGGAGCGCGCCGGTGGCCACATCTCCCGGTTCGGTCCCTCGGTGCTCATCGTGTCGCTCGGCCTCGACACGTACGTCACCGACCCGATCTGCGATCTGGCCGTCACCACCGAGGGGTTCCACCGCTGCGGAGCCACCGTGGGGACATGGGGCTTGCCGACGGTGGTGTTGCAGGAGGGCGGCTACGACGTCTCGGCCCTCGGCGCCAACGTGTATGCCTGGCTGACCGGTCTCGAGACCTGACGAGCGCGTCGGCCCCGCGAGACGGCTACTGCTCGGCCACGACGGCGAGGATCCCGGCCCCGTACTGGGTGAGCTTGGCCGGGCCGACGCCCTTCACCGCGGCGAGGTCATCGAGCGACGCCGGGCGGCTCGCCGCAATGTCATGCAGGCAACGATCGGAGAGCACGGTGTAGGCGGGCTTGCCGGCGGCCACGTGGCGACGCCAGTCGCGCAACGCGGCGAACACCGCTGCATCGTCAGGTGACAGGCCATCGCCAGGTTTCGTCATGACGAAAGCCGTCTTCGGCGAGCCGCCTCGTTCGGTCGGGGGAGTGGTGGCCCGCGTGCGCGGCGGCGGTGCGGTGCTGCATTCGGCGACGAATGGTGACGGGCGATCCGATGGAACCACCAGAACGTCGCGAGAGGCGCGGGTGATCGCCACGTGGAACAGGCGACGTTCCTCCTCCTCGTCCTCGGACAGGCGGTGGGGGAACTGATCCGCGTCGGCGTGGTGCACGATGACGAAGGGCCACTCCTGCCCTTTCACCCGGTGCACCGTGGCCAGCGTGACGCCGTCGGCCGCCCACCTCGTGGACAGCGAGCGGCGCAGCCAGCCCTCGAACTCGCCCGAGTCGGGTTGCTGCAGCGCGAGCTGGGCGAGTGCGGTGAGATCGTCGTTCTGTGCCGCGCGGTTCATGCCGCGGCGGTGCAGATCGAGGGTGGCGATGCTGCTGGCGAGGCCCATCGAGTCGCGCAGTGCGGCGAGCACCTGGCTGGTGGTGCCGCGGGCGGAGACCATCAGCTGCAGGCGCTCGAGATCGTCGGCGAACTCCCCGACGCGGATCGCGTCACGTTCGGTGTTGATCCGCTCGGCCAGTCGGCGCAGGCCGCCGACCGAACGCTGCTCGCCGACCCATTCGGCCACACGTGGATGCAACGAGCGCGAGGGGCGGCGCAGCGCCTCGGCCACATCGCCGGGATCGAGTTCGGCGCCACTGCACGCGAGCCGCAGCCAGGCCAGCGCGGCGCGCACCGCGGTGCGGTCGGCGAACTCGGTACCCACGCCGCCGGTGACGGGCACGCCTGCAGTGCCGAGCGCCACTTGTACGGGCACGAGCAGCGAGTTGACGCGAGTGAGCACCGCGAGCTCGCTGGGCGGCGAACCGGCCGCGACCGCGGTGGTGACGGCCTGCACGGTGACCTCCACTGGGTCGCCGGTGGCAGGGGCGATCATGAATCCGTCCTCTGCGGCGCGGTCGGCGCGGATCACTTTGGCGACGCGGCGCACGTTGTGGCGCAACAACGTGTCGGCGGCGCGCACGATCCCGCCGGGGCAGCGGTAGTTGACCTCCAGCGGGTGGTCGCCGGCGCCCGGGAACAGGTCGGCGAACTCGATCAGCCACGCCGGGTCGGCACCGTTGTAGCCGTAGATCGTCTGGTCGTCGTCGCCCACCCCGAACACCGCCCCGTCGGGCCCGGCGAGCAGGCGCACAAGCAGCAGGTGGGCCGGCGTGAGGTCTTGGAACTCGTCGACGAGCAACAGCCGGCACGAGCGCTGGGCTCTCGCGCGCACTCCTGGATCGCGCAGCAACAGCTCGAGCGCGCGGTACACCTGCTCGTCGTAGTCGACCGCGTTGGCCCGAGCGAGCTCGGCCCGGTAACGAGCGAACACCGCAGCGAAGCCCTCTACCTCGCCGTCGTAGCGGGCCTCGACCGCCTCGGGGTCGACGAGACCCAGGCGGGCGAGCGAGAGCGCCTCCAGCCACGTGGCCACGGGGTCGGAGTTTCGTACCCGCGGGAACTTCACCATCTTGCCGATGAGGCGGCGCACCTCCGGCTCGTCGATCGTGTTCAGCCGCTGGGGCTGGCGGGCGAAGGGTGGCGAGCCGTTCAACACCGCGAGCGCGATCGCGTTGAGCGTGCGCACCTGCAGGCCGGGCAGATCGGTAGTGCGCGCCGTGATCTCTTCCTGGGCCCGCTTGTTGAACGCGATCAGCGTGATCGCTGACGGCGGGATGCGCCACTGCTGGGCGAGGTGACGGGCGCGTTCGGTGAGCACCCGCGTCTTGCCGGAGCCGGCCGGGGCGATGATGCGCGCCGCGCCGCCATCGTGGGTGACGGCGGCCAACTGGTCGGGCGCGAGCTCGGCCGTGGTGGCGTTGCCGCGCGGGGGAGTGAGGCGCCCGTGCTCGATCGTGACGCGGTGCAGTACCGCGACGCCATCGATCGGGGCAGTGAAACGCGGCGGGCCGCCATCGAGCCACACCCGCGTACCATCGGCGAGCTCGACGTCACCACGTGAGTCGTCGATGCGCCGCGCGCCGAGGTGCTCTGCCTGGTCGAGTAGGGGCCAGGCCGGCCGGGCACCACGATGATCGACCGAATTGGTGAACACCAGATGGCGCAGCAACTCGCGCGGCATCGGCAGGCGGGCGCCCAGCAGATGTGGCGCGCGAGTGGTGGCGGCGGGGCGCACGAGATCGTCTTCGGCCGCGGGTGAGACTTCGAGCACGCACCCCGTGCGCGCCTCGGCAAGGGCCGCCATGCGCACGCCGGCCGCGGGATCGGCCGGGTCGATGACGATCCGCTCGGCAGCCGCCCAGCGGACGGGCGCGGTCTGGCCAGGAGCGACGAGGCAGTGACGACCGAGTGCTGGAGCCGGCGCGATCATCCGGCCATGCTATCGAACAAACGTTCCCCGAGGTGGCTTCAGGCAGCCTTGAGGGCGTCGATCACCGGCGCCCAGCCCTCGTCGTCGAGCTGGCCGGGGAAGTAGAAGCTGATGCGGGTGATGATGTCGCCGTAGCGACCGATGAGCCCCTGGGCCACCTTGTCCGGCGAGGCGACCACGGCGAACGTGTCGAGGATCTCGTCGGTGATGAGCTTGCCCATTTCCACCCATTCGCCTCGCTTGGACAGCGTGTTGAGGTCGGTCTGTAGATCGCCCCAGCCGTGCAGTTCGAGCACACCGCGGTACGCGGGCGTACTGCCATAGAACGCGATCTGCTGGCGGATACCTGCCGCCGCCTTCTCCATCTCCTCGTCGTTGCGGCCGGTGACGATGAAGCCGGGACCGGAGATGCCGAAGCCGTCCATCCTGCGCCCGGCCTTCTCGCGCCCGCGGGCCAACGCGGGCACGGTGACCTCACGCATGTAGCGCTCGGTGGTGAAGGGGTGGCAGATGAACCCATCGGCCACCTCGCCGGCGACCTCGGTCATCAGCTCGCCGACGCCGGCCAGGTACACATCGGGTGCGCCGAAGCCGTCCCAGTCGGAGGCCGTCGGTGCGAAGAACGGGGTCATGAGCGTGTGGGTGTAGAACTCGCCGCGGAACTCGAGCGGGGTGCCGTTCTGCCACGTGTCCCAGATGGCGCGCATGGCCAGGATCATCTCGCGCATGCGTGGCGCCGGGTGGCTCCACTCCATGCTGAAACGCTTGGTGATGTGCGGCTTGATCTGGCTGCCGAGGCCGAGGATGAAGCGACCCTTCGAGTACGACTGAAGGTCCCATCCGATGTTGGCCAGGTTCATCGGGTTACGCGCGAACGCGACGGCGATCGACGTGCCGAGATCGACTTCCTTGGTGCTCTCGGCCGCCAGCAGCAGCGGGAAGAACGGGTCGTGGCTCGTCTCGGCGGTCCACACCCCCGAGTAGCCAGCCTGTTCGAGGCTCTTTGCGTTCTGTGCAGCGGCGGGCAGATTGCCCGAGATCATCGCGTCGACCTTCATGTCGTCCCTCTCGTTCGGGGGTCAGGTTAGTGACGCCCAGACCGCGTGCATGAATGCTCGGGTGGTTGCCGGCAAGCCTGGCCGACAGCCTTACGAGCGCGGCCTTCGCCGACCTCGATCAGCGTGCCCGGCGTCAGTCGCCCTGGTCGCGCAGGAAGCGCTCGAACTCGGCGGCGAGATCGTCGCCACTCGGCAGATCGCCGGCGAGCGTCTCGGCCTGCTCAGCGACCTGATCGTAGAGTGATTCCAACTGACGCACCATCGCCTGGTGCTCGTCGTTGCCCTCGACGAGCTGGTCGATGCGCCGACGCTGTTTCTGTGCTTCGCGCTCGAGGTCGATCGCCGGAATCTGGATATCCGTTGCATCGGCGAGCCCCTTCAACAGCGCTACCGCTGCGGCGGGGAAGCTCATCGCGCTGATGTAATGGGGCACGCGCGCCCACAAACCGATGGTGGGGATACCGGCGTCGGTGAGCACATGTTCGAGCACCGAACTCATGCCGGCAGGCACGTCGACCGTGCCCTTGTCGTAGGGGGTGTCGGCGACGAGTTCGGGCGACGGCGAGGTGCATGACAACTGGGTCGGACGAGTGTGCGGCGTGGCGAATGGATAGGCGCCGAAGCACACCGCCTTGTCGGTGCCGAGCCGCACCGCGAGGTCCTTCATCGCGGCGCCGAACAACTTCCACTGCATGTCGGGCTCGGGCCCAGTGAGCACGAGCACCGGCCGGCCGTGCTGGTCGGTGCCGCGGCGCAGCTCGATGTCGCTCCAAACGAGCCGCGTGTTGACGCCCTCGCGGATCTCCATCGTCGGTCGCCGGGCGCGGTAGTCGACGAACAGGTCGCTGTTGAACGTGGCCAGCAGCTCCGTGCCGCACGAACGCTCGAGTGTCGCGAGCGCGGCGGCCGCGGCGCCGCTCGCGTCGATCCATCCATCGAGATGCACCACGAGCACGGGGCGGTCGAGATGGGGCAACGGGCCGGTGAGTTCGTAGAGGTCGCCGGGCAGATCCATGATGCTCGTACCGTACCGGCCGCGGGTCGGGCACGGCGCGTCGGCCGGTATCGTGCGGGCATGTCCATCGACGTCACCGATGCAACGTTCCAGACCGAGGTCATCGATCGCTCGCTGAGCGTGCCCGTGATCGTCGACCTGTGGGCGCCGTGGTGCGGCCCGTGCAAGACGCTTGGCCCGATCCTGGAGAAGGTGGTCGATGCCACCGGCGGCCAAGTCGTGCTGGTGAAGGTCGACACCGATCAGAACCCGGCCGTCGCTCAGGCGTTCCAGGTGCAGTCGATCCCCGCCGTCTACGCGCTGAAGGACGGCAAGGTCATCGACGGGTTCACAGGGGCGTACCCAGAGCATGTCGTGCAACAGTTCGTCGATGGCCTGTTGCCGAGCGAGGGCGAACAGACCATTGCGGCGCTGCTCGCCGAGGGCACCGAAGGCGCATTCCGTGCGGTCCTGGAGCTCGATCCCGCCAACGAAGAGGCAATCATCGGGCTGGCCGAGTTGCTCATCGCCCGCGGCGAGAACGAACAGGCGCTGGCCTTCCTCGCTCGCATCCCAGAGGACGACCGAACCCGTGTGGTGGCCGCCAAGGCTCGCCTTCAGCTCGCCCCCGACGACGACTACGACGCCACGCTCACCGCCTTGCTCGACAAGGTCAAGGGCGACGACGAAGCTCGTCAGCAGTTCGTCGACATCCTTGAGCTGATGGGCCCCAACGACCCGCGCACCGCCGCCTACCGCCGCCAGCTCACCGCCCGGCTCTTCTAGCCAAGTCGGCGTTCAGGCGGGGCCAGAGCCCGCCTCAGCGCCGACTTGGTAGGACTCGAGGGGTTCGCAGCTGCAGATGAGGTTGCGGTCGCCGTAGGCCGCGTCGATGCGCGACACGGGCGGGAAGTACTTGCTCGCCCTCACGCGTGGTAGTGGATACGCGCCGAGCTCTCGCGAGTAGGGACGGTGCCATTCGCCGAGCAGGTCGTCGGCCGTGTGCGGCGCCATGCGCAGCGGGCTCTCCTCGAGCGGCCACTCGCCGGACTGCACGCGATCGATCTCGGCGCGAATGGCGAGCATCGCCTCGCAGAAGCGATCGAGCTCGTGCAACGTCTCGCTCTCGGTTGGCTCGATCATCAGCGTGCCGGCGACCGGGAAGCTCATCGTCGGTGCATGGAAGCCGTGATCCATGAGGCGCTTGGCGACGTCGTCGACGGTGACGCCCGACTCCTTCGTGATGGCCCGCAGATCGACGATGCACTCGTGGCCCACCCGGCCGTGGGTGCCCGTGTAGAGCACGGGGAACGCCGCGTTCAGCCGGCTGGCCACGTAGTTCGCGTTGAGGATCGCCGCAGCCGTCGCGTCGTGCAGGCCCTGCGTGCCCATCAGTGCCACATAGACCCACGAGATGGGCAGGATGCTCGCGGAGCCGAACGGCGCGGCCGACACAGGCCCGACTGCCTGATCCCTGCCGAGTGGATGACCGGGCAGGAACGGCGCGAGGTGCGCCTTCACCGCGACCGGACCGACGCCCGGGCCGCCGCCACCGTGGGGGATGCAGAACGTCTTGTGCAGGTTCAGGTGGCTGACATCCGCGCCGAACTTGCCCGGCCGGGCCATGCCGACGAGCGCGTTGAGATTCGCCCCATCGACGTACACCTGCCCGCCGTGCTCGTGCACGACCACGCAGATCTCGGTGATCGCCTCCTCGAAGACGCCGTGGGTGGACGGGTAGGTCACCATCGCCGCGGCGAGGTTCGGCCCGGCGCCCTCAGCCTTGGCGCGCAGGTCGGCAATGTCGATGTTGCCGTGGGGGGGGCACGCCGCCGACACCCCCGCGTGGCCGGCCCTCACCCCCCCCCCCCCCCGGGGGGCCGGCGCGCGGGCGGGGGTGTGGGGCACCCAGCGGCCCCACTAGCCCCCGGG
>JAYRWH010000054.1:0-5803 GCA_041918155.1 Ilumatobacteraceae bacterium | reverse complement strand
TCAAGAAGCTGCTCGAGATCTCGGGCGCCTGGGCAGAGTTCGGCGCCGCTCGCGCGGCCAAGTGATGTCCGATCAGCTTGGTAGTGCCTCGGCCCCCATGGCCGTTGCGGTGCTCACCCATGTGGTGCGCTCGATCGTCGACGATCCCGAGCAGGTCACGGTCGATTCGTCCGAGAGCCATGGCAAGGTGCGCCTCGAAGTGCGCGTCGGCCCCGGCGATCTCGGCCGCGTGATCGGCCGCCGCGGCCGCACGGCACAGAGCATCCGCACCGTCGTTCGCGCCGCCGCCACCCGCGACGGCGTCGAAGTCGACGTCGATTTCGCGGACTGATCCGTGCTCGAAGTCGGCCGCATCGGCCGCGCCCATGGTGTGCGCGGCGCGCTGTACGTCGATCTGCTCACCGATCGCACCGAGCGGCTGGCACCGGGCGCCCGTGTGCAGGCCAAGGGCATCTGGTTGGTGGTCGAGTCCGCTCGCCGCGCCGGCAACCGCTGGCTCGTCCAGTTCGCCGGTCTCGCCGATCGCACCGCGGCCGAGGCGTACGTCGGCACGCCGATCCTGGCGGCGGCGCTGCCGCCGACCGATGACGCCGGCTGGTACGTGCACGATCTGATCGGCGCCGAGGTGTTCGGCGTCGATGGGCAGGCGTACGGTCGCTGCATAGCGGTGATTGCAAACCCGGCCCACGACCTGCTCGAGCTCGATGGCGGCGCTCTGGTGCCGGTGGTGTTCATCACCTCCGTGAGTGCTGGGGTGGGTGTTGGACGGGTCGAGATCGACCCTCCGGATGGGCTGTTCGACCTGCTCCCGTAGTCGGAAGACCACATTCGGCGTTTGTCCACAGCTTGTAGGCTGCAATCGATGATGGGAGGAGCAGCGGACGGCTGGATGCACGATCGACATCTGGTCTTCTTCAGGCGTTGACCCGATCGGCGTCATTGATGCCTACCCTGATGGTCGACCTTGGTGTGAGCGGTGCCATGGAAAGTTGGCGAAATGAAGAAGATCACGGTGAGCATGAGCGGCGACACTGGCGGCGTAGCGGTGTCGGAAGCGGGTTTCCTGGGTCTCAGCAAGCTGAAGCTGGCACTCGTTTTCGGCGATGCCCTCGCGTTCGCGCTCGGGTATGCCGCCATGATCCTCAGCCTGGATTTCCCTGCCGCGCATGGCTGGCTACGCGCCATCGGCTGCATCATCTCTGCCGTCGCGCTCGGGTTGCTGTGCCTGCGCAGCCAGGGGCTTTTCCTCGCCCGTGTTAGCGCAGTGCGCGTCGTCGAATTGACGCGTAGCACGCGTGCCGTCGCGATGATGCTCGTCAGCATCATCGTGGTCGACCGCGTCGCGAGCTTCGGCTTCCGCATCCGCTACCTCGCACTCGGCGCAGTCATCTCTTGGCTCCTGCTGGTGCTCAACCGCTCCGCGTTCCGCTCCTGGGTCTCGGTCAAGCGATCCAAGGGCCAACACCAGCGGCGCGTGCTCGTCGTCGGTTCCGACTCGGAAGCGGCCCGCCTCATCGAGCTGTTCGCCACGCATACTGACCTGGGCATGTCAGTGGTCGGCATCGTCGGCAACCGCGACGATGCGCTGCGCCACAACATCGGTGCCCTGTGGTTGGGCGACTCCGACGACACCGAGGCGCTCGTCACCGAGCATGGTGCGTCGGGCGTGGTCGTGTCGCCGACGGCGCTGGGCGCCAGCCGCCTCAACTCGCTGATCCGCAACCTGCAGCAGCACGACGTGCACGTGCACCTCGCCACCGGCGTGTCGGGCATCGAGGCCCGCCGTCTGCGCTCGCTGCCGCTGTCACACGAGCCGCTGCTCTACGTGGAGGCCCCGTCGCTCTCCAGGCTGCAGCGGCTCATCAAGCGCGGGTTCGACATCGCCCTCGCAGCAATCATCCTGGTGGTGGCCGCGCCGCTGTTCGCCGCCATCGCCATCGGGGTCAAACTGGGCGACCGTGGGCCGGTCTACTTCCGCCAACAGCGTGTCGGTCGGGGCGGCAACACGTTCAATGTGCTCAAGTTCCGCACCATGCGCGTCGACGCGGAAGAGCAGCTGGCCAACCTGCGTGCCGCCAACGAGCGCAACGGGCCGCTGTTCAAGATGGAAAGCGATCCGCGCGTCACCCGGGTCGGTCGGTGGTTACGCGAGACCAGCCTCGACGAGCTGCCGCAGCTGGTCAACGTGCTCCGGGGCGAGATGAGCTTGGTCGGGCCGCGGCCGGCGCTGCCGTCCGAGGTCGCCGACTTCGGCCCCGATCTGCGCCAGCGCGAGCAGGTGCTGCCCGGCATCACCGGCCTGTGGCAGGTGGAGGCCCGCGACAACCCGTCGTTCGAGGCGTACCGTCGCCTCGACCTGTTCTACGTCGAGAACTGGTCGATCACGATGGATCTGCTGATCATCCTGGGTACCGCCGAGCATCTCGTCGTGCGGCTGGTCACGTCGCTGCGACGCACTCCACCGAAGGCCGGCGAAGTCTCCCCGGATGGGCCGATCGCGGAGAACGCGGCGTGACCCGCCGGCAGCTAGCGCTCGTCGGCGCTGGCCAAATGGGGTCCAGCCACGCACGCGTCATCGCCGAGTCCGCCGAGGCCGATCTGGCCGTCGTCATCGACGTCGACGCCGAGGCCGCGAAGCGGTTGGCGGCGCGCTACGGGTCGCATCCGTCCACCGAGCTCGCCGACGCGTTCGACTGCGATGCGGTCATCGTCGCCGGCAGCACGGCGACCCGCATGGAGACCGTGATGCCGTTGTTGCGCGCCGGTCGCCCGCTGCTCGTGGAGAAGCCGTTCGCGCCCACGCTCGCGCAGCTCGACGAACTGCTGGCGGTGGCGGAGGCCGACGACGTGCCGGTGATGTGCGGCTTCGTCGAGCGGTTCAACGCCGCCTTCCACACCGCCGTGCAGATCCTCGACGGGCCGCCCGTGCACCTGTTGGCCGTGCGCCACTCGCCGCCCGCGCCACGCATCGCGTCCAGTGTCGTCAACGATCTGATGTTGCACGATCTCGATGTCGCGCAGCGGTTGTTCTGCCCGCTGGAGGGCACGCTGCTCGGCTCCGCCTCCGTGCGACCGGCCACGTCCAAATGGAACGAGATCGCCGACGCGACCGTGTCGTTCAGTGCAGGGTCGCTCACTGAGGCGGCCGGCGACGCGTCGGGGGTGGCGACACTGTCCGCCAACCGGATGGGGCAGCGCAAGGTGCGTTCGCTCAGCATTCACACCGCGACGCAACTGGTCGAGGTGGACCTGCTGCGCCAGGACGTCACCGTCTACCGCAACGTCAGCCAGGAGATGTTGCTCACCGGTGGCGGCGTCGGCTATCGCTCGTCCAGCGAGATCGAGCTGCCGTTCGTGCGCCACACGGGCGAGCCGTTGTCGTTGCAGCTCGCCCATTTCCTGCAGCTCGTCGACCGTACGGCCGACCACCTGGAGGAGCGACGCCAGATCCGTCCCGCCCACGTGCTGGCCGAGCAGATCGAAACCGGTTCGACTCGCTAGGTGTACCCCGCCAGGGCGGGCAACAGGTCGTCAGCCCGAGTTCGTCACGACAGGAGCTCGTCGAGCGCGGCCACCACCGCGTCACTGGCATGGCTGCCGTACGGGTAGGGCAGTGCTTCCAGACGAGCGTGCACTTCGTCGATGTGCGCCAGCAGCTCGCCGGCCACCGCACCGATCTGCGGGCCGGCCGCCACCAGGTGGGCGAAGGTGCCGAGGATCTCGGGGCGCTCCGTTGAGTTGCGCACCACCAGCACCGGGCGCTTGACGATCGTGGCTTCCTCCTGCACGCCGCCGGAGTCGCTGTTGATCATCGCCGACTCGCGGGCCAGGCTGACGAACTCGCGGTACCCCACCGGCTGGCACACGAGCAGCCGGTCGAGCAGCGGTTGCAGGCCGAACTCGGCGGCACGCTTGCGGGTACGCGGGTGCAGCGGCAGCACGACAGGTAGCGGCAGCGCCGCCAGCTCGCCGAGGATGGCGCGCAGGTTGGGCTCGTTGTCGGCGTTCTCCGCGCGATGGATGGTGGCCAGCACGAACCTGCCGGCGCGCACGTCGTGGGCGGCGAGGTGCTCGGCCCGTTCGGCCGGCTGCGGCATGATCGTGTCGAGCGCGTCGAGCAGTGTGCTGCCGGTGACGCGAATGCGTTCGGCGGCGACGCCCTCTCGGTGCAGCGCCTCGGCGTTGCTGATGTGCGGTGCCAGGCACAGATCCGAGATGGCGTCGATCAGCACCCGGTTGTGCTCCTCGGGCATCGCCCGGTCGTAGCTGCGCAGGCCGGCTTCCAGGTGGGCGAGGGGAGTGGTGGTCGAGTTGGCGGCGAGCGCGCCGGCCAACCCCGAGTTCGTGTCGCCCTGCACGACGACGGCTGCCGGGTGCTCGTCGAGCAGGAACTGCTCGATCGCGACCGTGGCGTTGCCGATCTGCGCGCCGCGGGTGGTGCCGCCGACCTCGAGGTGCAGGTGCGGTTGCCCGATGTGCAGCTGTTCGAGGAACGCGCGGCTCATGTTGTCGTCGAAGTGCTGGCCGGTGTGCACGACCAACGCCCGCTCGCCGAGGCGGTGGATGACGGGCGCGAGCTTGATCATCTCCGGGCGGGTGCCGAAGACGACTGCGATGCGCCCCGTCACGCGGGGCCGCCCACGGCGGCGGTGACGGCCGCGACCACCTGATCGCGCTCGCCTTCCGTGAGGTGCTGGTGCACCGGCAGGCTGATGACCTCGCGGGCGACGCGCTCGCCGATCGGGCTGCCCTCGCCGATGTGCACGCGCGGGTTGGCGCGGTAGCACTCGTAGTCGTAGACCGCGCGCGGGTAGTAGACGCCAGCGCCGACGCCGTGCTCGTGCAGGCGGGCCAGGACGGTGTCGCGGTCGAACGGGCAATCGGCGGTGATGCGCAGCGTGTACTGGTGCCACGCGTGCGTGCGACCTTCGAGCGTCGTCGGGGTGACGACCCCGGGCAAGCCAGCGAGGTGCTCGCGGAAGTACCCGGCGTTGGCCGCGCGAGCGGCGACGATCGCCGGCAGCCGGTTGAACTGCGGGATCGCGACCGCGGCGGCGAGGTCGGTGAGGCGGTAGTTGTGCCCGGCCAGTTCGTAGTAGTAGCGGGCACGCATGCCCTGATTGCGCAGCAGCCGCAGCCGGTCGGCCAGCGCATCGTCGTCGGTGGTGACGACGCCGCCCTCGCCCGCGCTCAGGTTCTTCGTCGCGTAGAAGCTGAAGGTTGCCTGACCGTAGGTGCCGATCGGTCGGCCACCGTAGTGAGCGCCGTGTGCCTGCGCGGCATCCTCCACGATCGACAGACCGCGTTGCGCCGCGGTGGCGGCGATGGGTGCCATGTCAGCGGGCTGGCCGTAGAGGTGCACCGGCATCAGAACCTTGGTACGTTCCGAGAGCACGGCCGGAAGCGATGCCGGGTCGAGATTGAAGTCGATCTCGGTGATGTCGGCGAAGCGCACGGAGGCGCCGGCCTCGAGGATCGCGTTGAGCGTCGCCACGAACGTGAACGGACTGGTGACCACCTCGTCGCCGGCCTGCAACTGCAGTGCCTCGAGCGCGACGACGAGCGCGGTGGTGCCGTTGTTGACCGCCACCGCGTGCTGCGCACCCGTCATGGCGCGACACAGCTCCTCGAACCGCTGCACCATGGTGCCCTGGGCCAGCATGCCCGACCGCAACACCTGCAGCACGAGTGCCTCTTCCTCCTCGCCAAGCTTGACGACGGTGATGGGGATCATGCGGTGCCTCCCGTGCAATGCGAGCATTCGAACGAAGCCGGTGGCGTGGCGGCATCCCTCGACACGACG
>JAYRWH010000053.1:0-1857 GCA_041918155.1 Ilumatobacteraceae bacterium | reverse complement strand
GGAGCGATCGCAGATCGTGATCCGCTTCGCCGACCTCATCGAGGCCCAGAGCGGCCAGATCGCGCTCGGCGACAGCCGCAGCATGGGCGCCACCCCTGCATGGGTGGGCGGCGGATTGTGGGTGGCCGCCAACTCGATGCGCAACCTCGCCTGGTATTCCGCCAACCGGTTCGCCTGGGAAGAGGAGGTACCGGCGTCGGGCAACGTCTACGCGTTCGGCACGAACCTGATCAGGCACGAACCGATCGGGGTCTGCGCCGCGATTGCACCGTGGAACGCGCCCTACATGATGGCGCTCTGGAAGTTGTCCCACGCGCTCGTCACCGGCAACACGATCGTGCTGAAGCCGGCCTCGACGACCCCGCTGTCAGCGCTCGCGGTGGCGAGCCTCGCCAACCAGGCCGGCTTCCCGAAGGGCGTCATCAACGTCATCACCGGGCCCGGCGGCTCGATGGGCGAGGCCTTGTGCCTGCACCCGCTGGTCGACAAGGTCTCGCTGACCGGAAGCAGCGAGGTCGGCAAGCGCATCATGTCGCTGGCCGGGGGCACGCTGAAGAAGGTCTCACTCGAACTCGGCGGCAAGTCCGCGAGCATCGTCTGCGACGACGCCGACCTCGACGTCGTGGTCGATGGCGCGATCGCCGGCAGCATGTCGAATGCCGGGCAGATCTGCGTGTCGGCCTCGAGATTGCTCGTTGCCCGCCCGGTCTACGAGGAGGTCGTGAAGCGCCTCGAGCGCCGCATGCGCGACATCAAGGTCGGCTACCAGATGATGCCGGACACGAAGATGGGTCCGCTCGCGAGCACGCGGCAATTCGAGACCGTGCAGAAGTACGTCGCGATCGGCAAGGCCGAGGGCGCGCGGCTGGTCTGCGGCGGCCAGCCCGCGAAGGTGCCGGGCTTCGATCACGGCTGCTACTTCGAGCCGACGCTCTTCGCGGACGTGCGTAACGACATGCGCATCGCGCGCGAGGAGATCTTCGGGCCGGTCCTGGTCGTGATCCCGTTCGAGAATGACGACGAGGCGGTGGCGATCGCCAACGACAGCGACTATGGCCTCGCCGGCGCCGTCTGGTCGCGCGACCTGAACCGGGCCCGCCGGATCGCCAACCGCATCCGCACCGGCACGATGTGGATCAACGACGTGGCCGTGCTCTCGGACTTCACGCCGTTTGGCGGCTACAAGACGAGCGGGGTCGGACGCGAGTTCGGCGACGAAGGCCTGAAGTCGTACACGCAGACCAAGGTCATCTACACCTCGAACGAGGGTACTGCCAACCGCAGCACCTTCAGGTCGATCCTGCCTCACCCGCTGAACCCTACCTTCGGTTTCTATCAGCCGACCAGGATCCTGTGCGGGCCGAGGTCGATCGCGAACCTCCACAACGAACTGCGCATGGCCGGCGTCCGGCGCGCCGTGGTCGTGACCGACAAGGGCGTGCGCGCGGCGGGCCTCGTCGACGAGGTGCTGCGCTCCGGCGGCGACCGCATTGCCGGCGTGTTCGACGGCGTCGTGCCTGACCCGACCTACGAGTGCGCCGACGCCGCGATCGCCTACTGCCGCTCGGTCGGGGCCGACGGCCTCGTCAGCCTCGGCGGTGGCAGCTCGATCGACGCCGCCAAGCTCACGCTGGTGGCACTCACCAATGGCGGCTCGGCCATCGAGAACATGGGGCTGCTGCGGCTCGACCGCCCGCTGCTGCCGCACGTGGCGATCCCCACGACGCATGGCACGGGCAGCGAGGTGACGCTGGGCGCGGTAATCACCAACAGCGAGCTGCACCGCAAGTTCTTCGTCGCCGATCCGCACCTGATTCCAAAGGTCGCGATCCTCGACCCGACCCTGCTCACGGGCCT
>JAYRWH010000052.1:0-2197 GCA_041918155.1 Ilumatobacteraceae bacterium | reverse complement strand
CGCCATTGCGCCGCCGTGCTGCAGTGGATGTACCCCTCCTCGGCGAGGGTGACCCCGCGGGTGGAGCCGGTGTGTTCGCCGGCAGCGAGCGAGCCGGCCCAGGTGATGGGGTCGGTGAGGTGGTAGATCATCACCCGTAGGCTTGCAGACCGATGCGCATCGACGTGTTCACCCTGTTCCCCGACCTCGTCGATGGCTTCTGCGCGGAGAGCCTGCTCGGCAAGGCTCGCGGTACCGGTCTGGTCGATCTGCGCCTGCACGACCCGCGCGAGCAGACCTTCGACGTGCACCGCACCGTCGACGACGCTCCCTTCGGCGGCGGCGCCGGCATGGTGATGAAGGCCGAGCCGCTGTTCGCCAGCGTCGAGGCGGCCGAGCCGCCGCGTCCGTTGTACCTGCTCGGTCCTGGTGGCCGCCGCTTCGACCAAGCGATGGCGCACGAACTCGCCGAGTTGCCCGGCTTCTCCTTGCTGTGCGGTCGCTACGAGGGCGTCGACCATCGCGTGCGCGAGCACCTCGTCGACGGCGAGCTGAGCATCGGTGACATGGTGCTCAACGGTGGGGAAGTGGCGGCGTGCGTGGTGATCGAAGCCGTCGTTCGGCTCCTGCCGGGGGCGATGGGCAATGCCGCCAGCCCGGTGAACGAGAGCTTCGGGGTGTCCGGATTGCTGGAGGAGCCGCATTTCACACGTCCCGCGGAGTTCCGTGGTTGGGCCGTGCCCGATGTGCTGCGCGGGGGCGATCATGCCCGCATCGAGCGCTGGCGTAGGGCCCAGGCGCTCCATCGCACGCTGCGATACCGCCCCGATCTGCTGCCCGGGGGTGTCGGCGGGCTTGCGGATTCCGACCGGCGACTGTTGGAAGAGTTCCCGTCACTCACCTATCCTTGAGTGTTCCCTGTTCGACTCTCTGCAAAGAAGCCCCTGACATGAAGTCCACCGATTTTGTCGACAGCCAGTCCCTTCGCTCGGACATCCCGGATTTCGGCCCCGGCGACGAGGTCAAGGTGCACGTGAAGGTCGTCGAGGGCAACAAGGAGCGCGTGCAGGTGTTCCAGGGCAACGTCATCGCCCGGCAGGGCAGCGGCGTGGCGGAGACCTACACGGTCCGCAAGCTCAGCTACGGCGTCGGTGTCGAGCGCACCTTCCCGGTGCACACCCCTAGCGTGCAGAAGATCGAGGTCCTCAAGAAGGGCGATGTGCGCCGTGCGAAGCTCTATTACGTCCGGGATCGCGTCGGTAAGGCCGCCAAGATCAAGGAAAAGCGCGACGCCTGAGGCGTCGTGTCGGTGTGAAGAGCACCCAAATTGAGCTCTGACGATCTCGAGAACTTCGAAGCAGAGCGCGAGCTCCAACTCGCTCAGGAGTACCAAGACGTCGCGGCCATGTTCCGCTTCGCCGTGGAGACTGAGCGCCGTTTCTACCTGGCCAACGATGTGAAGGTCACCGTGACCGGTGATGCATCGCGCCCGGTGATCGAGGTGGAGTTGAGCGACGCATGGGTGTGGGACATGTACCGGAAGAGCCGCTTCGTGCCCAAGGTGAGGGTGCTGACGTTCAAGGACGTCAACGTCGAAGAGCTGCCGTCGGTGGAGATCTAGCGGCGCAGGCCAGGGGCCGCTTCGGTGAGAACGAAGCCGCACGGTGGTACGTGCGGCGTGGCTACGAGGTGGTGGCGCGCAACTGGCGGTGCGCGGCGGGTGAGATCGACCTGATCCTCGGCGCGCCGGGCGTGGTCGTGTTCTGCGAGGTGAAGGCCCGCGCCTCGACCGAGTTCGGCGGGCCCGAGGGCGCGGTGGGCTGGGCGAAGCAACGCCGCGTTCGCCGCCTCGCAGCCGCGTGGCTGGCCGAATACGGCCCTGACCGGTTCGTGGAGGTGCGCTTCGACGTCGCCGCTGTCGTGGGCGCCAAGGTGCACGTGATCGAGAACGCGTTCTAGCACGCGTTCTCTGTTGTCGGCTCCCGGCGGGTCAGCCGAAGAACGCCCAAAGGATGAGCGCGAGCGTCACCACGGATGCGCCCGCCATCGCGACATAGTCGCCGGGGCGCACCTTCTTGGGGCGGGTGGAGTCGAAGCCCATCGGCCCAGTATGGCCTGACACCGCCGCAGCCGAGGTGGTCAGTAGCGTGAGGCCGATGCGACTGCGGCCCGCGATCTGGTTGTGCGTCGGGCTGGTGCTCGTGCCCGCCGCGGCAGG